>JAZTWK010000001.1:0-5007 GCA_045635865.1 Victivallaceae bacterium
ATGAATGCCTTGTTGATGTCGGTGCAGATGTTGATCTTGGCGATGCCGAGGCGGATCGCCGCCTGCAGCTGGTCGATCGGGGTGCCGCTGCCGCCGTGGAGCACCAGCGGGACGTCGACCGCCTGGGCGATCTCCGCCAACCGGTCGAGTTTCAGCTCCGGCTTGCCGCGATATTCGCCGTGGACGGTACCGATCGCCACCGCCAGACAGTCGACGCCGGTGCGGGAAACGAATTCCGCCGCTTCGCCGGGCACGGTCAGCACCGACTCGGAACCTTCGCCGCCGTCGCCGCCGCCGACGTGGCCGAGTTCGGCTTCACAGCTGGCGTTGTGGGCGTGGGCGATATCCGCCGCCTGCTTGGAAAGGCGGACGTTTTCTTCAAAATTCTGGATCGAGGCGTCGAGCATCACCGAGGAAAATCCGGCGGCGCAGCACTCTTCCACCTCGGCGATCGAGGTGCCGTGGTCGAGGTGAAGCGCGGCATCCAAATCGTAACGCTTGATGTAGTAATTGACCATGCAGGCGAGCGCGTCGGCGCCGCCGATCGGGCCGAATTCCATGGAAGTCGCCTGAAAGATCACCGGCGATTTGGTCTTGCTGGCGGCGATCGCGATGCCCTGGATGTTGAGGCTGTCCCAACACTCAAAGGCGGCGAGGGCGATTTTCTTGCTTCGGGCATCCCGCATCAAGGTATCCATTCTTTGCAACGACATGATGAAATCCTCCATTGGTTAAGTGTGAAGTCGTCGTACTTGTCATATTGCGGTATAACATACAGCTCGGAGATTGATTTTTCAAATCTGCCGTGCTATATTATCGCCGTAATTTGAGGGATCGACAGCGGTGAATCATCGGTGAAATTCCGTGGCTGTCGCGCAACCGTCATAGTCGGATCCCGCGATCCCTCAAGCTCGCCCCGGGAGATGCTCCCGGAAAAATTGTGCGCGTCACACAACCAGCGGGGATAGTTCATCATGGGGAGTTTTTGGGACCGGAACGGCAGCCGTTTCCGGGGGCGTAAGTATTCTTTTACGCTCATTGAGTTGTTGGTGGTGATCGCCATCATCGCCGTTTTATCCGGGATGTTGATGCCGGCATTGTCTTCGGCGCGGGCGACGGCGCGAAAGGTCTCCTGCTCCAATAATTTGCGGCAGATCGGGATATTGCAGTTGCTTTACGCATCGAATTACGACAACTTTTTCTGTCCGATGCTCACCGCGACCGGGGGTTGGGATGCCGGTTACGACGCTTCGTTTAATATGACCGGCGACGGCTTGCTCACCTTGGGTGCGGGCACCGGCGGCATCAATGCCGACAACTGCCAGATTTTTCAATGCCCGGAGGCGTTGGGCTTTACGCAAAGTTACACCACCAAATTCGCCGGTTACGGCTACAACGAATGTCTGGGCGGAGATTGTTACAACCCCAAAAATCTCAACAGTCGCCGCCTGACCGAGGTGCGTCAGGCGTCGCGGACGGTGATGAATGCCGACGCCGGGTATCTCGACAACGGCAAATACGAAGTCACCAGTTATCTGCGGGCTCCGGAAGCGGGGAATTACGGCTACGGCAGTTTGAATTCCTACGGCACGGTGGATTTTCGCCACGCCAAGGGGGCGATCGCCGTTTACGTTGACGGTCACACCGGGGAATCGCGGCGGATCTTCACCAAAGGCGGCGCCGGGGACGGCGTCCGCACCGGATTTCTGTCGGAAGATTTGGAAGCCTACGATCCGCTTTACCAAGCCAAGAACCAATGAAAAAATTCGGGATCATCGCTTTGCTGGTCGGTGTGGTGCTGACCGGTTTTGCCCAGCGGGTGGTCTCGCTTTCCCCGGCGGTTACCGAAACGATCTTTCAACTCGGCGCGGAGTCGGCACTGGTCGGCCGCAGTCGGGTCTGCGATTTCCCTGCCCAAGCGCGGGAACTTCCCGTCGCCGGGGATTTCGGGATCCCGGATGCGGAAGCCATTTTGAAGTTGCGCGCCGATCTGGTCATCACCAACTTAATGGTCAATCCGGTGGCGGCGAAGACCTTGGAAAGGCGGGGCGTCCGGGTGTGGGTGGCGCCCTGCAACCGGATCGGGGACTACCGCGAACTCGTGGCGGAACTCGGGAAAACCCTGCACTGCGAAGCGGCGGCGGCGCGGGAGATCGCGCGGATCGACGCCGCGACGGAACAGTGGGCGCGCGGTCGGCGTTATCCGTACCGGGTGCTCCTCTTGCTATGGGAAAAGCCGATCGTCGTTGCCGGAAACGATACTTTTTGTCAGGAATTGCTCGCGCTTTCGGGCGTGGAAGCGGTGGATTTCGCCGGGAAAAGCGGTTATTTCACCCCGGATATGGAGTTTTTGCTCAACAGCGACCCGGACTGGGTGCTCACCTGGCATGACCCGCGGGAACTGGCGGCGCATCCCGGGTTGAAAAGATTGCGGGCGGTGCGGGAAAATCGGGTGATCCGCCTGACCGATCCGGATATTTTTCAACGCCCCGGTCCGCGGTGGATCGAGGCGGTAAACGCCTTGCGCGCCGAGTGGGAAAAGCGGCAATGAAAAGCGGAAAACTCGGCGCGGGGTTGCTCCTCGGCATCGGCGCGTTGACGCTGATCGTGCTCCTGCCGGCGCCGCCGGAAGTTTTTTCCTTGCGGGTGCAACGCCTGCTGACCGGATTTTTGGTCGGCGGCGCGCTCAGCGTATCCGGCAATCTCACGCAGGCATTGTTTCGCAACGAACTGGCAACGCCCTACACATTGGGGGTTTCCGGCGGCGCGACTTTGGGGGCGTTTCTGGCGATGCTCGGCGGCGCCGGACATTTGGTTTTCGCCGTGCCGTGCGGCGCTTTCGCCGGGGCGGTGCTGGCGTTTGTTTTGGTGCTGTTGATCGGGCGCTTCGGGCGGGTTTCCGCTACGGAACTGCTCTTGGGCGGGGTGGTGGTCGGCACGGTGCTTTCCGGGATATTGCTCTATCTCATTTCGGTCGCCGACCATTTGGAAGTTGCCGGGGTGAACTGGTGGATGCTCGGGGATCTATCCTCGGCGGAGCCTGTCGGGCTATTGCTGCTCGGGGTAACTTCGGTCGCGGCGCTCGGCGCAATGCAGATCTTTGCCAACGATCTCAATGCCATGGCGCTGGGCGACGAGGGGGCGGCATTTCTCGGCGTGGCGGTGGCAAAGGTGCGGTTGATTTTGCTTCTGTTGGCAGCGTTGCTGGTCGCGCTTGCCGTGGCGCTCGCGGGCATGATCGGCTTCGTCGGCTTGATCGTGCCGCACATCATCCGGAAAATTTCCGGGAGCGATCAGCGGCATCAGGCGGTGACGGTTTACTTGGGCGGCGGGTTCTTTTTGATGTTGTGCGACCAACTGGGGCGGTGGCTCGACCCGGTGCGCCAACTGCCGCCGGGAGTGCTGACCGCCGTTTTTGGCGGCGCGGTCTTTTTGTCGGTGCTTTATCGGCGGAACCGGGGGTTCGGGCGATGATCCTGACCGCGGAAAAGTTGAGTTTTTTCTACGGGAAAAAGCCGGTGCTTGAGCAACTGTCCTGCCGACTGCAAGTTGGCAAACTCGTTTTTCTTATGGGCGGCAACGGCTCCGGCAAGAGTACATTGCTGAAACTTTTATCCGGAGTGTTGCGTCCCGCTTCCGGGGAAGTGCGGCTCGCGGGGAAAGATCTGGCGGCGATGTCCCGCCGCGAGATCGCCGCGCACTTTGGCGTTTTGCGCCAGTTGACCGTGCCGGTATTTGATTATACGGTGCGCGAATTTGCCTTGTTTGGGCGCAACGCCAAAATGTCGCCGTGGCGCGGCGCTTCCGCCGCGGATCTGGCGGCGGTCGAGCGTGCGCTTGAGCGAGTCGCCCTCGCCGAGTATGCCGATCGGGTCGCCAATACGCTTTCCGGCGGCGAATTTCAGCGGTTGGCGCTGGCGGCGGCGCTCGCGCTGGAGGGGGAGTTTCTGCTTCTTGACGAACCCTTGAGCGCCCAGGATCCGGCCTTTGCCCAACGCCTGATGCGCCAACTGCGGCGCGAAGCGGAAAGTCGGGCAGTGATGATCATTTCGCACGATCTGGCGCTGGCGGAACAGTTTGCCGACGAGGTTTGGTTGCTCGCCGACGGCAGATTTTGGGGGTGCGGAAAGCCGCGCGAGGTTTTGACTCCGGAAAATTTGAGCGCGGTCTTTCACTGCCGGGTTTCCGCCGGGAGCGGTGCCGCCAAGTACGACTTTGGCGATTAGTCGCCAAAAACCGCTTGACTGCTTGATTTTTGCTTCATCGGTGGTACATTAGCCAGTGTGCAGTGAAATCCGGAGGGCAAAAAGATGAAACGGGAAACTTTTCAGCAGCTGCTGAAAAACGAAGTGCTGGTTTGGGATGGCGGCTTCGGCTCGGAACTTTACAAGCGGAATTTTTTTCTCAATATTTCCTATGAAGCGTTGGCGTTGAGCGATGCCAAGACGGTGACGGAGATCCATAAATCTTTCGTCGACGCCGGCAGTGACGTGCTGACCACCAACACCTACAACGCCAATCGGTTGAAGTTATCCGCCTTCGGGTTGACCGATCAGGTGGAAAAGATCAATCTGGCGGCGGTCGCTCTGGCGCGCGGCGCCGCCGCGCAACGCCCGGAAACTTTGATTTCCGGCGCGCTCGGTCCGCTCGGTAAATACCCCTTGCCGGAAGCGCAGGCGGCGCTCGCCGAACAGCTCGCGGCCTTGCGCCGTGCCGGGGTGGATCTGCTCATTTTTGAGTCTTTGGAGTCGCTTGCCGATCTGCATGTAGTCGTTTCCGTCATCGACGCCGCGGACGACCCGGCGTGGATCCCGAGTTTTCTGCTCGACCGAGACGGCAAATTGAGCGACGGCGCCGGGATCAAGGAAATTCTGGCGGAGTTGTCGGCGGCGGCTTCGGCGCCCGCCGCGCTCGGTTTGAATTGCGGCGCCGGTCCGGAAACGACGCTGTCGGCACTGGCGGCGATTGTTCAGCAGGTGGAGTTGCCGCTGGTGGTGCAACCGGCAT
>JAZTWK010000002.1:0-23369 GCA_045635865.1 Victivallaceae bacterium
GCGTCGGCGGGGGCTCCGGTCGGCGAACCCCATGCGTCCGCGGCGGTATTCGCCTTGGCGGGGGCGTTTTTGGGGCGCTCGCGCAAGAGTCCGAGGTCTTCCGGCTTGGCTTGAGCATCGTCGGTGAACCAAATGCGGAGCAACCGGCACTTGGCGCCCTTGGAGATCAGCTTTACGGTAACTTTACCGGCGGGCAGATCCACCGCTTTTTTGGTGTATCCCCAACCCGGTTCGCTCTGCCCAATGCCGTAAACGTCGCCGAAGTCGCCGACGATTTTGCCGTTGATCTCAAAGGTGGCGGCGCGCCAGTTGTCGCCGAAGTTTTTGGTGCGCACCCACATCTGGTACTTGCCCGGGGTGGCGATGTCGATCACCGCTTCGGCGGTGGCGCCCTTTTGGGTACTGCAAATGAACGACCCCTCCTGAACCCAACCGTTGAGCTTGGTGAACTCGGATGCGGGCAACTCGATCTCCGCGCCGACGAGCGTCAGCGCCAATACCGAAAACAACGAAAGCCAAAGTTTTTTCATGAAAAATCCTCTTGTTATATGGAGTTTTACTCAAGAATGATGTAATAATATAGTGCCGTACCTCCTGAAAGTCAAACCGTACGACGGATTTGAAAGCTCATTGCCGCTATGCTATATTAAACGCCGATGACAACGGTGTTTTTTGCGGAGCGGAATAATGAAATTTGCGTTGATGGGCGATCTCCATTTGACCGACAACCCGAATTCGGTCAAGTTCAGTACGGTCGACTGGGCGCTCGCCGAAGCGGCTCGGCAACAAGTCGATGCCGTGGTCGGCTTCGGCGATCTCACCGCGACCGGCACGGCGGCGCAGACGCAACTTTGGTATGAATATCTGCGGCGCTATCCGCTTGCCTTTTATCCCACCGTCGGCAACGCCGAGTTGCGCAGCGGCGACCCCGCCGGGCGGACGGGGCAGGATATTGCCGCACCGCCGGAACTGCCGCTCTTTTTGCTCGACACCTCAAGTTCGCAGCCGGATAGCGCCGGATTGGCGGCGTTGGAAAAACTTCCGGCGGGCAAGGGGTGTCTGCTCGCAACCCACTATCCGCCCCGGCTGTGGGAAGCCCCGGCGCAGGAAGTGCTCCGCGCCGCCCAAGCTCGGCGCGCCGTGACCGCGGTGATTGCCGGGCACGTCCACGAGGACAGCGACACTACTTCGCGCGGGCTGGACCCCGACAAGGCGTCGGGCGGACCGCCGCAAATTTTGATTTTCGAGTGGCAAAGCGATCGCGGTTGGCGCAAAACTTCGCTCGCCCAGCCCGGCGTTGATCCCGCCGAGTGGAGCGCCGGGGAACGGGAGTCGTTGCGGGAAGTTTTGGGCGTATCGTGCATGAAAGAGCCGTTGGAAACACTCGCCGGGGCGGCGAAATTGCAGATTCCGGTGGCGGAATTGCGCTTTGAGGCGCTGGACAACGAGAGTCCGGAACTCTTTGCCGCCGTTTCCCGTTGGCGCGAGTGTGGCGGAAAAAATTTATCGCTTCACCTGCCCAATCTCCGCACCGATTCAGGAGAGGAGGGGAGCGAATTATCCCGGGGAGTCGCCGCCGCCTTGCGCCTGGGGGTCGATCGCGTCACTTTGCATGTGCCGGACGTTACCGCCGCCGAATTTCCCGGCGCCCAGGCGCAACTGTCGGAAAATTTTTTGAAAGTCGTATCGCCGCTGTGGCAAAACGGCGTTACCGTCGGCATTGAAAATCTCCACACCCGCTATATGAAGTGGAACGACGATCAGCGCAATTACGGCTGTACGATTGCCGAGTGCTCCGAGTGGATCACTCATCTGCGGGAAATTTCCGGCAGTGATTTGATCGGTTTTCATCTCGACATCGGTCACGCCCGCAACAACGTGCCGTTTTCGCAGTACGAGTATGTGAGCGACTACTTCAACGTACCGGAGCTGCCGATCAAGGGGTGCCACTTTCACCAAATCTGCAAGCTGTCGGAAAACAACTTCAAGAACCACATCCCGCTGGAAAGTTTTTACGGCAAGATCATTCCGTTGAGTTCCTATTTCCTCGCCCGCCGGGCGGGCATGGTGCCGCAGGACATGCCGGTCATTTTGGAGATCAACGTGCCCGGCGGCGGATTGCATTGTTATCGAAAATTTCTGCAGGGATTGGGTTTCGGCGGCTTTTCGGCTTGATTTTGCCGGATTTACCGACTAAATTATGATGCGGAGTTTCCTTGGGTAAAAAAAAAGGGGGTGTACTATGGCAAATCCGTTGGATGAAGTCAATGATCCGGTCAACGAGCAGGGGCGCGAGGTCCGGGTGATCGAAAAGCAGTTGCCGATCGAGATCGGTTTCGGCTCGGTTCTGTTTGAAATCGTCGTCTATATCATCGGTTTCGTGATCGCGGCGATCATCACTTGGGGGGTGAAGCCGGATTGGCCGCAGGGCGGATTTATCGGCTTGTGGTGCGCGGCGGTACTGCCCGCGGTGATCTACGCCATTGTCAAAATTCAGGCGAAAAACTATTTTCTCCAACTGCTCCAGCGGTTGCAGTCGAGCGCCTCGACGATCGCCAATTATCAGGAGCAACGCTACGAGATACTCAAAAACGTCGCCGGCTTGGTCAAGCAGTCGATCGACTTGGATAAGGAAGTGATGACCGCCGTGGCGGCGTACCGGGGCGGGAGTTCGCCCAACGCCGATCTCAACGCCGATGCTGCGGCGATCAACCGGGGCTTCGCCACGCTGGTGCCTCATTTGGAAAACTATCCGGATTTGAAAGCGCATGCCCAGATCGCCGAAGCGATGCGGCAAAACAGCTATCTGCAGCGCGAGATCACCGCCGCCCGGGATCTTTACAACCAACTGGTACTGATCTGGAATACCGAGGTCTATAACTGGCCGGTGCGGCAGATCGTCGCCGCCCGCAGTCACTTCACGACCAAGATACCGTTTTCGGTCTCGGCGGAAACGATCGCCAATTCCAAGAGCCAGTTTTTCTGATAACTCCCCCCGGCGGGAGCGAAAAACATGGACCACGAGGAAATTCTTGACCCGGTAGCGCTCTACCGGGGGCGGCTCAAAGCCGAACACGCCGACCGCACGGCGCAGGCGTTTGAGGAGTTCGTCCGCCTTTCCGGCATCGACGAATCCGCCAACGCCGCGCTGATGGCGAAAATTCGCAAACTCGAAGCGGCGATCGCCGACTTGGGTTTCTACCTCGGAGTTTGGAAATTTTTCCGCTTCGTTCTGGTGCTGGCGGCACTGGCGGGGATCGGCGTCGGAGTCATTTACGTTTTGCCCAAAATCAACCCCGAGTGGCACGTTGCGGAGGTTTCCTTATCCGCCGCCGTGGCGGGGTTCGGCATCGGCATCGCCTTGCTGATCCTGGTCTTTGCCGCGATCAACCGCCGCATCGCCCGGATCCGCGCCGACGTCGATATCCGGCAAAAAGCCTTGGCGGAAAAGCGGCAGGCGGCGTGGGAGATGATGGCGCCGCTCAACCGCCTTTACCGCTGGGATACCATTGCGCAACTGGTGATGCAGACGATCCCGATCGTGGCGATCGACCCCTATTTCTGCACTTCCCGGCAGGAGCAGTTGTGCCGCCAGTTCCAGTGGGACGGGGCGACCGATGAGTGTACTTCGGTGCTCGGCTGTCAAAGCGGGGCGGTCAACGGCAATCCGTGGGGAGTGTTTCAGGCGCTCCGGCAGAAATGGGAGCCCAAAACCTACACCGGCACTCTGACTATCACTTGGCAGGAAAAAGTTTATTACACCGATTCCCGCGGCAACACCCGGAGCCGTTGGGTGACCCGGACCCAAGTGCTGGTCGCCCACGTGGATAAGCCCGCCCCGGTTTACCGCGAGGAAAAATTCCTGGTTTACGGCAACGAGGCGGCTCCGGAGTTGAATTTTTCCCGTAAACCCAACGATCTTGCCGAGAGCAGGGGCTTCTGGGGCAAGCGCAAACTCAAGAGCGCCATTGCCGCTTTGGAAAAGAAAAGCCGGGATCTGAACGATCCCTTTACCATTATGGACAACCGGGAGTTCGACGCCTGCTTCCACGCCGTCGACCGGGATAACGAGCAGCAGTTCCGGTTGCTTTTTACCCCGCTCGCCCAGCAGGAAATGCTCAAACTGCTCCGCGATCGGGAATTCGGCTACGGCGACGATTTCCGCTTCCTCAAACACGGTATGATCAACATTTTGAGTTCCGCCCACCTCGACCGGCTGGATATCAACGCCTCGCCGGAGCGATTTAAAAATTGCGATCTGGCGGCGGCGCGGCAGGAATTCAACCGCTACAGCAACGAATTTTTCCGCAGTCTTTACTTTTCCTTTGCGCCGCTGTTTTGCATCCCGATCTACCAGCAACACCGGAATTTCGCCGATGTTTACGCCGGGATCGTCGAGTGCGATCAGGCGGCATTCGGGGAGCGGGAAAGTTTTGCCAACGCGATCGGCGAGGCGCATTTCGCGCCGACTCGCGCCGCTACGCGCTCCATTCTCAAGACCCGGATCAACGCCGTCGACGGCGAAGCGCTCGACGTGGAAGTGACCGCCCACGCTTTCCGCACCGAGGAACGGGTCGATTTCGTGCCGGTGTACGGCGGCGACGGCGCGTGGCACGACGTGCCGGTGCCGTGGCAGGAGTATCTGCCGGTGGCGCGGCGTTCGCATATCGCGATCTGCCCCACCGGGACTTCCGATGTCGAAAAGTTCACCGCCGAATTGGCGACCGACCGCTGGCAGGAGCACTTGCAAAAACTCAACGCCGACGGCACGGCGTGGCATTTCCGCCGCAACTTGGCGGCATTTCTGATTCGCTCCTGAAAAAAAAGGGGGAAGTTATGCGCTTAAATTTTCGCCGGTGGAAAATTTTTGCTGGGGTGCTGATCGGGTTGGCGGTTTTTCTGCTGGTGATCGGGGCGATCCTGCCGCTGGTGGTGGAAGATCGACTCACTGATCTGCTGGACGAACTTGCCCGCTCCGGCAAGTTCACCGTCGAAGTCAAACGCTTCGGTCTTTACGGCGCTGACGTCGCGCTGCGCGCGGCGCACCGGGTCGACGCGGCACCGAGCGGAGTGGAAAATCTCACCTTGCGCTACACTCCCGGCGGTCTGCTGTGGCATCGCCGCCTCGACGAAGTGGCGCTTCGCGGCGTAACAATAGTGATGAATGTTTCCGGGCAGGGGGCGGTGTTGCCGGTGGCGCAGATGTTTCCCGTTTCCGGGGAAAAATCCTCCGGCTCCTCCGGATTTGATTTTCGGCGTTTGCCGATCCGAGTCGGGAGGATTTCCGGCGACGGCGTGGTGCGGATCGAATTTCCGGCGACGCCACCCGCCACCGGGCGCGAACTGCTCTTTTTGCCCTTCACCGGGTCGATCAGTTGCGACAAATCCGGGTGGAGCAAGTTCTTTTATTGCTTTGACGTCGCGCTTCCCGGGGGCGGTTTGCGAGTGGCGGGCGGCGCGGAAGACGAGCAATTTTTCGGCTCGCTGGAGGGCGAACTCGGCGGCGAGGAGTCGCCGCTTTGGGTGCGCGCCCAACTCCCGGCGGAGTGCCGACCGGCGATCCGCATCGAGAGCGACTTTCAACTGGGCATCCCGCAGTGGAAGTTGACCGCGGCGCGCCTTAACCTCAAACTCTTGCGCCGGAGCAAGTTGCCGGGTAACTTGAGCATCGTTGACGAGCCGGAGATCCGGGCGACGCTTAAAGACGGCAAGGTCGATTTCAGTATTTCCGGCGGTAAGTTGCTTCGGGAAAAGCTGGAACTGCCGTTGCCGCAAATTGCGGGCGACGGCGACCTCGCCACCGGGATCGGCGCGGGCAAGATCGAATTCGGCAGCGCTTTCAATTGCGGGGAGTTGCCCTTTGCCTTTGATTTATCGCAAAAGCGCTTCGAGTTGGGCTATCCCGAAAAGACGGCGCAGGACAAGTGGAGCTGGGAAACCCTTTCGGGCGACCTTTCCGGCACGCTCCCCGGCGGGCGGATCGTCCTCGACGGCGCGGCGGGCACGCTTTCCGGCACTTGGAGCATGGCGAGCGTCAAAACGCCGTTTCTCGCGGTAAAATTGCCGGAATTGAGCGTCAGCGGCGCGCTTTCTGCCCCGACGATAAGTTGCTCCGGGGGCGAGGTGACGCTCCCGGCGGCGCAGTTGAAGTTGGCGGATATCGCCGCGCAGGTGCCGCTTTTTTCCCCGGTTCCGGGGCGGATCAGCGTGGGCAAAATCGAATTTTCCGAGCAGAATTTGGGCGAGATAGCGGCGGAAACGCATTGGGGCGACCGGAGCGTGACGTTGCAGGCGACGGCACAACTTGCCGGGGTGCGGGCACAACTTGCCGCGCTCGCCGACTGGCAAAACGCTTTCCGGTTGACCGGCAAGGCGGAAGCGCCCCGGCAGAAGTTCACCCCCGCGGCGGAATTGTTGACCCTCTTGCCCCCCGATTACGCCGATTTGGAAGTTTCCGGCGAAGTGCGGGCGCGCGGGGATTTCCAACTGATCGGCGGCGTTTTTTCCGGTTCGGCGGGGGTGGAGATCGCGGAAACGCATCTCTCTTTGCCGGCAAAAAATTGGGAAATTTCCGACCTTGCCGTCAACTTTCAACTGCCGGAGCTGCCGAAGTTGGGCAGTGCCGCCCGCCAGACGGTCCGGTGCGGCAAAGTCAAAGTCGGCGCGATCGAAACCGGCGCCGCCGAGGCGCAGTTGCGCATGGATTCCCCGACCGCGTGGAACTTGGAAAAGTTGCGGATCAACTGGTGCGGCGGCGTGATCCGAAGCGAGTATTTCCACTTCGATCCCCGCAGTGAAGTTTTTCCGCTGACCATTCATTGCGATCGGCTCAATCTGGCGGAGTTTTTGGCGCAGATCGGCGCGGGCGCCGGTGCGGGCAGCGGCAAGATCAGCGGCACGTTGCCGGTGGAGTACTCGCACGCCCAAGGTATCCGGGTCGAAGACGCCTTTCTCTACACCAGCCCCGGCGAGACTGGACACTTGGAACTGGCTTTCAGCGAAGCGGTGCGGGCGGCGCAGGGCGACAACCCGGTTTTCGACATGGCGCAGGCGGCGTTGCGGGAGTTCGACTACTCGTGGGCGAAGATCAACCTCGCCACCGCCGGCGAGGAGTTGAAGCTCACCATGCAACTCAACGGCAAGCCGGTAAAGCCGCTTTATTTCACCTATGCCGACGGCGGGATCGTCAAGAGCGACGTGCCGCACAATTTTCAGGGGATCATGCTGGATGTGAATCTCGCTTTGCCGGTGCAGGATATTTTGGAACTGGTAAAACCGTTTTGACGGCGTTATATTAAAGACAACCGGACTAATTTCAAGGAGCGGAAAATGAAAAAACTTCACCGATTCGGCGGGGTGATCGGCATCGCGGCGTTGGCGTTGACCGGATGCATCAAGCTGACCACCGAAAACGAGATCAAGCCGATCGAAGTCAAACCGATCCACATCACGGTGGATATCAACGTCAAGGTCGACCGGGCGCTGGATGATTTCTTCGGCGATCTGGATTCGACTTCCGGAGCCAATGCGAATTCGACTGAAAACAAGGAGTAAAGAAAAATGAAAAGATATCTGAGTTTGTTTCTGGTGGTTTTGACCGGAGTCTTGCTGGCGGCGCCGACGGCGCAGACGATCAAGGCCAATATGAAAAAGCGGCAACCGGCGATCACCGCCTTGCTCCAAGCCGGGAGTGTGGGGGAAGCGTCGAGTGGATATTTGGCGATCCGCGGCGATTTGAGCGCGGCGGATAAAGCGGTGGTCGAGGCGGAAAACGCCGACCGCAAAGTAATTTACGAAGCGATCGCGCGCAAGGAAAAGACGACGGTGCAGCTGGTCGGCGAGCGCCGCGCCAAGCAAATTTCCGAGCGGGTCAAATCCGGCACCTGGCTCCAAGACAGCCTCGGCAACTGGAAGCAAAAATAAGGCATTCGATCCGCCGGGAAAATCCCGGCGGATTTTTTATTGGACCTTGGCGCCAAGTTGGGCGATCTCGGCTTGGATTTGGGCAAATTCCGATTTAGATAGCGGCGTACCGTCGGAGGTGCGCGGCGCGGTGAATTTTACTTCGCCGAAACCGAGCGCCGCCGCTAAACTTACGTCGCCCCAGAGCAGAAAATCCGGGATCGCTCCGGCGAGACTGTAGATCGCCCCGGTATGGAACTTTTCCTTGAAGTTCGGCTTTTTCAAGTCCACGCTCCGCAAGTCGTAGCGCAAACTTGCCGGAGCGTCCGCCAAAGTTACCGCGGCAAAGCCCGGTTTGAGCGCGTTGGCGCACACGGCGGTCAACCCGCACTCGCGCAAGCCGATGACTTCGATTTCCTGCGCGCCGAAGCGGTTTTTCAGCACCTTTTGGAGCATCAGCACATCACTTACCCACTCGCCCATCAGCGATTTGCCGACCCACAGCAACTGCCGGAAAAATTGGTGATAGAGTCCGGTGGTGTGATTGGCTTGGGCGGTTTCGCCGCTGCCGAATAAATCGGGCAATACCAGCGTGGCGCCGCTTTGCGCCGCCTTTTGGAGCGTGGGAGCGTCGATCGCCGCCTTGCCCTCCGGGTGCAGAACGATGACGAATTTGCCCGATTTTTTCCCCTCGCGGAGCAAAAACGGCAAGAGGTGATGGCCGAATCTAATTGCAAAGCGCCCGGTGCCGTCCACCGGGGCAAAGCGTTGCAACTCCCCGTTTCCGGCGGGCATTTCCAACCGGAGCAATTTTTGCAGTTCTTTCCGTTTGGCGACGGCGGAAAAGTGCGCGGTCTCAAGGAGTTTTTGGTGCAATAGATCACTGCGGCGCCGGGTGAGGTCGCCGAGCGTCGCCACTTCCGGCGGACGGCTTGCCGGCGGATCAAAAAGCCGCAGTTCCGCTTCCGGCAACAACTCGATCACCGGCAGTTTTTGCGGGCGGCCGTGCCCCTCGCCCTTGAGGAAGCAAGTGAAAAAGCCCAGCGCCGCTTCGCGCTGGCGGTCGGTGTAGCTGTGGGGGCGATCGGCGATCGAATAACTGAGGTTTTCGCCTTTGCCGAGATTCCAGTAGACCTTTTCCACCGCGTGATAAGTTTTGAGCATTTCCTCGGCGCGGAAGTCGAAGTTGCAGTCGTAGAGCGCGTTGGCGATGCAGAGCGGGCGGGGGGCGATCAGCGCCAAAACTCCCGCTTCGCCGGTGATGGTCAACCCGTCGGGAATGAGCTCGCACATGCAGTTGACCCCGTAAACGTAGGACTCAAACGAACCGACGCTCACCACCGGCATCGCCGCGGCGATCCGCTCGTCGAATGCCGCCAAATACATGGTCTGGTTGCCGCCGCCCGAAGCTCCGGTGGCGCCGATGCGGCGACGATCGACGCAGGGCAGGGAAGAGAGCACATCCACCCCGCGCCGATTGTCCACTAATTGACTGCCGAGCAACGCTTCCCCGGTATTGAGCAGAAATCCCGCCTGGATACTGCCGTGATTTTCCACTTGATACGGGGTGTTGGCGCGCTCGTAAGTGCCGATCGCGTCGATAGTTAAGCAGACAAATCCGCTTTTGACCAAAGTGAGCGACACCGACTGCGGGTTGATCCCGAATTTGCCGTCAATGTTGTGCCCGTGCATTTGCAGTACCGCCGGAAACGGACCTTTGCCCCGGGGGACGTAAAGCAGGCCGGTAACGTAAATTCCCGGGCGGCTCTGATAGATGAGTTTGGTGATGGTGAAATCCGGTTTTTCCACCTTGCCGAATTCCCGGATATCCAACGGCAAATCCGGATCGTACTCCACCCCCAACTTGGCTTGCAATTCTTTCCGCAGTTTGCGCTTAAAGCGTTTCAGCTCCAAAGCGTTGGATATAACGTCGAGTTGGTGGAGCCGCGCCAGTTCCCCCGCTTCAAACTTGAGAAAGCGAGTGACCTGACAGTGCTCGGATGAGTCGAGATGAAAGACGCCTTCCCGCGGGTAAGGCGGCAGGTCGAAGTTCCAGACCCGGAGTTGGTTGAATTCCGGCATAAGCGCTGTTTAACCTTGGAGTTTTTCGTTGATTTCCAAAATTTTACGATAAGAAAACTCAAAGAAGTTTTTCTCGAAGTCCGCCGAAAAGGCGGCGACGTGCGGGGTCAAGATCACGTTGCGGAGTTGGCGCAGCGGGTTATCCGCGCTCGGGGGCTCCTGCTCGGTGACGTCGAGCGCCGCCCCGCCGATGCGGTGATTTTGCAACGCGTCGATCAGCGCTTTTTCATCGACGACCCCGCCGCGCGAAGTGTTGATAAGCAGCGCGTTGGGCTTCATCAGCGCGAGTTTTTCGGCATTGATGAGGTGCCGGGTGTCGTCGGTCAACGGGCAGTGGAGCGAAACGTAGTCCGACTCCGCCAACAGCGTATCCAAGTCGGTGGAATCCGCCAAAAACGGGTCGTAGTGCAAAACTTTCATCTGAAAGCCCGACACCATTTTTTCCACTGTCCGGGCGATGTTGCCGTAACCGACCAACCCGAGGGTGCGCCCGGTGAGGTGCCAGTGGGTCTGATTGCCGGAGGAATCCCACTTGCCTTCCCGCACCTGCCGGTCGAATTCCGGGATGTTCCGGGCGGCGGCAAAGAGGAGCGAGACCGCGTGTTCCGCCACCGACTCGGAAATCGACTGCGGCGTGTTGAAAAGCAGTACTCCGCGCTTATTCGCTTCCTCGCAGGGGAGCGCATCCATGCCGCTGCCGCTGCGGAAAAGCGCCCGGCACTTGGGCAGTTGCCGCAACGCCTCGGCGTCGAGCGCGATGTTGGCGCCAAAGAGCCAGATGATCTCGGCATCGGCGGCGAACTCCACCAGCATTTCGCGGTTTTCACAGCGTTTGCAGATAATGTCTATGCCTTTGGAGCGCAAGCGGTTGGGAATATCGAAAGGAATTTTTTCTTCCGGTTGGGAAATCATTGCCACCAACATTTTTCATTTCTCCTTGCTGAAGTTGCGGAACGCCCCGGCGATCGCGCCCCAGTCGCTCGTGCCGGCGAACCAGTCGACACCGCGCTCTTTCCAGCGGGGCAGGTCGCCCGCGGCGGTGCCGAGGATCTTGCCCGCCGCCTTGACTTTGGCGCAGACTTCGTCGAGCAACGCGTTGAGTTTCGGGTCGCTCATCTGATTCAAAATGCCCATACTGCCGGAAAGGTCGCAGGGGCCGATGCAGATGCTGTCAATGCCCGGCACGGTCAGAATTTCGTCGAGATTGCGGACGGCTTCGACGTGTTCGATCTGGACGATCACCCACGGCTCTTGGGCGCTTTTGGCGAGGTAGTCACTCCACTCGACCGAGCCGTAGCCCACGGCGCGGCGGACTCCGCAACCCCGGATGCCCACCGGGGGATATTTGCAGGCGGCGACCGCCTTTTCCGCCGCCGCCTTGGTGCAGACCATCGGGATGATCACCCCGGCGGGAGCCATATCCAGCACCGGCTTGATTAGGTCGGAGTCGTTGCTCCGCACCCGCACCAGGGGCGCGCAGTTGCCCGCCTTGGCGGCGATCACCATATTTTTGATTGTTTCCATGTTGAAAGCGTTGTGCTCGCTGTCGATCCAGATGAAATCCATACCGGCGTAACCGGCGAGTTCCGCCACCGTCGGGTCGTTGAGGGTGATGACCGCGCCGAGGGCGGGGCGATCGTTGGAAATCGCATTTTTGAGTTTGCTCAATCCGGAAATATCCATTTCGTTTCTCCTATTTTTTTACGACAAATCCATTGTCATTGAAATCCGCTTTGCGTTTGGCGAGATCGCGGAAAAGCTGGCGCAAGTCGCGGATGCCGCCGATCAGGAACCAAACGGTGGTGAAAACCCCGAGGGTGCCGGGGATCAAAAACAAAGTGACGAAAAAGTAGCGGCTCCACGCCGGTAAACTCCACTTGGAAAACAAGTTCCAGATCACCACGCCTAAAAACGCCAGCCCGCACCGCCAGACGATGCTGTAACAGAAAACGCCCCAGGCGATGAATTTGTCGCCGCGGGTGTATTCCGGGGTGACGCCGGCGATTTTGACGATGACGGCGGAAATTTTTTGCCAAGTTGACTGCACCGGTTTTTCGATTTTCACTTCTTCGTCGCGGTGCAGAAGTTTATCCAGATCGAAGCGCTTGCCGTGGTTGGTCAAGAGCGACATCACCACATAACTGAGGATGCCGATCAGCATCGCGATAAAGGAAAATTCGTAGGAGGAAATCGGACACTTTACGGCGGAAATTTCCTGCCAGTTGACGTAGGGGTAAAGCGGCGAGGAAACTTTGGCGAGAAACGCCCGGACGCTCTCGACGCACTCGTGATCGACCAAAAAAGGATAGACGACGCTCGCCCATTTGCGCTGTACGAAGATCCCGAAAAGCGCGGTGGAGGAACCCATGATCAGCGAGGAAAACGCTCCCCAGCTGTTGCCGAAGCGGCTGTAAAGCCCGAAGATCGCCACCGGGCCGGCGCCGCCCGCCCAGATCGAAGTCATGATCTCGATGTAGAGTTTGATGTAGTCCAGTTGCGAAAGGTAGAGCGAGCCGAAAAAGAAAAAGATCGCGACCAACGCGGTCACCACCCGGGTCACCGTCAGCTGGGTTTTGATCTCCATCGGCTTTTTGCGCAACGGCACGATGATATCCTGCGTAATGGTGAGCGAACTGCTGAACATTTTGGAATCGTCGGTCGACACCATCAGCATGATGAGCAACAGACAGAGCACCGCCATCAGCCAGTCCGGCAAGATGTGGCGCATCGTCACCGGAAACATCATCTGGTAAAACAGCGTGCGGAACTCCTGAAATTTGGCGTTGCCGGAGTGTTCGCCGCGCTCGGCAGTCAGGACTCCCTGCACCTTTTTCATGTAGGGCTGGTCGTAATCGTTTTTGATGGATAATTTTTCGATGACTTCCGGTTTTTCCGGCAAGGTGGATATGGCGGCATTGAGTTTGGTGATCTGCTGGGGATCGTCCACGATGTCTTTGACTACGGAAACGGCGAGATCCTGCCGGATCTCATGCGCCTGCGAGAAAAAGTGGGGGTGGCTGAAGATCACCAGCACCAACAGCGCAAAGAGCAAGGTCATTATGGAGGAAAATCCGTTGCGCAATTCCCCGAGCACCCCCGCCATTTTCTGTTCGTGGGGGGTGCGCGCACTGCCGGTCTGACCGCCGCCGTACCAAATGGCGCGCTTCATGATCATGCCAAAGGCGATGACGAAGATCGCAAAGGCGTTGAACTCCTTGAGGTGCTCGATGTCGAAGGGGTTGAGGAAGCTCTCGCCGGGCACGCGGTCGGCGAGCGCCGGCACGATCTCGCGGCTCCACGAAAAACAGCTGAAAACATAGATCGTAAAGATGACGAAGATCGGGTAGCAGAGCAACGCCTGCAAGCTGTCGGTCACCAGCAGCGCCAACATACCGCCGCAGGAAATGATGAACCACGCGAGGAAAAGCGTCACCGCCATTATCAGCATAAAAGTATCAATGGTGAAGCCGAATAAGTACAGTTTGGTCGGCCAGCCGAAAAGATAGATGAACACCCGGGCGGCGATCGCCGGGCCGATGGTGTTGGTCAGCATTTCCGCCGTGGTGCGCAAGATCATCGAAAAGATCCGCAGGGGGCGGTTGTAGCGGCGCTCCAGAAATTCGCCGAAAGAGAGCGACCGGGTCTGGCGGTAGCGGTAAATGCAGAATCCGGTCAGCGAGAGGAACATGCCCAGCGGCAACATAAAAACGTTCCAGAATTCGAGCGAAAGTCCGGCTTTGTAGCGCATTTCCACCATGCCGATCAGCGCCATCAGCCCCAGCGCCGACTCCAAACTCGCCACCGAGAGCACGTAGCGCCCGGCGACGCGCCCGGCGGCGAAAAAGTCCACCGCGTCGCGGATGTAGCGGCGGCAGTAATGCGCCATATAAAGCACGAAACCGAATCCGCAGATCACGAACAGCCAAGACCCAATACTCATTTTACACTCCTGATATAAACTACCGCCGGATAGGTTTTGTCGGCTTTTTCAATTCTTACGACCGCGTGCGCTTTGCCGCTGATCGGCAACGAGATCACGCCGTCGGCGTCGGCGCGGCAGATCGAAGTTTCGCCGTCGACGGTGATTTTGGCATTGGCGGCGTCTCCCGGCAGGAGTTTGATCTCGAATGCGGAAGCGGATGCGGTATTTAAGTCAACTTCAATAAAGCCGTTGGGGAAAACGGTATTTCCGGCGTAGCGCACCGGGAGCCCGTCGAGCAACTCCGCGTGGCTCGCGTGCATGTAGCGATAAATGCGGTAGTGGTCGCCGAAGCCGCCGGGCAGGACGAGGTCGATGCTCCCCGGGCGCAACCGGGCGCGCAGTTTCTGCTCGGCGCGGTAAAAATTCAGCGTT
The DNA here is from genome assembly GCA_045635865.1 of Victivallaceae bacterium. Taxonomy (GTDB): domain Bacteria; phylum Verrucomicrobiota; class Lentisphaeria; order Victivallales; family Victivallaceae; genus UBA1784. The sequence goes on from JAZTWK010000002.1 coordinate 14,339, forward strand.
TCGCGGCACATGAAGCGCAAGCCCTTGAGATAGACGCGGTCGAGGTCGTCGCCGGGGAGCGCCGCCCCGTCGCAACAGCTGGCGAGGGTGGGCAAACTTTCCGAGGGGTCGCGCAAGAGAGCGTTGATCGTCTTTTCCGCATCGGCGGCGGCAAGCGCGAGTTTTTGCGGCACCGCCGCTTCGGCGTCGAGGTCGTCGAAGTAGCTTGCGAGCACTTCGACAAAAGCGCGGATCGCGCTGGAAGCGACTTTCAGGATGCGCCAGACGCGCTCAACTTTGGCAAATTCGGTTTCGCTCAAGCGATCTTTCAGCGCCAGCACGGTTTGGTAGCCGGACTCCGCCAGCGCGACGGCTTCGGCTTTTTCGCGCCGGATCGCCGCCCGGCCGGGGGAGTCGTGATCGGCGAGGATGCCCCAACAGCCGCGCAGCTGGTGCAGACTCACATTTTCGGGGAAAACGCCGAGGATGCCGCCGGCAATCACCCACTTGAATTCCGGCAGGATCGGGAACTTGTGAAAGGTGACGTTGCCGGCAATGAAATTGGTCTTTTTGACCGCTTCCAACCCCTGCTTGGCGAGGGCGATCATCTCATCTTGACAGTTTTGCCAGTGGCAGGCGGCGTACTCGCGGTAGATCGTTTCGGCGTCGACGTTTTCGTCGCGGATGCTGCGGGTGTAGGCGTAGAGGTTGATGTCGTGGCAATCAAAAATGGTGTTGCCGATGCGGTCGAGCCGGATCGCGTAGCGCGAAACGCCCGCCGCGCGCCCCTCGCGCACATAGCGGCAGATATTTTCCACATTGGCGGCGGGGAGATAGCCCGCGCCGAGAAATTCGCCCAGCCCGTCGCACTCGGCGTTGAGTTGGGTGTCGGGCTGGATCTTGAGGAAAGGATTGGTCGGCAGAAACGGCGAAAAGTCGTAGGGCGTGATCTTGGTTTCGATGTCGAACGAGTATTTTTTGGCGGCGGCGCGCGCCCCGCGCAAAATGTCTTCGTAGTCCTGCGCGATCGAGCCGAACGAGCGCAAAATGAAGCGTTTGCCGCGCTTTTGGTGCTCCTCGGCGAAAATGGTGACGATCTCCTCGACCACCCGGTCGGGCGGATAACGGTCGGGGTCGGAGTTGTGGATGACCGAGTAATCCGCCTCGGTGAGCGTCAGCACCACGCCGTCGAGCCCGGGCAGTACCGCAAAGGCGTTGGCGAGCTTGTAGCGCAAAAAGTCCTGAAACGACTTGCCCAAGAGGTCGAATTCGCCCCGTTCGTCGATCATATCGGGGGCGTCGTCGATCACCCCCGGCGGCATCATGATCTCGCGGTGCCAGAGGTAAAGCGGTTTGCCGATCGAGTGGGCAAGACTGATGATCTCGCGCAGGTTTTCCTGCTGGGCGGCGATCGATTGCCGGTCGCGCCGGGCGGCGGCGGTAGGATAGGGGTCGAGCATCGCCACGCCGTTGAGCCCGCCGGTGGGCGAGGCGAAAGCGCCGCAGATTTCAAAGCTGTCCAAGTCGGAGTTGGCGGCGATGCCGACCACGCGGCGCATGTAGTTTACATCGGTGGCGGTCGGGTGCATCAAGCTCCAAGTAATTTCGGCGCGCATAGCTATTCCTCAAAAAAACGATTGCCCTCGACGGTGGTTTTGCCGCAGTCGCGGAAGTTGACCGCCGGGGAGTTGGGGGTGGTAAAGAAATAACCCGCATTTCCTTGCGGGGCAAAGGGATAAGTCGTGTCTTCGATCCCCTGGTTGCCGACGATTTCCACCGTTTCCACCGAGCGGAACGAGAGTAGCGGCCGCTTCGCCGCGATGAAGCGGTTGCCGCGGAGCGCGATCCTGCCGTGGTAGAAAAATCCCGGCGTCTCCACCGCGATCTCGGGGAAAACGCAGACCGGCTCGCGGGTGGCGGCGGTGTTGGAGTAGTTGCAGTTGTCAAAGGTGTTGTTTTCGATGCAAAGCTCATCCACCCGGCCGCTTTCAAACCAGAAGCGGGGATCGCCGGAAACGAAGATCGCCGCGCCCGAGGAGTGGATCTCGCAGTTCTTGATATTGGCGCTTTTCACCCCCGAAACCAAGATACCCCGACCCCGGTAGGGGCGGAAGCGGCAGTTGACGATCTCGACCTCGGCTTTGGCGCACTCGACGACGCGGGCGGCGTCGCCCCACTCGTATTCCGGGGGGAGGGTGTTTTCGTCAAAAGTCACGCGGGTAAAGGCTTTGTTGATAAGTTTGGCATCGGTGAGTTTGATTTTGCCGTAGGGTTTGCCGGTGTCGGGCTTGGCGAGTTCCAACGTGTCGCCCGGTTGCGCCCCGGGGATGCCCGCTTGCTGATAATGCCCGGTGTCGAGGTAGTAAAACTTGCCGCCGGGGATGCGGAACTTCAAGGGGCGGTAAATGCCGTGGATGTTGACCGAGTCGTCGAGCATCCCGGCAAAGTCGCAGTCGCGGAGCGAAATCTTGCCCCGGCACTCGACGAGGTGGGCGCCGTCGTCGGAAACCGAAGCGCGGCGGCGGCGGGGGGAAATTTCCACCTTTTCGAGCGTCACGTTGCAACAGCATTGCGCTAAAATGCCCATGCCGGAAGCGTGGTGCAGTTTGACATTTTTGAGTACGACGTTTTGGCAATTATCAAGCACGATCCCGGGGCAGAGGCGCAACTCGTGCTTGATGATGAGTTCTTGCGCCCCGGCGGGGAAGCGGTCGGGCACGCCGACCAAGCCGTCGCGGTAGAGCAGATCGTGATTTTCGATCGAGGTCGCGGCGGTTTCCGACAACTCGCGCCGCGAGGCGTTGTAGGCGAAACAGCGCAACACTCCGTCGAGATTGTCGTAAAAATCCCCGGTGAAACCGAGTTTGCCGTCGGCAAAATGGTGCTTGCCGCCAATTTGGAGCCAGGCGATGCCGTTTTCGCGCTTTACGATGTCGGCGTCGGAAACGAACGAGTCGGCGAAGTCGATCGAAATGTCGGCGATCGTCAAATTGCGGCAGCGCGTGGCGACCAGCGGCGAGACGCGGCCGTGAAAAATCAGCTCGGTCGCCTCGCCGACGAGCGTGAAATTTTCCAAATCCGCGAGGTCGAGGGCAATGGTCTTTACCCCCTCGTCGTTGTTGGAAAAGTAACAGTAGCGCTCGGAGCATCCGGCGGGGTAGAGGTCGAGCCGCCCGGCGGGGAGTCGCAACACCTTTTCCCCGCGTGCGATCGTTTGCGCGAGCGCTTCGCGCAAAGTTACAGTAGCATTTTCGCTCGGCTCGGACATGTTTCGGATTTTTTACAATAGATTATTGATCGTTTGGGTTAACATACACTGCCGAAAGTGAAAATGCAAGCGCCCCGCCGGGAGTTTGAACTGGGAGGCGGGAAAAATCGAAAAAATTTCCGGTGGCGATTTGACAAATTGCCAAAGTGGTGTTATCTTGTTAACGTTAACAAGCACACCGGGTGCGAAAACGGAGGGAAAAGAAATGAAAAAACTGTTGGTCGCTTTGAGTCTGGCGTTGGTGAGCGGCGTCTTTGCCGCGGATTTGGCGAAAGATCTGCTTTTTGAGGCGGATTACAGCACCGGCAAAGCCGATCCGGTCGTTGCCAAGGGCAGCAAGAAATTCACCCGTTACTTCGACAGCCCGATCACTATCGAAAACGGCGCGCTGGTGACCGGTCCGAAGTCCGCGTCGATCCGTTACAGCGCGGTCGGCAACCTCAACCCGACCGAGGGCACGATCGAAATGCTCGTCGAGCCGGTCGATTTCAAATTCGGCGACGGCAAGGCGCATCCGTTTTTCAACGTCGGCAACGGGACTTCCAATCTCGGAATCTTGTCCACCAAGGACGAGGGTCCCGGGGCGAATTTCACCGTCAGTAAGTCGGTCTATCACCCCCGGTGCAAAGCCGAGGAAGTCGATCCCGATGCCAAAACTTACCACCTCGTGGCGATCTACTCCGAGGGTTACTACGCCTTTTATCTCGACGGCGAGATGATCGCCGAGCGCAAGGCGGGCAACACCGCCGCGCCTTTCGACCTCAAGGGGGCGAAGGGCTTCCTGGTCGGCATCGGTTTCAACCCGTGGCGAAACAACGGCACCACCCGGACCAAATTCGTCCGCATCTACAACCGGGCGCTGGAAGATACGGAAATTCTGGAACTTGCAAAAAAAGCGGGCAAGTAATATATAAAAGATCGGTATTTACGCCGGGGCGCATCCAAAGTGCGCTCCGGGTCACGTTTTTAAAAAATATATAGTATAGCAAGCACAAAACCAAAAGAGGAAGGAAAGCTATGCAGTATTACTACATTTCTCGGAGATGGGATGGTCTCGCCGACGGCACTAACGTCGTCGTGAGCGGCAACACGCTGACCATCGGTACGGACGCCTTTGCCAGCGCTTACGACGCGGTGCAAATGGGTATCGCCACCTATGGCGACTACGACGATACCGTTTACGTCGATTGGGAGCTGAAAACCGCCGACACCTACGTCAATACGGATTGGGAAACCAACCCGGATACCGGTGAACCCTACGTAGCGGGCGACATCATCTATCTCGACGTGGTCAATCCCAATGATCCGAGCGAAGTTTATGACGGTGCGATCAGCTTGGTCTATGGCACCGACGCCGCCAACACCACCGCAAGCGGCACAGCGCTCTACCTTTCCAGCGCCGCCGGCGGCCGGAATCAGGGCGTGCTCTACTTTGTCGGCGGCACCGTGAGTACCGTTACCGGTACCGGCGCCGATGTTACCACCTTGGAAGCCTGCCCGACGGTGATCGAAAATGCCCAAGTCGCTTCACTGTGGGGGTGCTTCCCCAGCTCCACTCAGCGGTGGAATGTCAGCATCACCGTGGATAATTCGACGGTCAGCAGTTACCTCTTCCTCGGCGTCCGCTCCGGCACCGGTACCGCCATCTACGGCGTGGGGACGGTGCGGAATTCCGATGTCCGGTATTTCTGCTACCAAATGACGACGGCTCCCGCCGACGCCGTCGGGATCATGAACGTGGAAAACAGTACCGTATATTATATCGGACCCCTTGCCGACTTCTACGGCGATATTACCCTTAACATCACCGACAGTAGTGTCACCTATCTTTCGCCGGCGGGTGCGGCGGAAGCGCGGCGGACCGGTACTTCGCACATCAACCTTGTCGGCGACAACACGATCGGCTATCTCGGCGTCAACACCGGTTTCGGTACCGACGGCGCGGCCAAGAGAAGCCGGGTGACCGATGCCGCCTATCTCACCGTTTCCGGCGGTACGACTATCGTTACCACCAGGTTTGATCTCGCCGCGCAGAGCGGTACTTATGCGGCGCCCGGCCCGGTTTACATCACCATTGACGCCGACTCCGCGCTGGTCTATAACGGCGCCAGCGGCGGTATGACCTTCAGCACGACGGTACCGGTTTCCTTTACCGTCAATGTTGACGGCTACACCCCGACCGAGGAATCCAAGCTGGTTTTCAGCGGCAAGAATCTCACTACCTACACCAATATCGACTATGCGGTCACCGGTGAAAATGCCGACGACTACTATGTTGTCGTCAAGAGCACCGGCGTTTACATCAACGCCATTCCGGCATACGTTTCCTACAAGTGGGAAGGTCTCGCCGCGGGCACCACGGTGGAAACTCCGGCGGGCACCACGACGATCGGCACCGGCGCCTTTGCCACCTACGATGCGGCGGTCGCCGCGGGCGAAGAGCTCATTAGCGTGCTCGACGTCTATTTGAATACCGAATATACCGACAGCACCCCGATCGTGATCGGCGGCTACACTGCGACCTACGGCACCGATGCGTTTTCGGCGCTCGACGACGCCACCGCCGCATGGCGTGCGTCCGACAAGTACGGCGCGCTCTACATCACCGGCGGGACTCTTACCGCTTCGACCGATATGACCAGCAATACCGGCGCCAAGCAGTTCCTGACCGGGGCTACGACCATTATCGAGGATACGCTCATTTCCTTCATCAGCGGCGGTACCGGCGGCAGCGGCAACGTGCAGACCACCAGCGACATCACCGTGCGCGGTTCGACGATCACTGGCGGTATCTCCAGCGGCAACCGCTTGTACGGTACGCTCACCTACGGCAGATTGGCGATCGAAGATTCCCGGGTGGGTCAAGCCTATGTCGCCAGACATGCTACCAATGGTACGGCGAGCATCACGGTGACCGGCAGTTCGGTGGGCACGATGAGTACCGGCGCCAGCGTGACGGGCGGCGACATCACCTTCACCGTCATCGGTTCGACGGTCACCAACCTTGGCGGTGCCGGCGATCAGAACTCCAACCGTACCGATGCGGACGTTACCTACAATCTGGTCGGTTCCACGCTCACTCGACTCTACGCCGACCGCGGTACCAACACCAATGGCGAGTGGAAAGCCAGCGGCGTGACCGGGAATGTGGTGATCAACGTTACCGGCGGCAGTACCAGTGTCACCGATTTCCGGATCGGCGGTACCTGCAGTACGGCGGCGGTCAACATCGCCGCGGATTCCTGCCTGACGGTGGGGAGCAGCAACACCCAGATCGCCGCGATGACGACCTTTACCATCGACGTTACCGGTTATACCCCGACGGAAGCATCCAAGCTGGTTTTTTCCGGCAAGAATATTTCCGCCAATACCATTACGATCACCGGTGAAGGCGCCGAGGACTATTTCCTCACTACCAGCGGCACCAACGTATATATCAATGTCAAACCGGCCTACTACACGACGCGGTGGAGCGGTCTGGAAGCCGGTACGGTGGTGGAAGTTTCCGGCGGCACGGCGGTGATCGGTACCAACGCTTTTGCCACCTACGCCGAAGCGGCGGATTCGGGCTTGAACCCGACTCCGTTGGATACCTACGTTGCGGTCGGCGCGGAAGCCGGTACGGTAATCGTCGTCGACGGCGGCACTTACACCATCGGCGACGGCGTGGCGTTCAATACGATCGCCAATGGCATCAGCGCGCAGACCGGTTACGGGGCGATGCGGATCGTCGGCGGTTCGACCTCCAGCGGGCGTAATTTCCTCAATACCGCCAGCGGTCACAACTACGTGACGATCCTGACCGACTATTACAACGACTCGGTCGGTTCCAGCAACGGCGGTATTGTGGTGGGCGCGTCGAGCGGCACCGCGCCGCTGGCGGCGGCCGTCGTCGGCAACAACACCTATATCCACACCCTGTGGGGCGTGCGCGGCAGCACGGTGGACGATGTCGAGCTTACCGTGTTGGAGGGCGGCAGTGTCGGCGCTCTTTACGCCGCCTATACCGTGGCCAGTACGACGCTGCACCATTCCCAGATCAACATCTACGGTAGAGTCAATCAGGTTGGCGCCGCCAACGGCGCGGTGACCTTTGCCGAAGACGCCAGCACGAATTATCTGCTCGACGGCGGCGTGGTGAGCGGCACCTTCTTCCTGGGCGCCACCAACGTTGCGGGGGCTTCGACCCTGCAGGGCGAATTCAATTTGACGGCGCGCAACAATGCCAAGATCGGTACGGTTTCTTTCGGTACGAGCGGTACGATCACCGCCGGGAGATACAGTGTCGATATTTCCGGCAGTTCGGTCGGTGCGATCCAGTATTTGGGTGGCAATACGGTCGATTTGGAAAGCGTCAGCGTCGCGGTTTCCGGTTCGACGGTCGGGACTTTCACCGGTCAGAACTTCCGGTCGAGTACCGGGGATGTGAACATTTCCTTTGTCGGTTCGACGATCACCAGAAGTGCGATGACCCGGACCGCCACCGGCACGATCGGCGGCGATTACAATTTGGTCGTCAAAGATACCACGATGTACGGTCTCTATCCGACCTTCGAAAGCAGCTCCACGGCGGTCAGCGGCGACGTCAATTTCACCTTTGACAACGTCACTTGGACCAGCACCAACGCCTGCAGCACGACCAACTTGACGGTCGGCGGTAACTACACCGTCAACGTCGCCAACATGAATACGACCCGAAACATCTATCTTGCATCCGGCACTTGCGCGGTCGGCGGCAAAGTGGAGCTCAACCTCAGCAATTCGCAGTTGAACCAGATCTACTTTGACAGCGTGGGCGCGGCGCACGACTTTGCAGAAGACGTGACGGGCAGTATCAACATCAACATCACCGGCGAAACGGTGTCGGTGAGCGAGATCGATTATTTCACCACTTGCAACCTCACCGTTGATGCCGGGGCGACCTTTGTCTACAACGGCACCCGCGACTTCTCGCACAACGTCGTGGTCAACAATGGTACCTTCGTTTTCAACCGCGCGGCGGTAGGGAACAAGCTCAACAGCAACTTGACGGCGGACGTCGCTTACGATTTTACCAACAACGGTACGGTCGGGGCGGCGGGCTTCACCGGCAGCGCTGATGTGGCGACCGACAGCGACGGCATCACCTTTATCTACAACACCGCGCAGAGCGAGGTGCAGGTGAACGACAGCTTCTCCGGTTATGCGCTCTATCAGAAGATCAATTATCAGGGCGAGGTTTACCGCTACGGCATCAACGCCTTTGCGACCGCCGCCGACGTGACCAACCTCGCCGCCGACGGCGTGGCGAAACTTGCGGAAAAGAGCTACACCGACAGCGTTTACGGCGACGGCACGGCGATCGAACTCGACGGCGGCACTTTCGCGCAAAACGTCTATGGCGGTGCGGAAGTCACGGCGGCGGCGACCGTTGCCGATGACGCCCGGGTCGTGGTCGGCGGCGGCAGTTTCCGCGGCTTGGTCGCGGGTCAGCGCGTCGAAGCCAACGCGACGATCTCCGGCAATTCGCTCTTGGAAATTTCCGACGGTTCCGGCAAGGCGGCGTTTGGCGGTCACTATGTGGCAAGCGGCGACGCGACCATCAGCGGCGACACCGGTGCGGAAATTTCCGGCGGTACCTTCTCGAGCTTCGTCACCGGCGGCAACGTCGTGGCGACCGGCGCGAGCGCCTATCGCACCGGCACCAGTACGCTTTCGATCACCGGCGGCTACTTCGCCAACGCGGTGGCGGGCGGCAGTGACAGCCAGGGCGGCGACATCGACAGCGATACCAACTACATGTCG
>JAZTWK010000003.1:0-10783 GCA_045635865.1 Victivallaceae bacterium
CGATGATCTCCGGGTAACGGGCGCGGTAGTCAGCGTATAAACTCATCGGCGATGCTCCGGATCTCGGCGCTGATCGTTTCGGCGGGGCGGTCGGCGGCGATGATCCTGATCCGCTCCGGCTCGGCGTGGGCGAGGTCGAGAAACGCCTGCCGCACCTTGTGGTGAAATTCCAGCCCGGCTTCCTCGATGCGATCGGTCTCGCCGCGCGTTTTCGCCCGGGCGAAGCCGACTTCGGGGGCGAGATCGAGCAGAAAAGTCAACTGCGGGCGACAAACTCCGACGGCAAAGCGGTTAAGATGCTCGACTTCGTCGCGGTTCAGCCCGCGCGCCGCCCCCTGATAAGCGGTGGTGGAATCGCAAAAGCGGTCGCAGAGCACCACTTTGCCGTCGCGCAACGCCGGGGCGATTATTTCCCGGACATGCTGACTGCGGGCGGCTTCGAGCAACAATAATTCGGTCTCGTCGTGGAGCGTTTCCGATTCCGGGGGGCGCTTGATGAGGTCGCGGAGTTTTTCCGCCAATTCGGTGCCGCCCGGCTCGCGGGTGACCACGACGGCGAAGCCGCGGTCGACGAGGTGTCGCGCCAGAAGTTGGATCTGCGAACTTTTCCCCGCCCCCTCCGGTCCCTCGAAAGTGATGAAAAATCCCCGCTTTTTGTCTTGCATAGTCATAAAATAGTGCTTTTTTTGCTCTATTAAAGATAGTTCCATTTGCCGACTCTTTCAAATCGTGTTATATTCTATTTTAGCAAAAAACGCAATCGCGGCAGGATTTTGCCGCCGGAAGGAGTATTTTTATGGGCAAGGAGCTTTCCCGCAACAGTTATTTGGAAAAGAACGTCGGTGCTTTCGATGCGGAGATCGAGATCGCCGGGCGGCGTTACGTCAAGGTGGACGACCTGCGGTACGGCACCAACCCCCACCAGAGCGCGGCTTACTACCGCCCCGCGGAGTGCGTCGGCGCGATCGGCGGAATGAAGATCATCAAAAACGGCAAAAGCGGCCTGTCGCAGACCAACTTGGAAGATATTTCCGGGGCGCTCAACATCGTCAAGTTTTTCGACCGCCCCGCCTGCGCGGTGATGAAGCACGTCAACCCATCGGGCGCGGCGGTCGCCACTCCCGGCGAAAGTCTGCTGCAGGTCTATCTCAAGGCGCGCGACGCCGATAAACGGGCGGCATTCGGGAGCGTGATCGCATTCAATACCGAGGTCGACGCCGACACCGCGCGCGAGATCATGTCCACTTTCTGCGAGTGCGTGGTGGCGCCCGCCTACGCCCCCGGCGTGGCGGATATTTTCAACGACGCCGAGACTTACAAACTCAATCGCCACATCCGCATTTTGCAGTGCGGGGACTTGGCGACGTTGCCGCGTTACACCGGGAGCGTCGGCCCGGAGTACAACACCTTTAAGGTGCTCGCCGACGGTTCGCTGATCGTCGCCGCGCCGCTGACGACTTCGCTTCGCTCGATCGCCGACCTCAAGCCGGCGGAGGGCGAAAACGCCCGGTGCGGCAAAGTGATCTCGCAGGTCGCGGCGAGCGAGAGCCAGTTGCACGATCTGCTCTTTTCCTGGTACGTCAATTTGAGCGTTCGCTCCAACGGCGTCGTCATCGTCAAAGACGGTCAGACGCTTTCCGTCGGCACCGGCGAGCAGGATCGGGTCGGCGCGATCGAGCAGGCGATCGCCAAATTCCGCCAGAAGTACACCGGGAGCGGCACGCTGGAAAATTCGGTGATGTCCAGCGACGGCTTCTTCCCCTTTGAAGACGGCGTGGAAACCGCCGCCGCCGCCGGGATCAGGGCGATCATCGCCCCCGCCGGTTCGCTGCGGGATGCCGACGTCATCAAGCGTGCCAACGAGTTGGGTGTGGCGCTTTACCACGCTCCGGAACGAATCTTTTCGCATCACTAATTTTACATAAAGGGCAAAAAAGATGGCGAATAAACTGGATAGCGCCGAGCGCAAGAAGTTGGAAAAATCTTTGAGTACGGAGCTTTTCGACGATCCCGATCGCTTTGAAATGTGGTTCGCCGCCAACTGGAAAAAGGCGGCGCTCGCGGTGTTGGGCGTGATCATCGTGCTCTGCATCGGCTTGCACATTTGGCGGCAGACCGTTAAGCAGGAAAAGCAGGCGAATCACGCGATCGCCGTCGCCGATACGATCGAAACTTTGCAATCGGCACTCGCCGCCAATCCCAAGGCGGGCGCGGCGAACTTCGGGCGTTACCGGCTGGCGCAACTTTTCACCCAAGCGGGCAAGTACGCCGAGAGCGACGCCGAGTTGACCCGAGTGGTGGAGTCGGGCAAGGCGGATAGCTTCCTCGACGCCAAATGCCGGATGCTCGTCGCCGCCAATGCGGAACTTTCGGGCGACTTCGCCAAGAGCGCCGCGCTCTATCAGGCGATCGGCGACGACGAAAAGGTGGATGCCGCGTTGCGCGCCGAAGCCGACTGCAGTGCGGTGCGGCTCTATCTGGAACTCAAGGATTTCGACCGCGCCAAGGCGGTTTTGGCGCGGGAATACCCCGGTGCCGTCGAGCAGATGACGCTCGCCTACTATCTCGACCAACTCAAAAATTTCCGAGTGGCGTTGGATAACGGCGAATTTGCCAAGTAAAACCTCATGGAGCTGACCCGGCACGAAAAGGCGCAGTTGCGCGCGCTCGGCACCCGACAGGGACGCAAGCACGCCCCGGAGTGGTGCCGTTGCGAGGGTCTGCGCGCGGTGCGCGACTTGCTCAACTTCCGCCCCGAGTTGGTGGAGTTGACCGTCGCCACCGAACGGGGATTGGCGGCGTTGGCTCCGGTGGAACCCAAAAACCTGCGGCGGGTCGGCGAAGCGGAATTTTCCGAATTTTCCGCCACCGTCAATCATCAGGGGATCCTGGCGCTGGCGAAGATCCCGCCGGAAACGAGTGCGCCGCCGCAAGGCGATTTTCTGCTCGCGCTCGATCAGGTGAGCGACCCGGGCAACTTCGGCACGATCGTCCGTACCTTTCGGGCGATCGGGGGCAGGGAAATCTGGTACACCAAGGGGTCGGTCGATCCGTGGGGCGACAAGAGCATCCGCTCCGGCATGGGGGCGCAGTTTTTCCTTTCCTGGCGCAAGTTTGCGGATCTGAATGAATTGGCGCGCACGGCGGCGGAGCAGGGCTACGGCAAATTCTTTCTCACCGACCCGCACGCCGGGGAAAATTGCTTCCGGTGCCCCGATCTTTTCGACCACAGCGTGGTGGTCATCGGCGGCGAAGCCAACGGCTTTTCGCAGGTGCCGGAAAATTCCCGCCACGTGATGATCCCCATGCCCGGGGATTACGAATCGCTCAACGCCGCGCAGGCGGCGACCGTCTTTTTGTTGGAATACGTGCGGAGGAACGACCATGAATAAGTTGGAAATGGCGAAATTTTTGCTTCCTTCCGCCTTGACCTCGCTGGCATTTGCGCTGATTTTGGTGCCGATCTTTCGCGAGATCGCCCGGCGCTTCGGCTGGGTCGACGCTCCCGCCAACAATCACAAACGGCACCACCAGAGCGTGCCGCTGTTGGGCGGCATGGCGATCTTTGCCGCGTGGGCGCTCACGCTCGCGGCAGGACTATTTGCGGTGCGCCACAATTACGGCGAACTGCTCGGCGCGGACTTCAACGACGAGCTGATTTTTGGGGTCATGCTCTCGGGGCGAAATCTCGCCTTTCTCTTTGCCGGAGCGGTTTTGGCGCTGACTTTGGGGATGCTGGACGACCTTTTCCCGCTTAAAGCCGGGGTGAAGTTTTCCGGTCAGCTGGTGGCGGCACTGCTCGCCGTTTGGGGCGGCGGAGTTCAGCTCGACTGCATTCAACCTTACTGGTTGAGCGTGGCGGTCACGGTCTTTTGGATCATGACGGTCATCAATGCGATCAACTTTTTCGACAATATGGATGGTCTGGCGGCGGGCACGGCGGCGATCGCCTTGGCGTTTTTCGGGGTGGTGGCGATGCTCGGCGGGCAATTTCTGGTGGCGGCGTTTTGCGGCTCGGCGCTCGGCGCGGTGGTGGGCTTTTGGTACTACAACGCCGCCCCGGCGACGATTTTCATGGGGGATTGCGGCAGTCACTTCCTCGGCTACATTTTGGCGGTGGTGGCGGTAAAGGTGACTTATTATCCGGATGCCCCGGCGGGATTCGGGTTGCCGCTATTGATGCCGCTGTTTATCCTGGCGTTGCCGCTCTTTGACGCGGCGGTGGTGGTGGTGATCCGCACTTGGAACCGCAAACCCTTTTGGATCGGGGATCGCAATCACCTTTCCCACCGCTTCCAGCGCATGGGGTTGAGCAGAAAACTCGCGGTGACGCTCTGCCACTTGCTCTCGTTGGTGATCGCGCTGGGGATCTTGCCGCTCTACTGGGGCTCGGTGACCACGGCGGCGGTGCTGGTGGCGCAGAATCTACTGCTGCTGACGGTGGTGACGATCTTGCAGTTTTCGCTCTCGCGCACCGATCGCTGAAGTTGACGAAATAAAAAGCAAAACCGGAAAAGGACGCATCCTTTTCCGGTTTTTTGCTCGAAATTTGCGGCGATTTAGAGAGAAATCGCTTCCGCCGGGCATTCGCCGACGCAGGCGCCGCACTCGACGCAATCCGCGCCGACGCAAGCCTTGCCGTCTTTCATCGCGATGGTACCGACCGGGCAAGCGTTAACGCAGGTTTCGCAGCCACAGCATTTTTCCGGATCAACTTTAGCAGCCATTTTTCATTTTCTCCTTGTTGAGGTGCGACGAACCGCCGCACTGGGGTTTCTGGTAGTTAATATAATCACGGGGCGGTGAAAAATCAAGTCGTGTGCCGAAAAATCTTTTCCGCCCCGTTTCCGGAGGATTTTTAAACCCCGAAACGGGGCGTTCCCCGGTTGAAAAGCCCGGGTGAAGGTGCTATTTTATGAGGACGAAATTTTCGCTCGGCGAGGTAAATCATGCTGGCACTGGATTTAGCGAAGACCATATTTTCCTTTTATCTTATTTTGGCGGCGGGCTTTCTGTTGGTGAAAACCAGATTGCTCCGCGCCGAAGACAGCCGGGTGCTGTCGATGGTGACGCTTTATTTGGTGATGCCCTGCCTCATCATCTATTCCTATCAGATCGAAATGCAACCGGAGATCCGCACCGGGTTGCTGTTGGCGATCGTGGCGGCGGTGGCGGTGCACGTGGTCGAGATCGGCATATTGTCGCCATTGTTGCGTAAAATCGGTTTCGATCCGCTGGAATGCACCTCGATCATCTACTCCAACTGCGGAAATCTGATCGTGCCGCTGGTATTCATCCTCTTTGGTCAGGAGTACGTCATTTACTGCAGCGCCTACATTTCGATCCAAAACATCCTCATTTGGAGTCACGGCCGCGCGTTGCTCGGTTCCGACCGGAAACTGATGTGGGGCAAAATTCTGCTCAACCCCAACAATGTCGCTTCGGTGATCGGAGCGACGATGTTTTTTGCCGGTTGGAAACTGCCCTATCTGGTGGGAAAAAGTCTGACCTTGGTTTCCGGCACGATCGTGCCGCTGTCGATGATCGTGCTCGGTATGCTCCTTTCGCAACTGGATTGGAGCGCGGTGCGGCGCTACCCGAAGCTCTTTCCGGTGATCGCTTGCCGGCTGATCGGTTTGCCGCTGTTGTTTCTGGTGATCCTGCACTATTTCCCGTGGGACTTCGGACTGGCGGACGCCAATCGCATACTGCTCGTCACTTATCTTGCCGTGATCGCGCCGCCCGCCAACACCGTGACGATGATGGCGCAGATCTACGACCGGGATGCGGTTTACGCCAACGCGATCGGGGTGATCGGCACGCTCTGCTGTATTGCGACGATGCCGCTGTTGGTCCACCTCTACCAGCTTTGGAGTTGAGCGGCGAAAAAATTTACCGCCGCGTCTTGCAAGCGATCGAAGTTTGGAGTATCTTATAGCAGTGTCATATCTAATTGGAGGAAAGCCAAATGGAAAATCCCAACAAACGCCCCGAAAACATGCTTCGCATCAATACGCCGGCTTTGGCGGAAAAATTCATCGCCGAACAGATCGCCGCCATCAAGGCGCAGGTCGGTAGCGGCAAAGTTCTGCTCGCGCTTTCCGGCGGCGTCGACAGCTCGGTGGTCGCCGCGCTGCTCATCAAGGCGATCGGCAAGCAGCTCGTCTGCGTCCACGTCAACCACGGCTTGATGCGCAAGGGCGAGAGCGAAAAGGTGATCGAAGTTTTCCGCAATCAGCTCGACGCCAATTTGATTTATATCGACGCGACCGACCGCTTCCTCGACAAACTCGCGGGCGTCGCCGAACCGGAAACCAAACGCAAGATCATCGGCGGGGAGTTCATCCGCGTTTTTGAGGAAGAAGCGCGCAAACTGAGCGACATCAAATTTTTGGCGCAAGGCACGATCTATCCGGACATCCTCGAAAGCGACGGCGTCAAGGCGCACCACAACGTCGGCGGTCTGCCGGAAGATCTGCAGTTTGAGCTGGTCGAGCCGGTGAAGTTGCTCTTTAAGGACGAAGTGCGGGTGGTCGGCAAGGCGCTGGGTCTGCCCGATGAAATGGTCTATCGGCAACCCTTCCCGGGGCCGGGGCTGGGCGTGCGTTGCATCGGCGCGATCACTCGCGACCGGTTGGCGGCGTTGCGCGAGGCGGACGCCATTTTGCGCGAAGAGATCGCCAAGGCGGGTTTGGCGGATAAGATCTGGCAGTTCTTTACCGTGGTGCCGGATTTCCGTTCGACCGGCGTGCGGGGCGGCAAGCGGGTCTTCGACTGGCCGGTGATCATCCGGGCGGTCAACACGGTCGACGCCATGAGTGCGACCGTGCCGGAAATCGACTATGCGGTGCTGAAAAAGATCACCGATCGGATCCTGGCGGAAGTGCCGGGCGTCTGTCGGGTGCTCTACGATTTGAGCCCCAAGGGGCCGGCGACGATCGAGTGGGAATAAGTTCAAATCAGACACTCTTGCCGGGAGCGCCTCGCGTTTCCGGCATTTTTTTGCCGGGGGGGGAGTGCTTGATTTGCCCGGCGGGCGACTTATATTGTTATCCGGCACGAGGAGGTGGTTATGGATTTGATTTCCAACGGAGAATTCAAATTGGCGCTGGCGTTGACGCTGTTTGCCGGTATGGCTACCGGTATCGGCAGTCTAATCGCCCTGTTGTTGCGTAAACCCAGTTTCCGCACGCTCGGATTCCTGCTCGGCTTTTCCGGGGGCGTGATGATCTACGTTTCCTTGGTCGAACTCCTCGCTTGCTCCCGCGCTGAATTGATCCAACTTTACGGTCGGTTTCCCGGTTCGCTTTACGCCGCCGCCGGATTTTTCGGCGGCATCGCCCTTGCCGCCTTGATCGACCGCCTGATCCCGGAAGCCGAAAATCCCCACGAACTCCAAACTCCCGACACCGCCGTCGCCCCGGTGCATCCGGATCGGTTGAGGCGCTCCGGAGTGTTGCTGGCGCTGGCGATCGCTCTGCACAACTTGCCCGAGGGCATGGCGGTATTCGTTTCCGGGATCGAAGGCGCTTCGGCGGGGGTTCCGATCGCGCTGGCGATCGCCATTCACAACATCCCCGAGGGCATCACGGTATCCGTGCCGATCTATCAGGCGACCGGCAGTCGCGCCAAAGCCTTTTGGTTCTCGGCGGCTTCCGGACTGACGGAACCCTTGGGCGCGCTGGTGGCGGCGGCGGTGCTGATGCCGGTGCTGTCGTCCACGGTATTGCAGCTGCTCTTTGCCGGAGTCGCCGGGATCATGGTCTTTCTCTCGGTCGACGAGTTGTTGCCTTTGGCGGAAAAGTACGGCGAACACCATTGGTCGATCTACGGGGTGATTTCCGGCATGTTCGTCATGGCGTTCAGCCTCGCCTTTTGAAAAGCGGCAAAAAACTGCGTCACGGGGTTGAATTTTTTGGGATTTCGGAGTATATTTAAACGCCGTAAAAGCAATGAAAACGAATATCGTTTTTCGTAAACCTCATCCATTTTTAACAGGAGAAAGAAAATGAGCTGTATCATCGACATCCACGCCCGTGAAATCCTCGATTCCCGCGGCACCCCGACCGTCGAAGCCGACGTCACGCTGGAAAGCGGCATCATGGGCCGCGCCGCCGTGCCCTCCGGCGCTTCCACCGGAGCCCACGAAGCGGTCGAGCTGCGCGACGGCGACGCCAAGCGTTACAACGGCAAGGGCGTGTTGAAAGCGGTCGAAAACATCAACGAAGTCATCGCCCCCGCGCTCGAAGGTCTCGACGCCGAGGATCAGATCGCCATCGACAACGCGATGATCGAACTCGACGGCACCGCCAACAAGGGCAAACTCGGCGCCAACGCCATTCTCGCGGTCTCTCTGGCGGTCGCCAAAGCGGCGGCGGAAGAAGCGGGTCTGCCGCTGTATCGCTACATCGGCGGCGCTTTCGCGCACACCCTGCCGGTGCCGATGATGAACATCCTCAACGGCGGCAAGCATGCCGACAACCCGATCCAGTTCCAGGAATTCATGATCATGCCGGTTTCCGCCTGCTGCATCAAAGAGGCGGTCCGCATGGGTGCGGAAGTTTTCCAGGCGCTCAAGAAGAACCTGAAAAAGGCCGGTCAGAATACCAACGTCGGCGACGAGGGCGGTTTCGCCCCCAATCTCGCCACCGCCGATGAGGCGCTCGATTTCATCGTCAAGGCGATCGCCGACGCCGGTTACAAGCCGGGCGAAGACGTGGTGCTCGCGCTCGACTGCGCCTCCACCGAGTTCTACAACGCCGAGACCGGCAAGTATGAAGTCGAGATCGGCAAGTTCCTCAGCGCCGAAGAAAACGCCGCTTATCTCGCCGACCTTTGCCAGCGTTACCCGATCTTTTCGATCGAAGACGGTATGGCCGAAGATGATTTCGCCGGTTGGAAGCTCCTCACCGATAAGCTCGGCGACAAAGTTCAGCTCGTCGGCGACGACCTTTTCGTCACCAACCCCGAACGGCTCGCTATGGGCATCGAAAAGGGCATCGGTAACGCGATTTTGGTCAAGGTCAATCAGATCGGTTCGCTCAGCGAGACCCTCAAGGCGGTCAGCATGGCGCAGAATCATCAGTACAACGCGGTCCTCTCGCACCGTTCCGGCGAGACCGAAGATGTGACGATCGCCGATATCGCCGTCGCCACCAACTGCGGTCAGATCAAGACCGGTTCGATGAGCCGTACCGACCGGATGGCGAAGTACAACCAGTTGATCCGCATCGAGGAAGAACTGGGCGATCAGGCGGTTTACGCCGGCAAGTCGATCCTCAAAAAGTAATCGACTTTTTCGAGCCAAAAGCAAATCGCTCCGGAAAACTCCGGAGCGATTTTTTTTGTCGGGTGATCAGAGCAGCTCCGCCGCGTCGAGCAAAGCCAAATTGGTGTGGTAGCCGGGGTCGATATCCGGCACCGCCGGGATCACCGGGATAAGTTTCCCGGAAGCGTCGCGGGTTTGGACGCAGAAACCGTGTTGACCGCGGAATTTGGCGATCGCGGCGAAAGCCGCCTCGGCGCGAGTCCGGACTTCCGCTTGGCGGATATCCGGGTAGAGATGCGTCATTTCCACCCCGGCGCGGAAAGTTTCCGGCAAACTCCACCACGGCATATCCGAATTGATGGTTTTCCGGGCGGCGAGGTCGTACAGTTTGGCGATGCCGCCGGCATGCGCGTTGAAGCCGTAGTCGAAAACGTGGCAGAAAACCTCCGGCAGGATCGCCGCCTGATTTTTCAACTCCGCGTCGAGCCGGTGATTTTTCTGCAGGACCAACAGCAATTTACCCGCCAGACCGACCAACTCCAGCGCGTGGCCGGGGTCGCTCGCGAGCGCGCCGTTGGTTTCATAATAGGGGGCAAACTCCGCATCGAGATTTTCGATGAAGTCGAATTTTTCCAGTTGCGGGTACTGCCCATGGTTGATGTGATAATTGAGAATTCTGCCCAACAGCGGGGCGACGAAAGCGGAAATTTTTTCGTTTTCCGGTTCCGCCGCGAGGATCTCCGCGATGCCGGATAGCGAGATCATCGCCGGCCCCTGCGGATATTTGCCCGGCACGTAAGCTACCGCGTTTTTGGGGTCGAAACTCTGCTGATCGGTGCGGAAACTCCGATCGACGATCGCCTGCAACACGAAAAGGAAAAGCTCTTTTCCCGCGGTGCGGTAATCGTCGCGACCGAGCGCGCATCCCGCCAAATAGAGCCCCCTGCTGTAAAACAGATCGCTGAAATTGGCGTAGCCGAAGTCGGAGGAGAAGAAGGCTTCGCCGCCGGGGCGGAGCGCAAAGGGCAGTCGCCCGTGATTGAGCGCGCGCAACTTTTCCATGGAGTCGGTCACGGTGCCCAACATAACAATCAGACGTCGGGCGAGTTCCGCATCGCCGTGGGCGGCGAAAAAACCGATATGGCGGGCGATGCTTTCCAGCCCCCGCCCTTGGATCCACGTGTAAATGCACTCCCGACTGCGGAAAAGTTCCGGGGCGTTGCCGCGCTCCTCACCGGTCGTCGGGTCGAATTTGGTGTCGATAAAGGGATAAACCTCGCCGTTGCGCTCAAAGCGCCCGACGAGGTACTCCATGCTTTCTCGACAGAGTGAATAGATCCAATTTTTCATCTGTCGCCAAAATCGACGAAAATTACTCGCAACGGAACTTGCGGATCAACTCTTCCGCCTTGGCGGCGAGGCTCGCCACCGCCGGACGGTAGAAGTTGCCGGCGAGACTCTGGGTCAGCGTCGCCCGCGCTTCCTCGATACCGGCGATGAATGCCTTGTTGATGT
>JAZTWK010000004.1:0-37396 GCA_045635865.1 Victivallaceae bacterium
GCTGACTATGTCAAGAACATGACCACCGGTGCGGCGCAGATGGACGGCGCGATCCTCGTGGTCGCCGCCACCGACGGCCCGATGGCGCAGACCAACGAGCACGTGCTGCTCGCCCGTCAGGTCGGCGTGCCCGCGATCGTCGTTTTCATGAACAAAGTCGACCAGGTCGACGATCCCGAACTGCTCGACCTCGTCGAAATGGATATCCGGGAACTGCTCAACAAGTATGATTTCCCCGGCGACGACACCCCGATCATTCGCGGTTCCGCCCTCAAGGTCAACGAGTGCGAAGGCGATCCCAACAATCCGGATTGCAAGTGCATCCTCGACCTCATGGATGCGGTCGACAGCTTCATTCCGGAACCCAAGCGTGACATCGATATGCCCTTCCTGATGCCGATCGAAGACGTCTTCTCGATCGAAGGTCGCGGCACCGTGGTCACCGGTCGTGTCGAGCGCGGCGTGGTCACCGTCGGCGACGAAGTCGAAATCATCGGTATCAAACCGACCACCAAGACCACCGTCACCGGCGTGGAAATGTTCCGCAAGACGCTGGATCAGGGTCAGGCCGGCGACAACGTCGGTTGCCTGCTCCGCGGCACCAAGAAAGAAGATGTGGTTCGCGGCCAGGTCCTGGCGAAGCCGGGCTCGGTCACCCCGCACAAGAAATTCAAGGGCGAGATCTACGTGCTGAAAAAGGAAGAGGGTGGTCGTCACACCGCGTTCTTCAACAACTATCGGCCGCAGTTCTACTTCCGTACCACCGACGTGACCGGTTCGATCACGCTGGCCGACGGTGTGGAAATGGTCATGCCCGGCGATAACACCTCGATCACCGTCGAGCTGATCGCCCCGATCGCCATGGAAAAAGGTCTGCGCTTCGCCATCCGCGAAGGCGGTCGTACCGTGGCGTCCGGCCGAGTTTCCGACATCATCGAGTAAGTCGCGAAACTGACGGATTGAGTAAGTCCCGAACCGTAAAACCTGTTGGGCGGAGCGGTTCGGGATTACGTGTCAAATTCAACTATTTAGAAGAGACAAACGATTATGGCTCGCGAATTGGTCATCATGGAGTGTACCGAGTGCAAACGCCGCAATTACACGACCATGAAGGAAAAACGCAATACTCCGGAGCGTTTGGAAAAGAAGAAGTATTGCAAGTTTGAGCGTAAACATACGATTCACCGGGAAACCCGCTAAATCGGCATTTTTTCCGGCGTAAACCGTCTTCTGTTGCAGGGAAGTAGCTCAGTTGGCTAGAGCAGCGGTCTCCAAAACCGCAGGTCGTGAGTTCGAGCCCCACCTTCCCTGCCAGTTTTTCCGGTTGGGAAAGAGACGGGGAAATTTTTGAGGAAAGACGAAAGATATGGCAAAGCATCACGAGGCATCGGCGTCGCCGTCATTTATGGCCAAGTGCCGGGGATTCATCCTCGACACCGTGGCGGAAATGAAGCGGTGCACCTGGCCGGATCGTCGGCAGTTGTTGGAGTCCACGGTGCTGGTGGTCGTGGTGATGTTGCTTTTGGCGGTTTTCGTCGCCGGAGTCGATAAGTTGGCGCACCTCGTCATCAACTTGCTTACGGTGGGCAGTCTTTAAGCTTTGGGAAGAAATTTTATGGACGAAGATTTGGCAGTCACCCCGGAAGTTCAGCCGGTCGCGGATAAGCGCGGCCAGTGGTTCGTGCTCCACACCCTTTCCGGTCATGAAAAGAAAGTCTGCGAGTCGATCAATCGGCAGATCCAGTTGCATGACCAGTCGGGCGTTTATGAGGCCTGCGTGCCGACTCACCAGGTGGTTGAAGTCCGGCAGCGTCAGCGCAAGGTGACCAAGCGCAACGTTTTCCCCGGTTACATCATGGTTCGCATGGATCTCTACGACGATCTCGGCGAAGTCAACGAGGGTGCGTGGTTTTTGGTCCGCAACGTGCAGGGCGTGCTCGGCTTCTTGGGCAACGGCAATCGCCCGACTCCGCTCACTGAGCAGGAGGCCGCCGACATCCTCGGCAACGAGGAAGACACCGCGGCGAATCCGGTGGCGGTGCTGAAATTCGATGTGGGCGAAGTCGTCCGCATCACCAACGGGCCCTTTGAGGGCTTCGAGGGTACGGTCACCGGCGTTGACGGTGAACGCGGTTTGTTGAAAGTTATGGTATCGATCTTCGGTCGATCCACTTCTTTGGAATTGGAGTCATGGCAGGTGGAGCGAGTCAACTGAACTTGCCCCAGACTAAACCAACATTGGTATCTTTCGGCGCGGCGGAATACCTGTCAATTCGGACCACGCAGAAAGACAGAGCAGAAAAGGAAGTTAATCTATGGCAAAGAAGATTACAGGCCTGATCAGATTGCAGATCCCGGCGGGTGCGGCCAACCCGGCTCCGCCGATCGGTCCCGCCCTCGGCGCGGCCGGCTGCAACATCATGGAGTTCTGTAAGCAGTTCAATGCTGCCACTCAAGCTCAGAGCGGTACGGTTATTCCGGTGGTGATCACGGTCTATCAGGATCGTTCCTTCACCTTCATCTGCAAATCGCCCCCCGCCGCGGAATTGATCAAAAAGGCGGCAGGTCTGGCTTCCGGCGCCCACAAGCCCGGCAGCGAGACGGCGGGCAAGATCACCCGGGCCCAGATCCGGGAGATCGTGCAGACGAAAAAGGAAGACATCAACGCCCGTAGCGAAGAAGCGGCGATGCGCATCATTGAAGGAACCGCTCGCAGTATGGGAATCGAGGTGGTCGATGCGTAAGAGTAAGCTTTACAAGAAACAGTTGGAGATCCTCGGGGATCTTCAGGTGCAGCACAGCGCTCTGGAAGCGTTCGCGTTGCTCAAACAGCTGCCGGCGGTGAAGTTCGACCAGACGGTGGAAATGGCGCTCAAGTTGGGCGTCGATACCCGTAAGTCGGATCAGACCGTCCGCGGCGCGGTGGCGTTGCCCCGCGGTACCGGTAAAACGGTGCGCGTGGCGGTCGTCGCCGAGGGTGCGCAGGCGGACGAGGCCAAGGCGGCGGGCGCCGACATCGTCGGGATGGACGATCTGGTGCAGAAAATCAAAGACGGTTTTCTGGATTTCGACGTCTTGATCTCGACTCCGGCGGCGATGAAAGCGGTTCGTCCGCTGGGTCGTCAGCTGGGTCCGCGCGGTTTGATGCCGAACCCCAAGACCGGCACCGTGACCGACGCCGTCGGCAATGCGGTCAGCGAAGCCAAGGCGGGGCGGGCGGAGTTCCGCGCCGATCGCGGCAGCTGCGTCCACGTGCCGATCGGCAAGTTGTCGTTTGAAGCCGAAGCGCTCAAGGAAAACTTTGATGCGATCGCCGACGCGATCAACAAAGCCAAACCGGCGACTGCCAAGGGTGTTTACATACTGTCGTGCACGGTTTCGGCGACGATGACCCCCGGCATCAAAATCAATCTCAAAGAACTGACGAGGGCGGCAAAATGAGAAACGAAAAGACTTATTTGGTCCGTTCCATCGGTCAGATGATTTCGGAAGCTGATTACTGCTATTTCGTCTCGTACATCGGTTTGCCGGTCAAGGATTTCTCGGAGTTGCGCAACCAGCTCGCCGCCCAGCAGGCGACCTGCCATGTGTTGAAAAACTCCCTGATCCGCAAGGCGGCCGAAGAGCTCAAGATCGAGGGCCTCGACGCTATCGACCTCAAGGGCGGTACGGCGATGGTCTACGGCAAGGGCGATTGTGGCGCCGTTGCCAAGGTCCTGCAGGAATTCGGTAAGAAGATCGACAAAGTCCAGGCCAAGGGCGGTTATCTGGATGGGGCGGTGCTCCGCTCCGCCGAAGTTACCGCACTGGCGGATCTGCCGGCCAAGCCGGTGCTTCAGGCGATGTTGCTCGGAGTGCTCAATGCTCCGGCGCGCAACCTGGTCAGCGTACTCAATGCGAAAGCATCGAGCATCGTTAACGTGATCAACGCGTATAAAGATAAAGTTGAAAAGCAATAACCATAAGCAAAAGGAGCATTGAAAATGTCCGAAGAAAACAAAATGGAAGAGTTTGTCTCTTACGTTGAGAACCTGACCGTGTTGGAACTTTCCAAGCTGGTCAAGACCCTGGAAGAGCGTCTGGGTGTCAGCGCCGCCGCCCCGGTGGCGGTTGCCGCTGCTCCGGCCGCTGGTGCCGCTGCCGCTCCGGCCGCGGAAGAGAAGACGGAATTCAACGTGGTGCTCAAGAGCTTTGGCGCCAACAAGATCGCCGTCATCAAGGAAGTCCGCGCCATCACTGGCTTGGGGCTGAAAGAGGCCAAGGATCTGGTGGAAGCCGCTCCGAAGCCGGTCAAGGAAGGCGTTGCCAAAGACGAAGCCGAGAAGATCAAGGCTCAGCTCGAAGGCGCCGGCGCCGAAGTCGAACTCAACTAAGAGTTCTGTGCCAAACGATTGCGGCGGGGGGCGTTTTCGCCCCCCTGCCGTGATTTCGTAATTAAAAAAACCGCTTTTGGGTCGAGGAGTTTTCACCCGAAAAAATTTGGAAAATCCCGGTGTGGTCTTTTGCCGGTGATCTTCCCCAGACGAAACGAAAAAGACGATTGTTCCGGTCGGACGGTGTGGTTTTTTGCCGTCGCGGGACAGCGGATCCGATACTTCGCCGAAATGGTGGAGTGTCGGTCGATTTGTCTAAAAATACGGAATTTTGAGCCGATTTTTTTCCCGAAACGGAAAAAATTTGCAAATATTTGAGAAAAAAACGAAAAATAATGGTTTTAACCCATAAACGCGAGGCAGCAATGGCAAAACGAAAAAATTTCGGTAAGTTGCAGGATGTGCTGGAAATGCCGGATCTGATCGGGGTTCAGATCGATTCCTACGCCAACTTCTTGCAAAAGGACGTCGCTCCGGAAAATCGCAAGCGGCAGGGCTTGCAGGAAGTTTTCATGGAAATTTTCCCGATCGAGAGCTACGACAAGAACACCACTCTGGACTTCGTTTCCTATCGGATCGACGACAACCCCCGGTTCAGCGTCGTCGATTGCATCAAAGACGGCAAGGTGTATGAGGCGCCGCTGTACGTCACTTTCCGGCTCGTCAACAAGGGCGTGGAAAGTACCGAGGAAGTTTACATGGGCGAAGTGCCGCTCATGACCGAGGCGGGCAGTTTCATCATCAACGGCGCGGAGCGGGTGATCATCAGCCAGTTGCACCGCAGCCCCGGCATCTGTTTTGAGCGCAACCGCCACACTTCGGGGCGGATGCTTTACAGCTATCGGGTCATTCCCGATCGCGGTTCGTGGTTGGACGTGCAGTTCGACGCCAACGACCGGATCCAGATCTACCTCGACCGCAAGCGTCGTCGCCGGAAATTCTACATCACCACCTTCCTGCGGGCGATCGGCTATCCGACCAACAAGGATATCGTCAAGGCGATCTACGCGGTGAAAAAGTGCAAGGTTTCCAAACTGTTGGAAATCGAGGATCTCAGCGGTTACTTCACTCTCGACGACATCACCGATGACAACGATCTGGTTCTGGTCGACGAGTTGACCGAAGTCAACGCCCAGCACCTGCGCCGGATGCAGGAAAACGGCATCGAAAACGTCGAGTTGGGCTACGTGCCCAACGGCGACGCCTATCTTTTCAACAGCCTCAAGGCGGATACCGCCCGCAACGAAGAGGACGCGCTCAAGGAAATCTACAAGCGGATGCGTCCCGGCGACCCGATCAACACCGGCAACGCCAAGATCCTGATCAAGCGGATGTTCTTTGACAACCGTCGTTACGATCTCGGTCTGGTCGGCCGCTACAAACTCAACACCAGCCTCAATTTGGATGTGCCCGCCGATTGCCGGGTGCTCGATCCCCGCGATCTCATCGAGGCGACCAAGAAGCTGATCAAGCTCCGCCACGAAAGCGGCCCGGTCGATGACATCGACCACTTGGGCGCCCGCCGGGTGCGGACGGTCGGCGAATTGCTGCAGAATCAGTGCCGGGTCGGTTTGCTCCGCACCGAGCGGCTGGTTCGGGAGCGGATGTCGTTCGACGACCCCAATCCGACTCCCTCCAAATACATCAACGCCAAGGCGTTTGCGGGGGTCATCCGCGACTTTTTCGCCCGCAGTCAGCTTTCGCAGTTCATGGATCAGACCAACCCGTTGAGCGAATTGACCAACAAGCGGCGGCTCTCCGCCCTCGGTCCCGGCGGTTTGAGCCGCGATCGCGCCGGTTTTGAAGTTCGCGACGTGCATCCCAGTCACTACGGGCGCATCTGCCCGATCGAGACTCCGGAAGGTCCGAACATCGGTCTGATCAGCAGTCTTTCGCTCTATTCGATCATCGACGAGTACGGATTTTTGGAAACTCCCTACCGCAAGGTGATCGACGGCAAGGTTACCGATCAGATCGACTACCTCACCGCGGATAAGGAAGAAGAATTCGTCATCGCGCAGGCGAATGCGCTCCTCGACGAGGAAAAGCGCTTCGTGCGCCCGATGGTGATGTGCCGCTACAAAGGCGAGTCCGCCGAGCACGCCAAGGAAACCGTCCAGTATATGGACGTGTCGCCCAAGCAGTTGGTCAGCGCCGCCGCCGGCATCATCCCCTTCCTGGAACACGACGACGCCAACCGCGCGTTGATGGGTTCCAACATGCAACGGCAGGCAGTTTCGCTGATGACTCCGGAATCGCCGCTGGTCGGTACCGGCTTGGAGGAGCGGATCGCCCGCGACTCCCGCGCGGTGGTGGTCGCCCGGGAAGCGGGCATCGTCGCCGAAGTCAACAGCGACCACATCGTCATCACGCCCGACGGCAAGATGAGCGACGACCGCAAGTATCGTTATGACCTTTATAAATATCTGCGCAGCAACGCCGGTACCTGTATCAATCAGCGCCCGGTGGTTCGCAGCGGCGATAAAGTGGAAGCCGGCGACCTGATCGCCGACGGCACCGCGACCGACGGCGGCGAATTGGCGCTGGGCCGCAACGTGCTGGTGGCGTTCATGCCGTGGTGCGGCTACAACTTTGAAGACGCGATCATCGTCAGCGAGCGGCTGGTGAAAGAGGATATCTACACCAGTATCCACGTCGAGGAATTTGAGATCACCGCCCGCGAGACCAAACTCGGTCCGGAAGAGATCACCCGCGACATCCCCAACGTCAGCGAGGACGCGCTCCGCAATTTGGATAGCCGCGGCATCGTTTACGAGGGCGCGGAAGTCGGCCCCGGCGACATCCTGGTCGGCAAGATCACGCCCAAGACGGAAACGGAACTGGCTCCGGAAGAGCGTTTGCTCCGGGCGATCTTCGGCGAAAAGGCGCAGGACGTGAAAGACAGCAGCCTGTTGGTTTCCAGCGGCAAGGGCGGTATCGTCATGGATATCCGCACCGAGTGCGCCAAGGATCCCGCCCCCAAGGCCACGATGTCCAAGACCGAAAAGAAAAATCAGCGGAAACAGATCAACAGCGAATACCGCGAAACCCATTCGGCGTTGATGCAGGAAATGGTCACCGCGCTGACGGCCGCGTTGCTCGGCACGAAGCTCCCGGTGGCGATCTGCGTCCACCCCGAGGGCGTGGAAGAGCCGGTCGTCATCGCGCCCGCCAATCGCAAGATCACCAAGAGCGCGATCCAGAATCTCGCCAACAACTATCGCAACTACACTTTGGATGATTGCGAAGAAAAGGCGAAAATTCAGGCGATCACCGATGAATTCATCCCCAAATTTACGGAAAACGAACAGCGGATGCAGCGGCAGATCGCCAGCATCGAGGAACCGGTTTCCGAAGAGGACGAAGGCACGGTCAAGCGGGTCAAGGTCTACGTCGCCTGCAAGCGCAAACTGCAGGTCGGCGACAAGATGGCGGGCCGCCACGGCAACAAGGGTATCGTTTCCCGGATCGTCCGGGTCGAAGATATGCCCTTTCTCGCCGACGGTACCCCGGTGGACATCGTCCTCAACCCCCTCGGCGTGCCGAGCCGTATGAATATCGGTCAGGTTTTGGAAACCCACCTCGGCTGGGCGGCGAAAATGCTCGGTTTCAAGGCGGCGACCCCGGTCTTCGACGGCGTTACCGAGGAAGAGATCGTCGATTTGATGAAAAAGGCCAATGACAAGTTCACCGCCGAACACGGCAAGGATTATCATTGGGGCTTCCGCAAGCAGGAAAACGGCGAGTACGTCTACGACGGCAAAGCCGATGTCTATGACGGCCGCACCGGCGATCCTTTCGATCAGCGGGTCATGGTCGGTCAGATCTACATGCTCAAACTCGACCACCTGGTCGCCAACAAGATCCACGCTCGCGCCACCGGGCCTTACTCGCTGGTCACCCAGCAGCCGCTCGGCGGCAAGGCGCAGCACGGCGGTCAGCGGTTCGGTGAAATGGAAGTGTGGGCGCTCGAGGCTTACGGCGCCGCCTACACTTTGCAGGAAATGCTGACGGTGAAGTCCGACGATGTGCAGGGCCGTTCCCGGATCTACGACTCGATCGTTTCCGGCCGCAACGTGCTGGAAGCGGGTCGTCCGGAATCGTTCAACGTACTGCTCAAAGAAATGCAGGCGCTGGGTTTGGATATCCGCACCGTGGCGCGCAAGTCTG
The DNA here is from genome assembly GCA_045635865.1 of Victivallaceae bacterium. GTDB lineage: Bacteria > Verrucomicrobiota > Lentisphaeria > Victivallales > Victivallaceae > UBA1784. The sequence continues at coordinate 8,544 of JAZTWK010000004.1, forward strand.
ACAACAATTAATGAGTGAGGTGTTACCTTGATTGACAATACTTATGCTTATCGGGAGTTGCTGAGCAAAGACGCGTCGAATAATTTCGAGGCGATTTCGATCGGCATCGCGAGTCCGGAGGTCATCCGTTCCTGGTCGCACGGCGAGGTCAAGAACCCCGAGACGATCAACTACCGCAGTCTGAAACCGGAAAAGGGCGGCCTTTTCTGCGAACGCATTTTCGGTCCCACCCGGGATTGGGAGTGCTCCTGCGGCAAATACAAACGCATCAAAAACAAGGGCATCATCTGCGACCGTTGCGGCGTGGAAGTTACCCAGGCGAAGGTCCGGCGCGAGCGCATGGGCCACATCGACTTGGCGGTGCCGGTGTCGCACATCTGGTTTTTCAAGTGCGTGCCCAGCCGCATCGGTCTGATGCTGGATATGACCTCCAAGAATCTGGAAAACGTCCTCTACTATGAAAAGTATGTGGTCACCGAATCCGACGACACCACTTACGAGGTCGGTCAGGTCTTGGATGAAATGGAATATCGGCAGGCGAAAGAGGACTTCGGCGACTCCATTTCGGCGGAAATGGGCGCGCCCGCCATTCGTACTCTGTTGGAAAAGATCGATCTTTTCAGCCTGAAAAACGATCTCGAAGCCAAACTCGCCAGCGGCAACAACCGCAACAGCCGCAAGAAATGGTCGAAACAGCTTCGGCTGGTCGAGGGCTTCATCAACAGCAACGCCCGCCCCGAACACATGATCTTGAGCGTGTTGCCGGTGATCCCGCCCGATCTGCGGCCGTTGGTTCCGCTCGACGGCGGCCGGTTCGCCACTAGCGACCTTAACGATCTCTATCGCCGGGTCATCAACCGCAACAACCGGTTGAAGAACCTGTTGCAGCTGCGCACCCCGGATGTGATCATCCGCAACGAAAAGCGCATGCTTCAGGAAGCGGTGGACTCGCTGATGGATAACGGCCGTCACGGCCGCGCCGTCACCGGCGCCGGCAACCGCGCGCTCAAGAGTCTTTCCGACATGCTCAAGGGTAAGCAGGGCCGCTTCCGTCAGAACCTGTTGGGTAAGCGCGTCGACTACTCCGGCCGTTCGGTCATCGTGGTCGGTCCGGAACTCAAGATCCACCAGTGCGGTCTGCCCAAAAAGATGGCGATGATCCTCTTTGAGCCTTTCATCATCCGTCACCTCAAGGATCGGGGGCTGGTCCACACCGTCCGCAGCGCCAAGAAAATGATCGAGCGCGGCGAGCCGGTGGTCTGGGATATCCTCGAAGAAGTGATCAAGGGTCACCCCATCATGCTCAACCGCGCGCCGACGCTGCACCGCTTGAGTATTCAGGCATTCGACCCGGTATTGATCGAAGGTTCGGCGTTGCGCTTGCACCCGATGGTCTGTACCGCTTACAACGCGGACTTCGACGGCGACCAGATGGCGGTCCACGTGCCGCTTTCCAACGAGGCGCAGATGGAGACCAAGTTGTTGATGCTTTCACCCAACAACATCTTCTCGCCCGCGAACGGCAAGCCGATCGCCACCCCGACCCACGATATCACCTTGGGCGCCTACTATCTGACCGTCGAACCGGTCAACAAGGAAAAGGCGAAACTTTACCGCGACTACTTTGAAGTGTTGACCGCCAAGGACGCCGGTTACATTTCCATGCACGACGCGGTGCGGATCCCCAACCCCGACTTCGGCAAGGATACGCTCTACGGCGACAAGAAGAGCAAATTCATCACCACTTCCGCCGGCCGGTGTCTCTTTAACGAGATCTGGGATAAGCGACTCGGCTTCTACAACGCCGTCGCCAAGAAAAAGGATCTGAGTAAACTCATCAGCGATTCGTACAAGATCACCGGTCGCGAAGCGACGATCAAACTGCTCGATGATCTCAAGGATCTCGGCTATCGTCACTCCACGCTCGCGGGCTTGTCGATCTCGATCACCGACTTGCAGGTGCCCAAGCAGAAAGAGGAAATCATCGCCGAGGCCCGCAAGGAGATCGTCGCGGTGACCAAAGATTACGACAGCGGCTTCCTGACCGAGGGCGAACGCTACAAGAAGGTCATCGATATCTGGACCAAGGCGAGTAACGACGTCGCCAAGGCGTTGCTCGACAATCTGGAAGAAGCCAGTCGGCGCGGCGAGATCAACCCGGTCTACGCGATGTTGGATTCCGGCGCCCGCGGCAGCAAGGATCAGATCCGTCAGCTCGCCGCCATGCGCGGACTGATGGCGAAGCCCTCCGGCGACATCATCGAACGGCCGATCATCTCGAACTTCCGCGAAGGTCTGTCGGTGTTGGAATACTTCATCAGTACCCACGGCGCCCGCAAGGGTTTGGCGGATACCGCGCTCAAGACCGCGGACTCCGGTTACATGACCCGGCGGCTGGTCGACGTGGCGCAGGATATCATCTGCCGCGAAGAAGATTGCGGCACCACCAAGGGCGTCTGGACCAGCGCGATCACCGAAGGCGACGAAGTCATGCTGCCGTTGCGCGACCGGATCCTCGGCCGTTACAGCGCGCAGGATGTCCGCGATCCCGCCTACACCGACGGTCGCTTCATCATCCGCGCCGGTGAGGAGTTCACCCCCGAAAAGGCGGAACTGATCGAGAAGCGCGGCATCCACCGGGTGCTGATCCGCTCGGCGCTCACCTGCGAGACCAAACACGGTCTGTGCGTCAAGTGCTACGGCCGGAACCTCGCCAGCGACCGCGAAGCGTGTCTGGGCGATGCGCTCGGCATCATCGCCGCGCAGAGTATCGGTGAGCCCGGCACTCAGCTGACGATGCGTACCTTCCACATCGGCGGTACCGCGTCCAGCAAGTACAAGCAGCCGGTCATCGCCGCGCACAGCGACGGTACCCTCAAATACGTCAACGTCCGCACCGTGAAAAACGATGAGGGCAAGACCATGGTCATCAACAAAAACGGTTATGTGATGATCTACGACCCCGCCAAGGCGGAAAAGTTGGAAAAGGAAGCCCGCGAGCGGGCGAAGGTCGAGGCGGAAGCGCTGGGTACGGTTTACAATATCAACTACGATTTCCGTTCCGAGGCGATCGAAAAGGCGGAGTTGGAGCGTTACGAACTGGAAGCCGGTTCGGAAATTTCCAAACTCGACGGCGAAACGGTCAAGGCCAACGAGGAATTCGTTCACTGGGAAGCGGGCCACATTCCGATCATCGTCGAAGACGGCGGCGTGGTCCAGCTGACCGACTTGGTCGAAGACGTCACCTTGCAGAAGCCGCGCCGCGGCACCAACAAGGGTGACCAGGGCACCATTATGGAGCACCGCGAGGACCTCAACCCGCAGATCGTCATCAACGACGAAGCCGGCAATCTGGTGGCGAATTATCCGCTGCCCGCCGGCGCGGTGTTGATGACCAAGGCGGGCGAAAAGGTCAAGCCCGGTATGGTGGTCGCCCGTATTCCCCGCCAGTCGGCGAAAAACAAGGATATCACCGGCGGTCTGCCGCGGATCGCGGAACTTTTTGAAGCCCGCAGTCCCAAGGATGTGGCGGAAATCGCCAAGATCGACGGTATCATCGAAGTCGACAAGGTTTCCAAAAACAAGCGTCAGCTCAAGATCAAGGATCAGGATTCCGGCATGGAAGTCGAATACAATTCGATCCCGATGCACAAGCACCTGACCGTGAGCAAGGGCGACTACGTCCGCAAAGGTCAGAAACTTACCGAGGGTTCGGTGGTTCCGCAGTCGTTGTTGGAAATCTGCGGCGTGCACGAGTTGCAGCGCCACCTCGTCGATGAGATCCAGTTGGTCTATCGTTCGCAGGGTGTGGAAATCAACGACAAGCACATCGAGATCATCATCCGCCAGATGATGCAGAAAGTTCGGATTACCGATCCCGGTTCGACCGATTATCTGCCCAGCGAGCAGGTTGACCGCTGGGAGCTCAAAGAGGCCAACGAGGCGGTGGTCGCCCGCGGCGGCAAGCCGGCGGAAGGCGAACCGGTGCTGTTGGGTATCACCAAGGCGTCGCTGGAAACCGAGAGCTTCATCTCGGCGGCGAGCTTCCAGGATACCACCCGGATCCTGACCGAAGCGGCGATGAGCGGCAAGGTGGACAACCTGACCGGCTTCAAGGAAAACGTCATCACCGGTCATTTGATCCCCGCCGGTACCGGTACCCGGAAAATGCAGTCGATCCGGCTGAAATATCTCGGCACCGAGATCGAACCGGAATTGGGCGACGAGCCGGCGGAAGAGGAGGATACGGAGATCAGCTCGGTACTCGAATGATCCGATTCGTCGGGAGGGAAGCGGAAAGAGTGTTGGATTCGCACTTCTTTTCGCTTCCCGAGTTGACCCCGACGGCGGTATTTTGACCCGAAAAGAAATGTCGGACTTGAAAAAACCGCATTTCGGTGCTATCTTATATGTCCATAAAATGCACTTGTAAAATAGTAATAAGGTAAATCAGGAAAAACAACTATGCCGACAATCAATCAGTTGGTGCGTTTCGGGCGCAAGGAAAAAGTGGTCAAGAGCAAGTCCAAGGCGCTGACCGCTTGTCCGCAGCGCCGCGGAGTCTGCCTGCAAGTCACCACCCGTACCCCGAAAAAGCCGAACTCGGCGATCCGGAAAATCGCGCGTGTCCGCCTGACCAACGGTCAGGAAGTTACCGCTTACATCGGCGGTGAAGGGCACAACCTGCAGGAGCACTCGGTGGTGCTGGTCAAGGGCGGTCGTGTGCGCGACCTGCCCGGTGTGCGTTATCACATCGTGCGCGGTGCGCTCGACAGTCTCGGCGTGAGCGCGCGGCGTCAGGGCCGTTCCAAGTACGGCGCCAAGGTTCCCAAAGGCGAAGACGCCAAGGGCAAGAAAAAATAATTCACCTTTAAAGGAATAAGGATAACGCAAGATGAGAAGACGAACTGCCGTCAAACGGGAACTGGTCCCGGATGTCAAGTACAACAGCAAGCTGATCGCCCGGCTTATCAATACGATCATGTCCCGGGGCAAAAAATCCACCGCCCAGAGCATCGTCTACGGCGCGTTGGATCTGATCCAAGCCAAGAAGCCGGATATGGCGCCGATGGATGTTTTCATGCAGGCGCTGGAAAACGTCAAACCCAAGCTCGAAGTCAAGAGTCGCCGGGTTGGCGGCGCCACTTATCAGGTGCCGGTCGACGTCGACGAGGAACGTCAGGTGGCGCTCGCCATGCGGTGGATCACCACTTACGCCGGCGGCCGCAAGGGTCGCTCGATGACCGAGTCGCTCGCGGGCGAACTGCTCGACGCTTTCGACAACACCGGTTCGGCGGTCAAGAAAAAAGAAGATACCTACAAAATGGCGCAGGCCAACAAGGCGTTTGCCCACTATCGTTGGTGATTACCCTGATTTGAGATTCGACCAAAATGATGAACGAAAACGAAAAAGCGCAACAGTACAATGAGTCGCCGCGGCGGAAAATTTCCCTGCGGGATACCCGTAATATCGGGATCATGGCGCACATCGACGCCGGCAAGACTACGTTGACCGAGCGCATCCTCTTCTACACCGGGGTAAATTACAAGATCGGCGATACCCATGACGGCACCGCCACCATGGACTGGATGGAGCAGGAGCGCGAGCGCGGCATCACCATCACCAGCGCCGCCACCACCTGCTACTGGAAAAATCACCGGATCAACATCATCGACACTCCCGGACACGTCGACTTCACCGCCGAGGTGGAGCGCTCGTTGCGGGTGCTCGACGGCGCGGTCGCGGTCTTCTGCTCGGTGGGCAAAGTTCAGCCCCAGAGCGAAACCGTCTGGCGGCAGGCGCAGAAATACCATGTGCCGATCGTCGCGCTGGTCAACAAAATGGACCGTACCGGCGCCGATTTCTGGGGCGTGGTCGATGAGATCAAGTTCAAACTCGGCGCGACCCCGGTTCCGATCTATCTGCCGATCGGCAAAGAGGCGGATTTCGTCGGCGTGGTCGACGTCATTCTCAACCAGGCGTACACTTTTGACGACGCCGACAAAGGGGTGACGATCCACGAAGTTCCGGTGCCGGAAGATATGAAGCAGGCGCGCGAAGACGCCTTCCATCATTTGGTCGAGTGCGTCGCCGAAGTCGACGACGACATCATGGAGCTTTTCCTGGTCGACGAGACTCCGTCGGCGGTTCAGCTCAAAAAGGCGTTGCGCAAAGCCACCGTGGCGGCGAAAGTCGTGCCGGTCGCCTGCTGCTCCGCTTTCAAGGATAAGGGCGTTCAGCCGTTGCTCGACGCCGTGGTGGAATACCTGCCCAGCCCGATCGACGTCTGGGAGATCAAGGGCACCAATCCGACCACCGGCGAGGAGATCACTCGTCACGCCGGCGACATGCAGCCCTTTGCCGCGCTGGTATTCAAGGTCATGAGCGACCCCTACGTCGGTCGCTTGTACTACTTCCGGGTATATTCGGGTATCGCCACCCAAGGTATGACGGTTTACAATCCGCGCACCGGCAAGCGGGAACGCTTCGGCCGGTTGCTGCAGATGCACGCCAACAACCGCGAGGAGCGCGAGGAGATCTTTTCCGGCGACATCGCGGCGGCGGTGGGGTTGCGCAACGTCACCACCGGCGATACGCTCTGTCTGGAATCCACGCCGATCGCGCTGGAATCGATCACCTTCCCCGAGCCGGTCATCTCGATCGCCGTCGAGCCGAAAAGCGCTGGCGACCGCGACAAACTGAGCAAGGGTCTGATCGCCTTGGCGGAAGAGGATCCCACTTTCCAGGTGCGGAGCGACGAGGAAACCGGTCAGACGATCATTTCCGGTATGGGCGAGCTGCACTTGGATATCATCCGCGACCGGTTGGTGCGCGAGTTCAAGGTCGAAGCGAATACCGGCGCGCCGCAGGTGGCGTATCGGGAAGCGCTGTTGCAGCCCTCCTCGTCCAACACCAAATTCGCCCGTCAGACCGGCGGTCATGGTCAGTATGGTCACTGTATTATCGAGGTGACTCCGCTGGAGCCGGGTTCGGGCATCGTGATCGAAAACAAAGTGGTCGGCGGCAACATTCCCAAGGAATTCATCAAGCCGATCGAAAACGGCATCCGGGAAGCGGCGGCTTCGGGCGTGCTCGCGGGTTATCCGGTGGTGGACTTCAAGGTCGATATCGTCGACGGTTCCTACCACCCGGTCGACTCCTCGGAAATGGCGTTCAAGATCGCCGGCTCGATGGCGTTTAAAGACGCGGCGCGCAAGTCCGGTCTGGCGCTCCTTGAGCCGATCATGAAAGTCGAACTTACCACCCCCGATGAAAATATGGGCGATCTGATCGGCGACCTGACTTCGCGTCGGGGCGCGGTGGTGGAGATCAATGCCGGCGTCGGCGGCTTCACTCGGGTGATCGCCAATGTGCCGTTGTCGGAAATGTTCGGTTACTCGACGGCGATCCGCTCGCTGTCGCGGGGTCGGGCCTCCTACTCGATGGAGCCTGCCCATTTTGAACGGGTTCCCAAATCAGTGCAAGATAAAATCGTGGAGAAAAAGTAATGGCTACGACGAAAGAGCAGAAAATCCGGATTCGTCTGCAGGCTTATGAAGCCCGGATCCTGGATCAGTCGGTCAACGAGATTCTGGATGCCGCCAAACGCACCGGTTCCATGGTCGCCGGCCCCGTGCCGCTGCCGACCCGGATCGAGCGTTGGACGGTCAACCGCTCGCCCCATGTGGACAAGAAGTCCATGGAGCAGTTCGAGATCCGCACTCACAAGCGGATGTTGGACATCATCAATCCCAACGCCAAGACGGTCGATGAGCTGAAAAAGCTCAACTTGCCCGCCGGCGTTGATATTTCGATCAAGACGGGGTTCTAAGTTTCCGTTAAGGAAGCGGGATTGAAGTTCCCCTAGATACCAAGGTCCCCGACCGATTGGGGGCAAGTATCGAATGTTTCTCGGGAAAGGAGAAAGGAATGAAAGGTTTAATCGGTAAAAAAATTGGGATGACCCAGGTCTACAACGACCAAGGGGTGCTGATCCCGGTGACGGTGATCGAGGCCGGCCCCTGCGTTGTGACCGCGGTCAAGACCGTCGAAAAGGACGGCTACGCAGCGGTCCAGCTCGGTTACGGTTCGCGCAAGAGCAAGAACGTTTCCGGCGCGCGGCGCGGCCATTTGGCCAAGGCGGGCATCACCGGCGAGGAATTGCCGGCGGTCCTCCGCGAGATCCGCACCGCCGAACCGGCGGAAGCGGGCAGCAAGTTGGACGTCACCATCTTTTCCGATGGTGAGTTTCTGGATGTGATCGGCACCACCAAGGGTCGGGGCTTCCAGGGTGTCGTCAAACGCTACAACTTCGGCGGCGGTCGCGCCAGCCACGGCGGCGCCTGGACTCGTCGTACCGGTTCGATCGGCTGCTGCGAATGGCCGGGCCGGGTCAACAAGGGCAAACGGATGCCCGGACACACCGGCAACACCCGTTGCACGGTGCAGAATCTGCAGATCGTCAAGGTTATGGCCGAGGACAATCTGCTGTTGGTCAAGGGGGCGATCCCCGGCGCCAATGGCGGCATCCTGCTGGTCAAGAGCGCGCTGAAAAAGCCGGCGGCCAAGTAACAGAGGAGACCAAGAGAAATGACTAAAACTTTGGATATCCTCGATTGCGCCGGAGCCCGGGTGGGCGAGTACGTCATCCCGGAAGGCGTTATCGAGATGGAAAAAGGCACCCAGGCGGTGCATGACGCGGTAGTCGCGTTTTTGGCGGGTCAACGGGCGGGCACTGCCTGCACCAAGACTCGCGGTGAAGTTCGTGGTGGCGGCGCGAAGCCTTTCCGGCAGAAAGGTCGCGGCGCGGCGCGGGCGGGTTCCAGCCGCAACCCGGTTTGGACCGGCGGCGGTGTGGCGTTCGGCCCGAAGCCCCGTTCCTTCGCCAAGAAGATGAATAAGAAAGTTCTGACCCTCGCGCTCAAGCGGGCGCTCTCGGAGCGGTTGGAAGAAGGCGCGGTCATCGTGCTGGATAAGTTCGCGCTGGCGGACCACAAGACCAAGAGCGCTTTCGCGGTGCTCAAGGCGCTGAAACTGGATGCGGAAACGGTCCTGCTTTCGGTCCCCGCGCTGGATGAGGCGACGGTCTGCGCCACCGGAAATTTGGCGAACCTCGTACTGCGGACGGCTTCGACGGTCAATACCTACGAGCTGTTGCGGTTCGGCAAGCTGGTTTTCACCAAGGAAGCGCTCGATGCCTTTATCGAGCGGCTGGCGTGAGGAGGAAGAGTGAAAATGAATGCTTACGACATCATCATCGCTCCGGTCGTCACTGAAAAGTGCAACGCCCTGATGCAGGAAAAGAAGTACACCTTCAAGGTCAACCCCAAAGCCGGCCGCATCGAGATCGGCAAGGCGGTGGAAGAGCTTTTCAACGTGAAGGTGAAATCCGTCAATATCATGAATTACAGCGGCAAAGCCAAGCGCGTCGGTCGCACCATGAAAGTCGGGTATCGTCCCGATTGGAAGCGGGCGATCGTGACCTTGGCGGAAGGCTCGATCGAGATTATTTGAGGGAGAAATAGTTATGGCTACCAAAAGTTTTAATCCGACGACTCCCTCGCGGCGGCACATGGCGGTGGTGGATAAGACCACCCTTTCGCCGGTTTCTCCGCTCAAGAGTCTGACCAAAGGCAAGAAATCCACCGGCGGGCGCAACAACGTCGGTCGGATCACCACCCGCTTCCGGGGCGCCGGCAACAAACGGCGGTTCCGTGCGGTGGACTTCCTCCGTACCAAAGACGGCGTGCCCGCTACGGTCGCGACGATCGAGTACGATCCCAATCGCAGCGCCAACATCGCGTTGATCGTCTATGCCGACGGCGTCAAGAGCTACATCGTGGCGCCCAACGGCCTCAAGGTCGGCGATCAGGTCATGAATGGCGCCAAGGCGGAAATCAAGCCGGGCAACTGCCTGAAACTGCGGGATATCCCGGTCGGCTTGGAAATCTGCTGCATCGAGCTCCAACCCGGCGCCGGCGCCAAGATCGCGCGTTCCGCCGGTCAGGTGGCGACGCTCCGCGGCAAAGAAGATCAGTATGCGCAGGTCAAGTTGCCCTCGGGTGAAGTTCGGATGATCCACTTGGATTGCCGGGCGGTCATCGGTCAGGTCGGCAACTTGGATTACATGGCCATCAAGCTGGGCAAGGCGGGCAAGAAACGCTATCTGGGCTTCCGGCCGCACGTCCGCGGCGTGGCGCAGAACCCGGTCGACCACCCGATGGGTGGTGGTGAAGGTCGCGAATCCGGCGGCGGTCATCCGGTTTCGCCGTGGGGCCAGCTCGCCAAGGGCAAACGCACCCGCAACCCGAAAAAGACGTCCAAGAACTTCATCGTTGAACGGAGGAAGAAATAATGCCCCGGTCGATCAAAAAAGGCCCCTTCGTCGATCAGAGCCTGGTCGACAAAGTCGAGAAAATGAGTGCTTCGAACAAAAGCCCGATCAAAACTTGGAGCCGTCGCTCCATGGTGATCCCGGATTTTGTCGGACACACCTTTATGGTTCACAACGGCAAGAGCTTCACCCAGGTTTTCGTGACCGAAAATATGGTCGGCCACAAGCTCGGCGAATTTGCTCCGACCCGAACCTTCAAGGATCACGGCGTGGTTTCCGGAAAGTAATTTCCGCCGGAATTGCACCTCAAACCTCCACCCGCAAGGGCGGAGGTTTTTTCTTGCCCGAAAAAAAGGCGAAAAAAGTGCATTTTTAGCTATAAAAAAGCCGGTTTGGGATTTGATTTAATTCTCATGGCGCGGTATAGTATGTTGAAAGGATTTTTCAGCAAAAAAACGCGGCTTTCCAACGAAGTTGGAAAAGCGGCGGCAAAAAACGAAAGAAAGCGATATGAGTGAAGTAGAAAAACCAGTCGGCGCCGGGGCTTCGGAGTACAGTGCCAGTAAGATCACCGTTTTGGAAGGTCTGGAGGCGGTCCGGGTCCGCCCCTCCATGTATATCGGCGATACCGGGGTGCGGGGGTTGCACCACTTGGTCTACGAAGTGGTCGACAACTCCATCGACGAAGCGTTGGCGGGCTACGCCGACCGGATCGAAGTCGTCATCGGCAAGGACAACTCGATCATCGTCGAAGACAACGGCCGGGGCATCCCGGTCGATATGCACCCGACGGAAAAGAAACCGGCGGTCGAGGTGGTATTGACCGTGTTGCACGCCGGCGGTAAGTTCGACCACAACTCCTACAAGGTTTCCGGCGGTCTGCACGGCGTGGGCGTTTCCTGCGTCAATGCGCTTTCCGAATGGCTCAAGGCGGAAGTTTTCCGCGACGGCAAAAGCTATGAGATCAGCTTCGCCCGCGGCATCACCGCGTCGCCGCTCAAGGAAGTGGGCGCCACCGACAAGCGGGGCACCCGGGTGAGCTTCAAGCCCGACGGCATGATCTTCCCCGATACGGTTTACAACTACAATACCTTGGCGAACCGGATGCGCGAACTGGCGTTCCTCAACCGGGGGATCCGGATCAAACTCAGCGACGAACGCGAGATCGGCGCCGACGGCACCGCCAAGAGCGAGGAATTCCACTTCGAGGGCGGTATTTGCGAATTCGTGAAACTGCTCAACACCGATCACGTGCTGATCAATCCGGAAGTGATGTACTTTCACCGCGAGCGCAACGGCATCGACGTTGAAGTCGCCATGCAGTACACCAACAGCACCGCCGAGCAGATCTACTCGTACACCAACAATATCCACACCATCGAGGGCGGTACTCACCTGACCGGATTTCAGGCGGCGCTCACCCGCACGCTCAACAATTACGTCAAGTCGATGAAAACGGTGCAGAAAAAAGACGCCATCGTCCTCACCTCTTCCGACGTGCGCGAAGGGTTGGCGGCGGTGGTCAGCGTCAAGGTGCCCGATCCGCAGTTTGAGGGGCAGACCAAGACCAAACTGGGCAACTCCGAAGTGCGCGGCATCGTCGAGTCGGTGATCAACGACGAACTGGGTACCTTTATGGAGGAGCATCCCGAGGTCGCCCAGCAGATCTGCAAAAACGCCATGCTTTCCGCCACCGCCCGCGAAGCCGCCGCCAAGGCGCGCGAGCAGATCCGCAGCAAAAACGCGTTGGGCGGGATCGGGCTTCCCGGCAAACTTTCGGACTGCAGTGACAACGATCCGGAGCATTGTGAACTTTTCATCGTCGAGGGCGACTCCGCCGGCGGTTCCGCCAAGGTGGGGCGCAACAGCACCTTTCAGGCGATCCTGCCGATCCGCGGCAAATTGCTCAACGTGGAAAAGGTGCGGCAGGATAAGATTTTCGACAACAAGGAGATCCAATCGCTCATCTACGCGGTAGGGTGCGGGATCGGGCAGGAATTCGACGTCACCAAGGCGCGTTACCACCGGGTGGTGATCATGACCGATGCCGACGTCGACGGTTCGCACATCCAGACGCTGTTGCTCACGTTTTTCTTCCGGCAGATGAAGCCGCTGATCGAGGCGGGGTACGTTTACATCGCCAAGCCGCCGCTGTTTAAGGTGACGCGGGGCAAGAGCGTGAGTTATATCGAGACGGATAACCAGCTCAACCGCTTCCTGATCGACCTCGGGTTGGACGATCTCAAGGTCGTCACCCCCGACGGGCGGTCGTTGACTACGGACGAGGTGCGGCAACTGATCGAGCTTTACGACGCTGCGACCCAGTTGTCTTCGGGGCTGCGCCGGAGCGGTATTTCGCCCAGCGAATATTTCGAGGCGATCACCCCCGACGGCCGTTGCCCGGTCAGCCATTTGAGCATCCGGGAAATCGACGGCACCAACACCGATTTCTTTGTCTACTCCGGCGAGGAGCAGGTGCGCAGCATCGCCGAGGCGGAAGCGCGGCTCCGCGAAGGTCAGGCGCCGCTCACCGGCAGCGAGAGCGAGGAGGAATTGCGCGAGCGCGAGCAGGAGCTCAAGCACCGGATCGACCTGGTCAATGTCTTTGAGATCGGGGAGATCGGCGATTTCGTGCAGAAATTGTCGAATTTCGGCTTGACGCCCAAGCAGATTTTCAGCTCCAGCGGCACGATCTTCAAGGCGGCGGTGCGCGACAGTGAGTTCACCAACGTCACCTCGCTGGAGGGCTTGTTCTCTTATATCCGCAATCTCGGCCGGCGCGACGGCGGCTTCACGGTGCAACGCTACAAAGGTTTGGGCGAAATGAATGCCGAGCAGTTGTGGGAAACCACCATGGATCCCGCCAACCGGACCATGATCAAGGTCTCGATCGAGGATGCGATCCGGGCGGATCAGATTTTCAATCTGCTCATGGGCGATGTGGTGGAGCCGCGGCGCGACTATATCGAAAAGCACGCCGCCAATGTCAAGGATTTGGATGTTTAACCCCAAAATTGAGGAGTTTGCACTATGGCGGAAAAAGATATGCCCGTGATGGACAAAGATAAAAGTTTGCAAATTGCGATCAGCCAGATCGAAAAGGAATTCGGCAAGGGTTCGATCATGCGGTTGGGCGATTCCGCCGCGGCGGTCGATGTGCCGGTGATCAGCACCGGGAGCCTTTCGCTCGACCTCGCGTTGGGTATCGGCGGCGTGCCCGCCGGTCGGATCGTGGAAATTTTCGGCCCGGAATCCAGCGGCAAGACCACGCTCTGTCTGCACGTGATCGCCAACGCCCAGAAAATGGGCGGCAAGTGCGCGATCATCGACGCCGAGCACGCCATTGATCCCGGTTACGCCGCCAAGATCGGCGTGGATATCGACAATCTGTTGATCTCCCAGCCGGATTGCGGCGAAGACGCGCTCAACATCGTCGATACTTTGGTGCGGAGCAACGCGATTTCGGTGCTGGTGGTCGATTCGGTGGCGGCGTTGGTGCCGCGCGCCGAGATCGAGGGGCAGATGGGCGATTCGCACGTCGGCTTGCAGGCGCGGTTGATGTCGCAGGCGTTGCGGAAACTTACCGGCGCCGCCAGCAAGAGCCGCACCTGCGTGATCTTCACCAACCAGATCCGGGAAAAGATCGGGGTGATGTACGGCAACCCGGAAACCACCCCCGGCGGCAACGCGCTGAAGTTTTACGCGTCGGTGCGGATGGATATTCGCAAGACCACCGCGATCAAGGTCGGCGACGCGGTGTTGGGCAACCGGTGCCGGGTCAAAGTGATCAAAAACAAAATGGCGCCGCCATTCAAGGTGGCGGAATTTGACATCATGTACAACGAGGGGATCTCGCGCACCGGTTCGGTGGTCGACGTCGCCGTCGATCTCGGCGTGTTGGAGCGGCGGGGCTCCTGGTTCAATTTCGAGGGCGAACAGCTCGCCCAAGGGCGGGATCAGACCAAGGAACTGCTTGCCGCCGATCCGGAATTGATGCAGAAAATCGTCGACAAGGTCAAGGAAAAGTTGGCGGAGCGCCGCGGTGTCAAAGTCGAGTAACATCGGGCGGCAAACTTCCCGGCTCCTCGCTTTCGCGCTGTTGGCGGCGACGCCGTTGCTCGGCGCGGAAGTTCCGGTCGCCGACAAGTTGGCGGCGGAAGAGCGCGTGGGCATGCAGGCGGAAAAGTCCGAACGCTACGCCGACGCGGTCAAGCACTATCGCCGGGCGGTGGAGTTGGCGACCGGCGATTTGGCGGAAAAGCGCGGCGATCTGTTGTTGAAACTGGCGCAGGCGCAACTGCTCGTCCCCGATGTCGAGGGGGCGTTGCAGACCTTGGAGGAGTTCAGCAGGATCGCTCCGGGCAAGGCCAATGGTTTTTTGCAGGGGGCGGAGTCGCTCCCGAGTGCCGGGTGGATCAGCCGGATCTTCAGCGGCGATGCTCCGGAGCGGCGGGCGCTGGCGCTCTGCCTTTTGGGGGAAACCGCGATCGTTCGGGGCGATTATGAAGCGGCGGAAGTGGTGCTGGGCGAAGTGAGCAAGTTGCAACTGCCCACCTACAACGTGCGGGCGCAACTGGCGTTGGCGTATATTTACATTCAGCGCGGGGATTTCCGCAAGGCGCAGGATGTGCTGACGGCGCTGAGATCCACTCCGGAGGCGTTGGCGGGCTACCAATTCCGGCACTGGACATTGGTGTTGCTGTTGGAAGCCTCGCAGGGCGAGGAGCAGAAGTTTTCCGCCGCGTGGGAAGAATTTCGCCGGCTCTACTCGCCGACCGCCGACCCGATCGTGGCGACGGCGCTGAGTCGGGTGGGCGACCGCTTGGTCAAAAGCAATCAGGCCGTGGCGGCGGAAAAACTCTTTACCGAAGCATTTTACTGGCAGATATCCGATGCCGATCGGCAGGATATTTTGCAACAGCTCTTTTCCATTCAGATCGGCAATCCGGAAATGTATTCCGGCGCCGCCCGGACGGCGGAAAAATATGACGAATTGTTCCCCGACGGCCCGGATCGGTGGGACTTCCTTTTCCGCGCCGCCCACGAAATGCAGCTTTCGGGTAAATTCGCCGAAGCGGTGCGGCTCTGCCGGCGGATCGTGGATGCCGACAAGGCGCCGATAGCGGAACGGCTCAACGCCATGCGCGAAGCGGCGAAAGCCGCGGAGTCTCAACCCGATTATCCGACCGCTACGCAGATGTATAAGTTGTTGTTGAGCAATCAACAGTATTCTCAAAACGTCGTCGGCGACCGGGTGGATTTCGGCGGCTTCCTCTACCGGATCGGTCAGTATGCCGCGGCGGTGGAGACCCTTTCCACCTTGCCGGATAGCGAGGAAGCGCAAAAAGTCATGCTCGAGGCCCGGATCAAACTTCAGGATTGGGCGGAGGCGGAAAAAATTGCCGATCGGTTGATCAGGTCCGCTTCGGCGCCGACGGTCGGTTTCGCCCGCTTCCGGGCGGCGGAAATCGCCGAAAATCGCGGCGATCTGCTCGACGCCCGCGAAAAATTTCTCGCACTGGAAAAAGCGGACCCCGCCGGGGAACTGGCGGCGATGGCGGCGTTTCGCGCGGCTTACTTGGCGTGGCGCGCCAATCTGGAACTCGCCACCGCCGAGTTGGAAGACTACGCCGAACGCTACCCGAAAGCCAAAAATGCGCCGACGGTGCTGTTTCTGGCGATGCAGTCCAAGCCGGACTTGGCGAGCGCGAAAAAACTTTTTGAGCAGTTGGTCGAACGCTATCCGCAGGCGGCGGTGGTGCCCGGGGCGGTGCGGCAGTTGGCGGAATATATGATCCGCGCCGATCAGCCGACGGAATTTTTTGCCCTGCTGGAAAAATATCAGCATTATTTCGTCACCGAAGCCGAGGTGGCGGAACTGGCGCTGACCCGGTTCCGGGGCATGGCGGAATTCGGGCAGACCAAACTGGTCGCGGAAGAAGCTGCCCCCGGCGGAGTCCTTTCCGCGCGCTATGCGGGCACCCCGGTCGCCGGTGAGATCGCCTTTTTGGCGGGCAACTGCTACTCCACCTTGGAGCGTTATCCGGAAGCGCTTACCTGCTACGAGCGCGCCGCCGAACTGCACCCGCACGGGATCCTCGGGGCGTGTGCCCGCGGGCGGATCGGCGTTATTTCGCTCACCTTGTTTTTCTCCTCGCGCGACCCCAAAAAACTGGAAGTCGCCGGGCAGATATTTCAAAACCTGATCGACGATCCGAGCACCGATCCCGATCTGCGGCTGGAAGGTTTCTATCAGTTGGCGCGTTGCCGCAAAGCCGCGGACGATTGGAACGGCGCTTTGGAGCTTTATGCCAAGACGTTGGAATACGCCAACGAGTTGCGCCAGGAGGGCACGGCGCCCGAACCGGTGTGGTGCGCCAAGGCGATCAAGGAAGCGCTCACGCTGATGAGCATTTCGCGCTTCCCGAACCACCTCAGCCGCGGGCAGAAGCTCATCAATCTGTTTGAGGCGTTGGGCTGGGCGGAGCAGGACGAGGAACTTACTGCGGTCAAAGCGCAGTTTTTTGATGAAAAAAGCAACGGAAAATAGAGGGAGTGCCGAAAATGTTTTTTTATCAGATGCTTCACGACGGCGGGCCGGTAATGTGGCTGATCGCGGTCGGAGCGGTGGTGTCGTTGGTGATTTTTTTGGCGAAGACGTTTCAGTTTCACCGCGAGGAGATCAACGTCAGGGAATTGTTGCGCGGGCTGACCAACGTCCTTCAGCGCGACGGCATCGTCGAGGCGCTCACTTTGTGTGACAACACCCCCGGCCCGGTCGCCCGGTTGTTGAGCGCGGCGATCCTCGCTTACGAGCGGGGCGACGAAAACATCCGCCAGGCGGTCGACGACGCCGCGCTTGACGAGTTGCCCAAACTGGAACGCCACCTCAATTTCATCGGTACGATGGGGTTGGTGATGCCGCTGTTGGGGTTGCTCGGCACGATTTTGGGCTTGCTGGGAATGTTTGAAGTCATCCGCAACGGGGGCACGATCGACGTGGTTTCCGCCGCCAAACCGTTGGGGCAGGCGTTGATCTCCACCGCCGCCGGACTCACCGTCGCCATCCCCTGCTACTTGGGGTACAATTATCTGGTCGCCCGGGTCAACGCCATTTCGCTGGATATGGAAAAGGCGGCCCTGGAGATCAGCGGATTTTTCGATCGCAAACTGGCGGAGAAAAAAGCGGATGAATGAGCCGAATATCCAACTCGGGCATCGCCGTTACCGGCCCAAATTGCAAGCCAAGCACGGTTGGCCGGTGCTGACCGCGCTGATCGATCTGCTCTTTTTGCTGATGATGATCATCGCGCTGTCGCTGGGGTCGATCAAACTTTCCGGCATCGCCGTCGAGTTGCCGCGTTTCAACATCGGCAAACCGGAAAAAATGGATAAGTTTGTCCTTTCGCTCGTCAAGGCGGCGGATAGCGGCGAACTCCGGATCTATTTTCAGGACAATCTGATGACGAAAAACCAGTTGGCGGAGGAGTTGCAGAAACTCAAGCAGCCCAACCGCCGCCGGGCGATCATCATCCGCGCCGACCGCAGTGTGCCCTTTGACGACGTCGTCGCGGTCATGGCGGTAGCGGAAAATGCCGGACTTTCCAGCTTTTTGGCGACCGCTCCGGCCGAGGAAGCTCCCCGCGAGGCGCGGTTCGACCAGTAACTTTGGTGCGCAAGTTATGAAATTCCGCAAAGCTCATTTCCGGGATTGGATCTCCGCGATTTTGATAACGCTGGGCGTCTTGGCGGGGCTGGGCTGGCTGTTTCGCTATCAACCGCCGCCAAAAGCACCGGAAAACACCTCCCGGCCGCGAGTGGTGCTGATCACGGAGCGCGGTTTGGGCAGTGCGCGGTGGAAAAACTTCGCCCGCTTTTTGGCGTGGCACGATCCGCGCTTGTCGCTGCGGGGCGACAGTCGGGTGGGATTCGCCGCGGGAAATGCCGACGCGGGGCGGATAGCTTGGCCGATCACGCTGGATTCACCGGCCGTTTCCACGCCCCGGTGGGAAGCGCCGCCGTTGCCGCCCTTGGTGGTGCGTCAAGTGCCGCAACCTGCCCCGTCGGACTGGCGCAACTTCCCCGCCTTGCCGCCGGAGATCGTCAAGATTTTCGTCGGTTCCCGCCGTCCGTTGCCCGCCGGAGCTTTCTTTGGCAACATTCCGCCCGGCGGCGGGGGGCGGACGGTGATCCGGGTCAGCGCCGGGTACGGCGTCAACGAAACTCCCGGCGAAATGGCGACGGTGGCGGATGCGACCTTGCCGATGCCGCTGTTTCAGGTCGTCAAGTCCTGCGGCAATGCCGATCTCGACCGCTACGCCTTGCGCGAGTTGTCGCGGATGAACTTGCCGCCGGTCGAGGATGAAATATCGATCGTTTGGCCGCGGGCGACGGGGAGAAATTAAGCGATGTTCGGATTGACTTACGCAGATGCCTTGCTCGGGTTGCTGTTGGCGTTTTGCGCCTACATCATCTGGTTGTGGCGCCGGGAAAGCAAGCGCCTGCGCCGCAACGAGTGGCACTTGACCAACAGTCAGCTTTTTCACTGCGATCAATGCCATTACTCCTTTATTTTGGAAGAACCGGTCACGCTGACCCGGTGCCCCCGGTGCAACGCGATCTGCTTCAAGAGGAAATCCCAATGAAGCGGTGGCTTTATTCGGCGGTGGCGGCGGCGCTTTTATCCGGTTGCGTCTGGTTGCCCGACGGCGAACCGCCGGAAGGCAACTTGGTGGAAAATCCCCGGATCGATCGCTACGGTCGTCAGGAAATCGCCGAAGCGTTGGCGACCGAGTTGTCGCTTTATATGTTGCAACAGCATCCCAATCAAAAGCTCGCTCTCGTCGCCGATGCGACGACCAAAGCGGCGGCGGAATACGCCCTGCTCGAATGTGCGGCATTGGCGGGGGTAAGTTCGGATCCGACGGCGACGTTGGCGCTGATCGGCAACGCCGAGTCCGGCGCGTGGCACTTTCGGGTGACGCGATCCGGGACCGAATTGTGGCGCCGGGATTATGAATTGAAGGAGCAGGAAAAGTGAGTGATTTGGGCACGATCTTGGGCGGCGTCGCCGGGGTGGCGCTGCTTTACTTTGGGGCGGAAGCGTTGGTGCGGGGCGGCGTCGCGGTGGCGCGCTTTGCCCATGTGCCCAAATTGATCATCGGGCTGACCTTGGTGGCATTTGGCACCAGCGCTCCGGAACTGGTGGTCAGCATCGACGCCGCGTGGAAAAATTCCGGCGACATCGCCATCGGCAACGTGGTCGGCTCCAATATCTGCAACATCGCGCTGATCTTGGGGTTGAGCGCGGTGATCTCCCCCTTGCCGGGCGACAAAAGTCTGCGCCGGATCGACCTGCCGTTTCTGGTGGCGACGACTCTGCTCTTTACCGGGTTGGCGCTCGGCAACGGCGGGATCGGGCGGTGGAGCGGCGGGGCGATGCTGGCGTTGCTGATCGCCTATATGCTCATCCGCATCAAGCTCTTTCCCGGCGAACTGGAGCAAAATGCCGAAACTTCGGAAGCCCGGCTGTCGCCGGTGCGGGGGATCGTCTATGCCCTCGGCGGCTTGCTCGGTCTGATTATCGGGGCGCGACTTTTCGTCAACGGCGCGATCTGTCTGGCGCAGTTGGCGGGCGTTTCCGAAGCGGTGATCGCCCTCAGCGTGGTCGCGCTCGGCACCAGTTTGCCCGAACTGGCGACTTCCACGGTTGCCGCGTTTCGCGGCGAAACCGATATCGCCGTCGGCAACGTGGTGGGGAGCAATCTATTCAACATCTTGTGCATCATGGGGATCGCGCCGCTGATCCGCCCGGTGGCGACCTCCGGCGTCGGGGTGGTCGATTTCGGGCTGATGACCGGCTTGACGCTCTTTCTCGCTTTGCTGATGCTGCTGATCGACCGCTTGCCCCGGTGGAGCGGCGGGGCGCTGTTGGCAATCTACGCGCTCTACGCGGTGCGGCTCTTTATTTGCGGTTGACCGGTTGCCAAGCCGCGGCGGCGCTCCGGGCGCGGCGGTCACAGTCGAGGATCTGCTCCAAACTTTCCTGTTTTTCCACCGGGATCTGCCCCATGACGCTCTCGACCAGGTGCCAGATGTCGGGGAAGCGGATCTCGCCGAGGCGGAAGCGCTCGACCGCCACTTCGTTGGCGGCGTTGAGCACGGCGGGCATGGTGCCGCCGCCGGCGATCGCCTGCCGCGCCAAGAGCAGCGCCGGGAACTTTTTCGGATCGGCGGGGAGCAGATCCAAATGGGCGAGATCGGGCAGATTGATCTTGCCGACCTGACCGGGGAACCGCTCCGGGTAGGTGAGCGCGTAGCGGATCGCCAAGCGCATATCCGGCTGGGAAAGTTGGGCGATGAAACTGCCGTCGGCGAGTTCGACCAGCGCGTGGATGACCGATTGCGGATTGATGACCACATCCAGTTTGTCCCCGGGCAGATCGAAAAGGTAGTGCGCCTCGATCAACTCCAGCGCCTTATTCATCATCGAGGCGGAATCGACGGTGATTTTCGCCCCCATTTTCCAGGTCGGGTGGCGGAGCGCGTCGGCAAAGGTGGCGCGCTCCATAGCTTCGATCGTCCAGTCGCGGAAGGCGCCGCCGGAGGCGGTGAGCCACACTTTTTCCACCTCGGCGCGATCGCGATTTGCGAGGCACTGAAAGACTCCGGAGTGTTCGCTGTCGATCGGCACGATGCCCGCTTCCGGGTGCTTTTTCGCTTCCGCCATCACCAATTCCCCGGCGAGCGCGAGCACTTCCTTGCTGGCGAGCGCGACTTTCTTGCCCCGCCGGAGCGCTTCCAGCACCGGGTGGATCCCCGCCGTGCCGATCACGGCGCAGAGCACGATGTCGACGTCGTCGGCAATCGCGCACTCGGTCATCGCCGCCGCACCGCCCCGGACGGGCGTTTCCGGCGCAAGTTTCTGCAGTTCCGGCACGAGGGCGGCGTCGGTGGTGATCAGCTGACCGGGGTGGAGCAGCTGGTTTTGCCGCGCCAGTTCCGCCAAGTTGTTGCGCGCCGCCAGCGTGGCGACGGTGAAGTAATTGGGGAAGTCCGCCAACTCGGCGGCGGCGGAACGGCCGATGGAGCCGGTGGCGCCCAAGACGGCAACTCGATAGGGAGGGGCAGTACGCATATCGATACCTCAACTTTACAGGTGTTTCACACTGGATAATATAGCGGGAAACCGCGGATAAATCCACCTTAAAAGCCAAGATTTCCCGGCAAATTTGCAAAAATTGCCGATCGGGTGTATATTAAACAAAGTTTCATCGCCGATAGCGGTGAAGGTAACGGTTCAGGCGGTCGCCCCGGGTAGGTCCAAGCCCGGCGGATCGACGGCGGAACGCGAGAGAAAAAATAGGAGAACTTAAGTTATGGACAAGGCAGTCAAAACTCAGATCATCGGCAAATTCGCCCGCAAAGACGGTGACACCGGTTCGCCGGAAGTCCAGGTCGCGCTGTTGAGCGCCCGGATCAAGGAACTGACCGAGCACCTCAAGGCCAACCCCAAAGACAACAGCACCCGCCGCGGCCTTTTGGCGATGGTGGCGTTGCGCAAGAAGCTGTTGAGCTACTTGGCGCGCGAAAATTACGCCAAGTACATCGAGCTGACCGACGAGTTGGCGATCCGCCGCACGAAGTAAGTCGGCTGGAATTTTCCTCAACGATTCCCGGGTGAAGTTGATCTTTGCCCGGATTTTTTTTGCAAAATTTGCGGTGCGATACTATATTAAGGCGAATACCAGCATTACTTTCAAAGGAAACGTATGCAAAAACGCATTGTCACCGTCAGAAATTCGGCGGGAATCCACTGTCGCCCCTCCAGCGTGATCCTCAACACGATCAATCAGGAATTCCCCTTTCACCGCTTCGAGTTGGCGACCGCCAACAACACGGTGGAGCTCAACAGCATTTTGGCGTTGATCTCGCTCGGGCTGTGTTGCGGCAGCACCGCCGAACTGCGGGTGGAGGGTCCGGACGAGGAAAAGGCGATCCAGCGGATCGGCGACCTCTTGGAGCATCAATTCGACTTCCCGCCCCGGTAAGACGGCGGGTTCGCTTTTTCAGATGAAGCGGTAGTGGTGGGCTTCCAGCACGGCGACCGCGTAGTGGCAACCCAGCCGGAAGCACCACTTGAGCGCTTCGGCGCAACTGAGCATCGCCTCGTCGGGCGCGGGCGCTTCGGCGCTCCCCAGATAATCCCAAAAATTTTGCGCCGCGCACCGGGCGAAATCCGACTGTTTGAATGCGCCGATGAGCAACTCTTCGGCGGCGATCGGCGCTTTCCCGTCCCACAAGCCCAGCAATTCAAATTTCTGCTCGCGGTGATTGGCGAAGTTGGTGACCGCTTCGGCGGCTTTGGCGAAAACGAAATTGAATAGCGACGCGACCTCGGCGGCGGAAATTTCCTGACCCCCGGCATCCAGATGCGCCTTGATCTCGACGAGCAGTTGCAACATCAACTGCTTTTCCGCCTCGGCGAATTCCGGGGAAACCGAGATCGCCCCGTCGATCACGCCGCAGCTCTGCGCCGCGGAGATCACGCATTGGGCGGCGAGTTGAGCGCTTTGGGAACGGTGAAAAGTGGAATCGGGCATGGTGTACGCAAAGCTCCCTCGTTGAGCGGCAAATTATCGTTAAAAATCGACTTTTTTAATATATCCGTCCGCCGGAAGTTTGGCAAATTTTTTTTGCGGGTATATATTAAGACATTATGAAAAAATTCGCAGAACTCATTGCCGATCGGATGCCCCGCCGCTGGTTCCCCTTGTGGCGGTTGGATGGATATATTTTCCGGGAATTCATCATCAAGTACAGCATTCTGTTGCTGGTATTCGTCATCCTCTTCATCCTCAACGACGTTTACAACGACATCGGCTCCTTTTTGGAAGCCGGCGCCACCGGGCGCGAGATCGTAACTTATCTGGCGTACAAATTGCCGGGAAATATCCGCTTTATTTTGCCGATATCCATGCTGTTGGGCTGTATGTGGACGATGGCGGCATTCGGCAAAAATCTGGAAATTACCGCCATGCGCGCTTCCGGCGTGTCGCTGTTGCGCTGCAGCGCCTCCATTTTCGCCGTCGGGGTGGTGGTGACGGTGATCAACATCTACTTCAACGAAGCGCTCATTCCCTATACGGAAAATCAGGCGGAGATCCTTTACGATCAGGCGGCGGACAAGCGGGAGCACGTCCACAGTCTGCTCGCCTACCGCAGTAACGACACCCGCCGCCACTGGCTGTTCCGGACTTTTACCGGGCGCGGCAATCAGGACTTCGTCACGGTCAAGACCTTTTGGAGCAACGGGATGATCAAGTTGCTGTTGGGCGCGCCCGGCGATCCGGATTTCCGCCGGAAAGTGGAGCAGATCTTCCCGGACAGCAAGAGCAAGCGCATCCTCGCCCTGCCGGAAGCACAGCAGTTGGCGGCGATCGAAACCGAATTGCGCGATCGCAAGATCGACTTTTTCGCCCGGAGCGTTCACTACGACGACGCGCTGCGGGCGTGGGTTTTCCGCAACGGCAATTTCATCAGTTACGACCGCAACGACGAGACCCGGTTTACCGGCAGTCGGGGCACTTCGACCATGCACCCGGAAGTTGAATACGAGGAGATCGTCTTCCCGGCTTCGGAAATTCCGGAAACCCCCTTTGACATCGTCAACGCGGTGCGGGAAAAAGATGATCTATCCACGCTGGTCATCCTCGATTTGGTGTTGCGGAACCCGGATATGGCGCCCCGGGTCAAGGATATTTACATGACGGTATTCTACTACCGGTTGGCTTTCCCGTGGGCGTGCTTCCTCGCCGTCTTTCTCGGCATCCCGCTGGCGACCAAAAACGAGCGTACCGGCAGCATGTTGGCGATCATCACCGCCATCGTGCTGATCGTCGGCTACATGGTGTTGGCGCAGATCTTTTTGGTGCTGGGCAAGAGCGGGGTGCTGCCCCCGATCATCGCCGGTTTGACGCCGACCTTGGCGTTCGTCGGCTACGGCATCTGGAAAGTCGCCACCGACCGGAATTAAGCCAGATCACCGGCGGCATGGGCGCCGCCGAGATGAGCAAGCACTTCCCCCGCCAGATAAAGCGAACCGGAAACCACCGTCAGTTCCGGCGGATTTTCCGGTAACGCCGCCGTCCCGGATCTTGCGGTCGTCGCCGGGATCTCCGGCGCGATCCGGCTCCACATGGTCAGCAGTTCCTCGGGAGTGTGACTGGGGCGCTCCGCCACCGGGAGCGGCACGAAGATCATGCGCCCGGCAATTTTTGCCCACAGCTGGAGACACTCCGCCACCGCTTTGTCGCGAAACGCCCCGTAGATGACCGTGGGGCGCCCGCGGGGGAAAAGCTCCGCTAGCGCCGCCGTCAACGCGCCGACGCCGTCGGGATTGTGGCCGCCATCGACGATCAGATTTTCCCCGAAAAACTGCATCCGCCCCGGCCACCGGACTTGCCGCCACGCCGCCACCGCCTCGGTCAGCTCCAAGCCGTATTTCGGGCAGAGCCAGCGCAACACGTTGAGTGCCAAGGCGCAGTTGCGCCGTTGCATACTGCCGAGCAGCGCCAATTCGATCTCCTGATCGGCGAAGCGGAAAATTTGCCGGTGGTGCTCCTGATCCACCCGGAGCAGGGGAATATCCGCTGCCGGCACCGCGCAAAGCGGCGCGGCGAGTTCCTGCGCCCGGCGGGCGATGACTTTTGCCGCTTCGGGGGCGAGCGCCCCGGTGAATACCGGCACTTGGGGTTTGATGATCCCCGCTTTTTCCGCGGCGATCGCGCCCAGAGTCGAACCGAGCAGTTTCGTGTGATCCAAGGCGATGTTGGTGATCACCGAGGCGATCGGAGTTACGGTGTTGGTGGCGTCGAGCCGACCGCCCAAACCGGTTTCCCAAACGACCACGTCGCAGTTTTGGCGGGCAAAGAGCAGGGCCGCCAAAACGGTGGCGAATTCAAAGTAGCTGTAAAACTTTTCCGGCGCCCGCGCCGCCAGTTCCCGCGCCAGGTCGTCCAAGAGTTCGGCAGCGATCATTTTGCCGTCGATCCGGAAGCGTTCGCGCACGTCGATAAGGTGGGGCGAGGTGTAGAATCCGGTGCGCCAGCCGGCGGCGCGCAACGCGCTTTCCAGCATCGCCCCAGTCGAACCTTTGCCGTTGGTGCCGGCGATATGGATAAAGCGCAAGGACCTTTCCGGGTTGTCGGCAATTTGGAGCAACTTGACGGTGGCATCCAAGCCGGGGTGGATCGAAAAGGCGCCGAGCGAATCCAGAAAATCAGCGGTAAAGCTCATTTGGCATCGCCGGGCGACCAGCACGGCATCGACAGATTGTAGGGGGAGTTGAGCAGTTGCCGCACTCTGCCGGTACGGGTATCCACCACCACCAGACTGGATTTGCCGCCCAAGGTGCGCTTGCACACCACCTGCCGATTGTCCGGCGCCCACGCCGGGGATTCGTAACTGCCCGGCTCGTCGGTGACTTTGGAATTGGTGTTGGTTTTGAGGTCGTAGACCCCCAGCGTATAACTGCCTTGATAGCGGGCGGCGTAAACGATGCGGTCATCGCCCGACCAGTCGGGAGTTACCGCGTCCGCCCCGATCGAGGGCAGCCGTTTCTTGCCGGAACCGTCGCGGTTGCAGATGAAGATCCGGGGCGCGCCGCCGGAGTCGCTCACAAAAGCGAGTTTGTTCCCGGCGGGATTCCAGCAGGGCGACGCTTCGACGTCGATCCCTTTGGTCAGCCGGATGCGTTGCTTGCCGCCGAGCGGCATAATGTAAAGATCGACCTGATGATCGAAACTTTGCAAAAGCGCCATTTCCCGCCCGCTGGGGCTGACCGCCACCCCGGAGTTGATGCCCCGGGAATTGACCAAGACCCGACTGCGCGAGGGTTTGCCGACCGTGGTTTCGATCACTTCCAGACCCGACGGGGTGTAGCGGGAGTAGCAGATCGATTTGGCATTCGGCATCCAGCAGGGCTCGACGCAGACCGCGTTGAAACGGGTGATCTGCGCGGTGGCTCCGCCGTCGATATCGCAGGTGTAGATGTTGCGCACCCCTTTACCGGTCTCGGTGCAAAAGGCGATTTTGGTATGGCAGAAACCCTTGACTTTCAGCTCTTTGAAACTTCTTTCGATCACGAGATCGACGATCTTTTTTGCCAGCGCGCGGGCATCGGTTTCGCCGGAGATATTCCAGTTGGCGATCGGCGCGCCGCCGATCGACAGCTCCACCGTCGTCTGCCCGCCGGAAGTGACTTTAAGCTGGTAATCGGCATTGCTCCGCACCAGATCGAACCAGCCGGAGACCCCGACGAAGCGCCGCACCGCTTCCGCCAACTGCGGATTGCCGGAAACTTCGCAGGATATGGTCGGATTGTTCCGCACCGATTTGCGGACGACGATCGGCGCCCCCGCCGCCGGAGCGGAGCATAAAATCAACGAGCAACCCAACAGGGCGAACGCCCCCCAAATGCGCAATTTCATATTCGACGACTCCTGAATTTAATCGATTTCCCGAATTTCGCGGATGACGACGTCTTTTACCGGGACGTCCCGATGCATTCCCCGGCGACCGGTTTCCACTTCGGAAATTTTATCCACCACTTCCATACCGTCGACGACTTCGCCGAAAACGCAGTAGCCGTAGTAGTCCGGGATCGGCGCCTTGAAGTCGAGGAAATCGTTGTCCACCAAGTTGATGAAAAACTGGCTGGTCGCGGAATCGACTACCGAGGTGCGCGCCATGGCGATCGTGCCGCGCCGGTTGGAAAGCTGATTCGCCGCTTCGTTGCGGATCGGCGCGTCAGTGGGTTTCTGCCGGAAGTCGACGTCGAAGCCGCCGCCTTGGATCATAAAGCCGGGGATCACCCGGTGAAAGAGCGTGCCGGAATAGAAGTTTTTGGCGATGTAATTGCGGAAATTTTTGACCGTTTCCGGCGCTTCGGCTTCAAAGAGTTTTAACTTGATATCCCCGAAATCGGTAGTGATGACGACCATGGCAAACCCCCTATAAATATAGCTTACCGTAATATAACATCGGTGATCCGCCCTTGCAAATCCCCAATTGACTTTTTGGTGAGAATTTTCAGAAACCGAGCAAGCCGACCAGCGCGGTCGCGCCGAGGAAAATGCCGTAGGGCACTTGTTGGCTCGCCAGCGGAGTGCGGTGCCGGAGGGCGATCACCGTCCCCACTGCCGTCGCCGTCAGCGAGGAAATCAGCAACACCGCCACGATCCCCCGAAATCCGGTCAAGGCGGCGATCGCCATGGCGAGTTTGACGTCGCCCCGACCCAGGATTTCCTGGTGGGCGATCCGCCCGCCGATTTCCGCAAACAGCCAGAGGAAAATTCCGGTACTGGCGGTCGCCGCGAGGAGGAGGGCGCCTCGGTGGAGCGAGAACTCCGGCAACAGCAATCCCGTCAAAATTCCGGCGACGATCCCGCTGTAAGTGAGGAAGTTGGGGATCAGGCGATGTTTGGCGTCGGTGATCGCGCATCCCAGGGAGATCAGCATCAAAATAAAGCGCGGCAGGAAAAAACTCCACGGCGCCGGTTGCGCCCCCGCCCGGTAGCCGAGGTAGCCGCCCAGAAGGGCGGAAAGCAACTCGACGTAAAAGTATTGCGCCGAGTAAGGGGCGCCGCATTTCCGGCATTTGCCGCGCAAAATGAGATAACTCACGATCGGGATGTTGTCGTAGGCGGCGATCGGCTTGCCGCAATTAAGGCAGTGCGAAGGAGTTATGACCACCGATTCCCGGCGGGGCAAGCGGAAAATGCAGACGTTGAGAAAACTCCCCCAGATCGCGCCGAAAACGAATGCCGCCGCGGTGCGAAAAAGATCATTCTGCAGTGCCGCGCCGAGAGTCATTTTGCCGCCAACGCCTGTTGCATGACTTCGATCGGGGCGGGCACCCCGGTCCAAAGCGTAAACGATTCTCCCCCCTGATGCACGAGCATCGATTCGCCCTTGCCGATGCGCATCCCCAGGCGCCGCGCCGCCTGTTGCAGGGCGTTGTCGCGATAGACGAGGTCGTAGAGCGCCGGGAGTTTGCCCGCGAAACTTGTCGGCAGATTGATCGGCGCGGGGTCGCCGTCGTGCCACCCCAAGGAAGTGGCGTGAATGATCAAGTCGCAACTGCTCAATGCCGCCCAAACCGCCGCCTCGTCGGCGGTGGCGGCGCAACTGAGTGCCAAGTGGGGGGGAAATTGGTGGAGCCGCTCCCGGAGCCGATCCAGTTTTTCCGGCGAACGATTAAAGAGAAACAACTGTTTCGCGCCGTCGCGGGCGCACTGAAAGGCGGCGGCGCTCGCCGCCCCGCCCGCGCCAATGATCATCACCGCGCGATCCTGGCAGTCGAAATCCAAGGTTTCCCGCAGGGCGTTGCGGAGCCCGACGCCGTCGGTGGAAAAGCCCCGGATCCTGCCGGAGTCGATCACGAGAGTGTTGACCGAATGCGGCCCGCGGGCGGAATCGTCCAACTCATCGACCAAGTCGGCGGCGAGTTCCTTGAGC
>JAZTWK010000005.1:0-11984 GCA_045635865.1 Victivallaceae bacterium
GCCGTCCAGCACCAGGACCACGCCGCCGTTATCCAGCGAATCGCCGAAGTAGGCGGTCGAATCGCTGATCTCGATCGTGCCCCGGTTGTTGACCGCGGACGCGGCGAGAATGGAGCTGTTGTCGGCGGAAATCGAACCGGAGTTATTCAACGTCTTATCGGCGGTTTCGACTTCGAGCGTCGAGCCATCCAGCGCGAGCGTCATCAGACCGCCGACATTGGCGTCGCCGCCGACGGTGAGGTTACTGCCGGAGTTGAGGTTGATCGTATCCCGGTAACCGGAGCTGCCGGAAGTAAGATCGCCGGAAATATCCCAAGTGGTATTGCTCGAGGTGATGCTCAAAGCCGCGTTGGTATCCGCGCTGTCGTCGTTGATTGCCAGTGTTCCGCCTTGAATGGTGGTGTTGGTGGCGGTGACGGTGCCGGAGCGGAAGTTCAGCGTATCCGCCGCGGTGATCTGCGCGGTGTTTGAGGTACCACCGGTGATCTGGACTTCGCTGCCGAAGTCGACGTCGCCCGCCGCATCCATGATACCGGTGGCGGAAATGATCGTCTTGCTACCGAGCGAGATGTCGTTCTTGCTGCGGATCGTGCCGTCGATGGTGGTCGTACCGCCGCTGACGGTGCTGTCAAACCGCACGTTGCCGCTGCCGGTGGAACCGGTGGTGTCGAATTCGACGTCTTCGCTGATTGACAGCGCGGTTTCGTTATCCGCCAGATTGAAGTAGAGGTCGCCGGAATCTTCCGCCGCCGACTGGATATAGAAGTTGACGCTGCCGGTACCGCTGATGGCGAGTATCTCGTCGGCGGTGACCACTAAACTGCCGGTGACGGTCACGTCGTTGCCGCCGTCTTCCAAGACGATCGCCTTGGCGGTATTGAGATCGGCGGCGGTGCCGAAGCTGTTGAACGCGGTGTACTCACCGTACTTATAGGCATCGTAGTTATAGCCGAATTCCCGATTGAAAGTGCTGTTGACGTACAGCGTTTCCTGATCGGTATCGACAAAGTAGTAGTCGGAAACGTCAGAATAATAGAAGAGGAGGATATCCGGATTCTTGACGATGGTCACGGTATTGCCGGAGATCGTGTTGTTGACTCCCGCCAAGTCGATCACGCGATTCATACCGGCGAAACCGGTGGCGTCGATCGTGATCGCGCCGTTGTTGGTGATGTTGTTGGCGGTGATCGCCGAATCGGCATCGAGGTACAAGGTACCGTCGTTGACGATATCACCCGGGGTGAAAACGTCGTTCTCGACCGTGCCGACCGTCAAAATGGTGTTGGTCATATCCATCAGCTTGCCGGTATTGTTGGTCAGCGAACCCGCTTTGAAGCGGGAGTCGACGATCGTCATGGTACCGCCGTTGACCAGATCGCCCTCGGCGGCCATCGTGCTCAAGCTATGCGCCTCGACCCGCTCGCCGGAAGGAATGCCGTCAACCGAATCAACGATGTAGAACTGCCCCACGCGGAAGTCCGGCGAGGCGATCTCCGCCGTCGTCGCTCCGGCACTGACAAATGCTTCGTAAGTATTGCCGTCGACGACCACGTTGATCTTGCGGTCGGATTCGTAGGACGGCACCTGGAAAGCAACCGCCGCCGCCCGGTGGACGACGCCGTTGTCATCCACGACCTGCGACACGATGTTGAGTTCGCCGCTGTTGGTGATGTTGTGCGCATCGACAAAGGATTCGGCGACCGTATCGATTTCCGCGGCGTGGATCGCCGAGGCTTCCTCGATTTCCAAGTAGTAGTAGGCGGAGCCGAGTTTCGTGGAGGCGGTCATCGTCAGCGGACTGCCGGCGGAATAAGTGCCCGACTGCACCATGAAAACGTACTCGAAGCGGCCGGATTCATTGCTCACGTAAGCGGTGACCGGGGTGGCGGTCGCCACTTCGCCGGTGACGTGCAGGATCAACGTGCCGGAGGAATCCATTTGCGCCGACAGCGTGGCGCCGGGGATCGACGTGGCGACGATCGGGGTATCGATGTTGGAGAAAAGCGGCGCCAACGTCGCAATGCCTTCACTGGATTCCACGTCGGTGAAAATGAACCGGGCGTTGGGATCGGAACCATTTTGCGCCATGATATGGGAAATGGTGCTACTCGCCACGTTGACGAAAAGTTGATTACTCACGGGGGAGTATTTACCGGTATCGGAAATCGTCACGTTGTAATCCCGACCGGCGACCAGCCGCTTGGATATGACTTCGGCGACCGTCGTGTTTTTGGGCACGAAGACCGTGTGATATTCCGGAGCTTGATCCAAGGTGGTGCGGACCACGACTTTGACGTCGCGATCATCGGGCATCGCCACGACGTCGAGCACGATCTTGGCGTCTTCGCCGGGGGCGATGTTGAGCGTACCGGAGTTGGTGAGCGAAGTTTCTTCGCCGACGCTCATACTGATCGTCGCACCGGCAAAGGTCAGGGTCTGACCGCTGCCGACGTTGAGATCGCCCATGACGACCAAGTCTTTGTCGTAAACGCCATCCGACACCGATTGGATGGTCGTGATCATCAGTTCATCCGGAGCTTTGGTCGCGGTCGCCAGATCCAGCGAGGAGTAGGCGTGACCGCCGTAATAGACGACCGCCGAGGTGGCGCCGCCTTCATCATATTCATCGCTGAACTGCAAATAACGGCTCGGATCGCCGGCGCCGGAGTTGCCCTGATAGGCATTGTAACCAAAATAGGTGTGGGAACCGACGTTCTTGCCCCGGGGATAATCCTCGGTGGCCGCCCACCGGCCGTTGACGTAGAGCGTTTGGGTCTGCGGAGTGTTGAAGCGGACATAGGTAGTGCCGGACTCTTCCTCGATCGAGCCGCCGCCGCCGATGATCACGATGGTGCCGCCATTGATGTCAACGAGCGGAAGCCGCAAGTCCTCGGTATCCGGGAAGTCGGTGTGGCGCAGATCGAGGTAAATCAGACCGTTGTTGACGATCGAGATATTGTCGCCGGTGATGCCGATCGTGCCGTCGGAAAAGACGTCCGCCGTCAGCGTACCGTTGTTGGTAAAGGTGCCGCCATCGGCAAGGATGACGCTCGATCCGTTGGCGACGGTCATATTTCCGATGTTTTCAAAGGAACCGGCGGAAATGGTCGAGTCGTCGAGCGAGATGACACCGCAGTTGGAAACGTGGACGCCGCCGCCGACGGAAATTTCCGCGCCGTCGGTCATCTTGAGCGTCGAGCCGGAGTCGATGGTCATCGGTTTGTTGCCCTTTTGCGAAATGCTGGAACCGCTCAAAGTATTGTAACCGACGAAGAAAAGCGATGCGCCCAAATCATTTTCACCGCCGGTGATGACGGTGTTTTCATCCAAAATGGCGTTATCAAAGGTGATCCGGGTGTCGGAGTCGCTGCTTTCCAAATCGGTAAACACACCGGATACCGTACAGGCGCCGGAAATGGTGAATTCGGCGTTGATTTTCAAGTTGACCACGCAACCGGTCGCGGAACTGCCTTCCAGAATGAAAGAGGAGTTGCGCACGATCACGGTACCGGAACCGTAGATGTTGTTTTCCGTCGAGAGGGCGCCGAAGCTGTTGTTGCCGGTCAGCCGGACGGTCGAACCGTCGATGATCAAGGTACCGCCGGTGATCGAGAAGTGCTTTTGGCTCTCTACCGTACAATTAATAATACGCGCGGTGGCGCCGCCCATCGGTTTGAGTCGGGTATTGATGACCAGATCGTCGATATCAATGAAAGATATGACGCTGGCTTTGCTGCCGTTGCTGCCGAATTCCCAGTCGTCGACGGTCAATTTATCCAAGTGGGCAAAAGTGACCAAGTTTGCCATCGTGTATTGCGGCTTCCAGGGGCCGCCGATGGTCAGATCGACCGAATCGTAAACATATTCGGAACCATTCCAATAGTAGTCCGGCTGAACGAGCAGATCGTGCTCAATGGTTTTATCCAACTCCTGTCCCGGGATCACGCTGCCGCCGGGGGTCAAGTTGGTGTAAGTACCGGACTTGATATTGATCACCAAACCCTGATGATTTTCAGTTGCGGAGTGTTCGGAAGCGTCGAGACTGCTGAAGGCGTCGGGGAAGGTGCTGTAAGCGAATACCGCATTTTCCGGGTCGGCATCCGGATCATAGACCGCGCTGACGGTTTTGCCGCCGGCTTCGACGAAAGTGAAAGCCTCGTTGGAGCTTTTGTCCGCCCAGTCGTCGTCAACATAGAGCACCTGCGACCAGTAAGTCCCGGAACCGACCGTGATCTCCTGCAGGTCGAAAACGTCACTGATGAGCCACAGGCCTTCTTCGGCATCGGTCAGGTAATAGACTGCCTGCTCCGGATCGACCAGCGTCGAGACCCACGCCGGCTCCTCTTCGCCGATGTAAAAGTAATCGGTGCCTTCGGCAGTAAGTTCGTGGATTCTTTCGCCGATTTCGACATCATAAAGCGCCGCATAGCGTTGCTTGCCCTCGTCAACGATGACGACTTTTTGCGGATTGCCGCTGCCGTCGCCGTAGATTTCCCGCCACGGGGAAAGGAATTGGACCGTGACCGAGGAGCCGATCCGCGCTTCGATCGGGCGGACCAGCCACCGACCCTTGTGATCGTCGGGGGTGAAATCGGTACGGATCTGGACGACGCCGTTTTCGATCGAGTCGGCGACCAACCGGGATTCGGTACCGACGATGATGGTACCGCGGGTGTTGTCGACCAAGTCGGCGTTGAACCGGGTGTCTTCAATATCGATCGTACCGTCGTTGTCGATGAAGTTCGCCATCGAGAAGAAGCCGCTTTGGAACTTCGCCGTAACGCCGCTGGCGATTTTGAGAGCGTTGATCTTTACCGCTTCGATCGCACCGCTGACAGTGGTCGGAGCTTCAAAGGTCAAATTGCGATCGACCGTGACCAAATCGTCCAAGTCGAACTCGAAATCTTTGCCGCTGCCGGTCTTGTAGAAGTAAATGATATCGCCCGGCTGCGCGTGGTCGATGGCATCCTGAATGTCGTCAAAGGCGTTGACTCCGACCGTGAGGTCATAGGTCACATCATGGTATTTGGCCGTCGCCGGTGCCGGCGTCGAGGGATCGCGCCACTTGCGGTTGACGAAAATCACCGCCGGGCTGTTTTCCAAAATGATACGCCCGTCAACGTCGAAGTCGTAGGTGAAGCGGGCGGCGTTTTCCCCGGTCAGCGTGATGGTGCCGATATCATTTTGATCGACGCAGAAACTGGATACGACGATCGAACCGCTCTCGGGCAAGACCACGTCGCTGACGTCGATCGAGATCGTACCGCCGGCGTTGTTGAAAAGTCCGTCGAGCGTAATGTGGGTTTGCGTCGTGTCGGCGACCATGTTGAGGCGGCCGCCGACGTTGGTGAACGAGCCGCCATGCAAGGTACTGGTGGCATCGACCGTGATCGTGCGGGTATTGTTGATCGCCCCGGTCACGGAAACATCCGAATCGGCAATGGTGATCGTGCCGCTGTTGACCAAACTGTACAGATCGCCGACGGCATTTTCGCTGAAATTGATCCGCGACGAGTTGGTGGTGGCGGCGGTCGGAGTGATCAGCGTACCGCCGGTGACGTTGATGGTGCCGGCATTGCTCAAATTCGAAAAGCTGACTTCAGACCCATCTTGGATGTTGATGATATTGCCGATGCTGGTCGTGCCGGTGATGGTGGCGGTGGAATCGGCAATGTTGAGGGTACCGCGAATGGTGCCGCTGTTGAGCGTGATGTCGCCGATGGTCGCCGTCGAACCAGTTACCGAAAAAGTACCGGTCAGCGTGATGCTGCCGACATTGACCACACTGTCGGTCGCAGTGAAAATCGCATTGATGTAGGTGCTGTAGTACTCGCCGACGCTGAAAGTCGATCCGGTGATCGAGATCGTGTGGTTGCTCGCCGCCCAGAATTTATCCGCAGCAAGCAACGAACCGTTGCTGGCATTGACAGTACCGTTTTCATTTTTGAATGTACCGCTGGAAACACTGAGGGTACCGCCGTCGAGATACGTGGTGGCGACGTTGGTCAGCGGAGTATCGGCGGTATTGCTCGCCGTGGCATCCACGCTCGCGCCGCCGGAAATCGTCAGCACGGTCTTGCTGATGGTTTTGACCTGACTGTAAGTAGCGTTGCCGTGACTGTAGATTTTGATGTCGACGTTGCCGGAAATCGTACTGGTACCGCCGGTCTGGATACGCAGATCATCGACATGGACTTCCTTGCGCGCGCCGGTGTAGTTCAAGTTCTCGTTGCTCAGCGTGAATGTACCGTTGGGGATGGCAAAACTCGTGGCGCTGTTGTTGCTCACGGAAATGGTATCGCCATCCGCCGCCGCGGATATCGCGTTGGCAAGATTGCGGTAAGAAGTAGTAACTTCGGCATCACCGGGATCGGATTGGAAAACGGTGTTGCCCTTGATGTAAACGGTGATACCGTTGGTCCATCTGGAGTTGACAATGATAGTAGCCACAACAATAATCTCCCTTAACTTGCTGGCAGCGAGGCGTTTCGGTTGAGCGTAAAAAACGTTGCCATTTGCGCGCCTCGCGCATTTTTAACTCTTTGTCGCGTTTAATATAGCACGTTTGAGTTCAAAATCAAGAAAAATTCAAAATTTTTTTCATTTTTTTTGTTTTTTTTTATTTGACTTTTTTGGGGCAGGGCGGTAATAGTAAAAAAATGCGCTCGCGCGCGAGAGAAGCGGCGCGACTTGATTTTCCTCGCTCCCGAAATTATATTAAGCCCGACAAGATTATCCCCAACTACACAAAATCAGGTGAATTATGAGCGAAAGAATTGTCAAGGTCGGTCTGATCGGTTTGGGCGCGCGGGCGGAAACGCTGTTGGCGTGCATTTTCGAGATGACCGGTATCGAAGTGGCGGCGATCTGCGACGTCAATCCCCAAAAGATCGACAAGATCAACTCGATTTTTGATCGGCGCCAAGTCCGGCGCCCCCGGGCTTACGACAATTATCTGAAGCTTTTGGACGATCCGGAAGTCGAGGCGCTTTTTGTGCCGACTTCGTGGAATTCCCACCTCGCGATCGCCTGCGAGAGCATGAAGCGGGGCAAGTACGTCGGCATCGAGGTCGGCGGCGCTTCGTCGATCGAGGAGTTGTGGCAACTGGTGCACGCTTCGGAATCGACCGGGGTTTCCTGCATGATGTTGGAAAACTGCTGTTACGGGCGCAACGAACTTATGGTGCTCAATATGGTGCGGCAGGGACTTTTCGGCGAGTTGATCTACTGCGAGTGCGGCTACGAGCACGACATCAGCGAAATGGCGTGGGCGAATGAGTCCGGCCGCCGCTTGGAGCGCGCCATGCACAACCGCTATCGCAACGGCGATCTCTATCCCACCCACGGCATCGGGCCGATCGCCAAGATTTTGGGCATCAACCGCGGCAATCGCTTTTTGACCATTTCCTCGCACGCGACCAAGGCGCGCGGCTTCGTTTCCGCCTTTGAAGCGCACCGCGGCAAGCCGGCGGATCAGCTTTTCCGCGAGGGCGACGTCGTCACCAGCGTCATCCACTGCGCCAACGGCGAAAACATCACGCTGACCCACTGCGTTTCGCTGCCGCGGCCGTACACCCGCGACTGCCGGGTGCAGGGCACCCACGGCATCTGGCTTGAAAATGCCGACGGCATCTACATCGACGGCATCAGCAAGAGCGAGGAAAAGATCGACATCGCCGGCAATCCCTATCTCACCCACAGTTGGGACAAGGTGGAGTCGCTTTATGAGAAATACGATCACCCGATCTGGAAAGAGTACCGCGAAAAGGTGATCGGCGGTCACGGCGGCATGGATGCGCTGGCGATGAATGCCTTTCTCGACGCGGTGCGCCGCCGGGTGCCGACGCCGATCGACGTTTACGACGTGGCGGCGTGGATGAGCATCACTTGTCTATCGGAGCAGTCGATTTCTCTCGGCGGGATGCCGGTGCCGTTCCCCGATTTCACCAACGGCAAGTGGATCGACCGCGAACCGGAAGTGCCGTCGAAGTGGTCGCTTAACTAATCATCTAACCTAAACCAAATCAAGGAGTTGGATTATGAAAAAATTGTTGGGAAGTGTGTTGTTTGCCGGTATGTTGACCGCTGCCGTCGCGGCGGAACCGCTCGCCGTGGGCGTGTGGTCGGATGTCCCCAGCGGCATCGGCAGTACCGATGTATCCGGCGTGGCGCTGGGGATCCCGGTGGTCTCCTGCGGCGATCTTGAGGGCGCCTCGCTGGCGCTCTGCGGCAACAACACCAAGACGACTTCGGGATTCGAGTTCGCGCTCTTCGGCTTCAACCGGGCGCGGTCGCTCGAGGGCGTGCAGATGTCGCTGATCAACTTGCAGGAAGGGCAGCACGGCGATTTCTCGCTTCAGCTCGGCTTGTATAATCAGGCGGCGAAAAACGGCGTGCAGTTGGGCTTCATCAACAACGGCCGCGACAACGCGACCTTTCAGTTTGGCCTGATCAACATCAACAAAAACGGGTTGCTCCCGGTGATGATCTTCGTCAACTTCGGGCGCGACTTATTTAATTGATGATCAATAAATTGTAAAGAGAAGCCCGTCCCGAATCCGGGGCGGGCTTTTTTGTGGTCAGCCGACCAGTTTTACGCACCAGCGGAAAAAGTCGCCGATCAGGTCGACCTTGAGACAGATCGACGCGATACCGGTCAGGCAGCAGGCAAAGGCGACGTACTGGATCGGGCGGTTCTTTTCCCGCATGATGAGCGTGCTGTAGAGGAAAAAGCCGATCAGGCACGCCGAAACCAGCAAGGGATACGACGCCGAGCCGATCCCCGCCCGCGCCAACGCGTCCTGCCCCGGGTAGAGCAGGAAGTAGGTGGAAATCAAACTGAAGCCCTGAAGCATTACCACGTATCCCCACAACGCCGGGCGGGCAAGTTGGGAAATGTGGTAGCGGAAGCCCTGGGCAAAGTGACGGTACCAGTTGTAGGCAAAGACGCCGAATACCAACCCGCTACGCGCCATTACCGAGCGATACAGCGGGTTAATGCTCCGACCGACGTCAAAGTACGAGGGCATATTGGAAAGCGTCTGCTGAATGCCGCAAAAGATAAATGCCAAGGTAGCCAGCACCAGCCATTTACGGCTGTGCGTGTGAGCGGCTTCGCCCTGCGGTTTGGCGATGCCGAAAAGAGTGAGCGCCACGAGCAGCAACACCATGCCGCAACCGCGGGTCACCGAAAAGTAATCGCCGAAAAAGATGACCCCGATAGTAAAGGGCCAGATAATGCCGCTTTGCACGATGCCCCAGATGACTCCGTTGGGGCCGATCTGCATGGCGTTGGACATCAACTGCAGCAAGGTGAAGTTGAAAATGCCGCCCACAAAATAGAGCACCAGGCAACCGATCATATCCGCGCGAAGCGGCGGGCGCTCGATCACCAGCCAGACCGCCATAATGGAAATGGCTACCGCCGCGCCAAAGAGCAGTACCAGACTGGAGTCCACCCCCTTGCGCGGTGCGCTGCTCATAACGATTCCGGTCAAGCTCCACGACATCCCGGCGATCGCCAGGGCGATCAATCCGCCGATAAGACCATATTCCATATTGTTGCCTTTCCTCTTTTAATTATGAAAAAACTGGGTTTTTTCTTACAATAACACCGCAAAGGTTTTTTTGCAACCGCAACGGGAAAAAGTTCGGCGACCGTCAGGCGCGCAGGCGGGAGATCGCTTGGCGGATCAGTTCGCCGACCGGGTCGATGTTCCGCCCGACTTCGAAATAAGAGGGAATATTGGAAACCGTGATCTGGATCCCGCAGAAAACAAAGGAGAGCAGGGCGAAAATCAGCCATTTGCGGTCGGCGGTTTTCGCTACTTCGCCCGGCGGTTTGGCGATGCCGAAAAGCGCGAGGGCAACGAGCAGCAAAACCATGCCGCACGCGCTGGTGGCGGTGAAAATGTCGTTGAAAAAGATCACTCCCGTCGCAAACGGCCAGATGATGCCGCTTTGCACGATCCCCCAGACGACTCCGTTGGGACCGGTTTACATGGCGAGGGACATCAACTGGAGCAAGGTGAAATTGAGTATGCCGCTCAACAGATAGAGCCCGGCAAAGCCCAGCATGTCGAAAGAAAAATCCGGGCAGTTGAACGCAAGGCAGATCGTCATTACGGCTATCGCCACCACCGCCCCCAAAAGCAAGACCAGCGCGGGGTCGACCCCCCGGCGCGGAGCGCTACCCATTACCACGCCGGTCAAACTCCAGGATAGACCGGTTATCGTCAGGGCGATCAAGCCACCGGCAAGCGTTAATTCCATAATTTACCTGGCAACTTGCGAAGCCCACGAGTAGAGCGCGATAGCGGCGATCATCAGTCCGGCGGCGATGCCGCGGCGAATCCATTGCCGCTTGGTGATGTCGGCGTCGAAATTTCGCCAGCCCAGCCACGCAAAGAGTGCCCCCAATCCCACCGAAAAAGCTCCCCGGCAGGCGAGCAAAACATTGCCGAAAACCGGCAAGACCAGCGCGAAGCAGAAAATCAGCATCACCTGCGACACCAGCCAAAAGGCGGCGGTCGGAAAACTCCCGTAAAGCTGACTTTTGGTCGCCTTGAGCCACCACAAGCCCGGCAGGGAAATTACCCCCAGCGTGGTGTAGGCGGCGACCGTGGTGATCACCGAACTGCGCGAGGTGGAAAAGCCGCTGTCCATAAGGCAGTGCACCATGTGATTTTCGGTGATATCCGCCAGAGAATAGAAAACTAAAGTAAGTACAAGAAAGAAGATCCCGCGGGGAGAAAGTTGCCCCGCGCCGCTCCAGTTGATCAACATGGCGGCGGCGGCGGAAATCAGCACCGCCACGACTTGCCCCCAGTTGGGCAGAGTGTGGCGGGCCAACATGAAAATGATCGTGAGCACGATGATCTTTAACCCAAGCCACGAGGAAAGTTTGCTCGCTTCAAAGTTGCGGAGCGAGGCGAAAAACGAGCCTTGACCGATCGCGAAAACCACCACCCACGCCGCCAGCGTGAGGAAATACTCCCCGGAGCGGGAAAATCCGCCGAAAGGAAAGAGCCACAGCGTAAAGGGCAAACTCATCAGCAGCATCCAGAACTGCGTAAAAAACAGCAGCTTGAGCGGCGAGTTGGTGTTCCGCAAAAATGTGGCGCTGAATAGATACCCCAGCGAGTTAAATAGCGCCGCCGTCACGCCGAGAAAAATACCCAAGCTCATGGTTTATTCCCCGGCATAAATGCGCTCGCCCGCCAAGTAGGTGGCAAGTACGGTGAGGTGATCCGGCGCCAGTACGGCGACGTCGGCGGCGAGCCCGACCCGCAGTTCACCGGTTTCGCCATCGAGATTCAACTGCTTGGCCGGATTGGCGGAAAGACAGCGCGACGCCTCGACCTCGGTGAAGCCGAAGCGGGTGGTCAGGTTGAAAAACACCCGGTTTTGGGTCAAGGTCGAGCCGACGATCGAGCCGTCGGATTCCAGCCGCGCCACGTCGTCCGCGCGGATGATGTAAGTCCTGCCGAAATCGGAGTAACGCCCCTCGGGGAGCCCGGCTCCCTGCATGGCGTCGGTAATGGCGACGATGTGGTCCGCGCCCGCGGCGCGGTGGGTGAGCCGGATCAACTCCGGCGGCACGTGGATACCGTCGCAGACGAGTTCTTTCATCACCCGGTCGTCGATCAGCGCGAGATCGGTGATCGCCGGGCGGCGCACCCCCATTTCGCTCACCGGCACG
Organism: Victivallaceae bacterium; assembly: GCA_045635865.1. Classification (GTDB taxonomy): domain Bacteria; phylum Verrucomicrobiota; class Lentisphaeria; order Victivallales; family Victivallaceae; genus UBA1784. The sequence goes on from JAZTWK010000005.1 coordinate 11,702, forward strand.
TCGTAGGCGTCGAATAAATGGGTCATACCGTTGATGCCCGCTTCGACGGCGGTGGTGAAAAATTCCGGCGGGCACTCCGAGTGGCCCAGATTGACGGAAACGCCGTTGGCGCGCAACAGCTTGACAATTTCGAGCGCGCCGGGGCGCTCGGGAGCGATCGTAACCAGTTTGAGCGTGCCGGCGGCAGTGGCAAGATATTCTTTGACTTCGTCAAGATCGGGATCGCGGATCAATTCCAGCACCATGCCGCCGCGGAAGCGTTGGGATAAGTAAGAGCCTTCGA
>JAZTWK010000006.1:0-7757 GCA_045635865.1 Victivallaceae bacterium
CACCTTGATCGCCCGGCTGGAGGAAACCGCGCTCCGCATCCGGGAGTATCTCAACGAGGAAATCGACGCCATCGACGAGCTGGACGCCCGGCTGCCGCTCTCGGCGGAAGCCAATGTCGGCCCCGCTTGGTACGAGCATTATCGCTCCGGATCGCTCACTATGGTAAACTAAGCACTGTCAACCAAAAGGATATCGTCATTATGGTTTACGTTGTCGCCCGCATGGAAATCAAATCCGGCGCCATGGAAAAGTTTTTGGAAATCTTGCTCAACAATGTTCCGACTGTCCGGGCGGAAAAGGGTTGCATCAGCTACGAAGTCTGCCGCGACGTCGATACGGAAAAATATCCGAAATTCGTCACCATTTTGGAGTGCTGGGAGTCGGAAGAGGCGTTGCGGATCCACCAAAAGGCTCCGCACATGGAAAAATACCGCGAAGCGGTCCGCGATCTGCGCGAGCACACCACGGTCGACGTGATGTTTCCGATCAACTGATTTCAAAATAAGGGATAAATTGATGAGTGCCTATATCGTCAAAAAAAGCGCCTCGCCGCTCCTGCCCGGGGCACCGGCGAACCACCCGCAGTGGAAAAATGCGGTGGAATTGAGTTTGGATTATGTCTTTGAGCAAAGTTCCGACCACCGCCCCCGCACCACGGTAAAAGTCCTGCACGACGACCGCGGCATCGGCGGCGTATTTACCGTCGACGACCGCTATATCATCGGGCTGACCACCGCTGACCAGCAGTCGGTCTGCAAAGACAGTTGCGTGGAGTTTTTCTTTCACCCCTTCGGCGACGATCGCTACTTCAATTTGGAAATGAGCTGCACCGGCAATATCCTGATGTACCACATCACCGACTGCCGCGGCGGCATTTTGGAGCAGTTGTCGCCGGAAGATCTGCGCCAAGTCGTGCGCAACTCCACCTTGCCCAAGCGTGTCGAGCCGGAGATCGCCGAGCCGCTGACCTGGTCGTTGAGTTTTTATTTCCCGATGAGCATGATCGTCAAAAATGCGCCGATGGTCGATCCGCAACTTTCCGGTCAGCACTGGCGGGGGAACTTCACCAAGTGCGCCGACAGCTCCTCGCATCCGCATTGGTTGTCGTGGCAGAAATTTTCCAAACTGGACTTCCACCTGCCGCGGGAATTCGGCGAAATCATTTTCGAGTAGGTCAACATGAAGTACATCGCGCTGGATATCGGCAACGTCTGCATCAAAGTCGATCATCAGACTCTGTGCAAAAAGTTGAATCTGCCGAGTTTGCCGCCCGCCTTGATCGCGGCGGCGGCGAAATTTGAGTGCGGGCGGGCGCCTTTTACCACGATCCTCGATGCGTTGCACGGATTGCCGGAATGCGCCGACGTCACCATGGAGCAGTTGGAAGAGGTCTTTGCCGCCATTTTGCTGCACCCGGTGCCGGGGATGAGCGAACTTATTTCAAGTCTGCCGGAGCGCGGTATCCAGCCGGTCTTTTTTTCCGACATATCCGACCGGCATTTGCGCCAGACGCGGGAAATGTTTCCGGCGGCGGCGGCCGTACCATGCGGGATATACAGCTTTCAAATCGGCTTTTTGAAGCCCTCCCCGGCGATGTTTCTCGCCTTTGAGCGACGTTTCGGCGCGCCGTTGCTCTACACCGACGACCGGGCGGAACTCATTGACGCCGCGCAAAAATTCGGTTGGCGGGCGCATCGCTTCGTTTCCGCCGACGATTTGCGGGCGAAGCTGGACGAAGTTGCGGAGTCCAAATGAACACCACCGACACGATCGCCGCTCCCGCCAGTGCGATCGGCGGAGCGATCACCGTGATCCGCATTTCCGGGCCGGAGGCGCTCCGGATCGGCAATGCGGTGTGGCAGGGCAAAACTCCGCTTGACGCCAAGTCGGCGCGGGTGATGAAACTGGGCAAGATCGGCGTGGAGCCGACGCTCGCGGTCTATATGGCGGCGCCCCGCAGTTACACCGGTGACGACGTGGTGGAAATTCAATGCCACGGCGGAGCCGCCGCCGCCGACCACGCGCTCGGCAAAATTTTTGCCGCCGGGGCGCGTTGCGCCGAGCCGGGGGAATTCACCTTTCGCGCCTTTGTCAACGGCAAACTCGACCTCACTCAAGCCGAAGCGGTGGCGGATATCATCAATTCTTCCGGCGAAGCGGCTTTCAATTTGGCGGCGCGACAGTTATCGGGCGCGCTGGGGGAAAAACTCCGGGCGCTCTACGAGTTGCTCAATCTGCTTCGCTCCGAGTGCGAAGCGCGACTGGATTTCCCGGATGAGGAGTTGGACTTCACCCCCGATCTGCCCGGCTTTGGCGAAGCGGAAAAGACCTTTAACGCATTGTTGGCGACCCGGATCTTTGCCGAAAAGCTCCACCACGGGATCACGGTGGTGTTGGCGGGGCAACCCAATGTCGGCAAATCCAGTTTGCTCAATCGCCTCTTGGGCTACCACCGGGCGATCGTAAGCGAAATTCCCGGCACGACCCGCGACACCGTCGAAGCCGACTGCACGTTGCGCGATTTGCCCATTCACCTGATCGACACCGCCGGACTGCGCGAAACCGCCGACCCAGTGGAAAAACTGGGGGTGGAGCGCAGTCGGGATTCGATTTCCCGGGCGCAGATCACGCTCTTTTTGCTCGACGCTTCAATGCCCGACCTGACCGCGGCGAGCGCCGAACTGGATCCCGCCGCCCTCCCCGGCGTCATCGCCGTGTGGAACAAGATCGATCTGACGCCGGATCGCGAACTCCCCGCGCTCCCCTGCCCGACGGTGAAAATTTCCGCCGCGACCGGGGAAAATATGGAAGCGCTTTTGGATCTTTTGGTGGAAAAAGTTTTCGGCAGTCGGCATTTTTCCGTGCCGGAAGTCGCCCTCAACGCCCGGTGCGCCGAGTTGTTGGAAAAAGCGAAAACCGCGCTCAAATCGGCGCAAACGCGCTTTGCCGCCGGGGAATTTGAACTTGCCGCCGCCGATTTGGCGCAGAGTGCGCGCGAGGTCGGCAAGGCGATCGGCAAGACCGTCGAGCCGGATGTTTTGGATGAAGTATTCAAAAATTTCTGCATCGGCAAGTGAGCGCGACTTGCAAAATCTCTCACTTGTGATTATGTTAATAGCGAAAAATCGACACTTTTTTATAGGAGTACATAAGCAATGAAAAAGATCACGATGTTCACCGCGCTGAAAAATTTCCGGGATTTTCACGGGCGTTCGCCCCGCCGGGAATTCTGGCTTTTCATCTTGTTGAACGTGCTGATTTTTGGCGTTCTGCCGATCATCATCCGGCTCATCACCAATCCCTTTAGCGAATCGTTTCCGGCGGCGACGTTCTACATCGGTTACTGGACGAATTATCTCTTGAGCATTTTGCAGGCGCTCTTCCTCCTGCCGTTTTTCGCGGTAACTTTCCGCCGGATGCACGACATCGGCAAAAGCGGCTACGAAATTTGCTGGCTGCTGCTCCCGGTGATCGGTTGGGTGATCTTCCTCATTGAACTTATCCGCCCCTCCGTCAATGCCGAAAATTAAACTGCCGAAAAACAAGTTCCTCCGCATCTTGACGATCCTCGTCGGTGCGGGGGTTTTAGTTTTCCTCGCCGCCAGTAGCTTTTTCCTCTACTGCAACTGGGTGGTCTCCTCGTGCGACGACCGGTGCTTTGACAACGTGAGTCAACTGCCGACCTGCCACTACGCGCTGGTACTTGGCACCGCGAAAAAGACGCCGTGGGGCGAAGACAATTTCTTTTATCAGGGGCGGATCGACGCCGCGGCGAAACTCTACTTTACCGGCAAGGTGCAGAAACTTATCGTTTCCGGTGACAACAGCCGCAAAACCTACGACGAGACCAGCGACATGAAAAACGATCTGATCTCCCGCGGCGTGCCGGAATCCGCCATTGTTTGCGACTACGCCGGATTTCGCACCCTCGACTCGGTCTACCGGGCTAAAAACCGCCTCGGTTGTACGGAGTTGATCATCGTCACGCAAAAATTCCATTGCGCCCGGGCGATCTACCTCGCCGAAAAGATCGGGATCTCCGCGACGGGTTTCGCCGCGCCCGGCCCCGATCCGGTCAAATTCAACTGGCTGATCCGGCGCAACCATTTCCGGGAAAGTTTCGCCCGGTGCAAGGCGTGGCTGGACGTCAACATCCTGAACCGCCAACCCAAGTACGCCAAATAAAAAAAGCGCCCCCGGACTCCCGGGGGCATTTCGGTATTGACCCAACTTACTTGAGCGCCGCGAGCAACTCGTCGGTGCGGGCAAGTTTTTCCTGCAGCTCGGCAAGTTTGCTCCGGCTGTCCGCCACCACCTGCGGCGGGGCGCTGTTGACGAATTTCTCGTTGGCGAGCCGCCCCTCGGTGGACTTGATCCACTTGACCAATTCCCCGCGCTGTTTTTCCAGCTTGGCGATTTCCGCCGCCACGTCGATCAGCCCCGCCAGCGGCAAGCGGATCGTGCCCAGCGCGCCCAGTTGCGAGGGAGCGGCGCCGGAACTTTGATCGTAGGCGTCTTGACTTACTTCAATATTTTCGGCGTTGAGCAAACTCTTGAGCGAAGCTGTTTCCGCCTGCAAAAAAGCCATATCCGCGGCAGATTTGACCTCGATGTGGTAGTTGAGTTTCTTGCCGTCGGGGATGTTGTAGCTCGAGCGGAGGAAACGACCAGCACGCACCAACTCGAACTTGCCGTCGATGTCGCGGATCAGCTCCGGATCGAAGTTGCGCTCGACCGCCTGCGGGAACGCCTCGAAATCCAACAGCTCGTCATCCTTGACGAAGCCCATCCTATGCGCGAGTTCCTCGGTGATGAACGGCATAAAGGGATGCAGTAATTTGAGGATGTTGAAAAGCGCCCAATCCAACACCTGAAGCGCCCGCTCGCGGTCGGCGGCGCCGGAGCGAAGCGGCAACTTTTCCGCCTCGACAAACCAGTCGCAGAAGTCCGACCAGACCAGCTCGTACACCGCGTGCGCCGCCGCGTGGAAGCTGTATTTTTCCAGCGCGCCGTCGATGTCGGTGATCGCCTGATTGAGTTTGGCGACCATCCACTCCTCGTCGCCGGAAAGTTTCCCGGCGGGCAAGTTGCGGCAATCGGCGGAAACCGGCCCCTGCATCTGCCGGAAGCGGCAGGCATTCCACAACTTATTGGCGAAGTTGCGGCCGATCTCGCACTTTTCGTTGCTGTAGCGGATATCCATGCCCATCGGGGCGATGTAGACGATCGAGAAGCGCAGCGCGTCCGCGCCGTAGGTGGCGATCACGTCCAGCGGGTCGGGCGAGTTGCCCAGACTCTTGGAAAGTTTCCGCCCCAAGTCGTCGCGGATGATGCTGGTGAAATAGACGTTGCGGAAGGGAATGTCGCCCATAAATTCGCACCCCGCCATGATCATGCGGGCGACCCAGAAGAAAATGATGTCCGGCCCGGTGACCAAATCGACGGTCGGGTAGAACTTGGCGAGTTCGGCGGTCTTTTCCGGCCAGCCCATGATCGAAAACGGCCAGAGCCAACTGCTGAACCAGGTATCCAGCACGTCCTCTTCCTGTCGCCAGTTGCCCGGGGCACTCGGCGGATTGACGCCGACGTAGATTTCGCCGTTGTCGTCGTTGTAGTAGGCAGGGATGCGATGCCCCCACCAGAGCTGACGGGAAATGCACCAATCCTGAATGTTTTCCATCCAGTGAAAATAGGTCTTGCTCCAGCGCTCCGGATAGAATTTGATCTTGCCACTTTTTACCGCCTCGATCGCCGGCTTGGCGAGTTCGCCCATTTTGCAGAACCACTGATTGCTGACCAAGGTTTCGATCGGCACGCCGCCCCGCTCGGAGTAACCGACCGAGTGGGTGATGTCTTCGATCTTTTCGAGCAACCCGGCTTCTTCCATGCGCTTGACGCAGAGTTCCCGCGCCGCGAAGCGATCCAGACCGACATATTCCGCCGGGCACTTGGCATTGAGCGTGCCGTCGGGATTCATAATGTTGATGATCTCCAAGTTGTGCCGCCGACCGACTTCAAAGTCGTTGGGGTCGTGCCCCGGAGTGATCTTGACGCAACCCGTACCTTTTTCCGGATCGGCGTGCTGATCGCCGACGATCGGGATCTCCCGGTCGGTCAGGGGCAGTTTCACCATTTTGCCGATCAGATCGCGATAGCGGGGATCGTCGGGATGCACCGCCACCGCGGTATCGCCGAACATCGTTTCCGGCCGGGTGGTGGCGACGATGAGATTGCGACTGCCGTCGGCGAGCGGATAGCGGAAGTAATAGAACTTGCCCGGCACGTCGCGGTAGATCACTTCCTCGTCGGAAAGCGCACTCTTGGCGGCGGGGCACCAGTTGATCATGCGCTGACCGCGATAAATGTAGCCTTTTTGATAGAGGGAAACAAACACCTGCTTGACCGCGTCGGAAAGCCCCTCGTCCATGGTGAAGCGTTCGCGCTCCCAGTCGCAGGAGCACCCCAACGTGCGCAACTGGCGGATGATCTTGCCGCCAAATTCATCGCGCCACTGCCAGACCCGGCGGATGAATTCCTCACGCCCCAAGTCGTCGCGATTGACGTTTTCGGTTTCCTTGAGGAACTTCACCACTTTCGCCTCGGTGGCGATGCCGGCGTGGTCGGTGCCGGGGAACCAGATCACCTCTTTGCCCTGCATCCGCGCCCGGCGGCAGAGGATATCCTGCAAGGTGTTGTTGAGCACGTGCCCCAGAGTCAAGATCCCGGTCACATTGGGCGGCGGGATGACGATCGAGTAAGGCGGCTTGCCCGAATCCGGGGTGCCGTGAAAGGCGTTGAGTTTTTCCCAGATCGGGAACCATTTCTTTTCCACCTCGGCGGGCTCGTAGGCGCGCGGGAGAGTATTGAGGTCGCTCATATTCTTTCTCCAAAAGTAAATACTCGTTTGAAATCAACGCTCTAATATAGCGCGCCGGCGGCGCTTTTTCAACCCGCGCGCGCCTCAGAAGCGGAAATCGCGCTTGCCGCCGTGCAGTTGCTCAAGATAAGCAGTGGCGATCTCGCGGACCTTGGGATTGGGGATGCGTTTCAATTCCTCGGCGATCACCTTTTCCCCCGCCGCCCGGGTGTCGGGCGAAGCGTAGTCTTCCAGATACTCCTTGAGCGTCATCAACGCGTTGGGCTGACAGCAGTTGGCGATCTGCCCCGACTTGACCAGCGACATGAAGCGGTCGCCGGTGCGCCCTTCCCGGTAGCAGGCGGTGCAGAAACTCGGAATGTAGCCGGCTTTCAACAGCCAGTTGACCACCTGATCGAGCGTGCGGCGATCCTCCACCTCAAACTGCGCGGAATTATCCTCTTCGCTCTCTTCCTCGGCGTAGCCGCCGACGCTGGTGCGCGAACCGCCGCTGATCTGCGACACCCCCAACTCCAAGACCTGGGCGCGGGTGGCGGCGCTTTCGCGGGTGGAAATAATGATCCCGGTGTAAGGCACGGCGATCCGCAATACCGCGACGATCTTCAAAAAGATCTCATCCGGCACGGCGTTGCTGAAAGTGCTGGCGTCGATGTCGTCGGCGGGGCGGATGCGCGGCACGCTGATCGTGTGCGGACCGACTCCCTTGGCGGCTTCCAGATGCTCGGCGTGCATGAGAAGACCCGCGAATTCATAACGGTACAGCTCCAGGCCAAAGAGAACGCCCAGACCCACGTCGTCAATGCCGCCCTGCATGGCCCGGTCGTGGGCCTCGGTGTGGTAGGCGTAGTCGCTCTTGGGGCCGGTGGGATGGAGCTTCTC
>JAZTWK010000007.1:0-4182 GCA_045635865.1 Victivallaceae bacterium
CCCCACCCCCCACCCCCACCCCCTCACAACCTGCCTATCCGGCTTATTCGGCCTATCCGGCCTATCCTTTATCGCCCCACAACCTACCAATTTTAGGCAAAATCGAGTAGGATCGGTTTCGCCGGACACCTTTTGTCCACCCTCTTTGTGTATATTATATAGTGAACGCCCAAAGAGGGCCTTTTGGCGCCGATCGAGTAGGCAACGCAAAAATTTTTGATCGTTGCTTTACGAAAGCGATCTCGTTGTTATATTAGCCATAGGGGCCCGACGTTCCGAAAGTAAAAAAAGCGATTTTTCATATCAACTTAAACCAGAAAGGAGAATTGATATGCCGCATTATCCGATGAGACACCGCCGAATGCCGTGGAACAATCAGTCGCTTGACTACAGCCGGAGATTTCTGGTCGCCTCGATGTTTCGCTTTTTGCGCAACTTCCTGACGCATCATCTCGGCCACGTCAACGACGACGATTTCTTTTCCCCGATCGCGGACCGCATTCCCCCCGACGCGCTGAAAGCGATTTTCCACGCTTCCACGACGCCGGCGCTCCGGCACGTCCTGCTCAACCTCAACGAGGAGGAGAATCTGAATACCACTCCCCCGACGCTGGTGCTGCTCAAACTCTGGGAACACCCGAAAACCAACGCCAAGTTTCGCACCGCGTTGAGCGACTATCTGACCGCGGAGTTGGAAGTGCTGGAAAAATCCCTGCGGGACGACCCCGCCCCGGACGCCCGCAAATTTCAGGAGCTGCAGGAGTTCTTTCGGTTGTCGGATGCCGAACGCGATCTGCTTTTGCTGAGTCGTCTGGCGTGCGGTATCTGGTCGTGCGACGATCTCCGGGGGCGGATCTCCTACGGCAAGTTCAACCGCTACGCCAGTTTGCTCGGCATCAGCGAAGCGGAACTGCAAAAAATTTCCGGCAGTGAATCCCGGCTCCGCAAACTCGAGTGTCTCGACGATGATCTCGATCTCAATCCGCAACTTCTGCCTTTCCTCAGCGGCGCCGACACCACCCCGCTGTGGAAAAAATACTATCAGGAGCGGGAAGAATCCGTGCTGCCGTGGGAGTTTTTCGGCGAACTCGGCGCCAAGCACGGGGAAATGCTGGCGTCGTTGCTGGCGGATAAAAGCCGCACCGCCGGTCTGCACATCCTCTTTTACGGCGAACCCGGCACCGGCAAGACCTCCTTTGCCCAATCGTTGGCGAAGCGCTTGGGGCGCAAGGCGTTTTTCATCGACAGCAGCCACGCCCGCTTCACCGCCATTCGGCTCTGCGAACTTCAGCAGGATAAAACCAAATCCATCATCGTGATCGACGAGGCGGATCGCCTGCTCGACTGCGCGGAGAGCCCCTTTTTCGGCATCCTCCGGGAGCCCCGAGGAGACAAAGGTGATCTGAATCAGCTCATGGACAGCGTCAAAACGCCCTGCATCTGGATCGCCAACACTCCGGCGGAAGCGCTCGATCCCTCCAGCCGCCGCCGCTTCGACTACTCCATCGAATTCAAGCCGTTTTCCGCGGAGCAACGAAGTGGCATCTGGAAAAATTCGGCGAAAAAGCACGGGATCAAACTTTCGCCCAAGCTGATCGACGAACTGGCGAACCGCTACAACATTTCCGCCGGGGGCGTCGATCTCGCCTTGCGCAATTACGCCGTGATCGCCGGCAAAACTCCGGAAGAAAAGATCGCCAACATCCTCGAGCCGCACTGCCGATTGATGCAGTCGCCGATCCGCAAAGGCGGCAGTCAGATGAGTGATTATCAGCTGGAGGGGCTGAATATCCGCGGGGATATTGCCCTCGCCGACATCGAGTCCGCGATCGGAAACTTTTTGGCGGATAACTCCGACGATCCGGATAAGCCGCGGATGAATCTGCTCCTTTCCGGCCCTCCCGGCACCGGCAAGACCGCGTTTGTCCACTACCTCGGCAACCGGCTCAAGATCCCGGTGATCACCAAAATGGGCAGCGATCTCCTTTCCAAGTGGGTCGGCGGCACCGAAAAGAACATCGCCGCCGCCTTTGAAGAGGCGAATCTGGCGCCCTGCATTCTCTTTTTGGACGAGATCGACGGCCTGCTCCAGAGCCGCGAATTCGCCCAGCAGAACTGGGAAGTTTCGCAGGTCAACGAGTTGCTGCACCGCATGGAAAACTTCAACGGCGTGATGATCGGTGCGACCAATTTTTCCGAGCGCCTCGATCGCGCCACCTTGCGGAGATTCACCTTTAAGTTGCAATTCGACTACTTGGATGAAGACGGCAAGGCGCAGTTTTTCGAGCGGATGTTCCACTCCACGCTCACCCCCGAAGAGCGCGAATGGCTCGACCGCATCCCCCGCCTCGCCCCCGGGGACTTCCGCACCGTGCGGCAAAGTCTTTTCTACCTCGGCAAAAAGGTCCAAAACCCGGGGTATCTGGCGGCGCTGGAAAAGGAATCCGAAATCAAATCGGGACATCGCCCCCAACGGATCAGTTTTTGAGGTGAAAATGCCAAATTTCGGCTTTTTGGTAAAATTTGACTTAACTTGACGGCTTTTGATGTTATATTAACAATAAAAAGGAGGAGATCATGAAAGAATTTTTCGTCACTGCCGGATATTTATGGTTGGCACTGGTGGGGTTGCTGCTGGCGGGCTTGGGGTATATCCTCTGGTATTTGCCGTACCAACTGTGGGAAAAGTTGCGCTACGAAGCGCAATGCCTGCGCAATCCCCCGCCATCCGGCGGCATGTACGGCGAAATGTTGCGCCGATTCAAAAACACCAAAAGCGAGGAACAAAAGTGACTATGGACTACGCTGATATCCAAAAATTCCAACCCTCAACAATGTGGGAAGGCGAGTGGAAAGAGCTTCATGCTGACTTTTCCAATCTGCCCAAAGCCGCCGGCGTCTATCGAGTCAAACTTTTGAATCTCAAAGGGAAGGACGCCGTCTTTCATTGCGGCAAAGATGAGATAACTATGCTTGCCGGAACTGCAAATGTCTATCTGAGTGTGGGCAAGACCACCAATCTGAAAAATCGGTTGGGGTCGCAGCACTTTTCCTCCAACCATTGCGGGAACCGTTTGGGGCGGCATCTGGCGACTTTGTTCCCGGATTTTGCAGGGGATAACAAAGATTCCCACAGCGTGAATTTCGTCACCAAAGAAAGGTGCGGCAGTCTTATCGAAGGCGGTTTTATCAGCATCGAATTCCTTGAAGAAGACGTTTGGTGGAAACGCGATCTGCTCGAGTCTTACGGCAAGGCGACCTACAAATGCCTTTTCGATTTGGGCATCGAGCACTGATCGCGCCGAAAAAGGAAATTTTTATGCTCATTGAAGTCAAACCGCGCTCCTACTTTGAAAAGTGCCGGGGCAAATACGAGAAGTCGATCTTTCGGGTGCACCGGGTCATATCCATCAATGCTCCGGGCGAACCGCCGCCCTTTTCCGGCGATTTCGGGGATCGGTTGCTCGTACTGCACTTTGCCGATGTGGACGAGGGTCAGCCCGGCGCCATGACCGAAGAGCATGCCCAAGCGATCTTGGATTTCATCAGCGCCAACCAATTCGATCCGATCATCGTCCATTGCGACGCGGGCATTTCGCGCTCCGGGGCGGTGGGGCAGGTGCTCAACTGGTACTACAACCGCTACCGCGAGGACAACCCCGCCGCCTACCGGCACTTCGAGGTCCTCAACCCCGGCATCGTGCCCAACGCCCATGTCCGGCGGCTCCTGCTGGCGGCGATCAAGCGCGACGAGCAGCGCCAGCAGGAACTCATCGGGCAGCTGAAAAAACTTCGCGAAGAGCGAAATCTGCTCGCCGATCTGCGCGCGGTCGAGGCGGAAAAACTCCTCCTGCCCCGCATCCAAAAGTGGCTGGATAAGTTCGACTGTCTCCGCTTCACCGAAAAGCTCACCGCCGGAACTCCGGAAATGCTCCGCGAGATCGAGGCGAAATTTCTGCGCGAGGGGTGCGGCGTCACCCACTGCGACGACTGGATACTGGTGACCGATTTCGGCGCGGGCAAGTTACGGGAAGTCTGGGCGCAGGCGCTCCGCTTCATCCAAGTCGAAAATTTCGACTTCAAGGGCGAGGATCAGGCGGAGTTTTTCGCCCCCTTTGCGGCGCGTTTCAAGTCCGCCGCCTGGGACAACCCCGACACGCTCAAGTTGTTGAAGTCGGAGGC
>JAZTWK010000008.1:0-32612 GCA_045635865.1 Victivallaceae bacterium
CCCCCAGCAGCAAGGCGGTGCAAAGTACGCCAAAGGTCGCCAACACCACGCCGGGACCCAACACCGACTTGATCGCCGAGTAGCGGGTCGACAGTCCGCCGGAAAAGAGGATGAAGCTCATGGCGATCGTGCCGAGGTAACTTAAGATCGCCGGGGGTATCTCGTACCGCCCCGAGCCGTCCCATTTCAGGAGCACCCCAAAGAGCATAAACGCCAAAAGTATCGGCAAATTGAATCGCCGGGAAATCTTACTGGATAACGCGGCGCCGAGCAGGATGATCCCGGTCATTGCCACCAAATTGGCAAAAGTCAAAGTCATGTTTCGTTTCGCTTTCTGATCGCTTCAACGGTAATATAACCTATTCCGCCAAAAAATCCATCGCTTTTTTGAGGAAAAAATTTGAATTATTTCGCTTTTGGCACTAAATTATCGCTATGAAAACGATGTATACCCTTTTGGCGCTCGGATTGCTGACGCTGTTTTCCGGTTGCGGGGTGCCCAACCCCGGAAAAGCGGCGCCGGTGCTTCGTCTGCCCGACCCCGCGGTTTCGCCGGAAGTTGCCGATCAGCGGGCACGCGATTTCCGCGCCGCCACCGCCGACTTGCCGGTGCGCGGCGTCTGGCTCTATCCCAAGGTTTTTGAGGTGAACTTCACCCCGGAACAGGCGGTGGAGATGATCCGCGAACTCGGCTTCAACCGTCTCTACTGCCGCATCACCAGCGAAACGGAGCTCAACGATTTCTTTCGCCAACTTCTTATTGCAGCCGAGGGCAATCAACTCCACTGCGAAATCGTGATGGATATATTCAGCTTTTATCCCCGGCATGAAGGCAACCGCATCATCTCGGTGTTGCGCCCCGACAGCCCCGATTTGGCGGAAATGGTCAAAAGGATCGTCAAGCTCATCGACAGCGACCGTGCCTACGCCACCATCGACGGCATCACCATCGTGGTCAACCCGCACCGCTTTTCCAACAAAAACCTCGATTTGCCCAAAAATCTCAACTATATTTGGAGCAACGACTCCTTCGGTCCCGGTTTGGACAACGACCAGCTGATGAAAATGTCGCTGAAAGTCCTCCACGATTTGCCGGAATTTCCCGCCAACGTCATGCTAACGGTGGCGGTGCCGGATTTCTACAACGAGCTGGCTAAAGAGGGCAAATTAAGTTGCGGACGCTTCTTCGATTTCGTCAGCTGCCGCGCCACCCCGCCCCGACTGATGGTCATCGGTTACGGCAACAAGCCCACCGAGCTGGTAAAAATCGTCAACGACGAACTTGTCACCCCGGGCATTCCGCGCGGGGCGATACTGATTTTGACGGAAATGGCTCCCCATACCTCAGTGGATGCGGGGCGGATGCGCCGCCGCGACTGGGCGGACTTCCTCCGCATCATCAGCTATGTCCGCAAAGAGTCCGAAAAATATCCGGCTTTCGGCGGCATGGTGGTGGGACCTTTCGGGATATTGAAAATCCTCCAGCTGGAGCCGTGATTTTCCATGCGTTGCCCGAAGTGCGGTTCCAACCACGATAAAGTCATCGATTCCCGAAGCATCAATGAGGATTCCGGCGTGCGCCGTCGGCGGGAGTGTCTGGATTGCGCTTACCGCTTCACCACGGTCGAGGAGGTCGTGCCGGAAGAATTGCGGGTCATCAAACGCAACGGCGAGCGGGAAAGTTTCGACCGCAACAAGATCCGCAACGGTATCGCCAACGCCTGCTACAAACGCCCGATCAGCGGCGAAGTGATCGACCAGATCGTCGACGACATCACCCGGTCGTTGCTCTCGGCTTGCGAACCGGAAATTTCCACCAGCGTGATCGGCGGCAAGGTGATGGACGAACTTAAAAATCTCGATCAGGTCGCCTACGTGCGCTTCGCCTCGGTCTATCGGCAATTCAAGGACGCCAAGGACTTCATTTCGGAAGTCAAGGGTCTGAAAAAATGAGTCTTCCCCAGATCAAACTGTTGCCGGGGCGGGAAAAATCGTTGCTCCGCCGCCACCCGTGGGTCTTTTCGGGCGCCATAGCGGGAATATCCGGTTCTCCCCGCGCCGGGGAAACGTGTCTTGTCGTCGACAGCCGGGGAACTCCCCTCGCCGTCGCCGCTTACAGCCCGGCATCGCAGATCACCGCCCGCATTTGGAGTTCCGACCCGGACGAACCGTACGACGGGAAGTTTTCCCGGCGGCGGATCCCCGCCCCCGCCCAACTGCGGGAAACGCTCGGCTTTGCCGACATCCCCGGCGGCGCAAGGCTGATCTACTCGGAGTCCGACGGGCTCCCCGGGGTGATCGCCGACCGCTACGGCAACTTCGTCGCCCTGCAGATACTTTCCGCCGGCGCGGAATTTTTCCGGCAGGAGATCGCCGAGTGCATCTTGGAACTGCCGGGGATAGCCGGGGTTTACGAGCGCTCCGACGTTTCGGTGCGCAAGCACGAAAAACTCCCGGAACGGTGCGGATTGGCGGCGGGGGAAGCATTGCCGCCGGAATTGATCATCCAAGAGGGAACGCGCCGGTTCGCCGTTGATCCGATCCACGGGCAGAAAACCGGCTTTTATTTCGATCTGCGGGACGCCCGGGATCTCGTCACGAAACTTAGCGCGGGGCGGCGGGTCCTCAACGGTTTTTGCTACACCGGGGGCTTTGCCGTGGCGGCGTTGCAGGGCGGCGCCACCGCGGTCGTCAACATCGACTCCTCGCGTCCGGCACTGGCGCAGGCTCGCAAGAATCTTGAACTCAACAACTTGGATCTTTCCCGCGCCGAATGGATCGCCGCCGACGGCTTTGAGGAACTCAACCGTCAGGTGAAAGCCGGGGAAAAATTCGATCTGGTGATCCTCGATCCGCCCAAGTTGATCGACGCCAAGAGCCACGTCATTTCCGGCTGTCGCGCCTACTCGCATCTGGCGCGCCGGGGTTTCGAGTTGCTCAATCCCGGCGGCTTATTGCTCAATCTTTCCTGCTCCGGGCTGATGACGCCGGAGTTGCTCCAAAAAATCACCGCCGACGCCGCGTGTCAGTGCGGAGTTGAGGCTCAACTGGTCGGCGAAGTCCGGCAGAGCGCCGACCACCCGGTGTTGCTCTCGGTGCCGGAAACCTTTTATCTCAAGGGCTTGCTGTCGATCCGGCGCTGAAAATCGCCGTTTTTACAGCAGATCCTGCGGATCGACGTCGACCAACACCTCAACTTTGCCCCGCGCCCGGTGCCACGCCAAGGCGCGCAACGCCTGCCGGATTTTGGTCAACTTGTTGCCCCGGATCGTCATCCGGTAGCGGAATTTGCCCTGGATCCTTTCGATCGGGGCGCGCATCGGCCCCGCCACGGTCACCTCGGGGTGGATATAGGGCGCGAGTCGGGCGGAAAAGTCCCGGGCGAACTGCTCGGTTTCCGCATCATCCGCCCCGCGAAAGACGACCGAGATCATCCGCGAGTACGGCGGGAAATTCATCAGCTGACGAAACTCCAGATCGTATTGAGAAAATCCGGCGAAATCCCCGTTGGCGGCACAGCGGATCGCATCGTTGTCGGGCTTGAACGTCTGCAGGATCACTTCGCCGGGATAGTCGCCCCGCCCCGCCCGGCCCGCCACTTGGGTAAGCAGTTGAAAGGTTCGCTCCGGTGCCCGGAAATCGGGCATACTCAACGCCTGATCGGCATTGAGGATCCCGACCAGCGTCACTTTGGGGAAGTGCAACCCCTTGGCGATCATCTGCGTACCGATGAGCAAATTGAGTTCGCCGCGCCGGAAACGCTCCAACACCGTTTCGTAGTCGTCGGCGCTCCGCATCGAATCGGAATCCATGCGGGCGACCCGGGCGGCGGGGAAGCGGGCGCGCACGATGCTCTCGATCTTTTCGGTGCCGCTGCCGAAGTAGCGGATCTCCTCGCTGCCGCACTGCGGACAGCGCTCATAAGCCGGGATCACCTCACCGCATAAATGGCAACTCAAACTCTCGCGGCGGCGACTGTAAACGTAATTGATCGAGCAATTTTCGCAATGCGCCTCAAAACCGCACGCCGGGCACCGCATCGTGTGCGCGTAGCCCCGGCGGTTAAGAAACAAGATGCACTGCTCGCCGGATTCCAGTCTTTGCTCGATCGCATCGGCGAGCACCGGGGAAAAGATGCCGTCGTCCTGGTTGCCCAACCGCATATCGACGATGCGAAACTCCGGCGGCGGGCGATTGCCGATCTGGGCATCCATTTTCACCAATTCAAATTTGCCGGCAGCGGCATTGTAGCAACTTTCCGCCGACGGAGTGGCGGAGCCGAGGATCACCACCGCGTTTTCCAACTTGCCGCGCATCACCGCCACATCCCGGGCGTGGTAGCGGGGCGACTCCGACTGCTTGTAAGTCGCTTCGTGCTCCTCGTCGACCACGATCAACCCCAAGTTGCGCAGCGGGGCAAAAAGCGCCGAGCGGGCGCCGATCACGATCCGCACTTCCCCGGAGTTGATCCGGTTCCACTGGTCGAAGCGCTCGCCCTCGCTCAAGCGGCTGTGCAGCACGCTCAGCGCATCGCCGAAGCGGGCGCGAAATCGCCGCACCGTCTGCGGCGTGAGCGAAATTTCCGGCACCAGCACCACCGCACTGCGCCCCCGGCGCAAAGTTTCGGCGATCGCTTGCAGATAAACTTCGGTCTTGCCGCTGTTGGTAACGCCGTGGAGCAACAAGACCCCGCCGGAGCGCTCCAGCAACTCGTTCACTTTCGCCAGCGCCGCCGCCTGATCCGGGCTGGGCGTTTTGGGTTTATCGGGCACGACCTCGGCGTCGCCGAAAATATCCCGGTGGCAGGTTTCCAACCGAGCGGAGATCAACTCGTTTTTGGTCAAGGTCTTGAGCGCCGAATCGCTGAATCCGGGCAATCTTTTCAATTCATCGAGCGAAGTGTCGCCGGAAGAAATGAGCATTTTCAAAATCGCCGACTGACCGCGAAACCGGGGTTTGTCGGCAGTTTCCAATACCGCCTTTTCCGCCGCCGCAAGTTCGTTGATGAAATAAATTTTGCGCACCAACGGGCGAACTTTACCGTGCCGCACCGCCGCCGGGAGCAACGTGCGAATGGCGTGTTCCAGCGGGGCGCAGTAATACTCCGCCATCCACCGCCCCAGATCGACCAGTTTTTCCGGTATGGAGGCGCGGCGCTCCGAGACTCCGGAAATCGCCTTGAGCTTGCTCTGGTCGTAGTCGCTGGTTTCCGTCAGCGCCAGCACATACCCCTCGCGGTGGGAATTGCCAAAGGGCACCGTCACCGCACTGCCGACCCGAACTTGCGCTTCCAACTCCGGCGGAATGGCATAATCGAACTCCCGATCCAGCGAGACATCGATGACGATCTTGGCGATCACGGCAAATAGTCCTTGAGAAATTTTCCCGTATGGGATTTTTTCAGCTTGGCGATCGCTTCCGGAGTGCCGGCGCCGATCAGCCGACCGCCGCCGTCGCCGCCTTCCGGTCCGAGGTCGATCAGATAATCGGCGGTCTTGATGACGTCGAGATTGTGCTCGATGACGATGACCGTGTTGCCCAGATCCCGCAGTTTAAAGAGCACCTTGAGCAGTTGATCGACGTCCGCCAAGTGGAGTCCGGTGGTCGGCTCGTCCAAAACGTAAACCGTATGCCCGCGGGGCACCCGCGCCAACTCGGTGGCGAGTTTCACCCGTTGCGCCTCGCCGCCGGAAAGCGTCGTCGCGCTCTGCCCCAGTTTGATGTACCCCAAGCCGACTTCCGAAAGCATCGAAAGTTTCCGCTTGAGCGGCGTATGGGCGGCAAAGAGTTCCAACGCCTGATCGACGGTGAGGTCGAGCACTTCGGCGATGTTGTGCTTTTTGTATTTGACCGTCAGCGTTTCCGAGTTGAACCGGGCGCCGTGGCAGGCGGAACACTCCACATAAATATCCGACAAAAACTGCATTTCGATCTTTTTGATGCCGTCGCCGCCGCACTCCTCGCACCGCCCGCCTTTGACGTTGAAGCTGAACCGCCCCGGACCATAGCCCCGCAATTTGGCTTCGGGAAGTTCGGAAAAGAGCTTGCGGATCAAGCCGAATAGTTCGGTGTAGGTCGCCGGGTTGGAGCGCGGGGTGCGCCCGATCGGACTCTGGTCGATGACGATGAGTTTATCCACATGCTCCAGACCATCGATCTTGCCGTATTTGCCCGGCGGGTCGTCGGCGATGCCGCACTTGGCGTTGAGCGCGGGCACCAGAATCCCGTTGATCAGCGAACTCTTGCCCGAACCGGAAACGCCGGTAACGCAAGTGAGCGTGCCCAAGGGAATATCGACGTTGAGTTTTTTCAGATTGTGATGCTCCGCCTGACGGATGCGGATAAAATTGCCGTTGCCGGGGTAGCGCGTTTTCGGCACGGCGATCTCCCGGCGACCGGCGAGAAACGCCCCGGTCGGCGACGCCAAATTGGCGGCGACTTCCTGCGGCGTGCCGCTGGCGACCAAGTAGCCGCCCCCGGTGCCCGCGCCCGGGCCGAGGTCGAGGATGTGATCGGCGCGGCGAATGGTATCCAGATCGTGTTCGACCACGATCACCGTATTGCCGGCGTCGCGGAGTTTTTCCAAGGTGTTGAGCAACTTTTCGTTGTCGCGCTGATGCAGACCGATCGACGGTTCGTCCAAAATGTAGAGCACGCCGACCAGGGCGCAACCGAGTTGAGTGGCGAGGCGGATGCGTTGCGCTTCACCGCCCGACAAGGTGGAACTGACCCGGTCGAGGGTGAGATAATCCAGCCCCACGTCCGCCAAAAACTGCAACCGCGAACCGATCTCTTTGACCAAGTCGGCGGCGATCTGCGCCTTTTCGCCGGTAAGTTTCAGCTGCCGGATGAATTCCAGCGCCTTGCCGACGCTCAAAGCGTTGAATTCGTTGATCGCCAGATCCCCGACGGTCACCGCCAGCGAGATCGGGTTGAGCCGGGCGCCGTGACACCGCGGACAGGGCCGGGGCGAGAGGTCGGCGCTGAGCCTTTCGCGCACCGTGTCGGAAATGGTTTCGTTGAGCCGGCGGCGGAGATTTTCCAACACTCCCTCAAAGGGTTTGCTCCAATGATACTTGCGGCCGTGCATGTAGTAGTCGAATTCGATATGCTCGTCGCCGCTGCCGTAGAGGACGAGGTGCTGAACTTTTTCCGGCAGTTTTTCAAAGGGCGTGGTCAGCATTTCCGGGTAATTGATATGCTCGGCGAGTTTCCGCAACAGCATGTTGTAGTAGATGATGAGGTGGCGCGGTCCGCGCCGCCAGTCGGGGATCGCCCCGTTGCGAATGGATTTGGAGCGATCGGGGATCACCTTGGCGGGGTCCATGTACTGTTCGATGCCCAAACCGTTGCAGACCGGGCAGGCTCCGTAGGGTGAGTTGAACGAAAAGTTGCGCGGCTCCAATTTGCCGAAAGATATCCCGCAATCCGGACAGGCGAAATTCTCGCTGAATTTTTCGCTGGAAAATTCGGCGTTTTCCCCCTCAAGCACGACTTCCAGAGTGCCGTCGCCGCGCCCCAAAGCGGTTTCCACGCTGTCGGTCAAGCGGGAACGGTCGATCTTGCCGGTGATCAGCCGGTCGATGACCGCGTCGATGTGGTGGCGCAAATTCTTTTCCAATGCCGGTATGCCGTCGTCGAGCAAGACGACGCGGCCGTCGATGCGGACGCGGACAAAACCATCTTTGAGCAACGAATTGAGCACTTCGCGGTGCTCGCCTTTCTTGCCGGAGATCACCGGGGCGAGCAAGGTCATCTTACTGCCGGGGGCGAGTTTGAGCAACTGCCCGGCGATCGCTTCCGCCGACTGCCCCTGCAACACGTTGCCGCATTTCGGGCAGTGCGGAGTGCCGACCCGGGCGTAGAGCAGACGCAAATAGTCGTAAATTTCGGTGACGGTGGCGACGGTGGAGCGGGGATTGCCCCCCGCGCTCCGTTGCTCGATGGCGATCGCCGGCGACAACCCCTCGATGTGTTCGACCTTGGGCTTTTGCATGCGGTCGAGAAACTGCCGGGCGTAAGCGGAAAGGCTTTCCACATAGCGCCGCTGCCCCTCGGCATAGAGCGTGTCAAACGCCAAACTGCTCTTGCCCGAACCGGATAGTCCCGTCACCACCACCAAGCGGTTGCGCGGGATTTCCACATTCAGGTTTTTCAGATTGTGCTGTGCGGCGCCCCGGATGACAATCTTTTCCAGCATGCTTCCTCCTGATCTACCAAATCCACCGTGTTAATATAACCAATTCCCTCCGCTTTTCAAGCCGACAACCGGGAAAATCGCCCTTCCGGATGATCTCCGTTGGAAACCGGGGTTTTTTTACGTAAAAAGTTACGTTTTCCGGGTAAAAAACCCTTGACAAATCCATTTCTTTGAGTTATGTTATCCTCAAGCTGTGAGTATCCTTGCCCTTTGGGCACAATGCAAAAAAGCGGTGATCGCGGCAAATTTTTGATAAGAAACTCAACCATTTAACGGATTTGAAAGTATGAAAAACAGTTTCACCCAGTTCGTCACCCCCGATTCAGTCATGATGCTCACCGGCAAGAACAAGCTGGAAGTCATGGATCAGCTGATTTCCCGCGCCGCCGATCTCACCAAGCTCGATCGCGATGCGATCTTCCGCTTGATCTGGAAGCGCGAGCAGATGATGACCACCGGCGTCGGCGGCAAACTGGCGTTGCCCCACATCCGGATCAACGACATCCTCCACCCCTTCGTGATCGTCGGCGTCTGCGAAAATCCGATCTCCGACTATCAGGGGCAGGACGATCAGCCGGTGCGGGTCATTGTTTTCACCGTCGCGCCCGATGAAAATCAGGAAGCCTATCTGCAGCTTTTGAGCAGCATTTCCCGTCGGTTCCGCAATGCGTCGCTCATCGACGAACTGATCGACGCCGCGAACCCCGACCAGATCTACAATTTGGTCGTCGCCGACGAGGACTAAGTCATGGCGGCCCCGGATAAGCTCGGCGCCAAGGCCCGGTTCGATTTTCACTGTCTCGCCGAGAACTGTCAGGAAATCGTCAAATTCGACTTGGCGGAGATCTCCGACCCGGATTTTCAGGTCGTTTGCCCCAAATGCCACCGCGCCTACGCTCCCGATGAGGAACTGCGCGGCAAACTGGTGCGGATGCTGCAGTTGATGAATGCCATTCGCGACGCCGAGGATATTTTGGGCGACTGCGCCGTCTCGGTCAACGTCGCGGGCGGAAGCGTGGAGATACCCTACGCGTTGCTGTTGACCCGGCTCAATACGATCATCACGTTGCAATTTGGCGACCGCAAGGTGGACTTCCATTTGTGGGTCGAACCGTCGTCAGAGGAAACTTTCCGCTGATCGCATTTTTTTTGGTAATCCCCAATCCAATCGAGGTATTTTTATGGATACGGCTCAAATCATCGAAATTCTCAAATCTTCCGGTGCTCTGCTCACCGGTCACTTTCAACTCCGCAGTGGTCTGCACAGCGACCACTTCTTTCAGGCGGCACTGTTGCTGCAGTACCCCGACAAGGCGGAAACGGTCTGCCGTTATCTCGCGCAAAACTTTGCCGATCAGCCGATCGAAACCGTCATCAGTCCGGCGGTCGGCGGTCTGATCGTCGGTCAGGAAGTCGCCCGCGCCCTCGGTTGCCGCGCCATTTTCGCCGACAAGGAAGACGGTCAACTCGTGCTCAAGCGGGGCTTCACACTGAAAAAAGGTGAAAAAGTTCTGGTCGCCGAAGACGTCGTCACCAAGGGCGGCCGGGTCCAGCAGACGATCGACTTGGTGCGCAGTTTCGGCGCGGAAGTCGTGGCGGTGGCGGTGATCGTCGACCGTTCCGGCGGGGAAGCCAAGTTCGACGTGCCGTTTTTCAGCGCGTTGCAGCTCAATCTGCCGACTTTCGATCCGGCGCAGTGCCCGCTGTGCAAGCAAGGTCTGCCGATCGACCGCCCCGGTTCCAAATAACCCGGTCAACGGAAACGGCGGACCGCCATGATCAATTTCTTTCTCAAACTCATTTTCGGCAGTAAAGCCAAACGCGACTTGCGCCGGATGCTCCCGTTGGCCAAAAAGATCAACGCCATCGAGTTGGAGTATCAAAAACTCACCGATGCCGAGCTTCAAGCCAAGACCGCCGAATTCAAGGCGCGCCTCGCCGCGGGCGAAACGCTCGACGACCTGATGTGCGAAGCCTTTGCGACCGTCAAAAACGCCTGTCGCCGCTTGCTCGGCAAGGAATTTGAAGTCTGCGGTCAGCAGATGAAGTGGGACATGGTGCCTTTTGACGTTCAGCTCATGGGCGGCATCGCCCTGCACCGCGGCAACATCGCGGAAATGGCGACCGGCGAAGGCAAAACTTTGGTGGCGACGTTGCCCCTTTACCTCAACGCCCTCACCGGCAAAAACTGCCAGTTGGTCACGGTCAACGACTACCTCGCCCGGCGCGACTCCTCGTGGATGGGGCAGGTTTACGAGTTTCTCGGGCTCACCGTGGGGTGCCTGCAGAATCAGCAATCCCCCCACGTCCGCCGCGAACAGTACCGTTGCGACATCACTTACGGCACCAACAGCGAATTCGGCTTCGACTATTTGCGCGATATGGGTATGGCGACCGAAAAGGAGCAGTTGGTCCAGCGCGATTACTACTACGCGAGCATCGACGAGATCGACAGCATTTTGATCGACGAGGCGCGGACCCCGCTGATCATTTCCGGCCCGGTGCCCAATTCCTCGAATCAATTCGACTCGTTGCAGCCGCTGGTATCGGCGCTTTACTCCAAGCAAAATCTGCTTTGCTCGCGGCTCGCCCGCGAAGCCAAGGCGGTGTTGGACGATCCGGCGGCTTCCGGCGAGGCGCGCGAAGAAGCGCTCACCAAGTTGCTCCAGATCAAATTCGGCATGCCGACCCACCGTCAGCTGCTCCGCATTCTGGAAAACGGCGACATCCTCAAAGAGTTGGAAAAGGTCGAGGCAAAGGTGCGGAGCGACAACAACCGGGGTATGATCCAAGAGGTACAGTCGGAACTCTTTTTCGTCATCGACGAAAAAACCAACGAAGCGGATCTGACCGCCAAGGGGCGCAACGAAATTTCTCCCGACGACGAAACGGCATTTATCGTGCCCGACCTGCTTGAGGAGATCAACCGCATCGACACCGATCCGGAGTTGACCGACGAGGAAAAGGTCCACCGCCGGGAAAAATTCCAGGAAAACTTTGCGGAAAAGAGTGAAAGGCTGCACGATCTCTCGCAACTGCTCAAGGCATACTGCCTCTTTGAAAAAGACGTGAACTATGTGGTGCAAGACGGCAAGGTCATCATCGTCGACGAGCACACCGGTCGGCTGATGCCCGGTCGCCGCTTTTCCGACGGCTTGCATCAGGCGCTCGAAGCCAAGGAAAACGTCACCATCGAGCAGGAAACCCAGACGATGGCGACGATCACGATCCAAAACTACTTCCGCATGTACGAAAAACTCGCCGGCATGACCGGTACGGCGGAAACCGAAGCGGCGGAATTTCAACAGATTTACAAACTCGACGTGATCGTCATCCCGACCAACCGCCCCTGCATCCGCAAAGATGAAAACGACTCGGTTTTCAAGACCAAACGGGAAAAGTACAACGCGATCGTCGAGAGCGTCATCGCGCGCCACACCAAGGGGCAACCGGTACTGCTCGGCACGATCTCGGTCGAGGATTCGGAGATCCTGTCGCGGATGCTCAAGATCCGCCACATTCCCCACAACGTGCTCAATGCCAAAAATCACCAGCACGAAGCGGAGATCATCGCCCGCGCCGGTATGCCGGGGGCGGTGACCGTCGCCACCAACATGGCGGGGCGCGGCACCGACATCAAACTCGCGCCCGGAGTGGCGGAGTTGGGCGGTCTGCACGTGATCGGTTCTTCGCGTCACGACTCGCGCCGGATCGACCGCCAGTTGCGCGGCCGTTGTTCGCGTCAGGGCGACCCGGGTTCCTCCAAATTCTACGTTTCGCTCGAAGACAATCTGATGCGTCTTTTCGGCAGTGACCGGATCATCAAGATCTTTGAGCGCTTCGGCTTGGAAGAGGGCGAGGAGTTGCAACACCCGTGGCTCAACAAGTCGATCGAAACCGCCCAGCGCCGGGTGGAGCAACAGCATTTCGCCATCCGTAAGCGGACCTTGGATTTTGACGACGTGATGAATAAACAGCGCGAGATCATCTACGCGCTCCGCCGCGACGCGTTGTTGTCGGAAACGCCGCTTGATGTGCTATTTGGCATCGTCGAGCAGGTGGTGGGAGAAGAAGTGCTCAAGGCCGCCGAACCGGGTCCCCGGGGCAAGGAAACCGGCTTCAATTTCGCCGGACTTCTGGCGTTTTTGAATACCACTTTCCCGCTGAACTTCAGTCAAGCGGATTTGACCGCGGGCTTTTCCGCCAAGGGCGAACTTACCGATCCCGATGCGCTGACCATCCAGATCATCGACAAGATCGAGGCCGCCTACCAAGAGCGCAATGCGACGATGCCGCCGGAACAGAGCGACTACCTCTGCCGCCACACGGTGTTGGAACCGATCGACCGGCTGTGGCAGGAGCATTTGTACGCCATGGACAATTTGCGTTCGAGCATGTCGCTCCGGGTGTACGCGCAAAAGGACCCGCTGGTCGAGTACAAGCACGAAGCCTTCGGCATTTTCAAGTCGATGATGGATCAGGTCTATCGGGATGTCGCCACCAATCTTTTCCGGCTGACGATGACCCGGATCGCTTCGATCGAGGAATTGCTCGCTTCGTTGCCGCAGGAATTGGTGCATCAAAATCTGGAGCAGTTCGCGGCGATGCCGACGGCGGCTCCGGAGCCGGAAGTTCCCAAGGAAGTATTCATCCCGGTTCGCCGCGAGGCGCCCAAGGTGGGCCGCAACGACGACTGCCCCTGCGGAAGCGGCAAAAAGTACAAGAAGTGCTGCGGTCGCAACCGGTAACTATCCCCGGCAGACGAAGCTCCCCGCTTTCATCGTCCAGCTTATTCCCGTTGCCGGAGTGTGCGGCGCGCCGAAATCGGCGTTGCCGTCGATCGTTTCCGGATTAAATGCGACCAGGTCGGCGGGAACTCCCGGGCGAATGACCCCCGTTTCCGGCAGTTGAAAGGTCTGGGCGGCAAGCCCGGTCAGCCGCCACACCGCCGCCGGAATGGAACTGCCCGAATCCAAGCGCTTGCGGCAGAATTTGGCGATCGCGCCAAAGGCGCGGGGATGCGCCCGCCCGAAGCGGTAATCGGCGGGGAAGGCATTGCCGTCACTGCCCGCCATACAGAAATCCAACGCCAAAATGCGGCGCAGATTTTCCTCGCTCATCCCGGCAAATGCCGCGGTCGTACCCGCGCAATCCCCGGCGAGGAGTTCGACCACCCGCCGGGGCGGCTCGGCGGAAATTTCCGCCAGAGTTTTGCCGCACTCTTCCGGCGCGGCGGCGCCGCCGGAAATCAGCCGCACCGACTGCCAATAGTCGGGGGAACGCGCCGCCGCGAGTTCGGAAATCAACACTTCCCGCGCGGAGCTATCCTGCAAATTTCGCTGGATCGTGCCGTCATCCAGATCGCTCCACTTGCCCGGCAAAATGACGCTTAATTGCGTCATGCTCTCGGTATAGGGATAGCGATCGACGGTAACGATCAATCCCTCGCTCCGCGCCGCTTCCAGCAACTCGAGCGCGGCATCCAGTTTGTGCCAGTTGGCGCGCCCGGCGGTCTTGAAGTGGCTGATATGCACGCGGCGCAAGTTGGCACTGCGAGCCAACTCCAACGTTTCGGTCAATGCTTCGAGCAACTCGTTGCCCTCGCTCCGCAAATGAGTGGTGTAGATCGCATCGTGCCGGGCAACGACCTTGAGCAAGGCGACGATCTCCGCCGGATCGGCAAATTTGCCCGGCACGTAGAGCAAGCCGCTGGAAAGTCCGAGCGCCCCCTGCCCCAGTTGCACATCGAGCAATTCGGTCATCTGGCGCAACTGCGCGGCGGATAATCTTTCGGTATCGTACCCCGCCACCGCCGCCCGAAGCGTATTGTGGCCGCACAATGCCGGCAAGCGCAAAGCTGATTTGCGGCGCGCGACTTCCGCCTGAAACGCGGAAAAGTCCGCCCACTCCGGAGCCATTGCGTAGTTGGCGTACAACTCCGCCAGATGCTCCCGATTGGCATCGGTTACCGGAAAGGCGGATAGCCCGCAGTTGCCGACGATCTCGGTCGTCACCCCCTGCGAAACTTTGGCGAAACACTCCGGATCGGCCAAGGCGGCGATATCCGAGTGGCCATGCACGTCGATAAAGCCGGGGGCGAGAATTTCGGAACGGGGAAAAACCAGCGTGCGATCGGCGGCGGCGCCGGTTATATCCGTTTCCACCGCCTGAATTTTGCCGTCGGCGATCAGCACGTCGCGCTTGACCAACTCCGCGCCGGTGCCGTCGGCGATCCACGCCTGTTTAATTCTCAGTGAGCAACTCATAGACCCGGAAAAATTCGGAAACGCTCCACGCCTGCGCGAGACACCCGCCGGGGCGATGCGGAGCATCCCCGTCGGCGACTTCCGGCAACTGCCCGACGGCTCCGGAAATGAAGTATTTCCGGGCGGAAAGCAACAACGCCAGCGCCCGTTTGCGCGCCGCCGCCCCGCCGAGCCGGTAGAGCGCTTCGCAGTAAGCGGGGAACGGCCACCCCCAGACGGTGCCGTTGTGATAGGCGACCTTGCGGCTGGTATCCTCCGGCCCGGAGTAACTGCCCCGATAAGGACGCGCGGGATCGTTGAGCCGCTGACCGTGGAAGTCGATCGGCAATTCGTATTTGACCGGGCGATCGGCGAGCGTGCGGATCCCGCCCGGCACCAACAGCGCGGATTCGGCGAGCAGGAGTTTCCGCAACTTATCGGGAGTTTTGACCGCGCCGAGGGTGATCGCCAAAAGCGCATTGGGGCGCAGGTGATCGTCGGCGACGGCGCAAGCTGCGGGAGTACCGGCACCGCCGTGCAGACAATCAGCGGCGAATTCCTGCCCCGCCGGGAAGAAATACTTTTCGATCGAGGCGGAAACTTCCGCCGCCAACTCCGTCTCGCCGAGGAACTCCAAGGCGGCGTACCAGAGGCACTGGATCTCGATCGGATAGCCCTCGCGGGGCGTGCCGGCGGGATAGTTGGTATCCATCCACGTAAAATGCACCGGGCTGAAAATCAGTTTGCTTTCCGGATCCATGACGATCCCGTTGGGGGTGCCGCGGCGGTAATTATCCAAGATCGAATGTAAGATCTCGCTCAAGGTGCGACCGCCGCAGTCGCGCCGCAGGAAGCGGCGGTTGCCGGTCTTGCGGATATAATCCCGCACCGCCAACACCAGATAAAGCGGCGCGTCACTGGTGTCGCGGTTAGCGTCGTCGTTACCCCGGATCATATTGGGAATGGTGCCGTTGCGCTCAAAGCGGGCAAATGCCTCGATGATCGGCGCGGCTTCCGCCGTCATGCCGCACTGGATCATGCCGCGCAACACGATCAGCGTGTCGCGTCCCCAATCCAAGAACCACGGATAACCGGCGATGACGGTATTGAGTTCATCCCGCTTGACCACGTAGGGGCGCAACGCCGCTTTTCCCAGCCCGCGGAGCGAAATGCGATCCGCCAACGGCGCTTGGGTAAATTCCACCGCCTTGCCG
Organism: Victivallaceae bacterium; assembly: GCA_045635865.1. Lineage (GTDB taxonomy): Bacteria > Verrucomicrobiota > Lentisphaeria > Victivallales > Victivallaceae > UBA1784. The sequence goes on from JAZTWK010000008.1 coordinate 15,660, forward strand.
GAAGTGGAAACGGTGAGCGTCATGCCGCTGCCGCCGCCGAGTTCCGCCTGAAAATAGCCGGGGCTGTAGCGATCGGTATTCGCTTCCTGACCGTAGCGGGATTCCCACTCCAAAAAATTCATGTAGTGCCATTCGCCCTCGGCGATGAACCGCCCGGAATCCACCGAAAAATGCGAACCGTAAAAATCAAAGCCGTCGGCATGCGGAGCGACCGCCGCCGGGAGCGCCTTTTCCGCCCCGGCATACGCCTTGGTGACTTCGTGATTGACTCGGTTTTCGACCTCGACCCGCACGATCAGTTTCGCCTTGATCTCGTTTTCGAGCATCTGGGGATCGTCGTCCGTTTCCGACCGGCGGAAAGCGAGCCGGAAGGCTTCGCCATCCGGAGACAGTTCCATATTGGCGATCAGCCGCACCCGGCGCCCCTGCCCGGCGGGGATGAGAAATTCCCACTGCCCGCGGCGCTCGTAGCCGGTAGTAAATTTCAACAACGACCGGGCGTCGATCTCTTGCGAAAAGTCGTTGACCACCAACCACGCCCGGAAGTTGGCAAAAACGATCCGGCGATCCACCGGGAAGCGGGGATCGGGGTTGACGGCAAAGAGCGCCTCGTACTTGCTCTTGGGCGAACTCCAATCGGCGGGGAAGAAAGTGTAAGCGCCGTTGCTGCCCGCCGCGAAAAAGCGCTTGCCGGAGCATTGATTGCCGCTGAAGGAAAGCGGGATGTTTTCATTGATCCGCGCCGAAAGCTGAAGGATCGTGCCGCGTTTGCGTCGGGCGCGACTGCCGCCGTCAAAAACCGCCAAGTCGATGGTGAGGCGGGTTTCTTCCATCCGCCGGTTTTCCGGCAGATAAAAGAGGGCGAACTCCCCGCCAGCAGCTTCGGGCAGACTTTCCGCCGCCGCCAACACCCGGTCGCCGTCGGCAAGCTGGATGTGGAAGCGGTGCGGACTGCGCACCAACAGCCAGCACCCCGGCGGCAACGGCACTTCGCGGTGCTCATCGTGATCCGCATCGCGCCAGATCACCACCGGCACCGGCTCCTGACCGCTCACGGCGGCGACGAAGCCGACCGGATCGCGCAACAGCAATTCCGCATCGGCGGCGGCGCAGGATACGAGATTGCCCGCCCGAAACGCCGCCCGCTGCGCCATCGCCGCCGCCCGTTGCCGGAGCAGTTTTTCCGGTTCGCCGACGCGATCATCCACCGGGTCGGAGATCAGGCAGACGCCGTCGCCGGGAGCGAGCGTAAAGCTCCACAACTGCCCGGCATCGGCGAGATTTACCTCTCTGCCGCTTAACACGTCGCGCCCGGCGGGGGCGATATCAAATTTGGGGAAATAGACCGTCCCCGCGTTTTGGCAATCCAAATTGATCAGCACCAACGCCGTACCGCCGCCGGCGCCGTAGCGCCGGAGCGCCAACACGTTGCCGGGGCCGGTCTGGATCAACTCCGCCCGCGCCCCCGCGCCAAAGGCGTCGGCGTGCGTAAACAGCCAGTTGAGCTTGGCGATCAATTCGTTGAGGTTGGGTTCCGCGCCGAAATTGAGCGCCCCGCAACCGTGGACGTCGATTTTTTCGGTGGCGAAAAATTCCGCGCCGTTGGCGAATCCGAAAGCGCCGTCGAGCGCGAGCAAACCGCAGACCAAAAAGCGCAACCGGGCATAGGTGGGGGAAGTGGCGGCGAGCCGCAAGTTGTCGTGAGTTTCAGCGAAACTTACCAGCGTGCCGAAGTTGCGGCTGATCCGGCTCATATAAGGATAATAGGCGCTGATCTCATCCCGCGAGTAGTTTTGGAAAAGTTCGGAGTACGCCCAGTCCAAGCCGGAAACGCTCAACAATCGCTCCTGAACCGCGGTGGGACCGCCCAGCCCCTCCAACATAAAAACGGTATCGGGAAATTCCGAGCGCACGCGGGCGACGATGTAGTTCCACGCCGTTTCCGGCACCATGTAACCGGCGTCGCACCGAAAACCGTCAACGCCCCGGCGGCACCAAAAGAGGAAAACCTCCGCCATGAGATCGTGTACCTGCGGATCGGAGTAATTGAGGCGGCAAAGATCCGCCCACACCACTCCCCACGCGCCGGGATTGTCGAACTTGCCTCGCGCATCGCGGACAAAGTACTCCGGATGCTCCGACTGCAATTTGGACGCCCACCCGGTATGGTTGACCGGGATATCCATAAAGATCCGGCCGCGGCGGGCATGTACCGCGTCGATCAGTTCGCCGAATTGCTCCATCGGGGTCGCCGCCGGGTCGAAATCCGCTAACGCCGGATCGACGTTGAAGTAGTCCAGCGAAGCGAACGGACTGCCGTAGCGCCCCATTTTGCCGTACTGGGTCGGCAAAGGATGCACCGGCAAAAGTTGCAGTATCCGGCAACCGAGCGTGCCGAAAATGTGATCCAAGCGGGAAATGAGTTGCCGGAAAGTGCCGGAAGGCGGGATCACGGTGTAGCCGCGCTCTTCCAAACCTTTTTCCGCCGCATCGGGCGACGGCGACTGCGCCATTTCGGCGGTCGCGCCGAACTGCCGGACAAACGCCGAGTACATACTGTTGCCGCAGACCGACGCCGGGGATTCGACTTTGAGGAAAAAGTTTTCCCCCTCCGCCCAGACGATCGGCCCGCCGTCGTCGGGGATAAAGAGGCATTTCGCCTCAAAAATGCCGACTTCGGGCAGTCCGAGAGTGATCGACGCGCTCTCACCGGATTTCACCAACTCGATGTCGCCCCAGTCCAGACCGGGAATGGAGTGATTTTTTTCCGTAGCGGAAATGATTTCGGCGCGGCGCACCGCGCCCCGCCCCAAGTTGGTGCGCACGATCGCCCGACCCGACCGGGCGGGATCGAGACCGTGCAAGGTAAACGTAACTTTATTTCCGGCGAAAAAAATTCGCCGCGCCGGGAATATTTCCTGCCTCATAAGTGCCTCAAAAAACGCTGTTGGACTACATAATATAATCGTATTTGGCGGGAAATCAAACCCGCTTGCATTTTTACCGCGACTTTGCTATATTATAACCGTTTTTTGACTAACGCAACTTGAGGATTTTTCACTATGGAAAGTATGCCCGTATTCCCCCCGGAAGCCGATCAGGTTTCCCCGGATGGTTTCGCCCCGGTGTTGGAGTTCTATTCAGTCGATACGCCGGAACCGTGGTTCATTTTGGTGCTTCCCGGCGGCGGCTACTCCCACCGCGCCGACTACGAGGGCAAAGACGTGGCGGAGTTTTACAATCAACTGGGCTTTTCCTGCGCGGTTTTGCAGTACCGGGTGCGCCCGGCGGTCTATCCCGCCCCGCAACAGGATGTGTTGCGCGCCATCCGCATTTTGCGGCACCAAGGGCGGCAAAAGATCGCGGTGCTGGGCTTTTCCGCCGGCGGCCACCTCGCCGCCAGTGCCGGCACGCTTTTTGATCAGATCGAGCCGCTTATCCACGATGAGATCGACCGCGAAAACTGCCGCCCCGACGCGCTGATTCTCGGCTACCCGGTGATCTCGATAAAGTCCGATTTCGGGCACGTCGGCTCCGGCGACAATCTGTTGGGGGCGACCGACACCCCGGAATTGCGCGACGCGCTCTCGCTCCAGAATCGAGTGACGGCAAACACGCCCCCCGCCTTTGTCTGGCACACCGCCACCGATCAGGGTGTGCCGTGCCGGAATTCGATCATTTTCGCCCAAAAGCTCTGGGAACTCGGCATCCCGGCGGAACTGCAGATCTATCCGACCGGGCGGCACGGTCAGGGCTTGGCGCAACACCTGCCCTGCGCGCAAAGCTGGCCCCAAGCGGCGGCGGATTTCCTCCACTTTCTCAACCTTGAGGAGCAAAAATGAAACGCTATTTGACGCTCGTCGCTATCGTCGCCGCAACTTTGGCGGCGGCGGCGGAAAACATCGCTCTCTATCCGGAGTCCGCCCATATCGCTTCGCCCAACGGCTTTCAGCCCTATCTGCGGCCCTTCTTTCTGACCGACTGCCCGGCGGCGGGAGCGGTGCTCGTCTGCCCCGGCGGCGCCTATCGGGCGCGCGCTTCCGACCACGAAGGCACCGCCATTGCCCAAAGGTTCAACGAACTGGGTTTTTCCGCCGCGGTTTTGGAGTATCGGGTCAGCCCCGCCACCTACCCGGCTCCGCAACAGGACGTCTTTCGCGCCATCCGGATTTTGCGCAGCAAGGGATTTTCCAAGATCGCGGTGCTGGGCTTTTCCGCCGGCGGCCACCTCGCCGCCAGTGCGGGCACGCTTTTTGATCAGATCGAGCCGCTTATCCACGATGAGATCGACCGCGAAAACTGCCGCCCCGACGCGCTGATCCTCTGCTACCCGGTGATCTCGCTAATGCCCTCCGGCCACATGCTCAGCGGGGAAAAACTCCTCGGCAAGGGCAACGACACAGACGAAAAGCGCAACGAGCTTTCCCTGCAGAACCGGGTGACGGATAAGACCCCGCCCGCCTTTTTGTGGCACACCGCCACCGACCAGACCGTGCCCTACACCAATTCGATCATGTTTGCGCAGGAGTTGTGGAAGCGCGGCATTCCGGCGGAACTGCACATTTTCCCGGTGGGCAAGCACGGCAAAGGTCTGGCGATGCAACTGCCCGATGCGGGAGTTTGGTCGGAACTGGCGGCAAATTTCCTGCGGCAGATCGGGGAGTTCCCGACGGCGAAAAAATGATTTACCGCAACGCGGGCGCGGGGCGGCGGAATTCCTTGGTGTAGAGTTTGCGCGCGGCGCGCTCGACTTGGGCGTAAAACTTGCCCCGGGCGGTCAACTCCTCGCGCAACGGCCGCCCGGAGTAGATCCGGATGAACCGCCAAACTTCCCGCCGACTCAACCCCAGATCCATACTGGAAAAGTAGAGTCCGGCGACGTCTTTGACGAGATACCGCCACGGCACAGCTTTCCGGCATTGCGCCCGGTGAAGATCGATAACGAAAAGCCGCGGCGCGGTCGGATTTTTATCCCACAAAAAGTGGCAGAGATAGCAGTCGCGGTGATTGACACCGGCGCGGTGCATCGCTCCGGCGGTGCGCGCCAATTCCGCAAGCAACCGGCGGCGAAGTTGCCAATCCGGGGGAGCACTTTCCCAAAGTTTGCCGACGTCCTCGAGGCTGATCATATCGACCAATTCTTCGGTAATGAGAAAGGAGTCGAGCTTGGCGGGGTTCCACCCCCGTTCGCCAAAACCCGCCACCGTCATCGTGGATATACCGTGATCGGTCAGGACGCGGATCGCCTCGCGCTCGGTGGCGGCGCTCACCACCGGCAGTTTGAACTGAAGTAAGTTTTTGAAAATTTCCCGGTAACCGACGCCGTGATGCACCTTGGCGAAAAAGCCGCGCCCGGCGACTTCAAAGCGAAAGGTTCGCCGGGTTTTCACCCGCCGGAAATCTTCCCCCTCCAGACGATTGACCTCGACAAACGGATCTTTCCCCTGCCAAGCCCGGGCAAATTCCGCCGACAGCTCCAACTTCACTTGGCGAATTCCTCGATCAGGTCGGCGGCGCGCGGAATGCGCTGGTGGAGGGTTTGATCGTCAAATGCCATGGCGGCATCTTTCATTTCCCGGAGCTTTTCCGGGGTGTTGACCAACAAGCGGATCATCCGGCTCAAATCGCGGCAGGAAAACGGCGTCGGCAACGCCATTCCGCCGTTGGCGCAGATCAAATCGGCAAAGCCGTAGTCGCCCGCGCAGATCACCGGCACGCCAAAGGCGAGCGCTTCCAGCGGCACCGAATCGACCGCGGCGTTACGGGCGGGGTGGATGAGCAGATCCGCCGCCGCGAGCAGATCGGTCTCCTTTTCCCGATCACTGGAAAAATAGACCCGATCCCGGATCCGCAACCGCCGGGCGAGCGAATCCATGCGGGCGACCGAACCGCTGCCGCCCACCACCAGTTTGATTTTTTTCAGTTCGCCGTCGGGCAACGTGCTCAACGCCGCCAAGGTCCGATCCACGCCCTTGGCGTGGAATCCGGGGCCGAGCTGAATGGCCATCAATTCGTCTTCGGCGATGCCGATCCGCTCGCGCACTTCCTGCCGCTTTGCCGCCCGCTCCGCCTCTTCCGGGCGCACAAAACCCGGCGGAATGCCCGGCGGCAACAGCACGAAACGCTCCTTGCTCGCCCCGAAACTCTCGATCAGCCGATCGATCTGCAACTGGGTAAGCGTAAAAATCTGCGTATTGGATTTGCAGAAAAGTTGCCGTTCCAAACAGCGCACCCGCAGATAACTGGGGATAAAAAACCGCCAGAAGCCGTAGCGGCGATGCAACGCATCCGAGCAGGAGTGTTCCCCGAGGTAGTAGATATCCGCCCCCGGCAACCGCGAAAAGGTGATAAAGCAATCCACCGGGTGATGCTTGAGCCGTTTCCGCACCTGACGCGCAAAACTGCGAAGTTTGCCGACCGTAGTGAAAGCGTGCGTTTTGATCTTATACAAATGTTCCGCAAACGCAATATCCGAACTGCTGTGCCGGTAGTATATGGTGAGCGAATGCCCCCGGCGGCGCAACTCCATGGCCAGTTGCTTGAAATCCCGACGGGTTACCCCGTGTTCGTAATAATTCATGATGGCGAGCGCAATTTTCATAATCACCCCCCCGGTCAAATTCCGGGTTAAAACCTCCCTCACGATGATGGGAAAAACACTCTTTGGTGATAATATATCACCTAAATAAATATATGCAAATGCAGAACATCACCACAAGCCGGGAAGTCGGGCAAATTTTTGGAGTTTTTGCTGTTTTTCCCGCGCCCCGGGGCAAAGTTTTTCCAATTCGGCATAAAAAGCGGCCGAGTGATTCATCTGGTGCAAGTGGGCAAGTTCATGGCAGATGACCAAGTCGATCAACTCGTCCGGGTACTGGATCAATCGCCAGGAAAAGCGGCAGACCCGCGTTTGACTGCACGAGCCGAACCGCCGTTTCGCCCCGGATATCGCCGCTTGCGCCAAGGGCAGATCGTGTTGTTGCGCCAACTGCCGCGCCCGGGGCAGGATATACGCCGCCGCCAAGCGGCGATAGAGTTTTTCCAAGGCGGCGCGGCGCTCGGCGTCGGGTAGATCGGGAAGCCAAAAAGCCGCATCAAAAGTGATCAGCCGCCGACTGCTTTTAACCGGATAAAGTTCGCCGCGACAATAGAAACTGCGGCCGTCGGCAACTTGCATATCCGCCACCGGCGCGGCGTGCCGGAGCAACCGATCGATCACGGCGGCGTTTTCCGCTAAAATGCGCCGCGCCGCCGCGTCCGACAAGGGTACGGGCGAAAGGATTTCCACCACTTCGGGCGAGATCGCCCGCAACGCCAAGCGCCGCCGACGACGCGATACGGAAACCTGAAAAGTGATCATTGCGCCTGCTGTCTCAAATATACCGACAGCACCGCCAAGTGCCAGAGCAAGTAGGAGTTATCCGCCTTTTGGTCGAGGTGCTCGCGGAGCAACTCCGCCATGCCGGAGCGCGACAGCCCCAATTTTGCCAACGGCCCGTCGAGCAGTTCCGCGCGGATCTCCGCGCTCCAGTTTTCCCGGATGAAGCGGGAAATCGGCACGCCGAAGCCCCGCTTGCGCGCGTGGAGCAAGCCGGGGGGAAGTTGCGCGGCAAAGGTCGCTCCCAGCAGTTTTTTCCGCACCGAACCGGCTTGTTTGAATTGCCACGGCAAAGCGGCGCAAAATTCCACGACTTCGTCGCTCAAAAACGGCGAGGCGATGACCAATCCGCTGCCCGCGGCGGCGAGCCGACTTTTCGCCAGAGCGTCGCCGGGCAAATAGGTGTACCAGTCGAGCCGACTGCACCGCTCCGCCGCCGACTGCCCCGGCAATTTCGATAATCGGTCAAAGTGCCGCGCCGCCGAAACCGGCTTTTCCCCGGCGAGCCGCCGTTGCCAATAACGCGAATAGCGATTCAGATAGTTGAAATAGGTGTCGGCTTCGCTTGCCTGCAACCCCGACCAGAAGCGCCGGGAACGCATTTTGGGCGATCGCTCCCCCTGCCCCGGCAGGAACTCGCCCAAGCGCGCCGCCGCCGTGCGCAAAAATGCCGGAATTTTCAACACGCGCCGCCCGATCGTCATCGCCCGATAACGCTCGTAGCCACCCAAAAACTCATCGGCGCCGTCGCCGGTCAGCGCCAGCTGCACTGTTTTTCCCGCCCACAGGCAAAGTTGCCGGGTCGCCCACAGCGAGGCATCCCCCAACAATTCGCCGCTTGAAGTCAGCAGTTGACCCGCCGCGGCGAAACTGCCCGGGGTCAACTCCCAATGCCGCCAATCAACGTTAGAGAGGAATTCCGCGCTCCGCTGCGCCCGTTTCGACTCGTCGTATTTGGCATCGGGGAAACCGATCGTGAAAGCGGGGAGTTTCGCCCCCAGTTGGGCGGCGATCGAACCCACCACCGCCGAATCCAACCCGCCGGAAAGCAGTAATCCGCAATCGCCATTGGCGAGCAACTTTTCCACCGCCTGCGTGAGCAACATGCGCAACTTTTCCTGCGCCTCGCCCCAACTCAAAGCGGGATCGGCCGGCGGGAAATCCCAGTAGCGCGTCACCGTCAATTCCCCGCTGTTGCAGTCAAATTCCAACTGGTGCGCGGGCGGCAGTGTGCTGATCCCGACATAGAGCGTATCGGGGTCGGGGATATACCCCAAGGCGAGGAAATCGCTCACCGACTGCGCGGAAACGGTGGCGTTTTCGGTCAGATACCGGAGCAAAGAGAGATTGTCGGCAAAGCCGAGCCGACCATCTTTCCGGCAATAGTAAAGCGCCTGCTGCCCCAGACGATCCCGCCGGAGCGTCAACCGCCCGAGATCAGGGTCGAAATTTCCCCACGTCGGAGCAACTTCAGTACCGAAAACGGTCAAATCCGGGCAAGTGGAAAGGGTGGTCACTCCATAGCGGCGGCGCAGATTTTCCGCGACCGCTTCCGGGGCAAATCCGACTCCGGCAATTCCGCAAAACATCGTTCTCCACCTCGTTGCGACGCCGTCCGCTTCAAGCGAGGGCGGCGGCGGCTTTTTTCTTGGCGATCTTGCTCCGGGCAACGGCGGCAGTCTGGGCGTCGCCCAACATGATCCCGATCCGCCGGATATTTTCCCGACATTCGGGGATTTTCACCTTTTCAAAGAGGTTGACCCGCTGACTGGTGGTGTTGAGTTCCTCGCTCAACAAGCGGTGCTGGACCGAGATGACGTTGTATTCTTCGCGGAGCGCGACCGATTGGCGCAACGCCGAGATCGCGTCGTCGACGAACCACTCGGTGGCAAAGAGATCGATCTCGTTATCCACAAAGACCACCTTGTCAAAGGTGGGGATATTGATCCCGGCGATGTTGGCTTCGCCCCGCTCGATGTGATCGACCACCACCGCGTTTTCGACCACCTTGACGGCGGCGGGATCGGCAAAGAACGCCAAACTGGAGGAAAGCTTTTCGGTCAATTCCTGCTGGGCGCGGAGATTTTTTTCCAACGCCTCGGCGGCGAGCCGGACTTCCATTTGCAGTTGTTGTTTTTTCAACTGCAAAGTGGGCAGGAAACGCTCGAACTGCTTTTTCGCATCCTGCTGATGCTTGAGTTCAGTTTTAGTAAACTTGATCTTTGCCATAGCTTACTTCGTCTGCCAGTATTTATCCAGCAAATCGGTCTTGATGCCGACTTCCGTGCGGTCGAAGCAGTCGGCGAGGATGCGCCACCCCAGATCCAACCCCTCTTCCAACGGAATGTTGACTTTGAGCGACATCATTTCGTTTTCAAAACGATTGCCGTATTTGAGCAATTTCTGATCCCACGCCGACATCTTGAAGCCCATGGACTGCTTTTCCAACGTGCTCCTGTAGTCGGCGTAGAGCCGGATCATGGCGTCCATGATCGCCCGGTGATCGGCGCGAGTCCGGCTGTTGACCTGCTGTTTGAGGCGCGAAAGCGAACCGAATGGCTCGATGCGCCCGTTGCGCAGATAGAACTGCCCCTCGGTAATGTAACCGGTGTTATCCGGCACCGGGTGCGTCACGTCGTCGCCGGGCATGGTGGTCACCGCCAAAATGGTGATCGAACCCGCGCCGTCGAAGTCCACCGCCTTTTCATAGCGGGCGGCGAGCTGGCTGTAAAGGTCGCCGGGGTAGCCGCGGGTGGCGGGGATCTGCTCCATGGTGATGGCAATTTCCTTGAGCGCGTCGGCGAAGTTGGTCATATCGCTCAAGAGGCACAACACCCGCTTGCCCTTGAGGGCGTAGGATTCCGCCACCGCCAGACACATATCCGGCACCATAAGGCACTCCACCACCGGGTCGCTGGCGGTGTGGATAAACATTACCGTGCGCGACAACGCGCCGTGCTCATCCAGCGTACGCTTAAAGGTGAGATAGTCGTCGTGTTTCAAGCCCATACCGCCCAAAACGATCACGTCGACTTCCGCCTGAAGCGCGATGCGGGCGAGCAATTCGTTGTAAGGTTCGCCCGCCACCGAAAAGATCGGCAGTTTCTGCGACTCGACCAGCGTGTTGAAAAGGTCGATCATCGGGATATTGGTGCGGATCATTTTGCGGGGGATGATGCGCTTGGCGGGATTGACCGAGGGCTTGCCGATCTCGATCATTTCGCTGTCGATGTCGGGGCGACCGTCGCGGGCGGCGCCGCGGCCGTTGAACACCCGCCCCAACAACGCTTCCGAACCGGAAACCTGCATTTCGCGCCCCAGGAAACGCACCTGATCGTCGGTGCCGATGCCCCGGCTGCCGGCAAATACCTGCAGCGATACGCGCCGACCGTCCAACCGGATGACCTGCGCGAGCGAAGTGCCGCGCAGTTTGCTGCTCACTTCGGCGAGTTCGTTGTAGGCGACGCCGTCGGCTTCGACGGTGATGACGTTGCCGGCGATATGGATGATCTTGTGGTAAACTTTACGCATTTTGCACCCCCTCGGCAAGTTTGGCATCGATCCGGGACTGCAGTTGCGCGTATTCCGCCGAGTCCGGAGTAAGATAATTCTGGTCGATAAAGAGCTGACGAAGCTCCAGGAAGTATTTCCGGGCGAGATCCTTGTCGTTGAAGTCGAACTCGGCGTTGAGCACCTCGCTGATGCGGTCGAACATCTGCCGTTGCCGCTCCGCCGAAGTGGCGCCGTCTACGGCGTCAAAGGTGTTTTGCTGCAGGAAAACGTAATCCAGAAATTCGCTTTTCATATAGACGACGAAATCGTCCGTGCTGGTGCCTTCTTCGCCGACGACTTTCATCATCTGGTTGATCTCGGAACCGCGCCGCAGGATCTCTCGCGCCTGTTCCAGTTTGTCGGCGTCGACCAAACTGCGGTACTTGCTCCAGCTATCCAACGGGTGGATCGCCGGATAGCGGCGAGCGTCGGAGCGTTCCCGCGACAAGCCGAGGAAAGCGCCGACCACTTTGAGCGTCGCCTGCGTCACCGGCTCCTCGAAGTTGCCGCCGGCGGGCGAAACCGCGCCGCCGATCGTCACCGAACCGGTTTCCCCGGTGCGCAATCTCACCAACCCGGCGCGCTCGTAGAAGCTCGAAATCAGCGATTCCAAATAAGCGGGGAAGGCTTCCTCGCCGGGGATTTCCTCCAAGCGGCCGGACATTTCCCGAAGCGCCTGCGCCCACCGCGAAGTCGAATCCGCCAACAGCAGGGTATTCAGCCCCATTTGCCGGTAGTACTCCGCCAAGGTTACCGCCGTGTAGACCGAGGCCTCGCGGGCGGCGACCGGCATCGACGAAGTATTGCAGATGATGATCGAGCGATCCATCAGCGACCGACCGGTCCGGGGATCGTTGAGTTCGGGGTATTCGCGCAGGATCTCCACCACCTCGCCGGCGCGCTCGCCGCAGGCGGCGACGATCACCACGTCGGTCTGGGCGTGCTGACTGATCGCGTGTTGAAGCACCGTCTTGCCCGCGCCGAACGGCCCGGGGGTGCAGAATGTGCCGCCGATCGCCACCGGGAAAAAGGTGTCGATCGACCGCTGTTGCGTGACCAACGTTTCCTCGGGAAGCAACTTTTCGGCGTAGTCGGAAATGGCGATCTTCACCGGCCAGAACTGGGTCATGGTCGCCTTGCGGACTTCGCCGCGCTCATTTTCCAACTCGGCGATGGTTTCGTCGATATTGTAGGCTCCGGGGGCAATGATCGCTTTCACTTTCCAAGTGCCCGACCACGCCATGGGGACCATGATGTAGTGGCGGATGATCCCTTCGGGAACGTACCCGAGCCGATCGCCGGGCAACATCGCATCGCCAACTTTCGCCAGCGGGGTGAAATCCCACTTTTTCTCGCGGTCGAGCGCCGAGAGATAAACGCCGCGCTGCAGAAAGAATCCGGATTTTTCCGCCAACAGATTGAGCGGATTCTGCAAGCCGTCGTAAACCTGCGTCAACAACCCCGGCCCCAACTCCACGCTCAACAGGTCGCCGGTGAATTCCACCAGATCCCCCACTTTGAGTTTGTTGGTCGACTCAAAGACCTGCAGATCGGCGCGATCGCCCCGGATGCGGATGACTTCGCTCTTGAGCCGGGAATCGCCGATGTGGACGAACGCCAACTCGTTTTGCATCACCCGGTGGGTGTACTCGACGGTAATCATATTGCCGTTGACGGCGACTACCTTTTCCATTACCGGAAAGTTTTCTGCCATTTTATTTTCCTCAAAACCAATTGTTTGAAAACTTCAAGATCATTCGTGCGACACCTTGCCGTCGAGCGTGGAGTTGAACGACGCCAACCCGACTTCGCGGTCGCGGTGACGGCGGCGGATCAGCAATTCCAGCTTGACTATGTAAGCGCAAAGCGCATCGAAATCCAATTCGTGCCCGAAAGCGATCTCCTCGATCGATTGCCACCGCAAGCGGTCGATCGTGCGCTCCCGTTCCAAGGGGTCGGCGATCGCGGCGGCGGCATCCACCGCCAAAACCACGTCGTGCCGATATTCCGGGGTCGAATCGAAAGTTACTTCCCGCCCCTGATCCTTGGCGCGTTTCCGGGCGATCGTCTGGCGCAAAAACACTTCAAAATCCCGATACTCCCGATAAACCCGCGGCAACTTTTCGCCCGCCGGAGCATCCGAAACCGTGCCGTCGTATTTAGCAAGTTGCGCCAAAAAGCGCGGCGCGATCAGCGCCATACGCATCTGCTCATTCAGCTCCTCCCGGGTGAGCGGGGGCGGCGCATCCAGCGCCAGACGCGGCAGTTCCGCCAAGAGAAAAGTGAACATTATTCCTGCCCGGCCAAGAGTTTCGCCACCCGTTCGCTAGTGTACTTGCCGAGCAACTCGGTCAACGCCGGAATGGTAAAATCAAAGTAGAATTCGCCGTCGCGGAAACTTACTTCCAACCCGCCGTCGATGCCGCTGTCGGCAAAAACTTTGGGGGCGGTACGGAAACTGTCGCGCAAGGCGGCGGTGAGTTTTTCGGTCAACGCCGCCTCGTCTTTGACGGCGCAGAGCACGGAAATTTCCGCTTCCGGCTCAACGGCAAGTTTTTCCGCCAAAACCTTGACCAGCTCCGCCATAAATTCCGGCGTCAACGCCGCGCCGGCGGCGCCGGCAACGGCACTGCGCAACCGATTTTCCAACTCGCTTTTGAGCTTGAAAACGATATCCCGCGCCGCCTGACTGATCGCGCTCTCGGCGCGGAGTTGCAGCTTTTCCGCCTCGGCGGCGGCATCGGCGCGAAGTTTATCCGCCTGCTGCTGCGCGGCTTCGACGATCGCTTTCGCCTGCGTTTCGGCGCGGGCAATTATTTCCTTTTCCTCGGCGCGGGCCTTTTCCACCCCGTCGGCGTAGATTTTTTCCAACAGGCTTTGCAGTTCTTCCGCCATTTTGCGTTCCTCCCACTATTTTAATTAGATATAAAAGCGCTTTTCATCTTTATAATTTACACAACAATCGCGCCATTTACAAGTTACAAAGGCTTTTTTTGCCGGAAAAGCCGGCGAAATGTTGACTTTTGTTTCCCGGCGATATACATTAAGGGCAATCGGCGGGGCGCCGGATAGTGGAGAATCTACGATGAGCAGCAGTGCCTTTTTGATAATTTTTATCGCCATGATCGCGTTGATGGCGCTGGTGCCCTTTTGCCTGCGGAAACTGGAGATCCCGTCGGTGATCTCGCTCCTCGTCGTCGGGATGCTGATCGGGCCGTCGGCCCTGAATATGGTGCACCGTCTGGCGGAGTGGTTGAATTTCCTCGGCGCGCCCCCGGAACAGACCGCGCAGGATTTTTCCGTACTCATTCACAACTTGGGTTCGCTCGGGTTGATGTTTCTCATGGCGCTCGCCGGCATGGAAGCGGATTTCAAACTCATCCGCTCCGCCCGCAAGCCGGTGATCACGTTGAGCATCCTCACCTTCATCGTCCCGGCGACGGTGGGATATCTGGTCTACCGCCACTTTCACCCCTCCGAACTCGCGGGCAAGCTGCTCTACGCCTCGCTCTTTGCCTCGCACTCGGTGGGCATCGTCTTTCCGGTGATGCGCGAGCTGAAACTATCCCAGACCCGCTTCGGGGCGGCGGTGATGATCTCGACGATCAACACCGACATCGCCAGTATCGTTTTGCTGGCGGTGAGCGTTCAGCTTTTCCGGCGCAACGGCGGCGCGACCACCTCGGATACGCTGTCGATTTTGGAGCAGTTGCCCGATTCGCTTTCCGGCAATCAATTCGTATTGCTGTTTTTGGTGATCGTTTTGCTCTATCTGGCGGTGACGATCTCCGGCGTCGGCTTCCTCGGCCGCAAACTGCTGGCGACCTTTCAACCCGGCGAAGACATGCTGATCACCCTGATCCTGGTGGTCATCCTCGGCTCGGTACTGCTGGGCGAACTGCTCGGAGTCAATCTGGTCGTGGGCGCCTTCGTCGCCGGCTTGGGATTGTCGCGGGTGGTCAAGGATAAAAACATGCTGGTCTTCCGCCGTTTTGAAAGCATCGGCTACGGCTTTTTGATCCCCTTCCTCTTCATTTCGATCGGCATGGGGACGGACTTTTCGGTCTTCCGCCAGTTCGGCAGTCTGCCGGTGGTGGCGCTGACGGTGGTGGGATTGGTCGGGAGCAAAGTGATTTCCGGCTATATTTCCATGCGGATCAACCACTTCGACCGCCCCGCCAGTCTGGCGGCGGGATTGATGACGGTGCCGCAACTGTCGGCGACGCTCGCCGCCGCCGCGATCGGCAAGACGTTGGGAATTTTGGAACCGGTGTTTTTCAACGCGATCATCATTTTGTCGATCGTGACCACGCTGCCGGTGCCGACTCTGGTGCGGCTGGTGCTGAAAAATCGGGCGGCGAGTTTTCGCTCCACCCCGACCTTTCCGGTGCCGAAAGTTATTCAGGATGACGAGTTACTCTAATTATTTTTGCGAGATCAAACTATGAACCAAGCCATTTTCCTCATCGACACCCACGACCGGCCCGGACTGGTCGCCGCGATCACCGGTTTTTTCGCCCGCCACCAGCTCAACATCCGCGAGTGCCGCCAGTACAGCGACCTCTACGAATCCAAATACTACATGCGCTTGACGATCGACCTCTCGGCGGAGATCACCCGAAACCAACTCGAAGCGGACTTTTCCAAACTGGCGCAGGAATTGGAGTTGCAATACGAGATCCACTACTCCGATCAGGTGACCAACATCGCCGTCATGGTGACCAAGACCAGCCACTGCCTTTACGATCTGCTCACCCGCGCCGAAGAGGGTTCGCTCGGCAACTGCCGCATCGTCATGGTCGTGGGCAACCACCCCGACCTCGAACCGGTCGCCGACCGCTTCCGGGTGCCCTATTTCTGTTGCCCGGTGACCAAGGGCAAGGAAAAGGAACAGGAGGCGCAGTTGACCGAACTTTTTGAGCGTCACCACATCGATCTTATCGTCCTCGCCCGCTACATGCGGATTCTTTCCGATGACTTCATCGCCCGCTATCCGCGGCGGATCATCAACATCCACCACGGCTTTTTGCCGGCGTTTCAGGGCAGCGACCCCTACTTGCAGGCGTGGAAGCGCGGAGTGAAAATGATCGGCGCCACCGCGCACTACGCCACCGCCGAATTGGATGAGGGTCCGATCATCGAGCAAGACGTGGTGCGGATCAATCACGAACACACCCCGGATAAACTGCGGGAGATCGGTCGGGATATCGAGCGGCGGGTGCTGACCCGCGCGGTGCAGGCGCACTTGGAGCACCGCATCATCCTCGCCGACTGCCGCACGATCGTTTTCGGCGGGTAAAAGTGAAGCGCTTCCGACAATGTTGCGGCGTGATCGCCGAGATCCTGCTCGGTGCCGGGGCGGTGCTCGCCGCCCCCAAATTCGGCAATTTTGTCGGTCTGCCCGCCACCCCGGGCTACTACCCCGACGATCTTTGGGGATATCTCATCGTGCCGTTTCCGCCGCTTCTTTTCGGCGCGTTGGGCGGCGCGGCGCTCGGCTTTGCCCTGCTTTCCCGCAATCCGAAATCGGGATTCTTTTCCACCGTCGCGGAGCGCGGCGCGTGGCTTCTGGGCGCGGGGGTGGCGCTCGCCGCCTTGCCGGGGGCGATCCACCCGCCGGACCCGTTTTTGGTGAAACATCTCCTCGCCCACTACTTCGGCATGGGGGCATTCATCGTCGCCGCCGGGAGCTTTTTCCGGGAGCATCCCGAAAAGTTCCCCCGCTTCTGCCAACTTGCCGTCGTCGGAGTGCTGATCGCCGTGGCGGCGGGGATCCGCCAGTACTTTTGGGGCTTCGCCGAAACCCGCGAGTGGATCGCCGCCGAAGCCGCCGCCGGGAAACCGATCTCACCGATACTGCTGGCGTGGGTCAACGACAACCGGGTCTTTGCCACGCTCAATGCGCCCAGCGCTTTGGCGGGGGTGATTTTGCTCACCTTGCCGCTCGTCGTGGTGACCGCCGCCGAGTGGGGCAAAAAGCTCGACCCCGCCAGAATTTCCGTACCGCTCGTGGTCGGGATCGC
>JAZTWK010000009.1:0-40327 GCA_045635865.1 Victivallaceae bacterium
GTGCGACAAACAGATCTATCATCAGGCGATGAAGTCGCTGTTGGAAAGGACTCCCGATCTGACCGTACTTCAAGCGGAAGCCGTCGGCTTCGATCTGAAAAACGGTCAGATCACCGGCGTCGTGACGCGCTTGGGCGAACACTTTGCCGCCCGAGCCGTGGTGGTCACCACCGGGACTTTTCTCAACGGTCTGCTCCATTACGGGATGACCCATTTGCCCGGCGGGCGCGCGGGCGACTTCCCCGCCAATTTGCTTTCGCAGGCGTTGAGCGAGCAGCTCCACCTGCGCTTGGGCCGCCTCAAAACCGGCACACCGCCCCGGCTGTCGGCAAGTTCCATTGATTTTTCTCAAGCCCAGATCCAACCCTCGGAAACCGGCAAGCGGAAATTCAGTTTTTGGGATCCGGCACTCACCGGCGAGTTGCCGCAGGCGGTGCATCGAGAACTGCCCTGCTACATGGTCTACTCGACCGACCGCACCGCGGAGATCGTGCGCGAGCATCTGCACGAATCGCCGATGTACAGCGGCGTGATCAAAGGCATCGGCACCCGCTACTGCCCCTCGTTTGAGGACAAAGTCGTCCGCTTCCCCCAACACCCGCGCCATTTGCTCTTTTTGGAGCCCGAGGGCGCCCAGACCGGGGAGTATTATCTCAACGGCTTTTCCAGCAGTTTGCCGATCCAGGTGCAACGCGAAATGGTGCACTCCCTGCCGGGGTTGGAAAAGGCGAAGATCATGCGTTACGCCTACGCGATCGAGTACGATTTCGTCTATCCCGATCAACTTTACCCCACGTTGCAGAATAAACTCTACCCCAATTTGTTCACCGCCGGGCAGATCAACGGCACCAGCGGTTACGAGGAAGCGGCGGGTCAAGGGCTGATCGCCGGGCTGAATGCCGCCCGGGTCGCCGCAGGAAAGTTGCCGGTAACGCCGGGGCGCGACTCCAGTTACATCGGCGTAATGCTCGACGATCTGGCGACCAAGGAGATCGTCGAACCCTATCGGCTTTTCACCAGTCGGGCGGAATACCGGCTGTCGCTCCGGCAGGACAACGCCGATCTGCGTTTGTGCGATTTTGCTTATCAAAACGATTTGTTGCCGGAGGAAAAATACCGGGCGTTCACCGCTTTTCGGGATCAGCTCGATCAACTCCGGAGTCTTTGCCGGGAGCGCAAGCACGGCGGCAAGACGCTTTTTGAACTCTTTGCCGCCGCCGAGGATGGCGCGCTCCCCTTCCCCGCGGAGTTGTTGCCGGAACTCGCCGGGGATCTCCGGGATCGCTTGGCGGAAGAACTCGCCATCGAGTCCCACTACGACGGCTACCTGCGGCGGGAATCTCGGCAAATCGATCTGCTCAAGGATTTGGACGACATTGCCATTCCCGCCGACTTCGACTATGCCGAACTGCCCAGCTTGAGCAACGAATCCCGCCAGAAACTGCAACGCGTCCGCCCCGGCAACCTCGCACAGGCAAGTCGTATCGACGGGGTGACTCCGGCGGATATCGCCCTGCTGCAGGTATTGCTCAACCGGGCACAACGCGAGGGCAAAAATGGGTAAGTTCCGCCGTCTGCTCCGCCGCCCCTCGGGGGCGATCCCGCTGGCGATCCTCGCGCTCTATCTCTTGCTTGCCGTCGGCACGGAAATTTACGGCATCGCCTGCGAACACGCCGGCGTCACGCCGATCTACCAAGCGACCCACCCGGATTCCGCCTATCTGCCGCCGAGCAAGGCGCACTGGTTCGGCACCGATTATCAGGGGCGCGACGTTTTCTTTCGGGCGGTGGCGGGCTGTGCCACGGCGATGAAAGTCGGGATAATTTCGGGGGTGATCGCGGTGGCGATCGGGGTGACCTTGGGAACGCTCGCCGGCTATCGGGGCGGCTCGACCGACGATCTGGTGGTTTGGCTTTACAGCGTTTTCGCTTCCATGCCCAGTTTGCTCTTTATCCTCGCCTTTGCGCTTCTGGTATCCCGCGGTTTTCTGCCGGAAGCGGCGACCCGGGTAATTGGAGTTGTGTCGGCGGCGCTCCACGTCGAACCGGGGATGCTGGCGGTCTACGCCGCGATCGGGCTGACCGGTTGGGTGACGTTGAGCCGCGTGGTGCGCGCCGAAAGCATGAAACTTAAACGGCTCGGTTTTGTGGAAGCGGCGCGAATTGCCGGGGTCGGCAACTTCACCATTATCCGCCGCCACATTTTGCCCAACTTATCCCACTTGGTGGTGATCTATTTTACGCTGACCTTTGCCGGGGCGGTAATGCTCGAAGTCATCGTCAGCTACTTGGGCTTCGGCGTGCAGAATGCGCCGAGTTGGGGCGTGATGATCTCCGACGGTCAGGAAAGACTGTGGCGCGGCGTCTATTGGGAGATCGCCGGAGCGACGCTTTTTATGTTCACGTTGGTCCTGTCACTCAATCTTTTGGGCGACACGTTGCGCGATGTTTTCGACCCGCGGGAAAGCCGGGATTAACGCTTGCCCGGGGTCTCGTAATTGATCACCCGCTCGCCGTCTTTGACCAGCTTGAACTTTTCCCGGGCGACCTTTTCGACCGCCGCGGGCGAGGAACTGAGCGCATCCACTTCGGCGGTGCGCAAAAACAACTCCTCGCGGAGCATCTTGTTTTCCTGCTGCAACTCAAAAAGTTTGGCCTGCTGGCGGCGGTAATTCCGATAGACGGGGATCAGGATGATCGCCGCCCCGATCAGCATCACCGCAAAAAAGAACACCAGCAAATAATTGCCGCTGGATTCGGTTGCCGTTTTCTTTTCCGCACTCATGTTGTTACTTGCCCGGTTGCAGGGTCAACAGAAATTCGATATTGCTCTTGACCTTCTTAAGTCGGCCCAACAGCAATTCCATCGCTTCGACCGGATTGACGCCGCTGATCGCCTTGCGCAGGATCCAGACCTTGCTCAATTCGTCCGGATGCAACAACAGATCCTCTTTGCGGGTACCGGATTTTTCGATGTTGATCGCCGGGTAGATGCGGCGGTCGGAAACCTGCCGATCCAAGTGCAATTCCATATTGCCGGTGCCTTTGAATTCCTCAAAGATGACGTCGTCCATCTTACTGCCGGTCTCGACCAGCGCGGTGGCGATGATCGTCAAGCTGGCACCGCCCACGATATTGCGCGCCGCGCCGAAAAAGCGTTTCGGCTTGTGGAGTGCGGTGGCGTCGACGCCGCCGGTGAGGGTCTTGCCGCTGTGCGGCTGCAAAGTATTGTAGGCGCGGGCGAGTCGGGTGATGCTGTCGAGCAGGATCACCACATCCTTGCCGTTTTCGACCATGCGTTTGGCTTTTTCGACGACCATTTCCGCCACCTGCGCGTGGCGTTCGGGCGGCTCGTCAAAGGTGGAGCTGACGACTTCGCAGTCGATCACCCGCTTGAAGTCGGTAACTTCCTCGGGGCGCTCGTCGATGAGCAAAATTATGAGCGTAACTTCCGGATTGTTCTGCCGGATGCTCTTGGCGATCTTTTGCAGCAACACGGTCTTGCCGGTGCGCGGCGGGGCGACGATGAGACCGCGCTGACCCTTGCCGACCGGGGCGACGAGATCGACTACCCGGGTGGAAAGTTCATCGGGTTCGCGCTCCAACACCAAGCGCTCGGTCGGGAAATAAGGCTCCAGACTGGTAAAGGGGATGATGTCCTTTTTGCGCTCGGGCAGGTCGTGATTGATATTTTCGACCTTGAGCATGGCAAAGAAGCGTTCCTTTTCCCGCGGGGCGCGGATCTGCCCGGCGACGTAATCGCCGGTCTTGAGCGCAAAGCGCTTGATCTGCGACGGGCTCAAGTAGATGTCTTCCGGGCACGGCAGATAACTGTAACTGGGGGAACGCAAAAAACCGAAGCCGTCGGGCAACACTTCCAAATAGCCGCTGCCGTACATCTGACCGTTTTTCTCGGCGTTGGCGCGGAGTATTTCGCAAATGAGCGTGGATTTTTCCAACGCGCCGATGCCCTCAATGCCCAACTCGACCCCCATTTGGGTCAATTCCTGCATGGATTTTTCCTGCAGTTCGCTGATATTCAGGCTCGGGGCGTTGGGATCGGGAGCCGGATGATTTTCACCGTTTTCGCCCGCTTCCGCCGCCGGGACGTTGTGATTTTCGCCAGTTTTGGGGCGGTGCCCCCGATTCTGGAATTTGCGGCGATCCTGGTTCCCGGGCTGGCGACGCTTGTCGCCGTTGTGCCGCCGATCCGGTCGCGCCTCGTCTTCGGGGAAGCCGTCTTTGGGGCAGGCGGTCGGGGAGCTTTCGGCGTAGTCCCGACTGCGGCTGTAGTCAAAATCCTCGCGGGAAGCTTCTTCTTCCCAGCGGCGCTCCTCGCGCAACTCGTCATCGTAAAGATTGTCTCGATCGTCCATAATAATATCCCTCAATTAAGGTTTCAATTTTCTATATTCGTCAAAAATTTTTGCAACTGGGAAAACAGGAACTCCTCGTTTCCGGTATTGATGATGCCGATATCGGCGCGTTCGAGTTTTTCCGCGTCGCTCATTTGCCACGCCTGACGCTGGCGGCACTCCGCCAAACTGGCGCCGCGACCGGCGCTCAACCGTTGCATCCGGATATTTTCCGGGGTCCAAACCATCATCACCTGATCGAAAAGCTCGGCGAAGCCGCCCTCAAACAGCAACGGCACTTCGAAAACGCCGGAAACGCCGCGTTCCCGGCACTGCCGGATCTCCGCTTGCAATCGCTCCCGCAATCTGGGGTAGAGCAAACCGGTCCAAGAGCGCATTTTTTCCGCCGAAGCAAAGATCGCGGCGGCGATTTTTCCCTTATCCAACTTCCCGCCGTCGTCAAACAGCGTTTCGCCGAAACGCTCGACGATCTCCGCTTGGAGCGCCGCATCCGGGGGGTTCCACAATGCTTTGCACAACTCGTCGGCATCCGCGCCATACCAGTTATGCGCCTGGAAAAACTTTCGTACCGTACTTTTTCCGCCGCCGATCGAACCGGTCAATCCTAAAATCATAAATTTCCAAAGAAAAAATCGGGATCAGTCGTTTTCGATTTGAAAGCACCTTCCGAAGCTGTCGGAGGTGGGGTTTCGGAATCCCGGTCGACGCCGGGGATCAGTTTGTCTATACCATAAAATAACGCCACTCGGCGTATTTTACAAATTTTTTCGCGTAAAAAAGCAATTTTTCAGCGAAAAACGAATCCTGCTTTGACGATTTCCACCTTTTGATCGACATTCACCACCCGCACCATATAGGCGACGTCGATCTGCGGCGAAGTCGGGCGCTCCCAATTTTCAAAGGTGAACTTCCACAGGTAGTCGCAAGAGACCCCCTGCCGGAGTTCCCCCAAAAACTGCGTCTCGGTGAGTTCGCCGAGCTTTTCGGCGATCCACTTCTGCATCTCGGCAAACCTCGCGCGATCCAACCGCTTGGTTGCCCGCTTCGGCAAGTACGGTTCCAAAAGTTTGAAATCATCCTTTTGCACCGCCGAAGTGAACGCCTCGACGTACTTTTCCGCCAAGCTCCGCCCCTCGTCGATCGTTGCGGCAGTATGCTCCGCGATCTGCGGTTCCGGTTGGGCGGGGGTGGTGGAGCACCCGCCGATCAGGATCAGCGCACC
Source organism: Victivallaceae bacterium (assembly GCA_045635865.1). GTDB lineage: Bacteria > Verrucomicrobiota > Lentisphaeria > Victivallales > Victivallaceae > UBA1784. Next base: position 5,599 of record JAZTWK010000009.1, read on the forward strand.
GATAAAAACCATGCAACGAAACATAATGCCATTCCTACTTTTGACAATTTTTGCAGAAAAATGAATTCCGCCCGCCGATGCGGAGCGTGGAAATTTCCCCGCCGCAACGCGGACACTTTTCCCCGCCTTTGCCGTAAACTTCGAGGTGCTGCACGAATTTGCCCTCGCTGCCGTCGACGTTGAGAAAATCGGAAAATGTCGTGCCGCCGCACGCGATCGCCGCCTTGAGTATGCGCACCGCGTGGCGGACGATTTCCGCGCACTCTTTTTCCGTCAGCGTCTCCGCCGGGCGGGTCGGCAAAATCCCGGCGGCAAAGAGCGTTTCGTTGGCGTAGATATTGCCGATGCCGACGACGACCGCGTTATCCATAATAAAACTCTTGACCGCCAATCTTTTGCCCCGCGAAGCGGAGTACAAATACTCGGCGGTGAACTCCTTTTCCAGCGGCTCGACCCCCAGTTGGGCAAGACACGCGGGATAACGGCATCCGGCGGGAAGTTCGCACACTTCCAACAAGCTGAAGCGCCGCGTGCACTCGAAGCGGAAAATTTTGCCGTTGTCCAGATGAATAAAAACGTGCTCGTGCTTGCGCTTGGGAACTTCCGGACCTTCGATCCGCACTACGCCGGACATACCGAAGTGCATCAACAGCGCCCGACCGTCGTCCAGATCCGCCAACAAATAACGCGCCCGGCGCCGGACACCGAGAAATTTGCGCCCCTCCAACCCGGCGGATAACAGCGGGGTAAGCGGAGTCCGCATCGCCGGGGTGAAAACTTCCACCCGGCGAATGGTGCGATCTTTCAGCCCCCGATCGAGCGCCCGCCCGATGGATTCGGCTTCGGGGAGTTCAGGCATGGGGAAAAATCACCACTCTTGACCGCGCTTTTCAAAGTAAGCGGCGACGTGCGGCACGATCGGCTTGATCAACTTTTTGATCGCCTGCGCGTACTCGCGGATCTCCGCCTGCGCGTGGTCGCTGTCGCGCAATTCCAAAAAGTGCAACAAGTTGGAAAGATCCACCGTGCCCCAAAAAGTCACCATCATATTTTGCGGCAGGACTCCCCGCGCCTGTTCGCGGCAGACGCCGGAAGCGAGCAAATTTTCGTACAATTCCAAACTTTTGGCGTTGTGCTCGCTGATTTTTTTCCGCAGTTCGGCATCGTCAAAATCGGGATCGGCGTAGGAAGCCTGCCGATTGTTTTCCGACTGCCGACGGAGCGCCACCGGAGTATAGAACTCCATATCGATTTCCGTGTAACGGCGGGAAATTTCGTTGTAGCTCCAAGTGCGGTGACGGTGCCACTGACCGCGGATGAAAAGCGGACAATGCACGCTGAAAGTGAACACCAAATGTTCCAACGGGCTGGTGTGGCGATTGTCGATCAGATATTCCAAAAGTTTGACGTCCCGCTCGTCCATTTCGCTTTTGAGTTTGCCAAACGAAACCCGCGCGGCGTTGACGATCGTGCTTTCACTGCCGAGGTGATCGATCAGCCCGACCCAGCCCTGCCCGCCGAGTACCTTGACGTGATTTTGCGGCGGAATATTGAGATGCTCCATTGCCGAATTCTCCCGTTTTTATCGTTTATTTCAATTTAGAGTTAAAATAGCACGCTTTTGGCAAATTGCAATTTATCAATAACGATAAGTCTCGCTTTTAAAAGGCCCGTCGATCTCCACGCCCAGATAATCCGCCTGTTCCGGCGAGAGCCGGGTGAGTTTGGCGCCGAGCCGCTCCAGATGCAACCGGGCGACTTCCTCATCCAACTTCTTGTCGATGAGATAAACGCCGACTTTCCGGTCGGGATGCGCGGCGATATCCATTTGCGCCAACACTTGATTGGTGAAGCTGTTGGACATGACGAACGAGGGGTGCCCGGTCGCGCAACCGAGGTTGACCAACCGCCCCTCCGCCAAAACGTAAATGGTGTGACCGTCGGGGAAAGTATAGCTTGCCACCGGGCAATCACTGCCTTTTATCTCGACTTTGACCACGCCGGGGGCTTTTTCCAGATCCGCCATGTCGATCTCGTTGTCGAAGTGGCCGATATTGCAGACGATCGCTTGATCTTTCATTTTCGCCAAGTGTTCCAGCGTGATGATGTGACAGTTGCCGGTGCAGGTAACGTAAATATCCGCCTGACCGAGCGCCTCCTCGACCGGCATGACCTGAAATCCCGCCATGCACGCCTGAAGCGCGCAGATCGGGTCGATCTCGCTCACCAGCACCCGGGCGCGCTCGTTGCGCATGGCTTCGGCACACCCCTTGCCGACGTCGCCGTAACCGCAGATCATCACCGTCTTGCCCGCGATCATCACGTCGAGCGCCCGCTTGATGCCGTCGGTCAGGCTGTGGCGACAACCGTAGATATTGTCGAACTTGCTCTTGGTGACCGAATCGTTGACGTTGACGGCGGGGAAAAGCAACCGATGCTCCGCCTGCATCCTTTCCAACCGGTGTACTCCGGTAGTGGTTTCTTCGCTGACACCCTTGACGTTGGCGGCGATCCGGTGCCAGAGCGTGGCGTCTTTGGCGTATTCGCGGCGCAGCAGGCGATTGATCGCCACCATATCGGCGCTGCTCGGCGCCTCGTCCAACCGGCGGGGATCGTTTTCGATCGCCACCCCCAAGTGGATGAGCAAGGTGGCGTCGCCGCCGTCGTCGACGATCTGATCCGGACCGGAGCCGTCAGGCCAGATCAACGCCTTAAAGAGACACTCCCAATACTCCTCGATCGTTTCGCCTTTCCACGCGAAAACCGGCACTCCGGAAGCGGCGATCGCCGCCGCGGCATGATCCTGCGTGGAAAAGATATTGCAACTCGACCACCGGATATCGGCGCCCAACGCCTTGAGGCTCTCGATCAGGACCGCCGTCTGGATCGTCATGTGCAAACTGCCGGTGATCTTGACTCCCGCCAAAGGTTGGGCGGCGCCGTATTTATCCCGCGTGGAGATCAGCCCGGGCATTTCGTGTTCGGCGATCGCGATTTCCCGACGACCGAAGTCCGCCAGAGTGATGTCCTTGACCTTGTAGTCCATAAAATACACCTCGGTTTAAAGGTTAAATTTCCGTAGCTTCGAGACCGCCGGGGATCTCCTCGTCGGCGAGAGATCGCCGGAGCATTTCCCACTTTTCCTGCGGCAATCTCGTGCCGGGAAGCTGAACGATCTCCCCGGCGACCCGGGAACCGGCGGCACAGCAATAGGGCAACCCCCTGCCCTGCGACAAGCCGTAAAAGAATCCGGCGGAAAAATAATCCCCCGCCGCCGTCATATCCACCGCGTGTACGCGCATGGCGCCGACCGCGGCGGCGTGCCCATTTTCCCCGCACCACGCCCCGGAAGCACTGCGGGTAACCACCGCCTGCGGAGCAAGTTCCATCAAGGCAAAGAGCGCCGCTTTGCCGGACTTGCCGGTGAGCGCCTCGGCTTCCGCCACGTTGGCAAAGACCAGATCGACCCACCGGGTGATCAAGCGGGTGAAAACTTCCCGATACTCCCGCGCCAACTCCAGACTGCTGAGATTGAGCGCGACTTTCGCCCCGGACTCCTTGGCGCGCTGCAAAACGGCGGGCAACACCGGGCTGCCGATCCAATACCCCTCGGCGAGCAACCAGCGGCAAGATAGCGAGGTATTCTTCACTTCCTCAACTTTCAGAGTGAGCGACGCCCCCAACGCGGAGCGCATCGTTCTTTCCGCATCCGGGGTGACCAACGTCACGCAACTGCCGGTAAAAGAATTTTCGTTGCAGGATAGATGAGAACTATCCGCTCCGGCCGACTCCAGTTCCCCGCAAAAAAATGCACCGTCTTCGTCGTTGCCGATCTTGCCCCACAAGGCGGAACTTACCCCCAGACGCGCCGCCGCCATCACCGTATTGGCGGCGGAACCGCCGGGCGACCGCAGGATATTGCCGGGATAAGCCGCCAGCAATTCGGCTTTCTGACTCCGGGAAATGCTTTCCGTGCCGCCCTTGATCCCCGGGGCGATGCGCGCCAATATCTCATCACTCACATTGAGCGTGTAATCCACCAACGGCGAGCCGAACCCCAGCAGGAATTGCTTCATGGCGACGGTCTATTTCAAACCGGCGGCGCGGCGCAACGCCTCGACGCGATTACATTTTTCCCACGGAAAAATATCTCTGCCGAAGTGACCGTAGGCGCTCGTATCCCGATAACGCCACCCCCGCGGAGTTTTCAGCCCCAATTCGGCGATCAGCGACGCCGGGCGCAGATCGAAAACCTGCCGGACGATCTTTTCCAACTGGGCGTCGTCTTTGAGCGCCCCCGTGCCGTAGGTGTCGACGTTGATGCTGACCGGCTCCGCCACCCCGATCGCGTAAGAGACCTGCACCTCGCATTTGTGGGCGAGTTGGGCGGAAACGATATTTTTGGCGATGTAGCGGCAGTAGTATGCCGCCGAACGATCCACCTTGCTCGGGTCCTTGCCGGAAAAGGCGCCGCCGCCGTGACTGCCGATGCCGCCGTAGCTGTCGACGATGATCTTGCGCCCGGTGAGCCCGGTGTCGCCGGTCGGACCGCCGATCTCGAAGTTCCCGGTGGGATTGACCAGATAGCGGACCTGGTCATCCAGCAAGCTGCCGGGGATGACCTTTTTCACCACTTCGCGGGCGAGCGACTCCAAAAATTCCGGCGGCATATCGGGGCGATGCTGGTGCGACAGCACCACGGTATCCACCCGACGGGGCACGCCGTTTTCATAGAAAATGGAAACCTGCGTTTTGGCATCGGGGCGCAAATAATTGTAGCGGGGATCGCCGCTCTTGCGGAGCCGGGCGAATTCCGCCATGATCCGATGCGCATAAAGCAACGTCGCCGGCATCAATTCCGGAGTTTCGTCGCTGGCGTAACCGAACATCATGCCCTGATCCCCGGCGCCCTGCTCGCGGAAGCGCCCCCTGCCGACGTCCACCCCTTGCGCGATATCGATCGACTGCTGGTGCAAATGGGCTTCAACTCTCACGCTGTCGGCGTCGAAGCCGCATCCCGGCTCGGTGTAACCGATTTCCCGGATCACCTGCCGGGCGATTTTTTCGGCATCGAAAACGGCATTGGTGGTGATCTCACCGGAAATCACCACCAAATCGGTGGTGGCAAGGGTTTCGCAGGCGACGCGGCTTTCCGGGTCCTGCTCCAGACAGGCATCCAAGATCGCATCGGAAATCTGATCGCACACCTTATCCGGATGCCCCTCGGAAACCGATTCCGAGGTAAAAACATGCGGTGCGTTGATTTTACTCACAACCTTAAATCTCCCACAATTAATATACCAAAGAGCCGGTCCGGCGAAACCGGTTCCGGCTCTGGCAAATGAAATTACTGCTTATTCAGCCTACGGCATGATCATCGGAACCGGAACGCCCCGACGATTCTGCCGCCAAATGCTCTCGCCGGAACCTTCCACGGCGGGCTGATCCTTGCCGCAGGGTTTGGTGCGCATCCGGAAATCCTCAACGCCGCGACCGGCGAGGTAGGCGCGGATCGCATTGGCGCGACGCTCGCTCAAGGCGCGGTTGTATTCATCGGTACCGCGCTGGTCGCAGTGACCCTCGATGACCAAAGCCAGTTTCGGCTTGCCCGCCAAGTACTCGGCGATGCGGTCCAAATTGGCGGTCTCGCTGGGCACCAGCGCGTCGGAGTCATACGCAAAATAGATGATCGGCATGTTGAGACGGTTGCCGGTGGGGTCGGCTTCGCGCCAGCCCTGCGGATCGGCGTTGGAATTCAACTTGTCGGTGTCGCCCCACTCGCCGATGCTGCCGCCACCGCCGATATTGTCCACTTCGGTGCCGCGACCGGAGGGATCGGAGTAAGCCGGATCGACCCCGGAAAGATCTTCCTTGAGATCATCGCCTTTGCACCCGGCGAGACCGAGCAGAACCACCGCGGCGATCGCCGCCAACCCGAAAAGTTTTTTACTCATAATGCCCTCTCCTGAAATTTTGGAACCGAAAAATCGGCAGCTTATAATACTCTCACTGCTATAAGATAACCCAACGTATTGACTTTTCCAAATCCAAAAGTAAACTTTTTGGTTTTTTTTCGCATTTTTTCGCCCGCGCGGGCAAAGCGCCCCCGGGATCGCCTTGATATTACTCCAAAACCGGGGTATATTTAATCCGCGACCAAATCATCTCAACCACATTATAGTAGAGGTAGAAAATGAATATCGAATGGGACAAACTGGGTTTTCAATTTTCTCAAACCCGCAGCAACATCCGTTTCCACTACGCCGACGGCAAGTGGAGTGACGGGGAGCTCACTTCCAGCTTTGACATCACCATTTCGGTCGCCGCCAACGTGCTTCACTACGGTCAGGCGATTTTCGAGGGGATGAAAGCCTTTGCCTGCAAAGACGGCAAGGTCCGGATCTTCCGGCCCGATGAAAACGCCAAGCGGCTCAATTCCTCCGCCCGGCAGTTGGTCATGGCGGAATTTCCCGAAGACCGCTTCGTCGAAGCCGTCCGCGAGGTCGTGCGCGACAACATCGACTATGTGCCGCCCTACGGCACCGGCGGTTCGCTCTACATTCGCCCGGTGATGTTCGGCACGCAGCCGCAGATCGGCGTCAACGCCAGCAACTCCTACGAGCTGGTCATTATGGTCATGCCGGTCGGCCCCTACTACAAGGGCGGCATCAAACCGGTCGATGCGATGGTTTCGGTCGACTTCGACCGCGCCGCGCCCAAGGGCACCGGTCACATCAAGGCCGCCGGCAACTACGCCGCCAGTTTGCTTTCCAGCAAGATCTGCAAAGAGAAATATCATTGCCCGGTCGCGCTCTTCCTCGATCCCGGCAGTCACACGTTCGTCGATGAATTCAGCACCAGCAACTTCCTGGCGGTGACCAAAGACGGCAAGTATGTGACTTCGCTTTCCAACTCGATCCTGCCCTCCATCACCAACAAATCGTTGATGACGGTCGCCGCCGATCTGGGCATGCCGGTCGAGCGCCGCAAAGTGCGCGCCGACGAGTTGGCGGACTTCGCGGAGATCGCCGCCTGCGGTACCGCGGTGGTGCTCACCCCGGTCAGCCGCCTCTTTTACGGCGACAAGGTGATCGACTATCATCTTACCGAGATCGGGCCGCAACTCAAGAAGCTCTACGATCACCTCACCGGGATCCAGTACGGCGAACTTCCTGATATTCACAACTGGATGGTCGAAGCGTAAAAATGATCGTTTTCAGAACCAGGCGCGAACTCCAAAAGTTCGCGCTTGACACCAAACGGTCGGGCAAGACGATCGCGCTGGTGCCGACGATGGGCTTTCTCCACGCCGGTCACACCTCGCTTTTCGACCTCGCCCGGAGCAAGGCGGACGTGTTGATCGTTTCGCTTTTCGTCAATCCGACCCAGTTCGCGCCCAATGAGGATTTCGACAGCTATCCCCGCGACTTCGAGCGCGACGCCGCGCTCTGCCGCGAGCATCATGTCGACGTGCTTTTCGCCCCGAGCCCGGAGGAAATGTACGATCCCGACGCCTCGACTTGGATCGAGGAAACGGCGCTTTCCCGGCCGCTTTGCGGCAAGAGTCGCCCCACCTTTTTCCGGGGAGTGACGACCGTGGTGGGCAAACTCTTTTTGCTCGCCCAGCCGGACGTCGCCGTTTTCGGCGAAAAGGATGCGCAACAGCTGCTCGTGATCAAAAAAATGGTGCGCGACTTGGATTTTCCGGTCGAGATCATCCCCGGCAAACTGGTGCGCGACACCGACGGGCTGGCGTTGAGTTCCCGCAACCGTTACCTTTCCACTGACGAGCGCACGCGCGCGCTCGCCATTCACCGCTCGCTCGTTGAAGCCAAAGCGGAAATTTTATCCGGTACCGGTTGGGATGCGGCGATCGAAAACGCCAAGGGCAAGATCGCCCAATCCGGCGGCAAAGTCGATTATGTATCCATACTCGATACGGCGACGTTGACCGAACCGGGCGACGCCACGGTGGAAGTGCTGTTGGCGGCGGCGGCCTTTTACGGCTCGACCCGGCTGATCGACAATGAAATTTTTTCCATTAAATAGGTAAGATCCATGATCACTCTGCGCTACGACGACCCGAATTTTGCCGCGCAACTGCAATCGCTTTACGGTCGGCCCGCCTACCCACCGGAAGCGGAAAAGAGTTCCGCGCAAATCATTGCCGACATCCGTAAAAACGGCGACCGGGCGGTCGCGGCTTACGCAGAAAAATTCGATCACGTCAAACTCGAGCCGGGGCAATTCCGGTTGAGCGAGGCGGAGATCGCCGATGCGATCCGGCGCTGTCCGGCGCCGGAAAAGCGGGCGATCCGGCAGGCGTTGCGCCAGGTGACCGATTTCGCCCGGGCGACCAAACCGCGCAGTTGGACTTTTTCGCCGCGTCCCGGCGTTAAAGTCGGGGAAAAGTACACCCCGCTGGATCGGGTGGGCGTCTATGTGCCGGGCGGCACCGCGCCGCTGGTTTCGACGGTACTCCACACCGCGGGAATCGCCCGCGCCGCCGGAGTGCGCGAGATCGTCGCGGCGACCCCGCCGGGCAACCTGCCCCCCGCCACCATTTACGCCATGAAGTGCGCCGGAGTCAAAGAAATTTATCGTCTCGGCGGCGTCTACGCCGTCGCGGCGCGCGCTTTAGGTACGGAAACGATCCCCAAAGTGGAAAAGATCGTCGGCCCCGGCAACGCCTACGTTACCGCCGCCAAAAAGTTGCTCTACGGCGAAGTGGCGATCGATCTCGTCGCCGGGCCGTCGGAAATTCTGATCGTCGCCGATCACCGGGCGAACCCCGCCTTTGTCGCCGCCGACTTGCTCAGTCAGGCGGAACACGGCAGCGGTTTGGAGCAGGCGGTATTGGTCACCGACTCCCAAAAATTGCTCGCCGCAGTCGCCAAAGAAGTGGAAAAGCAGAAACTTTCCCTGCCCCGGCTCGCTACGGTGCAAAAAGTTATGGATAAGGGCATGTTCCTTATTTTAGTCAAAAATCTCGACGACGCCTGCATTTTGGCGGGCAATTACGCTCCGGAGCATTTGGAGATCCAAACCGCCGAGCCGAAAAAGCTCGCCGCCAAGATCCGCGCCGCAGGCGCGATGTTCCTCGGCGACTGGACCCCGGAATCGGCGGGGGACTTCTGCGCCGGGCCGTCGCACGTACTGCCGACGGCGGGCAGCGCCAAGGCGTTCAACGGCTTGGAAACCTTTTCCTTTATGCGCCGGAGCAGTATCGTCAAGTACACCGGCGCCGCCTTGCAACGGGAGATCCCCATCATCGAGAAATTCGGTGAAATGGAAATGCTCGCCGCCCACGGTCGAGCGGGAACGATCCGCCGCAAATAAATCGATCTTCGCCGTTCGGCGCGGTTCTTCCCGGAACCGCGCCGATATTTTTTGCCCTCAAGACAAAAAAAGAGAAGGCACTGAAAACTCAGTGCCTTCCGGATAATTAAAGTAAAGCTGAATTTAAGCTATTACTTCACACCCTTGAGCTCAGCCGGGAAACCGACGACTTTGCAGGAGATCTGCTTGAAGACGACGAAATCCTTGGTGTCGACCTGATACTTGGCGCCGAGGATGTAATCAGCCTTGGCATCCTTGCAGGCATTGTAGGCAGCGCCCTGCTTGGCCATCGCGACGGGGTCGGCGATCTTGATCAGGGAGTTGTTGGTGGTGGTCACGAACGCATCATCAGCAAATTCGTTGACGCCCCAGCAGAAAATGCCGAACAGCGCGTTGACGCTGGCTTCGCCGGAAACCTTGGCATCCTTGGCGACGATGTCAGCCTTGAAGTCCTTCTGGACAATCGCGGTGGCGGGGACAGCCGCGTCGTTGGTGTTGACGACGAAGCAACCGGAGAGACTCACGACCGCAAAAGCGGCGCCCAAAGTCAGGAACAAACCCTTCATAATAACTCCTTTTAAGTTGGTTTGGTTAAAAAAGAGGATACCACATCCCCTTTCCTGCTACTATACTATACAACGAACTGCCGACCTTGTCAAACCAAAATGAAAAATTTTTCGAGGTAAAATCCAAATATTTTGCATTTTTTCCTCACCTGCCGCCCAAGCGTCATTTATATAGGTAGAGAGCGATCTCCCCGTTGGTGATCATTCGGTCAAAGCGCGGTAGGGCGCAAAACGATTTCCGATGCTTGTATTTGGAGTAGACCGCCACCGGCTTGCCCGGTTCATTTTTGAGTAACTCGGTCAACTCTTCCTGCGACATCAGATTTTTGCCCGAAGTGTTTTTCAAACCGTACTCAAACTCACCGCGGGAGCCCAAAATGATGAATTTTCCCCCGGTGACCCAACGCAACGCCCCCAAGTACTGATTGCGGCACAACTTCACCGCTTCCGGGGGCACGGCGGCGAAACTGGAGCGCAAAAATGCCTCCGGCGCCTTGCTCCGCGCCGCGATCTCCGGGAGCCCCGCCTGCCACGCCGGCATCAATGCCAACATCGCCGCGACCAGCCAGAGCAGTTGCGCCTTGGGCGTCGCCGCCCGCGCCGCCAGTTCAAAAATTCCGGCGCCGACAAGAAAAGCGATCAGCGCCACCACCACCAAACCGGTTTGTTCCGGGGCGTAGATCGGCTTGATCAGATACTGAGTGACGACCAGCGCCACCGCCAAAGCCGCCATAATGCCGGCTAAAACGTGCATCACCACCGACCGCGCCAATCGGCGCTCCGACTTGAACCATGCCCCGACGATCAGGATCGCCAGTTCCGGAAAGATCGGCAGAATGTAGGTCGCCAGTTTGCCCCGCGACAGCGAGAGAAAGACAAACGGCAACACCACGGCGGCGAGGCAGAATTTCAACAGGGGATCGCCGCGCCGCGCCAAGTTCCGGCCGCCGTCGATCAAATTCGCCGCCAGCACGCTGTAAGGCAACGCCCCGATCAACAGCACCGGAATAAAGAAGAAAAAGGGTTGCGGGTGCTGGGCGGCGTTATCCTTGAGAAATCGCTCCAGATGCTCGACGACCACGAAGTAACGCCAAAAATCCGGCGCCGCCTGCGCGGTGGCAATGCCCCACGGCACGATCACCGCCGCCGCAAATAAAAGAATTATCCCCGGCAGGGCGATAAAGCTCTTGAAGTCGCGCATCCACAGCAAAAATCCGACGATCGCCAACCCCGGCAGGGCGAAAGCGAGAAATCCCTTGACGATAAAAGCGCCGCCGAGGAAAAGTCCGCACCCTGCCAACAGCGCGGCCCGCCGCCAGTTGGATCGGGGTTCCGACCACGCCCAATAAAAGCAGGTCAAAACTCCGGTGATCAGTGCGGTAAACAGTCCGTCGAGCACCGCGATCGTGCTGACCAGAAAAAACTCCGCCATCGTCAGCAAAGCAAGTACGGCAAAAAGGGGCAGATCCCGATCAATGTCGCGCCCTTTTTTCGCTAAAATATAGGTCAAAAACAGCGTCAACGCCGCCGCCAAAACGTAGGGGATGCGGGTGGTGAAATTGCTCTCGCCCAAAACTTTTTGCGCGATGATTTCCGCGTAGTAGCCGCCGGAGGGCTTCTCGTAGTAAGGCATATCAGCGAAAGTCGGGGCGAAATAAGTGTCGGCGGCGATCATTTCCCGCGGGATCTGACTGTAACGGACCTCGTCGGGGATCAACAGCGGCCGATTTCCCAACGGCAATATATACAAGGCGACGAAGGTCAAAACGATCAGCCACCCGACCAATAGCGGATGCCGATGATACCAACAAGTTTCCGCAGTTTCCATAATTCGGTCACTCTCCCGGTGAGGATTACTTTATTCATAATATATTACCCGATGTCGGGCAAAGCAATTTTTCCCGGTAAAAATACCCGCAAAAACCGAAAATATCCGCTTCTTGCGTTGACTTTTGCCGATGCTTATACTACATTATTCCTGACGAGTGGCTCATTGGCACAATCACCCCCAAAGGAGGAAAAGTTATGCGTAAACAATTTGGTAAAAAGTGGCTGTTTACCCCGATGCCGGTCCTGATCATCGGCACTTACGACGCCGACGGCAACGCCAACGCGATGAATGCCGCGTGGGGCATCCAATCGGACTTCGGGAGGGTTCATATTTTCCTCGGTCCGCACCGGACGACCGAAAATCTCAAATTGAAGCGGGCGTTTACGGTAAGTTTCGCCGACCGCGCCAACGTCGTGTCGGCGGACTACGTCGGGATCGTTTCGGGCGCGGACGTACCGGATAAGATCGCCAAAGCCGGGTGGCACCCGGTCAAAAGCGAAGTGGTGGACGCCCCGCTTTTTGCGGAACTCCCGCTGGCGATCGAGTGCAAGATGATCGATTTGGTGCAGGAGCCGGAGGGATTGATCCTGATCGGCGAAGTCGTCGGCATGAGTGCGGACGAAAAGATCCTCACCAACGGCGAAGTGGATGTGGAAAAACTCGATCCGATTTCCTACATTTCCACCGACCACACCTATCGGGTGTTGGGCGAACCGGTCGGACAGGCCTTTAAGATCGGCAACGCGCTCAAGTAAAAATCAGCGCCAAAAAAAACGCGGGCGGGGAGATCCCCACCCGCGTTTTGCTTTTTACCGCTTACCGATTGAGCGAAAAGTCGTAATTTTCCACGTCTTCGGGCAACGCCGGCACATCGACCGGCATCCCGCCGGAACGGATCGATTCCGCGCCGAGGATCCCGGCGGCGACCGCATAGCGCGCGCCCTGCGGCGTTGAAGTCGGCACCGCCTTGCCGCGCAACATGTCAATAAAGTTGGCGATGATCACCGGATCGGCTCCGCCGTGCCCCTCGCCCGGAGGCGGCATCCGAAAAGTGATGTCGCCCTCGCGGTGGAGCGTATCGGTGCGCCGGGTCCAGACTTCCACGGTCGTACCGGCTTCGCCGTCGCCGTAATTTTCCAACCGCCCCTGCGTGCCGATCACCGTGTAGTTGCGGCAACAGTCGGGGGTGAAGTGGCACTGCAGATAGCACGCCTGCACGCCGTTGGCGAGCTGCAGATTGACCATATTGATATCTTCGTTGTTGACGACCGGGTAATAATCCTTGAGGGTCGACGGCGGCCAGTGCTTGGTCGTCCACACCCCGGCGATATCGACGGATTTCAGCTGCTCTTCGCCCGCGGGGCGGCGCGGCACTTTGTCATAGACCGAGAGGGTGCCGATGCCGTTCACCCGGCGGGTCACCGAACCGGCGAGCCAGTGGATGATGTCGATGTCGTGCGCGCCTTTTTGCAGCAAGAGCGAACCGGTCTTGGCGCGGTCGGCATGCCAATCGCGGAAATAGGCGTCGCCGCCGTAGGAAATGAAGTGGCGGCACCAGATCGCCTTGACTTCGCCGATGACGCCCGACTGGATCACTTCGCGCATTTTATTGGTAAATGCCATATAGCGCATATTGTGCCCGAGGAAAAGCCGGGTGCGGTTATCCTTGGCGGTCTGCAAAATGCGATCCGCCCCCTCGAGCGAAATGGCGATCGGTTTTTCCAGATAGACCGCCACTTTGTGCGCCAGAGCGTAGCAGGCGATCTCCTCGTGCAGAAAATCCGGCGCGGTGACGAAAACGGCGTCGAGATTTTCCTTTTCGATCATTTCCCGGTAGTCGGCATAGACGTTGGGGGTGTAATTGAATTTTTCCTGATAGCGCTTGACGAAACTTTCCTGCTGCAACTGGTAAGGTTCGGCGCCCGCGACCACCTCGACGCCCTGATCCGGGTCATGCGCCCAATCGGCAAGTTTGCCCCGCCCGCACGCGCCGATGACGCCAATGCGCAATTTCTTTTCCACACAGCTCATAGTTCACCAACCTTTCCGTTTGTTTCGGTACGCTGATATATTAGCATTGATCCAAGTTGAAAGCAAATCCGATAGCATACTTTTACTATCAATAAGCATAAAAATATCATAAAAACCGAGGGCGCGGAAAAATCCGCGCCCTCGATCAGTGGCGAGATGATCTATTTGCGGCAGTGATCCGAATCACAGCACCCGCATCCGCAACCGCACTTCCCCGATCGCTTTTGCCGGATAACGCTGCGGATCGTCATCGCGATAATCACCACCAACACTACCCCCACGAGCAGATTGCCCCAGTTGGCAGAGAAAAATTCTTTCATAGCCCCACCCTCTTAAAGTTTATCCGCACTCCGGTAAGGGCGGAAAAGCTGGATCAGCATCAGGACGATCAACACCGCCGAAACGATCACTCCCGACAGGGAAACGTTGCCGTTGATCGCCGAACCGATCTGATAGACGATCATCGCCATCACGTAGGCGAATACCGTCTGATAGGCGATCGCAAAGATCGTCCACGCCGCATTATTCATTTCCCGCTTGATCGCACCGATTGCCGCAAAACAGGGCGCGCAGAGCAGATTGAACATCAAAAAGGAATATCCCGCCAGCGGCACGAAAGCCTTGGCCAGATTTTGATAGACTTCGCCGTCTTCGCCCTGATAGAGAATCCCGAGCGTACCGACGATGTTTTCCTTGGCGACCAATCCGGTAAAGGAAGCGACCGCCGCCTGCCAGTTGCCCCACCCCAAGGGCGCAAACACCCAGGCGACCGCCGCGCCGATGCGGGCGAGGATCGAGCAATCCAGTTGCGATTCATCCAACATCTGGAAAGTACCATCCACCCAACCGAAGAAACTGGTGAACCAGACGAAAATCGTCGACAGCAGAATGATCGTACCCGCCTTTTTGATGAAGCTCCAACCCCGTTCCCACATCGAGCGCAAAACGTTACCAACGAGCGGCAGGTGGTAAGGCGGCAGCTCCATGACAAAGGGTGACGGCATTCCCGCAAACATCGGGGTCTTTTTGAGCATGATTCCCGACAGGATAATGCTGCCCAACCCGACAAAATAGGCACTGGTGGCGACCCACGCCGAGCCGCCGAAGATCGCCCCGGCGATCAGTGCGATAAAGGGAACCTTGGCTCCGCAGGGCACAAAGGTCGTGGTCATGATCGTCATCCGGCGATCGCGCTCGTTTTCGATCGTGCGCGACGCCATAACTCCGGGTACGCCGCACCCCAAGCCGACCAGCATCGGGATAAAGCTCTTGCCGGAAAGTCCGAAGCGGCGAAACACCCGGTCGAGCACAAAGGCGATCCGCGCCAGATAGCCGCAGGCTTCCAGCCACGCCAAGAGGAAAAAGAGCACCAGCATCTGCGGCACGAAGCCGAGCACCGCGCCGACCCCGGCGACGATACCGTCGAGGATCAAGCCAGTGAGCCAGTCGGAACAATTCATTTTAGCCAGCAGTTTTTTCACCAACACCGGCACACCGCGCACGTACCAACCGTAAGCGGCGGGATCGGGTTTCTCAAACTGGTATTTTTCCATCACCGGGATCGCCTCGGCAAACTGCTTGCCGGTGAACTCGACTTTTTCTTTGGCAAGCGTTCCCTCATCCTCCACTTCCAAAGTGGCGGTCTTATCCGCCGGGATCGTTTGCGCCAAAAGTTTCAACGCGGCAATTTTCGCTTTTATGTCCGCTCCGTCGTCAGGTAGCGCATTATCCCCTTGAGTGAAAGCCTCGATCGCTTTTTCGGCATCGGCGAACTCCCCGGCGGCTTCCTCATACTGCGCGGCGCCCACCCCGAAGCAGTGGAAGCCGTCACCGAAAAGTCCGTCGTTCGCCCAGTCGGTCGCCGCTTGGCCGACCGTGACCATGGCGATGTAGTAAACGAGGAACATCACCACCGCCAGGATCGGCAATCCCAACCAGCGGTTGGTGACGATGCGATCGATCTTATCCGAAGCGGAAAGTCCGCCGATGCGCCGCTTGCGGTAGCACCCCTTGATCACTTCGGCGATATATACGTAACGCTCACTGGTGATGATCGACTCGGCATCGTCATCCAATTCCTTTTCGGCGGCGACGATATCCTGCTCGATATGCTGGAGTTTTTCCGCCGGGATCGCCAGTTTTTCCAATGCCTTGGCATCGCGCTCAAAAATTTTGATCGCGTACCACCGCTGTTTTTCTGGCGGCAAGTCGTGGAGCGCGGCTTCCTCGATGTGGGCGATTGCGTGCTCGACCGGACCGGAAAAATTGTGCATCGGCAAGGTTTTGCCCTGCTTTGCCGCCTGGATCGCCGCCGCCGCGGCATCCGCCACCCCGTCGCCGCGCAAAGCGGAAATTTCCAACACCGGGCAACCCAGTTCGCGGGAAAGTTCGGCGATGTTGATCTCGTCGCCGTTTTTGCGGACGATATCCATCATGTTGACGGCGACGATCATCGGGATCCCCAACTCCGCCAACTGCGTGGTCAGGTAGAGGTTGCGCTCCAAGTTGGTGCCGTCGACGATATTGAGGATCGCCTCGGGCTTTTCCTCGATAAGATAGTTGCGCGCCACCACTTCTTCCAGCGTATAGGGCGAAAGCGAATAGATGCCGGGCAAGTCGGTGACGATGACGTCGTTGTGCTTTTTGAGTTTGCCCTCTTTTTTCTCTACCGTGACGCCCGGCCAGTTGCCGACGGACTGATTGGCGCCGGTCAGCGCATTAAAAAGCGTGGTCTTGCCGCAGTTGGGGTTGCCCGCCAACGCGATCCGGATGATTTTTTCTTCACTCATAGTAAGCCCCCTACTCCACTTCGATCATTTCGCCGTCGGCTTTGCGCAAACTCAACTCGTAACCGCGCACGGTAACTTCGATCGGATCGCCCAAAGGAGCGACCTTGCGCAAAAATATCTCGGTGCCTTTGGTGATCCCCATATCCATGAGCCGCCGCTTCACCGGGCCGACGCCGGAAATTTTGACTACCTTGACCGTTTCGCCGATCTGGACATCTTTGAGAGTTCTCATTTTTATCCTCACCTCAAATCATAATTTTGCGCGCCATTTCCTCATTTATGGCGATCCGCGATTCTTTGACCTTGACGATCAGATTGCCGTTGAGCGCGGAAATCACTTGGATCGTCGTCCCCGCCACGAAGCCGAGATCTTCCAAGTGTTTGCGCACTTCGGGCGATCCGCTGACCCGGCGGATCATTTTTTCCTCGCCGAATTCGGCAAGACTGAGCGGCATCATTTCCCCTCTCCCCCTTTTAAGCTCATTTTTGCTTTCCTTTGTTAGATATTTATTAGTTTAGACTAACTATCAATTTCAAAAAAAACGTCGCGCCGACGGTCGCCAAGCGATGCCGTGCCACTGACTTTTCCTTAATATAATGCCGAAAAAATCATTTGTCAATTAGCTTTAACTAAATTTTTAGTAACTTTTTTAATCTTTTTGGCGAATTTCCATATCCTTGACAAAAAGCGGCAAGGTGTTATATTAACTTCCGCAGCCGAGTTTGATTTGAAAGGAAATTATTATGCCAGCCCTCCCCGCCGCCTCAAGTGCCAAACTGTTAAAGGATCTGCAGTACCTCACCCAGACGATCGGAGTCCGACTCGCCGGTTCGGATGCCGAAAAAGCCGCCGCAGCGTATGTAAAAAATGAGTGCGAAAAGTGCGGAGCCGTCGACGCGACGGAGTTCTACCCGGTCGTGGAGCGATGCGTCACCTCGGAAAAGTTGGAAGTCCTCATCAACGGCAAGTGGGAGTCTTTCCCCGCCTCGCTCTTTGGCGCGGCGCCGACCACCGACGGCAGGACCATTGAGGCGGAACTGGTGATGTTTGACGTCTTCACCGGCTATTTGCGCGACGATCTGTCCTTTTTGACCGGCAAAGCGGTGGTCCACCTCGGCTCCCATATCGACTCGCCGGAAAAATATGCGCGATTGATGCAGGCTGATCCGGCATTTATCCTCATGGTCGATACCCGGTTTCCCTCCGACGTGCCCAAGGCCGACGGACTTTTCCCCGACTACGTCAAAAAGTTCGGCGCCAGACCGACCATGGATGTGCCGTATCTGGATGCGGTCAAGTGGGCAAGTTGCGGCGCGACCCGCGCCCGGCTGACGGTGTGCGGCGGCACCCGGAATTCGCAGACCCCGGTGGTGGTCGCCGATCTGCCCGGCAGTGAGCCGGATAGCGGCATCATCTATCTCGGCTCTCACCTCGACACCCAAGCGGGGACGGTGGGCGCCGACGACAATGCCGCCGGGTGCGCCGCCGGTATGGAGCTGATCAAAATCCTTTCCCAAGTTGAGCATCGCCACACGATCCGCTTCTGCGCCTTTGGCGCCGAGGAGCAGCTTTCCGTCGGGGCGGCGGCTTACGTCCGCGCCCACCGGGAGGAGATCGCCAAACGCGGCGTTTACATGGTCAATTTCGACGGCGGCGCTTCCGCGTTGGGCTGGAACACCCTGCGGATCGTTTCGACTCCGGAAGTCATCGCCAATTGGGATAAAATTTACCGTCGGCATGACGAAGTGGCGCTGATAAACGCCGAGCCGACGCCGTTTCTGGACAACTTTGCCTTTCACGCCGCCGGGATTCCCGGCGTCTGCGTTTCGCGGGAAAACTGCAACAACGGGGTATTCTATCACCACCGCGCCGACAATACGATCGACAATCTCGACCCGGCAAAACTTGCCAAATTGGTGGATATCGCCGCCGACTTCATCATCGATTTCGACCAAAGTCCGGATTCCGGCATACCGGAAAGTCTGCGCGAGCCGATCGCCAAACTCTGGGAGCAGGTCTACGGCGGCTGGCAATAATTACTTGTCGAGCTTTTTCCGCAGTTCGCGCAGGGTGTGGAAATACTCCTGCCGGGTATTTTGCGTCTTTTCCACAATCTGCGCTCGCTTGGCGCGAAGTTTCTTATAGACTTCGTAAGTTTTCACCATGTGCCAGCGCCGGATGAAATCAGCCATCGCCGCATCGGCGGCTTTCTCGTTTCCGGGATCGGCGCCTTTCTGGCGGATTTTAGCTTCAAAGAACTTGATCAGCCGCAATTCGCCTTCGGCATTGAGCATATCCAGGAGCTTATCCCGCAAAACCTGCGTCGGAGCGTTGACTTTTCCGCCGCGGCCGAGGCACTGCAACGGGTGGAGCTGATAGTGGATATTATTCCGCTTCGGCGGCAGTTGACTGAAGTCGACCATTTCCGCGGTAAGCGGGAAAGGCAAAGCGTTTTCCGCTTCCTCGCGGTCAAAGAGGGTGCGGATTATTTCATCGGCAATCAGCCAGTGGCCGAACTTATCGGGGTGGACCCGGTCGCGGGCGGTGCGCCGCTCCGGATAATCGGCGTAGAGCCGGTAGAGCGCCGTGCGGGTGCCGGGTATCGGCAGTTCTCCGCCATAAGTCGTGTAGCAGTAATGGGCAAGATTTTCCAAGCCGACGCTGTTGCAAAAGGCGAACTTTTCGTCCTTTCCCTCCCGCGTGCCGTATTCATCATAGGGAAATGGCGGGAGCAGTACCACGTCGATATTGCGCTTGCGCAGTTCGGTGATGATCTGGTCGAGATTTTCCCGGAAAAGTTTTTGGTCGCGCTCCCGCGCCGCCGCTTCTTCGGGAGTCTTCGGTTCCAAAGTCGTGTAGTTGCCTCTGCCGACGTCGTTCATGCCGAAGGCGACGATCACCATATCCGGCTGGAGATCAAGCACGTCTTCTTTCAGCCGCGCCAATCCGGCGGCGGCGGTGTCGCCCCCTACCCCGGCGTTGAAAACTTCGATTTCCCGCTCCGGATATTTGCAGGATAGATAGAGCTGCAGTTCGCCGACAAACCACCCCGCCGCCGTGATGCTGTCGCCCAAACAGACGATGCGCCGCCACTGGTGGCACGCTTTTTTTGCCGGCTGCACGTCGTTATTGCTGTGAGGGGAAGACGTCGCGCACCCGGCAAGCATCAGCAGCGCGATAACCGGAACCAGTCGGCAAATTTGCTTGAGCATAACCACATACCCTTTGGGGTCGCTTGAAATCATTGTACAGGACTAAATATAGCTCGCCCCTCAAGGCAATGCAACCAACGGAAACTTGAAAAATAATTTTTTAGTGATATGTTATCGGTAGCTGAACGAAAAAAGCGAGGACAAAAAATCATGAGATCAAGCATTGCTTGGTGTGCTTTGCTGGCGGCGATTCTATTTTCCGGCTGTACCACCGAAAGCCCGGAGCGCGCCGAGTTTCAAAAGCAATACCGCCGACTTTGGAATGAAAAACTTTCCATTGCGGAGCGCACTCAAGTTGAGGATGCGATCATCGCCGAGGCAAGAAACATGCCCGGTCCCGATGAATTCATCCTCTACACTCACGAGCGCATGACCGATGAGGAAATTGCCGATATCCGCGGCAAATACGCGATTTTGGACTTTGTCGAAGACGCCTTCGACCGGGTGCTGACCGGGGTAAAGAACGATCAGGTGCCGCCGGGGCAAGTCTACATCTATTATGTCTACAACCTCGGTTACGTCATCAAGACCCCGACGCTGACGATCGGGCTGGACATTTGCCACCGCCGCGGCGAGGAGTTGGTTCCCTATCTCGACCTCGCCGTCATCACGCACAACCATGAAGACCATTGCACCCAGCATTTTATCAACGCGGTCAACAAGGCGAAAAAACATCTGATCTGCAATTTCCACTCCGGCTCCGCCGCCAAACTCCCCTACGGGCCGGGTTACTCCAAAGAGCCGTACCGCGAACTCCATATGCCCGGCCTCACCATCCGCACCTATGAGAGCGATCACCTGACTTACCAATGGTTCAAGTACAATATGCCGGTGGAGTTCGACCTCAAAACCGGGGATAAGGAGTGCGTCATTTTCAGCGGCGGCGACAGTTGCGACACCATGCAGCTCAAATGCTCCAAAGCTCCGGATATCTATATCGCCCACCCGCGGGTCGGCGGCGACATCATCCACGGAGCGCTGCTACTGGGGGCGAAATGCACCTTTATCAGCCATCTGATGGAGCTTCAACATCGCACGTATCACGCCTTTAACTATAAAGTCGGTTACAGCGAACAGAAATTACTGTTGACCAATCATCTGATCGGCGCCGTCCCCCACTGGGGCGACAAATACGTCTGGCCGCTGAGTTTGGATGAAGCCGACAACTACAATCTTCACCTGCCCAATTTGCCACCCGAAAAGCCGGTGCGGATCATGCCGATCGGCGACTCGATCACCCGCGGCAGTTGGTTCGGCGAGGTCAAGAATGCCACCGCCACTTCCTTAGGCGGCGGCTACCGCAAACCGTTGCAGGAAAAGCTCCGGACAATCGGCTACCCCTACCAGTTCGTCGGCGAATTGGCATACTGGGCATACGGCGAAGTCGTGGGCTCCTGTGACCCGGAGTTTCAGCGTTATCACCACGGGCTATCGGGCTTTTCCAATAAAATGATCCGCGAGGGCGGCACGCTGCCCTACTCGGACAATGTGCGGATCTTTCGGGACAAAAGCTGCAAACAGTTGAGCGTACCGGGGATCGAGGAGTCGCTCCGCCGCTGGAAGCCGGATGTGATACTGCTGATGTCCGGGACCAACGGCTTCAACGCCGCCGAGCGCAATAAATTGATCGACACGATCGCGCGGAACTTTTCCGGCACGCTGCTCGTCGCCACCATTCCGCCGCAAAAAGCTCCGAGCCAAGGAGTTGAGCAAGTCGACGAATACAATCGCTCGCTGGCGCCTTTCCTCGCCGCGAGCCACCCCCACTGGAAGTGTCGGGTCTTCCCGGTGGATGTAAATTCAAAACTGGATAAAGACGATCTGCTCCCCGACGGGGTGCACCCGACGCAGGCGGGCTTGAATAAGATCGCCGGAGCGTGGTTTGAAGCGATAAAGAAATACTGCCCGCAAAAATACGCGTCAGCTGATCTGCACCAAACGCACTTCGACTAAATTCATTATTTTCGCGGCTTCGGAATCGATCGCGCTGGTGCGCAAGGCGATAACTCCGGAATCCCCGGCGGCAAATTCCACTTCTCCCGCGACGCTTGCCGCCTTGGGATGCGTGCCGCCTTCCAGCTCGATGTCCGGCATCAAACGGCATCGGGCAACCACGCGGGAATTGAAAAGGATTTCCACTTCCCGATCGCCGCGCCACGGCCGGGCGTGATAAGGCATAAAGGTTACGACTTCGATGCGGAACCTGCCGCCTTCCGGAAAAGCCGCCCGCCACTCGATCCGGTCTTCGGGGTGGTGCCACGCGCCGAGCGTACCATCGCGCCCGACCGTCATCGCGGCGGTGGAAATTTTCACCCCGTCCACCCCGACACTGGCGGCATCGGATGATGCGGCGGCTTCACAAATGATCTTTCCCTGCGCCGGGGCAAGGATCAACACCCCGTTCTGCACCAATAGTCCGGGAACGATGTCGGGATCACCGACCAGACTCACCCGCACCAGCGGCAAAATGCTCGTCGGCAAACCGCGCAAGTTGAGCGTCAAAGTCGTACCTTTTTTTTCGTACGGCACTTCCGCCGCCGCTACGCGGTTGCGGATTCCGGAAATACTTAGCGTATCGTGCTTTTTGGTGATGAATAAATTGAGCGTGTTGCCGGTCGTGGTAAGATATCCCCAGTCGAAACTCTGGGCAAAACAGCTGGGGGAACTCCCCGAAATAACTCTTTCCGGCAAAGTTTGCCGCCATTGAGCAAGCTCCTGCAGGATTTTCACCGTGCCGTCGGGCAGCGTGCCGTCGGGGCGCGGCCCCACGTTGACCAGCAAATTGGCGTCCCGCGACGCCAGACTTGCCATGCGATCGGCAATGAGAGAAGCGCTTTTCCAATCCTCGTCGTCAAACTTGAAGCCCCAAGTGTGGTTGAGAGTGATCGGGGATTCGCAGGGGCGGCTCTGCCGACAGGTCATGATCTGATTGTCGCCCAAACTGTCAAAGTCGCCGCAGCCGTTGCCGATGCGGCTGTTGATGCGGCAGTCCGGTTGCAGGCGTTTTACTACTTCGCGCAGTTTTTGACTGTATTCCGGGGCAATATTCAAGGGGCAGTCGCACCACAACTCCACCACCTCGCCGTAGTTGGTCAAAAGCTCGGTTATCTGCGGGATGACCTTGCCCTCAAAGTAGCGCCGGAAATTCTTTTTTTCATAATCGGGAAAATCCCAGTCGTTGCCCCACGACATATTGTCGTAGTTGCGGGGATAGTCCGGGCCGGGGTCGCCGCCGTCGGGGTCGCTCCAATCCAAATTGTGCGAATAGTAAATGCCCAGCTTCACGCCGCACTTGGGCGCGGCTTCGGCAAGCTCCGCCAGCACGTCGCGCCCGAAAGGAGTGGCGTCGACGATGTTGTATTGAGATACTTTCGAGTGATACATGGCAAAGCCGTCATGGTGCTTGGCGGTAAAGACGATGTAGTTGAAACCCGCCGATTTGGCAAGCCGGAGCCAGGCTTCGGCGTCGAACTTTACCGGATTGAACCTTGCCGCAAGTTGAGTGTATTCGGCGTTGGGGATGCGGCAGTGCGACTGGATCCACTCGCCGATGTAGGAAATTTTCTTCCCTTTCCAAATGCCGCCGGGAATGGCATACAAGCCCCAGTGAATGAACATTCCGCACCGAAGCGCACGAAATCTTTCGTCCGGATCCATAATCACCTCCCCGTCTTATGCCCGCCCGGTGCGATACGCCGACACTTGAGAAATTATCACCGCAAGGAAAATCACGGCGCACCCCAAAACTTCGCGCCCGGAAAGCACTTCACCTAAAAAGAGCCAGCCGCCCAGTACGGCGAAAACCGATTCCAAACTCATCAACAACGCCGCCGCCACCGGATGCAGATACTTTTGGGCGACATTCTGCAAAGTAAACGCCACCGTACTTGAGGCGATCGCACAAAAGAGCAGATACGGCAACGCGCCCCGGATGCCGGAAACGCTCCACGTTTCGCCGGAAACTGCCGAAATCGCCGCGGTAACGACAGCGGCGGCAAAAAACTGCCCGCAGGAAAGCCGGATCGGGTCGCAATGCGCCACATAGTGATCGACCGCCAAGATGTGCAACGCGAACCACCCGGCGCAGGCGATGACAAAATATTCGCCCTTGCCGATCGAGCTTACCCCGCCGCACAGGAAATAGGAGCCGAGCAGTGCCAGAAAAACCGCGGCCAGCAGCCACGCCGAAGTTTTCCGGCGGAAAAATATCCCCAGTATCGGCACAAAGATAATGTATAAGGCGGTCAAAAATCCGCTTTTCCCGGCGGAAACGTATTGTAACCCCGCTTGCTGACAAGTGCTGGCGCAACCGATGACCAAGCCGCACCACCACGCTCCCTGCAAGAGCTTACGCCGCGCCTGGGTAGTATCGGCACTTCCCCAAAAGGAGACCGGCTTTTTTCGCGCCAAGTCGAAAATCACCACCACGAGCGCCAACGCCGCCACGGCGATAAGCGAGCGCACCTCGGTAAAAAATGCCGGGGGCAAGTAGCGCATCCCGCTGCTTTGCGCGCTGAACGCCACTCCCCACAACAAAGAAGCCGCGATCATCGCGGCGGAACCGATCAACTTTTTCATTTCCCCCTCTTTACGCACCTATAATATACCGCCACCGCTCCGGGTTTGCAAAACCTTCCGCCCCCCCCAAAAAAAGTTATTCGGCGATTGTATTATCTTGCAAACGGAGTTAAATTATTTCAGCGTCAGGCTAATTGAGGATAAGCAAGGCACCTATGTTGACGGCAAAGGTTATCACGGCGCTGACCCCGGGAAAGGTCAGTTTGGAAACGCTGGAGTTGGACGAAAACGCCCTGCCCGACGATCAGATATTGGTCAAAACCCGCTACAGCGCGGTGAGCGCCGGCACCGAGTGCGCCTGGATTTCCGGCAACTCCAACAACGCCGGGCAAAAATTCCCCTTTCGCCCCGGTTACAGCGCGGTGGGAAAAGTCGTCAAAATCGGCAAGGCGGTAAATAATTTTGCCGCGGGGGATCTCGTCATCGTGCCGTGGGGCGGACACCGCTCCTACACGATGACTCCGGCGGCGCCGGTGTGGAATGGCGCGCACAAAATTTCCGATCCCCGGGTCGATCTCAAGTCGGCGGCGTTCACCCACATCGCCTCTTTCCCGATGCTGGGGGTGCGCCGACTGCTCCTGCAAATGGGCGAATCGGTGATGATCGCCGGTTTGGGGTTACTGGGGCAAATTGCAGTGCAGGCGGCGAAATACTGCGGAGCGGCGCCGGTTCTGGCGTGCGATTTTTCGCCCGAGCGGCGGGAGCTGGCGCTCAAACTCGGTGCGGATGCCGTATTTGACCCGCGCGATCCCGATTTTATCGACCAAATCTGCGCCGCCAACTCCGGCAAAAAAGTCAACGCAGTGGTGGAAGTTACCGGCAAGGCCGTCGCCTTGCAGCAGGCATTGCAGTACACCGCCAAAATGGGGCGGATCTCCCTCTTGGGCTGTACCCGAATTCCGGATTGCCCGATCGACTTCTACCGCGACGTGCATCTGCCGGGCATCACGCTGATCGGCGCCCACACCAGCAATCGACCGGCGACCGAATCCCGCCCCGGCGAGTGGTGTGAGCACGACGATTACGAAGTCATTTTGAAATATCTGGCAACGGGCAGATTCGATTTCGCTTCGCTCATCCATCGCGTCGCTAACCCGGCGGACTGCCCGGCGATCTACGATATGTTGCTTCACGCCCCTGATCCGCCGATGGGCATTGTTTTCGACTGGGATCTGCTCAAGTAGAATTTGATCATGAAAAAGCTCAACATCATCCAGATCGGGGTGCTCCACGAGCACGCGAGCGGCAAATTTGCCTCGCTGAAAAGCCGCCCGGATATTTTCAATCTGCTCGGTTACGTGGACGAGCGGGAATTCTGCACCGCGCCCTACCATCCCAACGCGTTTGCCCCGGAGCTTTACGCCGGTTACCGCCAATTCACCTTGGATGAAGCGCTCAATCATCCCGTAGTCGAGGCGGTGACGATCGAAGTTCCCAACCGCGACTTGGTGCCGACCGCGCTCCGGTGCCTGGAGCACGATCTGCCCATGCACATGGATAAGCCGGCGGAAGATTTGGCGCAATTCCAAAAACTTTTGGCGGGTTGCGAAGCAAAAAATTTGCCGTTTCAAATGGGCTTCATGTTTCGCGGCAACCCGGCGTTTCAGTTCTGTATCGAGGCGATCAAAAGCAAACTTATCGGCGAAGTCTTTTCGATCGACGCGGATATGAATCACTGCTACGGCGGGAGCGGTTATCAGGCATATCTCGGCAAAATTCCCGGCGGCATCATGTTTAATTTGGGCTGTCATCTGATCGACTTCATCGCCGCCGCGCTGGGGCGCCCCGAAAAGGTGACGCCGTTTCTCAAATCCGCGCCCGGCTATCCGGATCAGGTACTCAACAACGCCCTGGCGGTGTTGGAGTACCCACAAGCGACGGTCGCTCTGCGCGCCTCGTCGTGCGACGTCGCCAACGTCGCGGGGCGGGCGGTGAAGATCGCCGGGACCTTGGGCACGATCAAATTCAGCCCGATCGAGCGTTTCGACGGCAAGGGAGTGGAGATCGAGTTGACCTTGGCGGAAGCTCGCGGCAAGTTCGCGGCGGGCAAAAACATCGTGAGTTTCCCGCCCCAACGCGACCGTTACGAAGCGCAGCTGGTGGAATTGATGCAAATCATCCGCGGCGAAATGCAACCGACTTACTCTTATCGTCACGATTACTTGGTGCAGGAAATAACTTCGGCGGCGGCCGGGCTAAACCACTGGAGGAGCAACTGATATGTATGCGATGGTTTTGGACGAAAATCGGGAGTTTCAATGGCGCGAAGTGCCCGACCCGGTGCGCAAAGCCGACGAGGTGGTGATCGAAGTCCACGCGGCGGCGGTCAACCGCGCCGATTTGATGCAAAAAGACGGCGTTTACGCTTCGCCGCCGGAGTGGCCGCCGTGGTGCGGCTTGGAAGTTGCGGGCGTGATTCTGGAAGCTCCGGACAACTCCGCTTTCCGCCCCGGCGACCGGGTCTGCGCGTTAGTCGGCGGCGGCGGCTATTCCGAAAAGATCGCCGTGCCCGAGGGCATGGTGATACCGATCCCCGACGGTATGGATATGGCGCTCGCGGCATCGCTCCCGGAAGTGTGGTGCACCGCTTACTTAAATATCCAACTCGAAGCCGGCGGGCTGAAACCCGGCGAAGTCTTTTTCGTTCAGGCGGGCGCGAGCGGCGTGGGCTTGGCGGCGATTCAGCTGGCGAAGCTGCAGGGGGCGACCGTCGTCACCACCGTCGGCTCGCCGGAAAAGGCGGAATTCGTCCGCCAAATCGGCGCGGATTTGGTGGTCAATCACCGCACCGACGACCTCGGGAGCGTTTTGGCGAAAAATCCGCCGAGTGTGGCGCTCGACTGCGTCGGCGGCAAAGCCATGGGCGACTATTTGCAACATCTGGCGTTCGGCGGGCGCTGGATTATGATTGCTTCACTGGGCGGAGCGCAGACCGTCATCAATTTGGAAACCATTTGGCGCAAGCGGTTGCGCCTCATCGGCAGCACCTTGCGCAGTCGCACCGCGGCGGAAAAGAGTTGCATTATGCACGCCCTGCACGATGAATTGTTGCCCCACTTCGTCACCGGGAAATTGATCTCCCACATTCACGGGGTATTCCCGATATGCGAGGCGGAAGCGGCGCACGGCGTACTGCGCCGCGCTGAAAATATCGGCAAAGTAGTTTTGCAAATCCAGGAGTGATATTATGAAAAAATGGCTGACCGGTTGCTTGGGGATCATGGGCTTGCTGACGATCAATGCGGCGGATGCGGTTTCGCCCGCCGATGCCGCGAAAAATCTGGAAACGGTTTATAATTTCCTCAAAGAGTCGGGCTATTACTTTTTGGCAACCGTCGACGGCGACCAGCCGCGGGTGCGCCCCTTCGGCACCGCGCTGATTTTTGAGGGGCGACTCTACATCCAGACCGGCAAAAAGAAAAATGTTTCCCGGCAAATCGGTCGCAACGGCAAGGTGGAAATCTGCGCCTTTATGCCGCAAAAGAAACAGTGGCTCCGGCTCTCCGGCACCCTCGTAAACGACGACCGGATCGAGGCGAAACAGGCGATGCTCGACGCCCACCCCGGATTGAAAAACATGTATCGCGCCGACGATGACAATACGCAGGTATTGTACTTTGCCCCCGGCGCCACGGCGACGATCGACTCCTTTGACGCTCCGCAAGTCGTCTTGAAGTTTTGACCGGCGATCGCGCAAGCGGGCTCTTCAAAAATCCGCTTGCCGAAAACCAAACTCATAAAATCCGGGCTCAAGAAAAATATCTGCTTGGCATGCCCCTGCCCCGGGATTTCCCGGAACTTCACCTGCGCTTCCCACTCGGGGAACTGCGCCACGTACTCTTTATAGATGCGGAATCGCTCAAGCCGATTTTTCCCCTGCATGCCGGCGGCGGGGGTGGTGTTCAAATCCTTTTCCCCGACGTCTTCCGTGCCGCACAGATACAAGGCGTAGCGTTGCGAAAGATTTTGACGAATCGTTTCCTCGCTGACCTCTTGGGCGTAGGCGTAGCGGTTTTCCAACCCGAAATACCAAAAGTTGTAGTTACTCGGCGCCGATTTCGGGATCTCAAAAACCCCATTTATCATCCGTCGCGCATCAATATACAGATAAATGGAGGGCGCCCCCACCACAAAAGAAAATTGCAGCTGCGGCGACTCCGGCAACCGGGCGACCGCCAGATAGCGGTTGACAAATTGCCCCCCGGCGGAAAAACCGCAAATGAGAATATGCTTGAGATTGGGGTAAAACTCCCGATTGGCGAGTAGCGCGTTGATCCGGTCGATCACTTCAAAAGAACTGATTTTGCTCCCGTTGATCGCATAACCGCCGCCGCGCCAGTTGCCTTTCCACCGCAACGCCGTCGCAATATCCGGCTCTTTACAAGTTTTTTTGGTATAAAACGAGGGAGCGATGCAGAGGACTTTTTTGCCGTCGGGGCAAGTCGCCAAGCGCTTTCGCAACTTATTCGCATAATCGTACCCGCCCCCATGGGAACCGTGGATCATGATGACCGCATACTCGATTTCGGGCGAGTAACTCGGCAATCGGTGCTCGGCGTAGTAAAAGAGTTTCCGATCGCCACCGACAGCCAAATCATACCGCTCGACCGCAGTCACCGCGACCGCGACCGCCGCCACAAGGCAAAGGATAAGTTTTTTGATCAAAGTAACGAACATACGCTGCCTCACTTGGTTCCCTCAACTTGTTTTATCAGCGACTCAAAGGAGTGCCGGATCAGCGGGATCTCCTGCTCGCCCGCCGCCCGGCAAAAGTGCATGATCAGGAAAAATCCGCCGAACATAAAGGGTACGGGGATCAGCAAAAGCCATTTGCGGGAAAATACGATGCCGACGGTCCCTGCCAACAAAAGCCCGAGCCAAAGCAGGCAGAACCAGCGCATATCCGCCGGGCGGATGACGACATGCAAGATTGTATCCGCCGAATACAAATCTTTTTCCAACGTCAGGTGAACTTGCCCGCGCGCCGAATTACGCCCCCGGCAACCGGGAACCAGTACGATCTCCCTGCGGTTTTTCACCATTGAAAACGAAACCTCTTTTTGCGAGTGCCAACCGGCGAAGAGCCATTTTTTCCAGTTGGCAAAAGAAAAGCCGCATTCCCGCTTCAACGCATCCCGAATTTCCACCTCAGCAAGAGTGGTGCGCAACGTATATTCAGCGTATGGAGCAAAAAAACTATCAAGCATACTTTAAATATCGGCAAGTTTTCGATTTGGCGGTAACATATCATACGCGCAGAGGATTTGCAAGCAAAAACGCTCATTTTTCATTCTCTCATGAATTTCCGCCAGCGTTGCCATTTTGCGTCGGTCATCTCCCATTCGCAGTAGATCGCGATGCCGCCGATGCGGTAGAGCCGGTCGGAAGCCGCGATCCCGCGTAGCGCGGAGCCGATATTCTCCACTCGCGGGTGGTGATAGCCGACGCCCACGTCTTCGTAGGCTGGGATTCCAAGAAGCAGTTCACAACCGGTCGGACGTACTGCGCTGACCAACTGCTGTGTCCAGTCCGTCATCAACTTGACATAAAATTTTTCCAATGGGATCGCCGTATCATACATCATCACCGCCAACTGGTCGCAGTGTCGGGCGATGCGGTTGATGTACGATAGTTGCCAATGAACATCGGGGAAGCGGTGCCAGCGGGTCGGCGGCTCTGACTGTGGAGGGCCCCGAAGACTCATACACGCTCAAAGACGACGACCTCTATGTTCGAGCCATCGTTATTTCGGATAAAAAATCCCGGTTCCAGTGCACCCTTTATCCGGAAACGGAACGCGCCTGGACTCAGCCGTTGGCAGATCAAAATTTG
The DNA here is from genome assembly GCA_045635865.1 of Victivallaceae bacterium. Classification (GTDB taxonomy): domain Bacteria; phylum Verrucomicrobiota; class Lentisphaeria; order Victivallales; family Victivallaceae; genus UBA1784. The sequence continues at coordinate 35,778 of JAZTWK010000009.1, forward strand.
CCGTCAAAGCGTTGACGCCCCCCGGCTTTGCGGTGTGGCTCAACCCCCTTTGCCGGGAGTGATTATAGAGGAAAAACAGTCCCATTGCCATAGCAAGGGGAAATGTCGTTGCCGCCAGCAAACCGCTTTTTAAGTTTTCCCCGGCGGCTTCGGCAACTTTTCCCACCAGCGCCGGGCTTACGGTGGCGCCCAAGTCGCCCGCCAGCGCAAGAAAAGCGAACATCGCGGTCCCGCCCGCCGGGCACTTGCGGGAAGAAAGGCTGATCGTCCCCGGCCACATGATCCCCACGGCAAGACCGCAGAGCGCACAACCGAGCAATCCAAAGATCGCCAGCGGCGCCAACGACGCCAACAAGTAGCACCCGACCGCCAAAATGCCGCACAGCAGCATGGTTTTGATCAGATCCAATTTGTCGCTCAATTTGCCATACAGCATACGGGAAACCCCCATAAACGCGGCAAAGAGACACGGTCCGGTCAGATCGCCGATCGTTTTGGAAACCTTCAACGCCGATTCGGTGAAAGCTGACGCCCATTGAGCCATCGTCGCTTCGGACGCCCCCGCGCAGACCATCAAAAAGATCATCATCCAGAATATCGGCACGCCCAACAGCTGGCGGATACTCATGCTGTTGCCGTCTTTGACCAGTTTCTCGATGGGACAGGTGATGAAATTTATGGCGTTGTACAGCGGGATCAACGCCCAGAGGATCGTCAAAATCTTCCAATTTTCGATCCCGAAGAGGGCGAAAAACAGCGTCGAACCCAAAATTACGCTCACCGCTCCCCAGCAGTAAAATGAATGCAGCAAGCTCATCACCCCCGCCTTGTTTTCAAAGGGGCAGGCTTCAACGATCGGGCTCAACAGCACTTCGACCAAGCCGCTGCCGATCGCATAAAGCACCACGGCGATCAAAATTCCGGTAAATGCGTCCGGGAGCAAAGCGGGCAAGATCGTCATCAGCACCAAACCGGCCGAGGATAAAATTTGCGAAACGACCACACAGATGCGATAGCCGATCTTATCGGCGAATTTCGATGCGGCGATATCCACCAACAGTTGGGTCAGATAAAAGGTCAGCGGGATCAGGGCGAGTTTTTCCAGACTTATCCCATAACTGCCTTTGAAAGTCAAAAAAAGCAAAGGCGGAAAATTTGCGGATATCGCCTGAGTTACAAATCCGAGATAACAGGCGATCAAGGTCTTTCGATAGTTCTTCCGCTGGCGCATAGTATTTCCTGAATAACGATAATTCGGATACTATACCACCAAAAGCGGGATAACGCAACGCAAAAAATGCTCAACGGGTCAAAATTTCGCGGAATTTGAGGCGCGAGATCCGCCACTTGCCGCGATCGTCGAGCTGAAATTCACCGTGGACTTCGCGCACTTCGCTGATCGAGTCGCCGGATTTCAGCACGCCGCGCAAAGTTCCGGTGAACTCCGCTTCGCCCCGCTCCGGCGCAACCAGTCGGACTTCATCCACTTCCGCCGTCACGGTCGCTTGACGAAAATAACTCCGGTAACGCGCCAACAGACCGGGAAGTTCACCGGCGGAAATCACTCCCGGCGTGGTGCCGAAAATTTCCAGCCGCACCGGGTCGGTGAAAAGTTCCGCCGCGTTATGAATTTTCACTAAGTTGGCGGCGCCGCCCTCCCCCGAAGCCTTGCTCGCGTACTCCGCCAACTCGGAAATCACTTGGCGCATTTTGGCTTCCGGAGTACTTTCGCGGCAATACCAGACTATCCCGCCCGCCGCCAGTGCGGCAAGCGAAATCACCAACCAAACTTTTGCTTTTACCATAGCGGAACTCCGACGATGCGGCGGGCATCCACCTGACCGAAGCGATGCTCTTCCAGCGGCATCGACCGGTTGTCACCCACCACGTAATAATGCTTCGGCTCAACTTTTCGCGGCGACAACTCCCAAGTGCAAGCTCTGCGGAGATAGGGTTCCGCTTGGGCCTTGCCGTTGACGTAGAGCACTCCGCGCCGGAATTCGACCGTTTCCCCCGGCAGTGCCACGATGCGCTTGAGATAATACTCCCTACCGGAATTTTTGATCACCACGACATCCCCGCGGTGCGGCGCGGAAAACCAATATTTCCCGCGCCAGCAAAGGGTGAAACCGCGCTCGGGAAAGGTCGGCGCCATGCTCTCGCCCCAAATCACGCAGGGCAGCAGAAAAAAGTAAAAGATCGCCAGTGCCGCCAACGCAACGATCGTCAAGCGGAGCAGTGCTTTGCGAGTAAGTTTCATCGAGTTCAAACTTAAATTTTCCCATTGGTCCGGCAATAATATAAGCGATCCGCCAGAAAAATTCAAGCCCGACGGAACCGCGATCATCGCGGCAGCTGACTGGGCTGCGAGAAGTGCAAAAGCTGCGGATCCGGGATCACTTTTCCGGCAGCGCGCCGATCCCCTGCAAGATCCCCGCGATACCGACCGCGGCAACGTCGTCGATAATTTTGCCGTTGGCGTCGAAGGAGTAAAAATTCATCACCGTAGTCGAAAATTTCCGCCCGTTGGGTGCGATCCCGGCAAAAGGCTCTCGCCCATTAAAAGTGCCGGAGCATTGCCACTGCACGGCAACGGTCGTTTCATCGGCGACCATGTTCGTGAGTTTCCATTGCACATCGGGGAAACTCCGGCGCATAACTTCCACCACACTCAAGTATCCTCGTGCGCCATAAAGCGGCGTGGGCGAAACCGGGGTGACAAACGCCGCGGCGGCGGAGATCAGCTCCTCGCCCAGCGCCAGATCATTGGTGTTGATGCACGTTTCAAATTTCCGCATCGCCGCGCGATTGCGCTCGATCAAATCATATCGTTTCCCGGAAGTTGCATCGAAACTCATATCCGCACCTCTTTGCTCTAAAATAATATCGGTTCAATCTATAATTTACACCGCTACCCGGGAATTTGCCCGATCCGCGAAGAAAAAATTTTGCGCTTTTTATTGCGGCTTGCACTTGCATTTCAGTGAATGCGGGAGTGCGTGATTATTTCCTGTCCTGTTCCGCCCGGAGATATTTTTTGCGGTCTTCCGCCGTGATCGCGCGGACGACGCGGGCCGGGTTGCCCGCGACCAGAGTATTCGCCGGAACATCGCGGATGACCACCGAACCGGCCGCGATGACCGCATTATCGCCGATGGTCACGCCGCCGATGATCGTGACCGAACCGCCGATCCAGACATTGTTCCCCACCGTGACCGGAAACGCATATTCCCAGCCATCAATGCGATCCTGCGTATCCAGCGGATGCCCGGCCGCCAAGATAGACACGTTGGGCGCGATCCAGACATTGTCGCCGAATCGGCAGAAGTTGCCGTCCAATACGATGAAATTGTAATTGGCGAAAAAGTTTTCGCCCACCTCAATGCGGAAACCGTAATCGCATTTGAATGGCGGCAGGATGTTGCAATTCTTTCCGATCTTCCCGAAGATCTTCGCCAAAAAATCGCGCCGTTCCCGGACCTGCGACGGGAGGAGCTTATTGTATTCGCAGATCGCATCCTGGATCTTGAAACGATAATCGGCCATTTCTGTAGTGCGGTTCGGATTGTAGAGCAGACCGGCTTCGGCTTTTTCCTGTTCAGTCATGCCACCGGGGACGGGTTTGCAGAGGATCGGTTTACTCTTCATGGTTTCTTCCTTGGGTTGATCATTTTCAACGGCGCTCCAATACTGTATTGTACAGGATAAGCTCCTTTGTGAGTGTAATGTATCATGGCGCCGGATCGATTGCAAGCGGGAAGTTCTCTCTTTCTTCCGTTTCTCCCAGCCGCCTTTGCCAGGGCAGAACTTCCCGCCCCGACGACCGAACCGATGCGCTCCATGCCAGCAAAACGGACACGGACTTTATGACTGCCGAAAAACGGAGAAAAGGCGGCGGCGTTTGCTTCTTGAGCGCAGCCTTGAAATCGGAGTCGTAAAACTGTCTTGCTTTGTACCGCTCCAATATATCGTACATTATTCCCGAAGGTAAACTTTGTAGTCCGGCGTTTGGATGAGTCGCGGATAATATTTCCGGATCGCGCCGGGCTTTTCCCACATACCGTCATACGGAGTGACCAAAACAGCCTTGATTTTCAAATCTTCGGCCATATAGCCGATATCCGGCTCCGCCGGATCTCCGTCGAATATCCGGCAAACCCGGTCATACCGCTGTTGAAGTTTCTGCTGCGGATAATATTCGGAGTAACACTTGGAAAAAATCATGTCCCCGACAGCCGTAGCCCGCTGGGAATAGAGGGAGAAAAAGATGTTGGTCGAATAATCCTTCATTTCATACAGCATTCCCAGTTCGTAAAAACTTTTGGGATTGCATTGCACCAGATCATTCTTTTCCGTATACCGGTGAACGACGTCCCAGCCTTTGACGGACCGCGCAAACTGCTCCCGCTGTTCCGGGTAGGTTTTCCGGAGTCCGATACTCGTCATGTCCGGGTAAAGCGAGCATTCGAAAACGACCAGCAGAAAGATCATGGCGTATCCGAAAATCCGCCGTCCTCTTCTGCCGGCGCGGAACCAGTCGATGAATTTCA
>JAZTWK010000010.1:0-12468 GCA_045635865.1 Victivallaceae bacterium
TTTTTTCGTGTGCGCCGCCGCAAATGTTTTGCCCTCCGTCGCCAAGGCTATGGAGGGCATCCTTCGCCTCGCTTCGCTCGCTTTTTTGCAGTTTTGCAAAAAAATGCTACGAATAGCAACCCTCACGGCCTGCCCAGATCAGCGGTGGCATCACTTCTCTTTTTTCGTGTGCGCCGCCGCAAATGTTTTGCCCTCCGTCGCCAAGGCTATGGAGGGCATCCTTCGCCTCGCTTCGCTCGCTTTTTTGCAGTTTTGCAAAAAAATGCTACGAATAGCAACCCTCACGGCCTGCCATCCGTAGCTTTAGCGAAGGATGGTGGAGCAGAAGAGACTCGAACTCTCGACCTATACGATGCGAACGTATCGCTCTAGCCAACTGAGCTACTGCCCCGTATGTTGTCCTATAATATAGTGCGAATAATTGCTTTTGTCAAGCCTTACTTGGCGACCTTTTCCAAAATATACACACTGCCCGCCGGAATGTCGGTGAGCGTGTCGCCCTCGACTCCTTGGATCCGGTAGCCCGTCGGGAGCGTCACCTGCGCCCGCTTGACCCCGTTCAGGAAGCAGAGCGCACCGCCCTTGTCGCTGATCCACGTCGTGCCGAACTCGGTTTCCCTTATCCACGGCATCCCGGTCGCATCCAGCGCGGCGTTGAAGGGTTTCACCAACTCAAAAACTTTCTTCGCCCGCTCCAGCTCGCCGTCGATGCGCTCGATGCCGAGGAAGCCCCCCTCGGTCTCGAAGCGCGGGAAGCACCCGTACATACTGAAAATAAAGGGATCCACCCCCAGTACTCCCTTGAGGTCGCACCACGGCGCCATGCCGACCATGGAAAATTCGTTGCCCTGGATCGGCGCGTACAAGTCCCTGCGGAACCAGAACTGGTCGATCACCAGCGGATTGATCCCCTCGATGCCGACCCGGCAGTTGTGATCTTCGAGGAAACGGTAGATCTTGATCTGCGATTTGATTCCGTTGGGGCTTTCCGGCAGGGCGAAGTTGGTCGTGCCGCTGGCGGTGCCATCCATGTCGCGGTAGATCCACCCCATGCCCGCTTCAAAAAGCGGCTTCATCTGCTCAAAGAACCACGCCTGGAACTCGGCGTTGTTGACGTCGATCACCGGGTAGCCCACGCCGCCGCCGGCGAAGTAACTCGCCACTTTGCCGTCGGCGCCCTTGCACATCCACTCCGGGTGATTGGTGTAGAGCCAGCCATCCTTGCCCTGCAAGTAGCTTCCGGCGCTCCACTCGTAGGATTTCATACCGTGCGAAGCAACGCGTTGAGAATTTTTCACCCTGCCGACGATGCGCTCGAGCGGACTTTCCGGATTCTGGGTCATCGCGTAGCGATAACCGTACTTGGCGGCGGCAGCCAGCACCTGATCGCGCTCGGCTTCGCTGATCTTGTAGCTGATCTCCGCCACCGGGTAGGCGGGGAGTTCATCCAAACCGGCGGCACGGCGCAGAGTTTGGCGCATATACTGGTAGATCGCCAAATAATCGTTGTGGGCGCGCTCCTTGCCCGGTGAAGTGTGCCACCAGAACCAATCGGTGCTTTGCGGCGCGGGGAGTCGCCCGAAATTGCTCTGGTGAATGGCGGTGATTCCCGGGGCGCCCTTGGCGCGTTTGAGCTCCAACGCGGTGGAGATCGGCTCGGTGTTGTGCCCCAAAATGATACCGTCGTCGCAGGCGATGTAGAGGAAAGGCTGACCGGAGCCGAAAACGCCCCACATTTGCGTATCGGCGGCAGTCTTGCCGCTCATATCCAGATCGGCGTAGCCGCGCGGCGCGTTGTAGCAGGCGTAGCGGCGGGTGAAACGCGGATTTTTCGGCGTAAGTTCGGCTTCAAACTTGATCGAGCTGACCAGCCCCGGGGCCTTGACGAGTTCGACCTTTTCCGCGAAGCTGTCGAAGTCGCGGCCGTCGAGCGTGAACTTTCCGGCGGTGAAGTGCCAGTCGAGCGCGGCATTTTCCGCCGCAAAGTGGAGCGTCGCCACGCCCTGGTCGGCAGTCATGCCCTGATAGTTCCACTGGATGTCGAGTTTCTTGGTCGCTTCTTTGACGTCCACCGCCTCGGCGGTCTTGGAGTCGTATTTGCGCAATCCGGAAATCTGCGGCGCCGGGATGCTCCGGTAGCGGAGCAGCGGCTCGGTTTGACCGGGCAGGTAGAGCGTCGGCATGCCCTTGGCATCGACGACGAGTTTGCCGCCGTTGGCAAAGGTGGCGGTGTCGCCGGAAATTTTGCACTCCGCAACGGGAACGAGCTCATTTTTCGGCAACTCCACTGCGACCTTGACTTCGTCGAGCTGTTTGGCTTGGGGCAGGGGAGCGAGTTTGGCAAAGAGTTTGCCCGGCTCCAACTTCACCCCGGCGGCGTTGCCGGCGGCGGCGGCGAAAAAGGCGTTGGCGTACGCCCAGTTGCTGAATTCCTTGATCTGCTGCGGATTCATCAGCTGGGCGTTGACGTAGGTTACTTTGCCCTTGCCGATCCGGCGCGAGACCACCAGCGGGGATAGTTCGTTGCCGTCGGCGTCGCGGATGACGCTCTCGACCACCGCGCCCGAATTCGGAGTCAGTACGCGGAAAAAGCGGAAAACCGGTACTTTTTCCGGGAAGTTGCGATAATTTTCCCCGGCCGGCAAATTGGCGTAGAGCACTTCGTCGAGTTCAAAGTCGTCACCGATTTGCGCCGGCATGATCTCCGGAATGTTGAGCGGAGTCATTACCCAGAGGATATTGCCGCCGTTTTCCACATAATTTTTCAGCATTTGGACCCGTTCGGGGGTGAGCAGTTTGCGCAAGTTGCTCTCGGTGAAAAAGTGGAAGACCACCAGTTTGTACTTGTCGAGTTTGGCAAAGGCGGGGGTGATGCCGTCGTAGGGTTCGGGCTGGACCTTGTCCACCGCGTGCTGGGCGGTGGAGGCGCCGCTCAAGCCATTGAGGTAGCGGGCGGAAATGTTGGTGGTGCGGGCGCCGCTTTTGTGCAGATTGCTGACGAACCAATTCGCCATCCACGGGCGGCCGCCGGCGAAAATGAGGAAATCCGGACCCTCGCCGGTGGCGGCGGGCATCCGCACCTTGTCGTTTGCCCCGGAAATCTTTTTCAGCTTCGGCAGGTCGAGCGGGAGCTCGCCCGGAGTGAAGTTGGCGTCGGTGGTGAGGATCATCGCGTCGTAGCGGGTGAATTCGGAGTTGCCGACGAAGCGGAAATGGATCTTCCCGGCGTCAAGTTGCTTGGGGAAGGGGCTGCGGAACCACGCCCAAATTTGCTCGCCTTTTTTTTGATTCGGCACCAGTGCATCGCCGAATTTGCCAAGTTTCGTGTCGTTGGCAAAGCCGGTGGCGAAGCGGTAGTTTTCCCCGGCGGTCTTGTTGCGGACCCAAGTGTAGTATCGACCCGTTTCCGGCAGCTCGAAATCGCCGGAAATTTCCAGCTGTTTGGCGTTGAAAGTAACGTACTTGCCGCCGCTGGTCTTGCCGTCGTTGCCGATCGCGGCGGGGGCGTCAACGTTGAAGTTTTCAAATTCGACCAAATAAGTGGCGGCGCCGGCGATGCCGGTCAACCACATCGAGACGAGGACGAGGAAAAACTTTTTCATTTCTTTTATCCTTGTGGTTGGGGTTATTCCGTTTCGATCTTGACCACCCGCACCACATAGTTGGTGCCGTAGGTGTAACCGGTGCAGAAGACCGCGAGCATCCCGTCGGCGGCGTTTTGGGTGAAATGCAAATCTTCGCCGTTATCCAGATACTTGACGCTCTTGACCTTGGCGGTGAAGCCGTCGAGGGCGCGAGTGCCCAGACCCTGCGCCATGGCGGTCACGTTGGCGTCGCCCAAGACCCCGAGGTCGTGGACGAAGTAATAGTAGTTTTTGCCGTTTTTGAGGATGAAGTCGCGCCCCTTGCACTTGATTTCCGGCGCCGGGGTGGGCTCGTAGATCGCTTCGCCGTAGAGGCGGCACCACTTGCCGACTTTGGCGAGCAAGGCGCGCTCGTAGTCGGGGATGCCGCCCTGCGCGGTCGGGCCGATGTTGAGCAGCAAGTTGGCGCCGCAACCCCGGCTGTGGGCGAGGAGTTCGATCACCCGGCCGGGCGACATGAGGTCGAGGTCGAACTTGCCGATGCCCCAAAAGGTGGCGATGGTTTTGCAGACTTCGCCCGCCACATACTTGGGCATGCCCTCGCGGTTCATGGGCGAAGCCGCGCCGTTTTCGTAGGTCACCGAGTCGATTTCCGGATTGCCGAGTTTGCCGCGGTTTTCCAAGCCGGTGTTGTTGACGATGATCGCATCCGGCTGGTGTTTGCGGATGATGCCGTAGAGCCGATCCTCTTTCCAGTCGTCGTTGGGGCGCGACCAGTTGCCGTCGAACCACAGACCGCCGATCTTGCCGTAGTTGGTGCAGAGGATCTCCACCGAGCGGTGCAGATAGTCGAGATAGCGCTCGAAATCGGCGGCGCTCAAATCTTTGGTGACCTTGCCTTCCCAGTGCCAGTCGATGGTGGTGTGGTAGAAAAAGGGCTTGATATCGTACTTGTTGCAGGCGGCAACGAATTCGGCGATGAGGTCGCGCTTCGCCGGCGAGTGGGGGGCGTCGTAGGTGTTGAGCCCGCAGGTGTCGTAGAGACTGAAGCCCTCGTGGTGGCGGGTGGTCAGGGTGATGTAGTTCATCCCGGCATCCTTGGCGGTTTTCGCCAACAGTTCGGCGTCGAAGTCGGCGGCGGTGAAGGTGTCGAAAAGTTTTTCGTACTCTTTCAGCGGGTAGGGGTGCAGATACTGCGCCCATTCGCCCTCACCCAGCTGGGAGTACAGACCCCAGTGGACGAACATACCGAAACCGAGCTTTTCAAACGCCCGCACGCGGGGCAGGGGAAGGGGGATGCTCATAATGCGAAAACTCCTTTTTTATCCGTTTGTTGAAAAATTTTGTTGTCGTGATATATTTAGTCCAAACACTAATAATATAGCGGGATTTGAACATTTTGCCTATGCCGGAAAATCTAAAAAATATATCTATTTATAACCAGATCGGGGAATCGGGCAACGCGATCCGGATCTTGCTTTGCCGCTATGAGCGGGAAGTTTGGCCGTGGCGGCAGAAAAACTGTCTGGTGCCGTACTGGAAACTTTATTATCAGAAATCGCCGGGGGCGAAACTTCACTATCGGGGTAAGCCGATGCCGCTGGAAAAGGGGAAGTTTTATCTTATTCCGCGCTTTACCCAGTACGATATCGAGGCGGAACAACCCTTTGACCAGTTCTTCATCCACTTCGACTTGGCGGCGGAAACGCCGCTTATCGACGATATATTGACTTTGGATGCCGAACCGGTTACGCTTGAGCTTATTGACCGCTTTATCGCGGGTGAAAAGGATTTGGCGAATTTGCAGAATATCACCTTTATCGCTTCGGCGATCGTTTCGCTCGTGCTGCTGAAACTGCCGGAAAAATTCTTCCGGTTGCCGGAAAAAGTGGATGCGCGGATCGCGGCGGCGATCCAGCAGATCGAATACCATTTGGAAAGGAACTTTTCCAACGCGGAACTGGCGGAAATTGCCGGGATGAGCCGCAACAGTTTCATCCGGCTGTTTTCCCGGGAAATGCGGGAGTCTCCGCAACAGTTTATGCGCCGCCGCAAAATTTCCGAAAGTTGCAAGATGCTTGCCGCCACCGAGTTGAGCATAGATGAAATTGCGGAAAATCTGGGCTTCGCCAATCGGTTTCACTTCAGCCGTATCTTTCGCCGGGTGATGAACGATCCCCCGGCGCTTTTCCGCCGCCAGGCGACGATGCGCGACCTCGCCACCTACCACCGTTACTACGCCAGATATTAAAAAACCGGGTCGGCAGTCCGACCCGGTGATAGGTTTTCGCGGCGGAAAATCAGAGCTTTTTGACTTCCTCTTTGACTTTTTCCGCACCTTTTTCGACTTTTTTCTCGCCGTCGCAGATGAACTTTTTCAACTCATCCTTGCTGAGTTTGCCGGTGACTCGTTTCACCTCTTTGCCGTTTTTGAACTTGACCCAGGTCGGCACCGTGTCGATCTGGTGCTTTTTGGCGCAGTTGGCGTACTCGTCGATATCCAACTGCATGATCACCACTCCCTCGGGCAGAAACGAGATGATCTCGGCGATCTCCGCCGGCTGATTTTTGCAGTCTTTGCACTTCGAGCACCAGAACTGCACCAAAGTAATGCCTTCGGCGGTCTTGGCGTCGAAATTGCCCTCGGTGATCTCCTCGACCATAACGCAACCGGGGGCGGCGTTGGCGGCGGGGGCGGTGGTCCCGGCGCAGCAGCAACAGCGCAGGATCGCCCAGATCGCGCCGAGGATGACGACGGTCGCCAGTACGGCGAACCCGATGCTCCGGCAGTGACATTTGCAGCTTGACTCTTCCATGATAAACTCCTCTCTTGTTGGTTTTCGGGGGGCGCCTCCTCTTGCGCTTTACCCCGAAAAGACAATATAAGTTTTCGGCGGGAGTTATCAAGGGGATAAAACGATTTTGCCGGGGATCGGTCGCGGCAAGTCAGGCTTGTTTTCTCTGGTGGTAGAAGTGGCCGTTATGGCGCTTTTGCGCCGCGCGCAGTTCGCTTTCGAGCGACTCCACCAGTTCGGGGAGCGTGAATTCCGGCTGTTTTCGGCAGTCGAGGTAAAACTTTATCAGTTTTTGCCGCTCGTCGGCATTGAAGTCGTAGTAGCGCAATAAATGAAAGAGATCGTACGCCCCGTAGCGGCGGACTTCTTTTTTGGTGGCGGTGCGGCTGGCGGCGATGTCGATCCAGCGCAGTTCCAAGCCCCCATCCGGCGCTTCGCGGTAGAGCAAGTTAGCGGGGGTGAAGCCCCGGTGCAGGATGCCCAAGTCGTTGAGTTGTGCCAGCAAGCGGATGTTTTCGCGCAGAAAGCGGTCGCGCAGTTCGGTTTCCGCCAAGCGCGTCCCCCGGCCGTAAAAGTCGCGCCCGTTGCTGAAGCCCGCGGCAAATTCGGTGATCATAAAGGAATTCTGCAGGTGCAGGAAACCGCGGAATTCGCCGACCCCGAGCAGTTTTACCATGGGAAAGCCCGCGTCGGTAAATATCTGGTAGTTGAGCGCTTCGCGGGCGCTCGGCGAGGCGCCGAAAGTATACTTGTACGGCGAAGCGATCTTGCGAAAACTTTTATAGACCGCCACCGTGCCGCTGGGGGCGACGACTTTGAGCACGAACTTACTGCGGGTGCCCCAAATGATTTCCGATCGCGGCGAGTTTTCGCTCCACGCTCCGGCGGCAGCGAGCGCGGCAAAATCGGCGGCGAAGTCGCGGTGCAGGTATCGCCACGAAGTAAGCCGGCAGAAGTCCGGCGAAAAATTGTCGGAGATAAATTCTTTCATCATGGGGAAAATATAGTGCTTCAGCGCCGAAAAAGCAAACGCCCGCGGCAAGATTCCCGCAAATGTTTATTTATGATAAATTTTTGTCGATTTTTGCTATTTACTAATCGGTCGATCGCCGCTATATTACTCTCTGACCGCGGATTTGGGCAATTTTGATATTGGGGAAAAATATGATGAGCAAATTGAAAAAAGGCGGTATCGCGTTGGTCGCCGCCGGAATGGTGGCGGCGAGTGCGGCGGAGTTGAAAGTCGGCGTCGCCGAACGGGAGTTGGAAGTTCCGCTTTTTGCCGAACTCTACGGCTACGGCCCCTATTGCGAAAGGCGGCAGATGAAGATCCACGATCCGCTGTACGTCCGCGCCGTGAGCTTTTTTGACGGCAAGAAGCGGGCGCTCATCATCTACACCGACACCTGCAGTACCGACGATCAGCACGCCCGGGAAATGCGGGCGAGATTGGCGTCGACTTTTGCCCTCGACCCCGCCGGGATCGCGTTTGTCGCCACCCATACCCACAGCGCTCCGGGCATTTCCACCCGCAATGTGATGAGTTCGGGCATCTTTTCGCCCGAGTTTCAGGAAACGTGGAAGCGCGCCGTAATGGCGACGGCGGACGAGGCGCTCGGCAACGAGGAAGTTATCGCCGAGGTCCGGGCGGGCAAGGCGCCGCTTCTTGCCCCGATCGCCCGCAACCGGGTCGATCGCGAAAAGAACCTCACCGACCCGGTGGTGCGCTGGGTGAAGTTCTCCCGCGCCGACGGCACGGCGAAGCTCCTTATCCACAACTACGGCTGTCACGGCATTTGCTGCAACGGCAAGATGTTCAAAGAGGTTTCCGCCGACTGGATGGGGTGCGCCAATACGTTGATAAAGAAGCGCAAACTCGCCGAAATGCCGCTTTTCCTGCTCGGCGCCGCCGGCGACATCAATCCGATCAAGACCTGTCTCGACACCGGTGATGAATTCGGCAACGAAGCGACCGCCACCCCCTACATCGACTCGCTCGCCGCCGATCTGGATAAAGGCGAAAAGATCGATGTTTCGGAAATAAGTTTTACGCTCAACAATGTGGAAGTCCCGACCATTCGGCAGACGGCGGCGGAGTTGCGCGCCGACGCGCAGGCTTTGCGCGAAACCGACGCCCGGCTCGGCACGCACTACTGGGAGCGCAACGCCAACCGGCTGGAGGAAATGGCCGTCTTGACCGAGCGCGGCGTCGATCTGGGTTATCGCGCCGATTTCCAGTTCATCAAGGTGGGCGACTTCGGCATTTTCTTCATCCCCGGCGAACCCTACACCTGCATCGCGCAGGAAATTTTCCGCCGCGCCAAGGTGAAATACCCCTTGCTCGCCACGGTTTCCAACGGCAACGGCGCCTACTTCTTTTCGCGGGAGATCGCCGAGCGTTATCCCAACGCCCAGAGCAAGGATAACCGGATGTTCGGCTTTTACGACATTTATCTATACATGCACCGCCACCACTTCAAGTATGTGGACAACATCGCCGACTTCATCGTCGAGCAGAGCTTAAAAGGCGAGTAGCGGCAAGATTTTTCCGCCATTGCCCGTTTTTGAACTTGAAAAGCGGGCTTTTCGGGTGTACTTTTTAGACACTTCAAATCCATGGGGGGAGAAGGGTCATGGTCAAAGTCGCCTGTTGCTGGGATGATGCGGTGGAAACCGACATCAAGTTGGTGGAAATTCTGCAGAAATATCATATCCGCGCCACGTTCAACGTCAATTCCGGTCTGCACTACCGGCAGGGGCGGCGGGTTTTTTCCTGGCAGTTCCCGGATCACCCCGGTTTCGTCAACCGGATGCTTTCCATTGCCGATATGAAAAGTCTGTACGCCGGGTTCCGGATCGGGGCGCACGGAGTGTTTCATCTATCCTATACCCCGGATAAGCGCGAGGAATTTATCCGCGACATCGTCGAGGATCGGGAAAATCTGGAGCAGATCTTCCAGTGCGAAGTGCCCGGCATGGCGTACCCCTGCGGGAAATATGACGAAAATATCGCGGCGGAGTTGCGCGCGGCGGGCTTCGCCTACGGTCGGGTGGTCGAGCCGCTCGGCGCGACCGCTTCGGGGGAAAATCCGCTCATTCTGCACCCGAGCACCCACTTCCTCGCCGCGGATTTTTACGACAAATTTGCCGCCGCCAAATCCTGCGGCGGGGCGTTCTACTTTTGGGGGCACAGTTGCGAAATGCAGGATGTGCCGGAAAAATGGGCGGAATTTGAGCGCCGCATGGCGTTTCTCGCCGCCGATACCGATGCCGAATTCGTCGACGTGATCGACCTGGTGAAGTGATTAACACGGTCAATTCTGTGAGGAGAAATATGAAAGAATTACATTTTGCCGTTCATGGCATGCACTGTTCGGGGTGCGTTGCCAAAGTGCAGGCGACCGCCTGCGGCGTGCCGGGGGTGAATGAGAGCGTGGCGGATCTGGCGGAACGCCGTCTCGTCGCGTATGCGGCGGAAAGCGTCGATCCCGCCGAGATCGTCTTGCGGCTGGAAAAGTTGGGCTTTTCAGCGCGTTATCTGCCGGTGATCGGGCAAAGAGAAGTCCGCACCTGGTACACTTTGTGGCTCGGCAAAAAGACGATCGACGTTTATGCCGAGGAAGAGGAATGATCCGGCAGGATTTTGCCATTTTCGGTATGCACTGCGCCGCCTGCGCCGCGGCGGTAGATAAAGTCGTTTCCCGCCGCGCCGGGGTAAAAAATTGCGCGGTCAATCTCGCCACCAACACGATGACGGTGGAGTATGACGAGACGACCCTCGGCGAAGCGGAAATTCTTTCGGCGGTCAAGCGTGCGGGCTTCCGGGCGGAAGCGATCCGGGGTTCGGCGCGACCCGAGGTCCGCAACGAGGAAGAGCGCGCCGCCTACTGGGTGCGCTTCGGAGTTTCCGGGGTGTTTTCGCTGTTGTTAAGTTACGCGGCGATGCACGAAATGCTCCATTTGCCTTACTGGCAGATCGGCGACGCTGCCAATGCGGCGATCCAGATCGCCCTGCTTATCCCCATTCTCTTTGCCGGGGCGGGCTTTTACCGCCGGGGAGTTCCGGCATGGTTCCGGGGCGCTCCCAACATGGATACGCTCGTGGCGATCAGCACCGGGTGCTCGATCATATACAGCGTTTTTTTGCTGGCGCGGGGGGAGTTCTGCCACCTTTATTTCGACACCGCCGGGATGATCATTTTCCTCGTCATGCTGGGGAAACTGCTGGAAGCCCGCGCCAAAGGTCGGGCGGGGAGCGCGATCCGGGAATTGCTCCACCTCGTGCCCGAAAGCGCCCCGGTGGTGCGGAGTGACGGCACGCTCAAAAGCGTCAAGGTCGAGTTGCTCCAAGTCGGCGACCTCATTCAGCTCTTTCCGGGGAGTAAAATTCCGGTCGACGGCGTGGTCGAATCCGGCGCGGGCAGCGTTGACGAATCCATGCTCACCGGGGAAGCGATCCCGGTGGAAAAAACTCCCGGCAGTCGGGTGACCGGCGGCGCCTTGGTGCTCGACGGCTCGCTGCAGTTTCGCGCCGACCGCACCGGTGAGGCGACCACTTTGGCGCACATCATCGACTTGGTGCGGGTCGCGCAGTCGGGCAAACCGAAAATTTCCCGCCTCGCCGACGTGATTTCCGGCTACTTCGTCTGGGGGGTGATCTCCGCCGCGACCGTAACTTTTCTCGTCTGGTTTCTGCTCGTCGGGGCGGACTTCGACCGGGCGCTCGGCTTTGCTCTGGCGGTGTTGGTCATCGCCTGCCCCTGCGCCTTGGGTTTGGCGACGCCGATCGCGGTGATTGCCGGCATCGGCCGCGGCGCCAAGCAGGGAATTTTAATCCGTGGCGGCGAAGCGTTGGAAACGGCGGGAAAGATCGACTTGGTGATGTTTGACAAGACGGGCACGCTCACCTGCGGCACTCCGGAAGTGGAAACTTGGGTATCCGTGGGCACTTCGCTGGAAAAAACGGAACTTGGGGCGCTCGTTTCCGCCGTCGCCGGGAAATCGACGCATCCCTTGTCGCAGTCGCTGGTCCGTTATTGCGGCGCTGTGGCGGCGGAAGTGGCAAAATTTACCGAACTGCCCGGTCTGGGGATCACCGCGGAAGTCGCCGGGCACGCGGTGGTTTTGGGCAACGTGGAGTTGCTCAAGCAAAAGAATATTGCGGTCGAAACGGAGATCCCCGTCGGAAAGACCTTGGTCGCGCTCGCCGTCGACGGGAGGTTGTCGGGAGTTTTCACCTTTGCGGATCAACTTCGCCCGGAAGCTCCGGCAACGGTGGAAAATTTGGCAAAAATGGGGATAAGCTCCGCCATTTTAAGCGGTGACCGCGCCGGGGCGGCGCGGGAGATCGGCGCGGCGGCGGGGATCTACCTCGTGCTCGCCGAACTTAAACCGCAGGAAAAATGGGCGGAGATCCGCCGACATCGGGAGCAGGGGAAGTGCGTCGCCATGGTGGGCGACGGCATCAACGACGCGCCCGGTCTCGCCGCCGCCGACGTCGGGATCAGTCTCGCCACCGGCACCAACATCGCCATGGAGTCGGCGCAGATCGTTTTGATGAATCCCGATTTGCGCGGCGTGGCGCGGGCGATCGGCTTGAGCCGGGCGACGATGCGGGTGATCAAAGAAAATCTTTTTTGGGCTTTTGCTTACAATCTCATTTGCATACCGCTGGCGGCCGGGGTGTTTTATCCTTGGTTGGGGTGGCAGTTGAGCCCGGTAGTGGGCGCCGCCGCCATGGCGTTCAGCTCGGTGACCGTGGTCGGCAACGCCTTGCGACTGTTTCGGTGGAAAATTTGAACCACATAGAGAGAGGGTGGAAATATGGAAGTTGATCAGAGTATTTATCAGGAGCGCGAGCCGCGCTTTATCGCGCTGGTGCCGTTTATCGTTTTTGTCGTCTTTTACTTGGGGTTGTCGCTGTGGGCGGGGGATTTCTATCTCGTGCCGATGCCGGTGGCGTTTATCGTGGCTTCGGCGGCGGCGCTGGCGCTCAATCATCGCCAGCCGTTTGCCCACCGGGTCGAAGTTTATGCCCGCGGTATGGGCGAAAGCAACATTATGATCATGTGCATGGTCTTTATCTTGGC
>JAZTWK010000011.1:0-58211 GCA_045635865.1 Victivallaceae bacterium
GCCGTGCCGCTGGCAAGCGCGAGCGCCGCCGCGCCGCCTTCCAATTCGGAAATGCGTTTTTCCAGTACGTCGTTGGTCGGATTCATCAAGCGGGCGTAGATGTTGCCCGGCTCTTTGGGCCCGAAAAGATCGGCGCCGTGCTTGGAGTTGCGAAAGTTGAAGGCGGTCGTGCGGTAAACCGGCACCGCCCGCGCGAGCGTGGCGGGATCCGGCGTCTGTCCGGCGTGGATCGCCAGCGTTTCAATATGATATTTTCTCTCGCTCATATTACAATCCTTTATTTTTCAAAGAGCCAACTGGAAAGATAGCGTTCGCCGGTATCCGGCAACAACGCGACGATGCGCTTGCCGGCAAATTCCGGGCGCTTGCTCAACTCCAACGCGGCAAAGAGCGACGCCCCCGAGCTGATGCCGATGAGGAGCCCTTCCTGCGTGGCGGCGCTGCGGGCGGTATTGCCCGCTTCCTCGGTCTTGACCTGAATGATCTCGTCGATCAATTTCGCGTCGAAAACCTGCGGCACAAAGCCCGCGCCGATACCCTGAATTTTGTGCGGGCCGGGCTTGCCGCCGGAAAGCACCGGTGAATCCGCCGGTTCCACCGCCACCGCGCGCAACTGCGGGTTCCGCGCCTTGAGCACTTTGGCGACGCCGGTGATCGTGCCGCCGGTACCCACGCCGGCGACGAAAGCATCGATCTTGCCGTCGGTGTCGCGCCACAATTCCTCGGCGGTGGTCTTTTCATGATACGCCGGGTTGGCGGGGTTGGCGAACTGTTGGGGAATGAACGATCCCGGATGAGTTTTCGCCAGTTCTTCCGCCTTGGCGATCGCGCCTTTCATACCGAGTGCACCGTCGGTCAGCACCAACTCCGCACCGTAGGCGGCGAGCAGCTTGCGCCGCTCGATGCTCATGGTGTCGGGCATGGTGAGGATCAGTTTGTAGCCCTTGACCGGGGCGACCAACGCCAAGCCGATGCCGGTGTTGCCGCTGGTCGGCTCAATGATCAACGCCCCGGGAGCGATCTTGCCGTCGCGCTCGGCGGCTTCAATCATACCGATCGCGATGCGGTCCTTGACGCTGCCCGCCGGGTTGAAGTATTCGACCTTGACCAGCACTTCCGCTTTGCCGGTGTTGAGGCGGTTGATCCGCACCAACGGGGTGTTGCCGACTTTTTCCAGAATGTTCGAGTAAATTTTTTCCGCCATGATCTTGTCCTTTACTTTAAATGGTTGAAAAATTTAAAACACTACCAATTTGGTTTGCTTTATGCATAAGATACACTACTTTTTTGGTAATGTCAAGCGCCTAAGCGACTTTTTTCGTAAAAATTTTCGAAAAAAATGGTTTTTCCTTGACACTACTGCAAAGGTAGTATATATTTTTATATAAGGTAAAAGCGAGTTTTTCGGCAATAGGGGGGCGGACGAATGAAAATTTCCACCAAGGGGCGGTACGGATTGCGGATTTTGTTGGATATCGCGCTCTACCATACCAGCGGCAAGCCGCGGATCATCCGCGAGATCGCCGCCAATCAGGAAATTTCCGAAAAATACATCAGCCGGCTGATTGTCGAGTTGCGGCGGGCGGGCTTCGTCAAGTCGGTGCGGGGTACCAACGGCGGCTACATTTTGGCGCGCCGCCCCGGCGACATCCGGGTGTTGGACGTGATCGAAGTTATGGAAGGCCCCTTGAGCATCGTCAACTGCACGACCCCGGGCGATCGCTCCTGCCATCGCTCGGGCAGTTGCCCGGCGCAGCAACTCTGGTGCGAGATCAATCAGAAATTCCGCGACGTACTGGCGGAATACACCTTGCAAACGCTACTGGATTTCTACGTTTCCAGCGGCGGCGAGATTTTGGATTACTGCATTTAATTGCCGGAAGTGAATTTTTCCAGACTGGAAATGAACTTCCGGTCGTCGTCGATGCTCCGCCCGCGAGTGGTGAGGTAGCCGCCGGTGATCATACTGTTGAGCCCGGCGAGCATCAAAAGCCCCTGAAAATCTTTCATCGTCGTTTCGCGCCCGGCGGCAAATTTGATCATCGCTTGGGGGTTGATCAATCGGAAGATCGCAAAGGCTTTCGCCACTTCCGCCGGTTCCAGGATCGGGCGGTTTTCCAACGGGGTGCCGGGGATCGGCAACAAGACGTTGAGCGGGATGCCGTCCACTTTCAGTTCCCGGATCGCCAACGCCATTTTGACCCGGTCTGCCCACGTTTCGCCCAAGCCGAAAATGCCGCCGCAACAAATGGAAACGCCATATTTTTGCAGGTACTTGATCGTCTGGATCTTTTCCTCAATGGTGTGGGTGTCGCTGATGAGTTCGGCGTAGCGCTCCGGGTTGGTCTGCAGATTCATGTTGTAGCGCCACGCGCCGTGTTCCGCCAAAAGTTTGGCGGTCAAGTCGGAAAGAATGCCGATCGAAACGCAGATTTTCAAGTCGGGAAACTTTTCGCGCAACGCGTCGAGCGCGGCGAGGATCTTTTGAAATTCGGCGGTGTTTTCGGTGTAACCCCAGCCGCTGGTCACCAGACCGAAAGTGCGAATGCCTTGAGTGTAGATCTTTTCCGCCGCGGCGAGGATCTCCGCCGGATCGAGCAACGCATAAGTTTCAATGCCGGTGTGGTGGCGGGCAGATTGCGCGCAGAAGCGGCAGTTTTGCGAGCAGACGCCGCTTTTGGCGTTGAGAATGGAGCAGGGGGAAAACTTCGGGGCGAAGCGGTCGCGCACCTTGTTGGCGAGCGACACCAGATCCAAAATATCGTTGCCGGAAATTTCCGTCAACTTCATCGCCTCGGCTTCGGATAGTTCCCCGCCGTCGAGTACTTTGGCGGCACTTTGTATCGCCGGATGGATCAACATATCTATTGTCCTTAAAACTTCTTAAATGGTAGTGTTTTCGCTTAATATAGCCGTTTTTGCCCCAAAAAGCAAGGCGGGAGCGATTGAAAAATCCGGCGCGGCGGACTATTTTATATGGTAAAAACAGTGGGGAGATGATCGCCATGAAAATTTTAGTGGGCTTGAGCGGCGGGGTGGATTCGTCGGTCGCCCTGATGCTGCTGCGGGAAACCGGCGCGGAGCTTTTGGGCGCGACCATGAGTTTGTGGCAGCCGGGGAAGTACTCCGGCGGCATCCGCGACGCCTGTTTCGGCCCCGGCGAGGAGGAGGATATCGCCTTTGCCCGCCAGCTGTGCGCCGATCATCAGATACCCTATCAGGTTTTCGATTGCTCCGCGGAGTACGAAAAGACCATTTTGGCGGACTTCCGCCGCGAATATCTGGCGGGGCGCACCCCCAATCCCTGCATACGGTGCAACGCCCAGATGAAGTTCGGTCTGCTCCCGATGTTGGCGCGCCGCGCCGGGGTGGAATTCGACTTTTTCGCCACCGGGCACTACGCCCGGATCGACCGTTCCGGCGACTATCCCCGACTGCTCAAGGGGCGGGACGAAAACAAGGATCAATCCTATTTTCTCTACCGCCTGAGCCGCGAACAACTGGAAAAGGTGATGTTCCCCTTGGGCGAACTCACCAAGCCGGAAGTACGGGAACTCGCCCGCAAATTCGGCTTGGCGGTGAGCGACAAGCCCGACAGTCAGGATTTTTACAGCGGCGACCCGGAAGAACTGTTGGAGGTGACTCCCCGGCCGGGCAATATCGTCGATGCTTCCGGCAAGGTGCTCGGCACTCACTCCGGTTACTGGCGCTATACGATCGGTCAGCGGCGGGGATTGGGGGTGGCCGCCAAGACGCCGCTTTACGTCGTCGGCATCAATTCCTGCCGCAACGAGATCGTGGTCGCCGATCACTGCCCCCGTCACCACGGTCTGACGGCGGATTCGGTGGTGTGGCACGGGGAGTTCCCCGCCGAACCTTTTGACGCCGAAGTCAAGGTGCGGTCAGTGCAAAAAGCCGCCGCCGCCCGGGTTTTCCCCCAGAGCGACGGCACGATAAAAGCGGAGATCCCCGACGGGATATTTTCTATTGCCCCCGGTCAGTCGGCGGTCTTCTACCGCGGCGACGAGGTGCTGGGCGGCGGCATAATCGCCACCGCGTGGGAGTAGCGCGCGCTTTAATGCGCGTGACCGTGGCCGGGTTCGCCCTGCCAACGCCCCTGTTCCTCCTGCTCCTGATTACAGAAGCGCAACAGGAAGCCGAAGGCGAAAACGAGCATCACTATACAGCCGAAAAAGATCAGTCGGGCGTGGCTGAAACTCCAACTGCCGATAGATATTTGCGACAACAGTACTCCGCCGGCGATCAGCGAAGAAACCAGAAATCTCCCCGACGCGCCGCCCGCCTGCTGGCAGGTGGAAATGAATGCCATCGCCATAACTTCGTTGCCGGGGCGGGGCAGGTACATCTGCGAGATCGAAACACAGCAGAGCAGCCAGGCATCCGCCACGCGGTCGATGAAGTAGAACGCCGCCGCCCAGTAAGGGGCGCCGACGATATTCGGCCGCAACAGGAAAAATCCGGCGGCGACGATGATAAAGAGCAAATGGGTCATCCGCCGCAGTCGGGCGAGCCGCCACGAGGCGAGCAGTTTGCCGAAGACTCCGTAGCCGGAGATCGAACCGATCAACCCGGCGGTGGTGATATACATCAACACCGGCGCCGGAAAGCCCAGTTCCTCTTTCATAAAAAGCACCGCCAGCGGGGCGACCGCCATTGACGGAACGGCGAGCAGTACCAAGTAGGTGCTGAAAAGTTTAAGTTGCGGGTTGCCCAGCGATTTTTTGAGCGCCGCCCACAGATCGTAGGGTTGATGCTCCAAACGGGGGTCGCGCGGGAGCTTGTCGAGGTAGTATTTGCGGATGAGCAACGCCAGCCCCGACAGGGCGATCACGATCTGATAGACCCAGACCGAGGACGTGTATTTGAGCATTTTGCCGATGGAGAACAGAACCAAAGTATTGAAGATCATGTAGGAAAAACGCATCCTGCCGAAGAAGTTGCCGCGCTCTTCCGGGCGCAGGAAGGAGTTGCACATCGGATACCACGTCGCCACGTAGGGCGGCCGCGAAAGGCAGTAGCCGAAGCACCCCGCCATGGCGATATACGGCGCCGCTTTGTCCCCGAAATAGGGCGCCGACGCCATCAACAACATCGATCCGCAACCGAGGTAACACGCCAAAGTGTAAGTCGCCTTGAGCCCGATGCGGTTGGCGAGTCCGGCGCAGGGAATGGAGATCAGCATATAGCACAATCCGGTCAGCGCGGTCAGCGACATGGTAAAGGAATCACTGCCGCCCAGCGCCAAAAGGTAAAGCACCACTACCGTGTTTTTGTCGATCAGAACTTCGGAAACGCACCCGGCGAAGGTCGATAAAATGCTGTCGCGCCGGGCGTTTTTCCGCTCGGTGTCGGACAAGGTCGCGGCAAATGCGCCGTTGATAACTCCCATGGCAAACACCCTTTTTTATATGAAAAAGCGCGGACTCTTTAAGTTGTGTCCGCTTTCATACTTAAAAATACCACCCGGAGAAGTTTTTTTCAAGTTGAGAAGTTGCAAAAAATGTGGGATTGAAGTATTTTATTTGTGGACAAAAGGAAGGTGGAACATTATGAAAAAATCTCTCTCGGCGCTCGGAGCTTTGATATTGGGGGGACTTTTCGGCGGTTGCACGGCGACAAATCCCGGGGGCGATACGGAAACTTTCGCTCTGCCCGGCCATGCCGAAAGTTGCTTGCCCGCAGGGAAGCGCTGGAAGCTGGTCTGGCACGATGAATTCGACGGCCCGGAGTTGGATCGCTCCAAGTGGGGGTTCCGGCTCAACTTTTGGGGGCGACGTTTCCCCGCTTACAGTGAGCAAGGGGTGGAGCTGAAAGACGGCGCGCTCCGGCTTCATATGATCAAACTGCCCGACGGCAATTTCACCTCGGCGCAACTGCAGACCGGGAGTTTGACTTACGATATTCCCAAGGACACCCCGCCGCAAAAATTCTGGCCCTTCGGCAAAATGGAAAAGCCGCGCTTCCTGCACCGCTACGGCTATTATGAGATCCGTTGCCGGTTGCCGAAAAATAAGGGTTGGCATGCCGCCTTTTGGCTCCAAGCCCCCGGAGTCGGTTCACACCCCGACCCCCGCTACTGCGGCGTTGAGGTCGATGTGATGGAAACCTATCTTTTGGATCAAGGTAAAATCGTCGGCGGGCCGATTTGGGGCGGCTATGGGCGGGACAACCGCCGGAGCGGTCATTTCCAATGGGAACACGTCGAAACTCCGGATTTTTGGCACCGCTACGGCGTGCACTGGCACCCCGCCGGGTACGATTTCTACATCGACGGCAAATTAGTGGGGCGCACCACGCCCGACCCGAGCAAAGTAGCTCCGGAGAAAGATGAAGCGGGCAAATTGTGCGGCGGCACCTTGCTCGGCCCGGTGTCGGCGGTGGAGCAATTCATTTTGGTCACCACCGAGTGCCACGGCTACCGGCAGGGCAACGCGCCCGAACCCGAATTGCGGGCGGCGAAACTGCCGGATTACTTTGAGGTCGACTACGTGCGGGTCTTCGACGACGTCGATCTGCCGCCCAACGCCGAGGCGCTGAAGTTCATCGACCCCAGCGACAAGGACGGCAATTTCAACGTCTTTTAGCTTCGCTTACTGCAACTGCCGATTGCGGAAATCCTCGGATTCCTGCAAGTAATCGGAAAGCACCTGCATCTCGAATTCCGCCACAATGTCGGCGGCGGAAACTTCCGGAGTTTCCGAAGTGAGCAGTACGCTCCCCAAGTGACCGGGATCGCTGATCGTGATCTTACGGCCGTATTTCGCCTTGGCGGCGGCGAGCTTGTCAAAGTGGAAATCCAAGTGGATGAGCTCGTAGTCGGTGTTGATCTCCCGCGTCAAGTAGTGGTGATACTCGGTCGAGCGGGCGATTTGAGTGCCCTGCGGATCGATGATCGTCGCTTCGTGATCCTCTTTGTCGCCGCAAGTACCCACAAAATAACTCTGGCACTGGTACGCCCAGATCGACTGGTTGAGTCCGCCGTGGTACATCGAGCAAAAGAGCATCAGCTGCGGGTGCCGCGCCGCGTAACGTTGGCGAAGCGAGGCGAAATTTAGATCAAAACAAATGGCGAAGCCGATCCTGCCCAATTCCGTATCAACGACGACTTCCTTTGCCCCGGGTTGGATGTTTTGCAGTTGGGTTTCCGCCATCATCGGGAAATTTTTGTCGTAGATCGCGGCGATCTCGCCCCGGCGGTCGATCAGCACCGTGGAGTTGCGCCGGGTGCCGTCGGGGAGCACTCGCACCGCCGAGTAGGCGATCATGCAGTGATTGTCCGCCGCCTGCTTTTGGAAAAATTCCCGGACGGCGTTGTTTTCATAAGCATAGTATTCCAAGCGATCTTCCATACTCATCGCCGGGAAGCGGTTGGCGCACTCCGGCGTGACGATGAGATCGGGCTGATCGGGCAGAACTTTGTCGAGTTGAGTCTGCCAGTGAGAGATCATTTCCTTGACGGGATCACTACCCGGCAAATTTTGCGGGGCGGCGGGGCACAATGCGGAAACGGTGAACTTACGCATAATCTACTCCCAATAGAGGTTTGGCACTTAATATAGGTGCGGCGCCGAGTAAAATCAAGCGCCCGCGCCGGAATTCCTCAATAAGCAAACACCGCTACCCGGCAACGGGTGGCGGTGTCGATTTTGGGAAAGATCAATTACTCGATGATCTCGATGCCGTTGATCTTGGCGTAGTTTTTCACCAACTCGCGGTTGTCGCCGTAGGTGACGATGTAGTGCTGCGCCATGACGTTGGTGAGGAAGTTTTCCGACGGCGTCGGGAAAAAGACTTCCAGACTCGGCAGTTGCGGCGCGGGGGGCGCCCAGCCCGCCTCTTCCCAAGTTTCCGGGGTCTTGGCTTCGCCGAGCGCGATGTGGAGCACCAGTTTGCCCGAAACCTGCGCCAGCCGCACCAAGGTGACCGTGCCGGTTTTGACCTTGGAAACGTTGAGCAGACCCTCGCCGAACGAGCCGAAGGCGTTGGGCATTACCGTGATGCCGCCGTCGGTCACCGACGCCGGGACGTAGTCCGGCACGCCCATAAGGGCGCTCTTTTCGGTAAATTCATAAAATTCCATGTAGGCGGGGGTGACGCCGGTCAGATACTTCATGACAAGCTCGGTCACCGCGCCGTAGGAGTCGTTTTCCGGCACGGTGGGGATGTCGCTCAAGTCGTGGAGAAGCGTCAGCGCACCGGCGGGGGCGAACTTCATCAGTTTTTTCACCCCGTCCACATCGCAGAAGGAAAAGGCGTCGTAGCCGCGCTCGGCAAGTTTTTTCTCAAACGCCAGCGCCAGCCGGACCGAATTTTCCACCGTGCCGGGTTGGGGATCGCGGAGGAATTTCCAGTTTTTCCGGATGCGTTCGGCTCCGGCGGAAATTTCCGCGTCGGTGATCGTCTTGCTGATCTCGGCGATCTCCAAGAGATCAAAGTGTTCGATTTCCGCGCCGACGCATTTTTTCAACAGCATCCCGTCGTAGAGCGTGCCGTAGAGCCGCATATCCCGGTAGCCGATCATACCGATCAACACCTGGTGCATTTGCGCCGTCGCCGAAGCCGCGCGCAGGAAACTCGCCGCCTCGTCGTAGCGGGGGGCGGAGTCCTTTTTGTTGACGAGATACTTGAAGTTGTAACCCATTTCCTGCAAGGGAGCGCGGAGCGCGGTCGTCCCCGCCTGATCGGCGGTGGTGACGAAGTGGCCGTTGGCGCGCCAGCCGCTCAAGCCCCAGAGCAAAATCGGCTTGTGCTTAAAGAGTTCGATGACTTTGATCACCGCCCAAGTGGGGATCCACCCGGCGACGCAGACGACCAGCGCGTCGAAGTTTTCGCGGGAAAGTTCCTCGACCGCCCGCTGGGCCTGCTTGCCCTCGGGATCGTCGGAAACCGGTGCCGTTTCGACCAATTCGACGCCGCGCTTTTTGAGTTCGTCGGCGGCGGTGCGGCACCGCCCGTCGATGAATTCCCGCGGAGTGTTGACTTCGCCGAAGCCGACGAAGCCCGCCCGGACTGCAAAAGTTTTCGCCATTATCGTTTTCCTCCAAAAGTTGGCAACAGTAATTTATTCAATTTTCGGTAAGTTTCAAAGGGTTGCGTGTAGGCGGCGACGTTCTTGCCCGGCTGGACTTGCTTCGCCACCTTGACCATGGCGCGCGCGGCGCTCGCCGCATCAGGGAAATCCCCCGCGCCGAGGGCGCCGAGGATCGCCGCGCCCAGCGAGGTGGCTTCCTGACACTCGGTAACCGTGATCGGCAAGTTGAGCACGTCGGCTTTGATCTGCAACCACAAGGGGCTGCCGGAAGCGCCGCCCAGCGCCCGGGTCTCCGCGATATCCGCCCCCATGGCGCGGAGCGCCTCGACGTTGTCGCGGAGCAAGTAAGCGACCGATTCCATGATCGCCCGGGCGAAGTGTCCGCGCTTGTGGGCGAGGGTGATCCCCCACGCCACGCCCCGGGCATCGGGGTTGCAGTCGGGCGAGATCGCCCCCGCGCAGTGGGGCAAGAGGATGAGTCCGTCACTGCCGGGGGAAACCATTTCCGCTTCGCGGTCGCAGTCGGCGTAACTCATGCCGCCGGAAAATTCGTCGCGGAAATGTTTGAGGAGCATCCCCGCCGTCGGCGCCCACGGCAACAGCACGAAACTCCCGGGGGCGAAGCCCTCGTAGGTGCTCAACTGCCGCTTGGCGTCGTAAACGATCTGCGGGAAAGCGGCGCAGAGCGCGAGCGTGCAACCGGTGGTTTCGGAAATGATCCCCTTGGCGGTGCAACCACTGCCGAGATTGCCGCAGACGTGGTCGATCGGCGCGGCGGATAAGCTCGTACCCGGTGCGACCGGTGAATCGTTGGCGATGACTTTTCCGATCAACTCGCCGGGATTTTTGAGTTCCGGCAACTGCTCGGCGGATATCTGCAGACAGTCAAGCATCGCCGGGTCGTACTTGCCGGTGCGGATGTCGTAGTACAAACTCGACGGCATCAATCCCCGGCAGGTGGCGTAGATCCCGGTGAGCTTGTGGGCGATGTAGTCCTCGACCATGAGGAACTTGGCGGCGCGCGCAAAAACTTGCGGCTCGTGATGGCGGAGCCACAAAATTTTCGCCGCCGGCCAGCAGGGGAGCATTTCGGTCTGCCCCGAGAGCGCAAAGAGCGCTTCGGTGGTAAACTTCGCCTCGATCTCCGCCGCTTCCGCCGCCGCCCGGTTGTCGAGCCAGACGATCGCTTTGCGCAGCGGTTTGCCCGCGGCATCGACGACGATCAGCGTTTCCGCCTGACCGGTGATCGCCAGACTGCGGATCTCCGTCGGGGAAATTTTTGCCTCGCCGATCGCCTCGGAGATCGCGCTATTGGCGGAACGCCAGTAGATGTCGACTTCCAACTCCACGATATCCGGAGTCGGGGTTTCCAGCGTGTACTCGGTCAGCCCCTTGCCGATCATTTTGCCCGCCGGGGTGAAGACTGCCGCCTTGACCCCGGTGGTGCCGATATCCAGACCTAAATAGTAGCCCATAACTCCGACAAGTTTACTCAAAGAACTTGTTGATCTCGGCGACGGTGATATCCGCGAGCATGTAGCCGGCGTCGGAACCGCACTGACCGTTGATGATCATGCCGCCGTAACCGCCGAACTTTTCCCCGTCCGGACTGGGCAGGTAACCGGCGTGGATCGAAGCGCCGGAGGAAAGCTGCACCAGGAAGGTCTGCTGCGCCTTGCTCCGGGCTTTCATATTCTGTCCGTAATAGAGGTAGAGCTCAAACGGGTTGTTGGCGATGGCGATGTCGCCGATCCGCGCCACCAACATGTCAAAGGAGATGGTCGGGATCTCGTCCTGATTTTCATAACGGTTGATGACCGCCTGCTCGTTTTTGATGCAGACGAAGTGCTCGGTCTTGTCATCGTAGGGACCGGGGCCGCCGATTTTTTCCGCGGCATGAGTGTTGGCGCAGAATTCTTCGTAAGCGGTGTTTTCGTCTTTGATCGCCACGAGGCGGGCGAGTTCGGCTTTCGCCTTTTGATATGCCTGCCAAGTCGCGCGGCGGCGGGGCAGGGTGACTCGGATGGATTCCTGCTTGAAAACCGGTTCGTAGTCGATCTTGCCGGGTTGGGCATTTTTCACCGCGGTAAGGAGCCGGTTGGCGATTTCCACGACGCCGTCTTCGTGCCAGAAGTCGGGCTCGGTGGTGTAGTGGCGCACCAAGTCGCGCGGCGACTGACAGCCCGCCGGGCTGATCTGATAGAGCGTATGGAAGTTTTCGCCGAATTCCTTTTTGAGCAGTTCGCGGGTCGCCCCGGCGAAGTCGGAGGAAACTTTGTAGGTCGATTCCATGACCTGCGAGGGGCAGGCGACATTGAGGAGCATACCGGTCTTGTTGCCGGCGGCATCGTAGGTAAAGAGCATATCGACGCCGGAATCTTCACCGGCTTCCATGCCGACAAAATCCGGACGGTGGGCGTTGCCGTACATTTCGGCGGTGCCGTCGGCAAAGACCGCGCGGCGGCAATGGCCGACCCGGGCGAAACCGAAAGCGCGGGCGATGCCGCCGGGCTGACGATTTTTCCACGCATTGACCAGATTTTGCGCCATGATCGGAATGACGAAGTCCACGTATTCATCGGCCGAGAGCACATTGGGGTCGGTGATCGCCTTGGCAACGTTGCCGTGCGCGCCCTTGACCTGCGCCGGACGTTTCGCGCCCGGGCCGCTGTGGGTGTGGATGGCATTGATGAAAATGTTGGCAGGGTTGATCGCCGGTTCCAGTTTCACGACGGCTTCGCGCAACTCCTGTTGAAACGCTTCCGCCACGCCGACGTTGTCCATCGACGCCAGCAGGAAATGCTCGTTGCCGGAGCTGAATGCCACGGCGACGGATTTCAGCCGGGAGTGGATCTCCTTGGTCCAACGGACATAGTATTGCCCGTTCAAGGGGATGAATTTGTCTGTTACCGGAGTGATGTCCACCTCGCTCCAACCGATCATAAGTTTGTTGTTCATATCGACGCCTCCTTGGTTTGGTTGTTTTTTCTAATACTGGTTGCCGCCAACCAAATCAGCGGCAGCAAAAGCATAAATAATATGGACGAACCGAAAAAGACCGCCCGGACGTTGCCGAAAAGCCAGATGATCCCGCCGCTCAACACCGCCGACATCAGGATCCCGAAAAAGCGGACGCTCGAGGCGAATCCGAGAATGGTCCCCTGCTTATCCGGCGGAATGATCCGGGCGAGCATGGTGAGAAACGCCGGCTCCAGCCCGCCCGCCGCCGTAAAGTGGACGAATCGGGCGCCGCCGAGCATCCACAGATTGAACGCCAACGCCTGCAGGATCATCGTCGCCGCGGCGATCAACACCGCCGGGATCGACACCTTGACCGGGTTGAAACGATCGCAGAGTTTTCCGGTGACGATCCCCGAAAGCACCCCGCCCACCGCCGCGGTAAGACTGATCAACCCGGTGAAAAATATCGTCGCTTCCCGGTCGGCGGAAAGCTGGCTTACCAGCAAGGCGATGTAGGGTTCATCCAACCGCCGCGCCATACCCATGGCGAAAAAGAGTATCAGGATGATCGCGATCGCCGGCGACAGCCCGTGGAAAAACGCGGCAAAAGCATTGCCCTTGGCGCTTTTTTCCGGCGGCACGAAGTTTTCACGCACCAGTGCGTGGATGATCAATCCGCCAACGAGAAACATCGCTCCGCAACCCATGAATCCCCAGAAATAACCAAAGAGATTCACCGAGAATGCCCCGACGAGAAAACCGATCATATTGCCGCTCCAGATCGCCGTGCTCAAGGTGCCCAACGCCACGCCGTGATGCTCCTTGGGCGTGGTGCTGATGATGAGCGTCTGGGCGGCGTTGGTCACCCCGGAAAAGAGCGATGCGAATGCCCTTATCCCCACCAGCCAGGAGACCGACGGGGCAAAATACATCAGGGGAAAGAGCAACGCGGCAAGATACTGGGCGCGCAACAGCATCAGCTTCCGGCCGAATTTGTCCGCCACCATGCCCCAGATCGGCGTGGCGATGCAGTAACTGCAAAAACCGAAAAACGTGAGCGAAGCCACCCAAATACCCAACTCCTTTTCGTCGGAGATGTGGTATTTTTCGCGGATGAATATCGGGATAAACGGCATGACCGAAGAAAAACCGGCCATGCAAAGTATCTGACTGAGCCAGACGCCGATC
This sequence comes from Victivallaceae bacterium, assembly GCA_045635865.1. GTDB lineage: Bacteria > Verrucomicrobiota > Lentisphaeria > Victivallales > Victivallaceae > UBA1784. The sequence continues at coordinate 13,202 of JAZTWK010000011.1, forward strand.
AGATTCCTTTTCCAGTTGGCATACTGAAAAGCGCTATCCACTTGCCGCTGTATCCCGGTTGATTTATTTGACTTCTACGGTGGTGCCGTTTTTCCAGCTTTCCAGCGCCGCGGTAAAGAGCTTGTGCGACAGCGCCGCCTCTTCCGGAGTGACGCAGGAAACGAACTTGCCCTTGGGCTTGCCCTCGGTGATCTCGGTGATGAAGCTCGCCCACATCTGCAAAATGCTGTCGGTGAAGCCGAATTCAAAAATTCCGCCGGTGATCGTCTTGAAGGCGGTTTCGTAACCCATGTCGATCTGTTGGAGCGCCTGATCGCCGCCGGTGTACTCCAAAATTTCCAACCGCCGGGGATTTTTACTGCTCCACCGGGCACAGCCTTTCATGCCCTTGATCTCAAAGTACCAGGTGTCGGTCTCGCCGGGGGCGATCCGCTGGGTCTTGATCGTCAGCGGGAAAGCGTGGCCGAATTTCGGGTCGTCGGCTTCGCAGAGCAAGGTGGCGTTGTCCCAAGTGAGGCACGGCACCATTTGCCCGTCTTTGCCGGGGCGCTCCTTGACCAGTTTGGAAAGGATCGCCCGCACGTTTTTGGGCGTGAATCCGGCGCGGAAAGGGAAGTGGCACGCGTGCATGCCGAGGTCGCCCATGCAACCGTATTCGCCGTTGAATTCGATCATCCGTTTCCAGTTGATCGGCTTGAGCGGATTGAGGTCGGAGGAGTGCAGGAAGCCGGAATTGACTTCGATGATCGGACCGAAAAAGTCGGTTTCGAGCAGTTTGCCGATCCGTTGCATCGGCGGATAAAAGGGAAATTCCGAACTGCACCGCACCACCACTTCGGGGTGAGTTGCAATGCACGCGAGGATCGCGTCATTCGCCTTTTGGTCGATGCCGAAAGGCTTCTCGCCCAAGAGGTGCCGCCCGGATTTGATGATGTCGCAGTAAATTTGCTCGTGCAAATTGTGCGGCACCGCGCAGTAGACGGCTTCGACCTCGGGGTTGGCGAGCAGCTCGGTGTACTCCGCCGTGATCTGCTTGATCGTCGGGAAGTTATCCTGATACCACGGGTAGAGCGCCGGATTCTTGTCGCAGACGGCGACCAACTCCGGCTTGGCGTTCATCTCGGTAAGGTGGCACCAGCGGGCGCAGGCGCTGGCGAACTCTCTCCCCATCAAGCCCGCGCCGATGATTCCGAATTTGACCGTTTTCATGAGTTTTACCTCGGATTTCGGGGTCAGCCCAGCAGTTCTTTTTCGGTTTCCGCGATCGCTTCTTCGATGATGTCCATACCCTTGAGGGCGACCTCGTTGGGCATGATGATCGGGGGGCTCATCCGCAGGATGTGACCCGCCGGCACCCACGCCAAGCCCTTGCCGAACGCCTTTTGGTATACCATGCGGCCGGCTTCCTCAAACGGGGTCTTGAGCTTCTTATCCTTGACCAACTCGATGCCGAGCAGGCAACCCTTGCACCGGGTGTCGCCGACGATCTGGTACTTGGTGGTCCAATCCGCCATGCGCTTCTTGAAGAGCACTTCCAACTCTTGCGCGTGTTCCAAAAGGCCCTCTTCCTCGATCACTTCAAAGCAGGCGAGCGCCGCGGCGCAAGCCATCGGGTTGCCGCCGTAGGAAGTCGAGGCGCTGATCTTGTCGACCGCGTCGGCGTAGGGTTTGCGGACCGCCATGCAGGTCACCGGGAAGCCGTTGCCGAAGCCCTTGCCGAGGGTGACGACGTCGGGCAACACATTCCAATGCTCGCAGCAGAGGATCTTGCCGGTGCGCCCCATGCTGGTGAGGACTTCGTCGGCGAAAAGCAGAATGCCGCGCTCGTCGCAGAATTTGCGCAGTTTCGGGAAGAAATCATCCGGCGGCATGATGCTGCCGCCCCAGCCCTGGATCGGCTCGAGCACGAACGCCGCCACCTGACCGGTGGTTGACTCTTTGATGAATTTGTCGTAGAATTCGAGGTACATTTCAGTATCGAGCGAACCGTCGGGGCGGGTCCACCACGGGCGGTAAGTGTCGGGGCGCGGCACCATATAGAATCCGGTCGGACGCGCCGGGCCGCTGAACTTGGTCATGCGGGCGCAACCGATCGAGTGGCCGCTTTTGCCGTGGAAATCCATGAAGCAGGAAATGAATTCATGCTTGCCGGTGGCGGCGCGGCAGGTGCGCAAACCGGCTTCGACCGCGGCGGTGCCGCAATCGTAGAGCTGGAAGCAATCCAAGTCGCCGGGCAGCGTGGCGGCGAGTTTTTCCAGCAGCTTGACCTTGATCTCGGTGGTGAAGTCGTGGCAGTTCATCAACTGATGCGCATACTTGGCGACCGCTTCGGAAATTTTCGGGTGGCAGTGGCCGAGGGTGGTCACGTAAATGCCGCTGGAAAAGTCGATGTACTGGTTGCCGTCGACATCCTGCATCATACAGCCCTGACCGCGCTCAAAGGCGACCGGGAAAAGTTTGACCTGACCGGAAATGCCGCGATAGTACTTGGAGGCGCGGGCGTGAAGCGCGTTGCTCTTGGGACCCGGCAACGTGTCGGTGACGAGGTGCGGAATTTGGTTGAGGTCGAGTTGATAGGGGGCGGGATCGTACTTACCCATAGCTTTTTCCTTTATGTTAAGGGTTTGTGGTTGCTTTTGGTTCACCAGTAATTATACCCCGATTCCCGCTTTTTCGCAAGGGGAAAATGGTCGGAGCAACGCGATTTTATTCAAGATAATGTTAAAAAATAACAGTCGCCGGGCGATTCCCGAAGTTTTGTACTTGCAAAAAGTTTGAAGTAGTGTTATTTTTTAACAAAACGCAAAAGGGACTGCTCATGCATCAGCGGCAAAAAAGAATTTTGGATATGCTTCAGCGCGGCCCGCTGGCGATCAAGGCGGCGGCGGCGGAATTGCAGGTGTCGGAAATGACGGTGCGGCGCGATTTGCGCGACCTCGCCGAGCAAAAATTGATCATGCCGGTCAAGGGCGGCGCCGTACTCAACCCCGCCCGCTATGAGCCGGATACTCCGGAACCGGAATTTCTCGACCGCAAGATCGCCATTGCCGACGAGCTTTTCTGGCGGGTGTCGGCGGCGGAAACGATCTTCATCGGCACCGGCACCACCACGCTCGTTTTCGCCCGGTTGCTCGCCCGGCGGCGGACTTCGCCGCTTACGGTGATAACCAATTCTTTGCCGGTGGCTTCCACGTTATTCAGTTCGCACTGCAAAGTGATCCTGCTCGGCGGGGAACTGCGGCTCAACACGCTCACGCTCGTCGGTCCGATCGCGGAAAAGAATCTGGAAGAATACCGGGTCAACTGGCTGATCTCCGGCTGTGACAGCGCCAGCGCCGATTACGGATTTTACACTTCCGATGTCAGCCTTTCCAACTTGGAAAAGAAATCCATTCGGATCGCCGAATACACCGCGATCATCACCGACAGCACCAAGTTCGACCGCCGGGCGCTGACCCGCTTTGCCGCGCCGGAAGAGGTCGATCTCCTCATTACCGACGATGCGCTTAAAAGCGAAGACGCCGCCAAGTTGACCCGCGCCGGGGTGGAAGTGGCGCTGGTTTCCACCGCCGGGAAGTGAAGCGTCAGCGCAAATAATTCCGCGCCCACGCCGCCAGTTCCGCGCCGGAAGCCCGGTGGAACACCCTGCCTTCCTGAACTCGGCATCGGGGTGCCAAAGCCTGCAGGTTTTGACTGGCTTTGCCCATGCCGCTGCCGCCGGAAGTGGCAAACGGCACGACCACCTTGCCGGAAAAATCCTGTGTTTCCATAAAAGTGTCGACGATCGAGGGTTCACGGTACCACCAGATCGGGAAACCGAGGAAAATCGTATCGTATTGGGAAAAATTTTCCACCGTGCCGACGATTTCCGGTCGGGCGGAGCGGTCGCGCATTTCCACCGAACTCCGACTTGAGGGGTTGCGCCAGTCCAGATCCGCCGCGGTATAAGGCGTCCGGGGGCGGATCTCCCAGCAGTCCGCTCCGATTTCGGCGGCGAGATTTCGGGCGATTTGGGCGGTGGCGCCGCCGGCACTGAAATAAGCGACTAAAGTCTTTGCCATGATCATTGCTCCCGGAAAATGATTTGATTGAGGTAATCGACGACTTCGGCTGGCGAGGATTTATCCGCCGTGCCCCGGCGGATCATCCGCTCGACGACATTGTGCCCCTTGATAGTCAGCATCGGCAGGATCTTTGCCTGCGGCGCGGCGGCGGCGAGATCGGCGGCAAAAGTTCCGTCGCCGCCACCGCCGTGAGTGCAAAACGGCGCGATGACTTTTCCGGCAAGGTTTTGTCTCTTGAGCCAAGTGCCGACCGGCGGCGCGAAAGTACCGTACCAGATCGGTGATCCGAGGAAAATCAAATCATAATCCGCCGCATTGATCGGCGAGTCGGCGATTTCCGGCAGTTCCCCGGTTTCGCGCTGCTTTTTGACTTCGGAAAGAACGGTAAAATAATTGTCGGAATAGGGCTTTACCGGGGTGATTTCCAGCAGGTCGCCGCCGACTTGCTCGTGGATCCATTGGGCGACCGTGGCGGTGTTGCGGGTGTTGGACTGGGAATAAAAGACGATCAGCACCTTGCCCGTCGGCTTTTTGAGCAAGGCCGGCTCGGTGTTTTCCTGCGCGCAACCGGAACTTGCGCCGATCACTCCGGCGGCGATCAATCCCAACCAGTGAAAGAATTTCATGACATTTCCTCCTTGAGTTTTCAGTAAGTTGCAGGAATAATATAGCACCTTGCCCGGTTCAAATTCAAGTTGGAAAGCCAAAAAATCGGGGGGCGATGCCGACGCATCGCTCCCCGGAGAGAGTTTTTTTGGGGGGTTACTTGAGCTTGCACAAATTGCGGGTGAACTTGCTCAACTGCTCGGCGGCGGGCTCGTCGCAGAACGTGCGGCAATCCGGATGGAGCCGGATGACCGACGCCGGGTGCATCGGCGAAAGTTCTTCCTCAAAGGTGATCTTCATCGCGTACGCCTTGCGGGAATCCGGCACGGTGTTGACGATGCAGCGGCTCTTCAAAATTTGCCGCACGCTCATCGAGACCGCCTGCTTGGGCACGGCGTCGAGACTGGGGAACCAGCCTTCGCCCAACTGCTGTTTGCGGCAGACCTCGTCCAGATTGACGATGAGGTAGGGGGTCTCGGTGTCAAAGTCGGCGGGCGGATCATTGAACGCGATGTGGCCGTTTTCACCGATGCCGATGAAGCAGACGTCGATCGGTTTTTCCTGCAACTTTTTGCCGAGTTCGGCGATGAAAGCGGGCAGATCGGCGGCGTCGCCCTCGACCAGATTGACCGCCTTCATGGCGACCGGAAGTTTCTGCACGAAGCGCTCGGTGAGATATTTGCGGAAGCTCGCCGGGTGGGTGATCGGCAATCCGACATACTCGTCGAGGTGGAACATGGTCACTTTGCTCCAGTCGATCCCCGGCGCCTTGATGAGCTCCGAAAGCATTTCAAACTGGCTCGCCCCGGTGGCGAGGATGATCCGGCATTCGCCGCGCTCGGCGATCGCCTGACGGATCTTTTCCGCCCCGAATTCGGCGGCTTTTTTACCGCAGGTGACTTTATCCGGACAAATTAAGAGGTTCATCATGGTGCAACACGCTCCCTTGAAAATTTAGTCGACATTTCCGTCGGCGGTTGAAATGACTATTTTGTATAACATAGCATAATTCAAGCAGATAGTCAAGTCAGGCTCCTTTTTGCGGATTTTACTCCAACGCGGATATGAAGTTTTCCGCCGCCGGCAAAGTGGCGCTCCGGGCGAGGAAATCGTCGCCGTCGGGTTGGCGGAAAAGCAGTTGCAAGTTTTCCTTGCCGAGCGAAAAAGTGTTTTTATCAATGACCTTTTGCAGGTGATCGCGGAACCGGCTCCCCAGATCGAGCAGTTCCCCGGTCAATACGAGTTTATCGACTTGAAAGTTGTTGAGTTGTTCGGCAATGGCTTCCCCCAAAAGTTCGGCGGTTTCGCGGACGATTTGGGTCGCCGTGGCGTTATGGGCGGAAAAATCCGCCGCCAGTTGGGAAAAGCTCCGGCCGCTTTTTCGGGCGAGGGCGGAAGTGGAGACCAACGCCTCGAGACAGCCGCGCCGACCGCAGGCGCAGGGGGTGCCGCCGGGAATGCGGACCATGTGGCCGAATTCCCCGCCGTGGTTGCTCCGGCTGAAGATCCGCCTGCCGTTCTCCACCGCGATCAGCCCCAAGCCCGACCCGGCAATGATGAATAAAGCGCTGCCCGAAGTAAACTCGGGATTTTGGCGCATCAGCCCTTGGGCGATGGCGACCGAGTGGTCGCAGATCGTCAGATGATCGCCCCAAAAACGGGCAAAAAGCGGGCGGAGTTTCAAGCCGTTCAGCGCGGGGAAGCCCGCGACATTTTCCAGCGTATGGTCCGCGCCGAAGTAACTGCCGAAAACCGATACTCCCGCCCCGGCGAGATTTTTCCCGGCGATGGTGGTCAATTTGGCGGCGACGGCTTCGATCCCGGCGAGGTAACTCGGGCGATCCGGCGCGGTGGCGAAAACGAGGTGTTCGCAGTGGCGCGGCGTGCCGGTAAGATCGGTGACCACCCCGGAAATGCGCCCGATCTCCAGCGCCATGCCGATCAATGCCGGTCCGGCGGGGTCAATGCACAACTGGGTGCGCGGGCGACCGTGGGAGGTCTCGCGCTTTGCTCCGACGCCGAGGATGCCGCGCGCCAACAATTCGCGCACTGCCCGCGAAACGGTGGTGTTGTCGCAGTCGAGCTGTTGCGCGATCTCGATCCGCGACAGACCGGGCGACCGGCGTAGCAGATTGAGCACGGCGCGCAGATTGCGGAGTTTTACTTCGTTGAGAGTGATGATCGATCTTGCCATAATGCGGATAATATATCACCTCGAAAATAAAAATGCAATTTTTTCTAAAAAGCACTTGAAAAATTCTTGCCAAAGTGATTTATTAGACAAGTGCAAAAAAACTAACCGAGGAGGCGGTTATGAATCAAATGGAAAAAGATCGGTGCGCCGAACTGGCGAAAAGAATCCGGAGCCATTGTCTTAAAATGGTTCACAAGGGCAAGAGCGGTCACATCGGCAGTATGCTGTCGATGGCGGACATGTTGCCGGTTATTTACACTCAGATATTAAAGGTCGATCCCGCTGATCCGAAGTGGGAGGAACGCGACCGTTTCATCTTGAGCAAGGGCCACGGCGGCGCGGCGTTGCTGGCGCTGTTGGCGGAGTTGGGCTTTTTCCCGCTCGACTGGCTCAACTACTACTATTGCGACAACGGCAAGTTGAGCGGCCACATTTCGCACCACATCCCCGGCGTGGAGTTTTCCACCGGTTCGCTCGGGCACGGACTCCCGGTCGCCTGCGGCATGGCGCTGGCGGCGAAGCAGGCGAAAAAGTCGCACCGCATTTTCTGTCTTACCAGCGACGGCGACCTCAACGAGGGCTCCTCGTGGGAAGCGATCATGCTCGCCGGTCAGCATCACTTCGACAATCTCACCATGATCGTCGATTACAACCGGTTGCAGGCGCTGGGCAAATCCAAGGACATCATCGATCTGGAATCGCTCCGCACCAAGTTGGAAATTTTCGGTTGGGCGGCGGTCGAAGCCGACGGCCACGATCAGACGGCGGTTTACGAAGCGTTGCGCGATCTGCCGCTGGTCAACGGCAAGCCCTCGGCGGTCATCTTTCACACTGTCAAGGGCAAGGGCGTATCCTTTATGGAAAACGATTACCGCTGGCACTACGGCGGCTTGACCGATGAATTGTTGACCCGGGCTTTGGCGGAAGTGGAGGCGTAAAAATGAGAAAAGCATTCAATCAGGAACTGTTGAAGATCGCGGCGAAAGATCCGCGGGTTTTTATGATTTTGGCGGATATCGGCTACGGCGAGATCGAGGGGTTTGCCCACGCCTTTCCCGACCGCTTCATCAACTGCGGCGTCGCCGAGCAGAATATGACCGGCGTCGCCTGCGGCGTTGCCATGGAGGGCAACATCGCCATAACTTATTCGATCGCCAACTTCCCGACTTTGCGGTGTTTGGAGCAGGTGCGCAACGACGTCTGCTACCACAACGCCAATGTCAAGATCGTCATCATCGGCGGCGGCATGGCTTACGGCGAACTGGGTATTTCGCACCACTCCACCGAGGATATCGCCATTATGCGCGCCTTGCCCAATATGGTGGTGCTCGCGCCTTGCGACATACCTGAAGCGGTGGCGCTCACCGACGTGATGATGCAGTATGAGGGACCGTGCTACTTCCGCTGCGGCTACAAGGGCGAGCCGGATATCCATACCGAGCCGGTCGAGTGTAGGATCGGCGGCTCTTCGCAGTTGCGCGACGGCAAGGCGGCGACCATTTTCTTCGCCGGTACGGTCGGCATCAACGCCAAGCGCGCCGCCGATGTTTTGGCGGAGCAGGGGATCGACTGCCGGTTGGTGAGTTTGTACTCGATCAAGCCGATCGACGAGGCGGCGATCGTCGCCGCCGCGCGCGAAACCGGCGGCATCGTGGTTTTGGAAGAACACAATATCTGCGGCGGGCTCGGCAGTGCCGTCGCCGAGGTGCTGATGGATAAAGGTTGCGGAAACGTGCCGTTCCGGCGGCTGGCGTTGCCCGACGTCAACGTGACCAAGATCGGCAGTCAAGCGTGGTTGCGCGACCAGTACGGTCTGGGCGTGGCGGATGTCGTTAATGCAGTAAAGGAGCTATCGAAATGAGTGGTAAACTTACCGGCAAGACGGCGATCATCACCGGCGGCGCCGGCGGCATCGGTCTGGCGGCGACCCGGCTCTTTGCGAAAGAGGGCGCGCGAGTGATCATCGCCGACGTCAACGCCGAGGCGGGGGAAGTCGCCGCGCGGGAAACCGGGGCGGAATTCATCAAGTGCGACGTTTCCCAAAGCGAAGATGTACAAAAAGTCATCGCCGCCTGCGACGGCAAACTGGATATCATCTACAACAATGCCGGAGTCTATTGGAACGGCCGCGACGGCAGGATCACCGACATCGCCGAGGAAAATTGGGAAAAGATCATCGCGATCAATCTGCGGAGCGTTTTCCTCTTTTGCAAGTACGGTTTGCCGCTGCTGATGAAGCAGGGCGGGGCGGTCGTCAACACCGCTTCCAGCGCCGGGGTGATCGGCATTCCCAACTGCGACGCCTATACCGCGACCAAGGGGGCGATCGTTCAGCTGACCAAATCCATGGCGGCGGAGTACGGCCGCTACCGGGTGCGGGTCAACTGCATCGCCCCGGCGGCGATCATGACGCCGATGGTGAAAGAGAGCAATCCGGACGATGCGAGTTTCGACGAAAAGAGTTTCCTCAATCTCCGCACGCCGCTGCGCCGCTACGGCACTCCGGAGGAGATCGCGCAGGTGGCGCTTTTCCTCGCTTCGGACGATGCGAGCTACCTCAATGGCGCGATCATCGTCGCCGACGGCGGCATCACCATCAACGGTGATCTCGCCTATCCGGATCACCTGAAGTAACATCAAACCATAAAAAAAGCGGGGGGCGGATTTTCGCTCCCCTATTTATTTTTTACCTGAAGAGCATTACTCATCGTCGTCTTTCGCGTCAGGTATTTCCCCGTAAACAAACTCAATATTCCAAGTGCGGTCCGAAAAAAATTTCAACTCGGCGATGTACCACTTTTCAACGCACTTATTGCGAATGGAAGAGAAAATATTGTAGAGGTCATCCAGATCGTCGGATCGGATTTGCACCGGAATAGTCTGGTTCTTGTTTGTCGCGTGAGTTGCGATATGAAAGTCTCCCATTTCTGAATAAAGTTCAAATTTCACTTCAAACAATTCAATATCGGTGGTTATATTGCGGAAAAATATTTCTGCGATCTTTTCAATTTCTTCACTGAAATTCACATCGTTAATCATTTTTTACTTTCCAATAATTCATATTTCCATCTATGCTGCACATCACTTCAAAATTGTCTGGGCGTGTGGATTCAGGAGTTAGATACCTGGGTTTTACTGTGTATTCCACAACCGCACCGTTTTTCAGTTGCCGCCCCATTTGATTTTCTATTTTTTGTTATCGGTATCAAAAACGAACTCATTGATAATGTAACGTGATTCTCCAACAAATCCAGTTAATGTAACAACTTTGTAAGGTGTTTTCAGCAACTTATAGCGACACCGACAGTTACTGTGAATCGGCAGTTTCGGCTTGTGGGAACTGTGATACGGGTATTCCTTTCCATTAAATTTTATTGAAAAAATTACTTGGTTATCAACGTAGTCGGATGAAAACATGTACGACATTTACGGCAGTTGGTAACCCTTGCCGTCCGGAAGTTTGCAAAAGCCGGGAATCCCCATCGTTTAAGACGGATCGTTTTACACGGTGATCTCGCCTATCCGGATCACCTCAAGTGAGCGCGGATCACAGGATCGCGTTGGCTTTGATGCACTGGGCGTAGTATTTGGCGCTCCACTTGGGGATGCGTTGCTGCGTCGCGTAGTTGATATAGACGATGCCGAAGCGCGGTCCGAAGCCGTGCGCCCACTCGAAGTTGTCGAGCAAGCTCCACTCAAAGTAGCCTTTGACCGGGATATTTTCCGCCGTCGCCCGCTGCAAGTTGCGCAAATAACTGCGCATATACTCGATGCGGCCGCTGTCGTAGATTTCGCCCTCTCGGGTCAACGCGTCGGCGGCGGAACAGCCGTTTTCGCTCACATAGGTCGATTTGCCCCACAATTCGTAGATGAATTTCGCCCCGTAATAGATCGTCGTCGGCATGAAGCGCAGCCACGATAGATCCATGTAGGGGTGATCCTTGGCGCCGAGGAAGGTCTGGAAGCCCTGCGGCGCTTCGGGATCGGCGAGGCAGTAACTGCCCGTATAGATGTTGAAGCCGGTGAAATCGGTCGGCGTGGCGATTATTTTCATATCCTCGTCGGTGAAATGCGGCGCGTCGGGGCCGAGTTTTTCCAGAAATTCATCCGGATATTTTCCCTCTTCGATCGCGGTGTGACAGCCGGAATTGAGTTCGCGCGTCGCCCGGCGCGCGGCGTCGATGTGCTCCGGAGTCTCAATCAGCGGTACCACGATGCCGGGATTGTTGGCGATGCCGATCTCGGCGTGGGGCGCATTGGCGCGGAGCGCCTGCGCGACAAAACCGTGAGAAAGGTTGCCGTGGTGGATCGCCTGATTGACTTCCTGCGCCGAGAGTTTCAAGCCCGGCACCATGCCGCCGCCATTGTACCCCGCGGCGGCGTACATCAAAATTTCGTTGACGGTGAAGTAATGTTTGACTTTGGTGCCGAAAGATTTTGCCATAAAAGCGGCGAAATCGCCGAGCTTTTGACTGGTTTCCCGGTTGCGCCAGCCGCCTTTTTCCTCAAGATACTGCGGGAGATCCCAGTGAAAGATCGTAACAAAGGGTTCGATGCCCGCTTCGAGGAGCGCGTCAACGAGATTTTGGTAGTAGGCGAGCCCCTTTTCGTTGAGCACGTTTTCGCGCGGGAAAATGCGCGACCAGTTGAGCGAAAACCGGTAGGCTTGGATGCCGAGACTTTTCATCAATTTTACGTCTTCGCGGTAGTGATGATACTGATCGCAACCGATCGTCGGGATGTCGTCGCGCTTGATCCGTCCCGGCTGACGGCAAAAATGGAGCCAGTTGGAAACGCCCGCTCCGTCGCACTCCAAACTGCCTTCCGCCTGAAACGCGGCGGTCGCCGCCCCCCATAGGAAATTTTTGGGCATGCTGTAGATCATAAAAATTCTCCTTGTTTGGTTGAATATCTTGCTTGCTGTTTATAAATATAGCGGTTTTTTAGCGAATTTCGCTTGCTTTTTTAAGCAGTTATGATACTTTTTTAATATGGACTCATTTATGGAATGTGTGCCCAACCGCTCCGGGCAATCTTTTTGGAGCGGCGTTTTCAACAACGGGGGAATGCGCGGAATTCACCATTACCACCCGGAGTATGAATTGACGTGGATCGAATCCGGCTCCGGGGTGCGGATCGTCGGCTTTACGGTCGAACCGTTTGCGCCGGGCGATCTGGTGCTGATCCCGCCGATGGTGTCGCACCACTATATCACCGATGACGACGGGGGCGTGGAGCGCTCGCCGGACTGGTTCCGGTTTCGCGTGATCAAATTTCCCAAGGATTTGCTCAACCCTTTTTTGCTACTGCCGGAATTTGAACTGCTCAAAAACCGCCTGGCGACGCTGTCGGATTCGGGAATGACCTTTTCGGCTGCGGAGTTTCCGGAAATTGCAACCTTGATTTGCCAGGCGAGCGAGGGGGAAAAGCCGCTGCGGCTACTGTATTTACTGCAGCTGTTGATGAAACTTGCGCAAATCCCGGGGCGGGATCTGTCTTCTCACCGGAATACGCTCAGCCAGCCCGACGAGCGGATTTTGAGAGTTATCGACTTTTTGCAACGCCGGGTCGAGCAGGGGAAAAACGTCCGCCTCGCCGAAGCTGCCAAGTGCGCTTGCCTGACGCCGCCGGCATTCAGCGCGTACTTCCGGTGCCGCACCCAAAAGTGTTTCATCGACTACATGCTCGAACTGAAACTTGAAAAGGCGCGGCAACTTTTGGCGTACACCGATCTGCCGATTTTGGAAGTCGCGCAGAGATCCGGGTTTCAAAATCTATCCAACTTCAACCGCCGCTTCCGGGCGATCATCCAAACTACGCCGAAACTCTACCGCAAAATGTTCCAAGTCGATCAATGAGGTCAGGTTTTGATTTTTCCTTGCCGTGGCATTATATTACCACGTAACGCATTGGCAGAGCCGATAAAAGATAGGCAACTTGGTAATGAATAAAATATCCATACGATTTTTTAACGACCGGGAAGTGCGGGCGGTTTGGGACGAGGAAAACAGCAAGTGGTGGTTTTCGGTACTGGATGTTGTCGGCGCGCTGAATGAGCAGTCTGATTACACGAAAACCCGCAACTACTGGAAGTATCTCAAGACCAAACTCAAAAAGAACAACCCCGAACTGGTTAGTGCCGCTAACCAGTTGAAACTGGTCGCTCCGGATGGAAAACGACGGATGACCGACTGTATGGATAGTGCCGGAATTATCGAACTGGCAAAGAATTTCCCCAATAACAAAGCGACCAAATTTCTGGACTGGTTTTTATACAGCGACAGCACGATTGACGGCCAGAGCAAGAAAAAGGCTTATGAACTTTTTGAAAGCGGGTTGCTTGCCACACTTGAACCGGGTACGATCAAGAGTTTGCAACAGATACACGCGTATATTTTTGGCGGGCTGTATGATTTCGCCGGCAAGATCCGGAATAAGAATATCAGCAAAGGCGGATTTACTTTTGCCAATGCGCTTTATTTCCCGACTATTCTGCCGAATATCGAAAAGATGCCGGAAACGAGTTTTGACGAAATCGTCGATAAGTATGTAGAAATGAATATTGCTCATCCGTTTATGGAGGGTAATGGCCGCAGTACTCGTATTTGGCTCGACTTGATGTTGAAGCGGTCGCTGAAAAGATGCGTTGACTGGAGTAAAGTCAACAAAAAAGATTATCTTGACGCCATGCGTGAAAGCGTTGCCAACAGTAACCGCTTGAAAGCGTTGCTTGCCCCGGCGCTGACGAGGAAAATTGAAGATCGCGAGATGTTTATGAAAGGGATCGACTACTCGTATTATTACGAGGAAGACGCTCCCGATGAAGTATAAAAAGCGTCAAGGGGCGAGCCTTGACGCTTTTTTAGGGGCTTGCTTTACAGCGCGGTAAAGTAGATCGTCGCCCGCTTGGTGCCGCAACGCAACACGATGGTGGTGGTGCCGGGGCGCAACGCCTTGAATTCAAATTCCGCCTTGTCCCAAGTGACGGGATAAATGCCGTTGCGGTCGTGTTCCAACTTGATCCGGCAGATCGAAGCGTCGTAACTTACCACGCTCCAATACAAATTGTTGTGGGAGTCCTCGCCAAACTCGAAATCCATTTCCGCGCCGACCGGGAGCGAAACCTGGAAGTATTCATCCTGACCGAGCGAACCGTAGGTGAGATAGGTGTCGTCGACCAGCATCCGACCGGTGGGGGCAGTCGCCGCCGGAGCCGGAGCCGCCACCGTGGCAGGAGCCGGTGCCGCCACCGTGGTCGGGGCGGGCGCCGCCACCGTCGCAGCCGCGGGCGCGGGGGCGTTTACTACCGGGGCGGAAACTTGCGGAATGATCGTGTTTTTGAGATCAGCATCAACATCGCGGAATCGCGCCGTCGCGCCGATATCCGCCCGCAACTGGATCTGGACGAATTTCGCCGCCGGGTTGGTGATAGTGGCGTAACGAGTGATCTTTTGATCCACCGCTCCGAGCGTGACCCCGTACATTTCACCGCCGGCGATCGGAGTGCGGTTGGCATCAAAGAGCGCATAGCCGATCGCCGCCGTGCCGGTGCCGCTAAGTTTGGCTTCAATTTTCAGCGTGTTACCGACGAGCGCGTGCAATTCGCTGACTGCGGACTGCGACCGATTCGGGGTGGCGCGGAGTTCGAGAATGAAGTCGTCGTGGTCGTAAGTCGGCTGGATCTGCGCGGAACCGCCGTCGGCGGTAAGCTGCCAACCCGGCACGACATAAGCGCCGTAGGCACTGCCCCGGAAATCGCCGTTGATCGGAATATCAATGTCGTTATCCCCTCTGACTTCACTGGTAGCGAGCAACAGCGCGCCGAAAGCCAAAGCCGAGCAAATCCGCAAACAATTCATAACTATTTCTCCTCCTTTAGGTGGGTGTGGAAATAATATAGCGTACCCAAAACAAAAGTCAAGTCGGATCCGACACTTTCACTTGGCGGCGGTTTCCGCAGGAAGCAGCGCGATGAATTTGTCCAGCGCGGCGGTCTGACGCTCCGGGTCCCATACCGCCAGAATATCCACCGGCGGCAGATCAATATTCAACTGCCGTACGGCGATCCCCGGCAGGGGAAGCCGACAGCAGGATTCCGGGAGCAACGCCGCGCCGAAGCCCGCCTTGACCATGGCCAGTACCGAGTGCTTATTGCGCGCATTCTGCCGGAATATCGGCGGCCGGGCGGCATCGGCGGTGAGCCGGGCGGTCAATTCGTCGTAAATTGCCGGATTGACTTCGCGGGCGAAGAGGATGATTTCTCTACCCGCCAAGTCGGCGGTATCCAAGGCGGGAAATCTGCCCAATGGATGATCTTCCGGCATTACGAGGCAATAGCTTTCCCGCGAAACCAGCCGGGATTCCAGACCGTGGAGATCGAAGCCGAAAGGGCGCATCAGGCCGATATCCAGTTTGCCTTGGTGCAACCACTCCAACTGCTCCCCGGTTTCCAGTTCCCGCAACTCGAGGCGCAAGGCGGGGAGTTTTCGGCGACAGCGCGCCAAAATCCGCGGCAGAAATTCGTTGAGCGCCGTTTCGTTGTAGCCGAGCGTCAGCTGGGCAAGATGCTGGGAAACTTTTTCCGCCAGACGCTTTTGCGCCAATTCCGCCCGGAGCAGTACTGCTTCGGCTTCCGGGAGGAAAAACGTTCCGGCTTCGGTCAATTTCACCGAGCGGCTGGTGCGGTCAAAGAGGCGGACTTCCAATTCTTCTTCCAGTTTGCGGATCGCCGCGCTCAAGGGCGCCTGCGTCATGTGCAGTTTTTCCGCCGCGTGCCGGAAATGCAGTTCCCGCGCCACCGTGACAAAGTAACGTAACGTGGTAAGTTCCATTGATTGTTTATCTTATTTATTGATATTTATTATGTGTCAATCAATATATATTAAACTATTGCAAAAATCAAACTCGGAAATATATTATTTGCATAATATCGTATCAAAAGGAACTGCGAGATGAAAATCGAAAAAATCCGTATTTACCGGGTCTGCAATCCGATCAAGCGGCCTTACACCACCGCTTTCGGTACGCAAAAGGCATTCAACTCGATCGTGGTGCAGTTGGAATCCGGCGGCGTAAGCGGCTGGGGCGAATCCGCCCCCGGCGGCGGACCGTTTTTTTCCAGCCAGACCGACCGGAGTTCATTTATGATCGCCCGCGACTTCATCGCGCCCAAATTGATCAACCGCGAATTTGAGCGACCGGAGGAGTTGCAGACGATCCTTGCCCCCATTCGGGGCAACGAGTTCGCCAAGGCCGCCTTTGACGTTGCCCTGTGGGATCTGTGGAGCCGTCGGCGGGGGATAACTTTCCAGCAGGCGATCGGCGGCACCAAACCGATCGCCGAGGTCGGTTACTGCTTCGGCGTGTTGAGCAGCTTTGACGAGCTGATCGCCGGGATCGAGCGCGTCACGCAAGCCGGATACCCGCGGGTCAAATTGAAATTCTGCCCGGGGTGGGAGTGCGATATGCTTGAAGCGGTGCGCCGGGTCTACCCCGAACTCACCATTCACATCGACTGCAACAGCGCCTACACGCTGGCGGATCTGCCGATGCTCAAATCTTTGGATAAATACCATTTGGCGATGATCGAGCAACCCCTGATGCACGACGACCTCATCGACCACGCCAAACTGCAAAAGCAGATTTCCACCCCGATTTGTCTGGATGAGAGCATAACGTCGCTTCAGGATGCGCGGCAGGCGATCGAAATCGGTGCCTGCAAGTTCATCAACATCAAGTACGCCCGCGTCGGCGGCATCACCGCCAGCCTTGCCATCCATAAACTTTGCGGCGAAACCGGTACCGGCTGCTGGCTCGGCGGCATGGGGGAATCCTCGCTCGGCACCACCGTGGTCGCCAATCTTTGCACTTTGCCGTATGTCAATTATCCCTCGGATATTTCCCCGGCGGATAAATTCTACGCGGAAAATCTGGGGCGACCGGTCTTGCTGACCGAGCGTCCCGGCACTTACACTTTGCGTGATAAAGCCGGTCTGGACGTCGAACCAGATCCAGCCGTGCTCAACAAATATAAGGTTGAGGAGTTTTCGCTATGAGATCCGCCGCCGAATTGAAAAAACAAGTGATCGATTCGATCGATCGTCGCCGGGAAGAAATTTTGGCGTTGGCCGAAAATGTTTTGCGCCATCCGGAGCTGGGCTATCGGGAATTTCGCACCGCCGAGCTGGTGAAACAGGAATTCGTCAAACTGGGCTTGACTCCCCGGACGGGGCTGGCCGTTACCGGGGTCCGCGCCGACATCGACAGCGGTCGCCCCGGTCCGAAAATCGCCATTATGGGGGAATTGGACGCACTGCCGGTGCCGACTCACCCCTTTGCCGACCCCGAAACCGGAGCGGCGCACGCTTGCGGGCATCACGCGCAAATAACGATGATGCTTGCCGCCGCCGCCGCGTTGGTGCCGATAATAAAAGAGCTTTCCGGCTCGCTGGCTTTCCTCGCCGTACCCGCCGAGGAGTTTCAGAGTCTTGACTACTGCCGCCAATTGATTGCCGAAAAGCAGATTGCTTACTGCGGCGGCAAACCGGAATTGCTCCGACTGGGGGTGCTGGACGACGTTGACGCGGTATTGCTCATTCACGCCGGGCATGACCGCTTTGTGCCGGAAAGTTTCAATGGCTTCGTCATGAAACAGATCGTCTTTACCGGCAAAGCGGCGCACGGCGGCTTGCGGCCGTGGGCGGGGATCAACGCCGCCTCGATGGCGCGGCAGGCGCTCAATATGATCGACGCTCAGCGGGATACTTTCCCCGATGAGGAGAGCGTGCGGATCCACGGCATCATTTCCGACGGCGGCAACGCGGTCAACGTCGTGCCCGCCCGCGCCGAGTTGGAGCTTCAGGTGCGCGCCAAAACTCCGGAAGCGATTTCCCGCGCCGGTCAGGTGGTGGATCGCTGTGTCCGGGCGGCGGCGCAGGCTTTCGGCGGCAAAGTGACGATCACCAATCTCGGCGGTTATCTGCCGTATCGCTCCTGTCCGCAACTCAACGCGCTTCACGCGGAAAATCTGCGCGAGTTTTTCGGCAAGACTTTGGGCAACTGCGGGCATCGCGGCTCATCCACCGATATGGGCGACGTGAGTATGCTCATCCCGGCGCTCCACGCTTATACCGGCGGCTTTTTCGGTTCGCCGCACGCGCGGGATTTCGTCGTGACCGACCCGGAACTTGCCTACATCGAGGGGGCGAAGCTCTTGGCGCTCGACGCGGTGGAATTGCTTGCCAACCATGCGGAAAGGGGCCGGGAAATCGCCGCCTTTCCACCGGCAATGGATAAAAAAAGTTACTTGCAATACAAGGAAAATATGAGTTCAAGCAAGGAGTACGCTTATGATCAGCAAGGCAACACTTATTGAGGCGATGTACCACGCGATCCGGCTGGGCGCGACCAAGATGCCCCCGGACGTGCGGCGCGCATTGCAGCGGGCGCTGGCGGAAGAAACCGACCCGATGGCGAAAAAGCACTTGGAAATCAGTCTGCAAAATGCGGAAATGTCGGAAAGGGGCAACGGTTTGGTCTGCGCCGATACCGGATTTCCCATGTTCTTTATCCACGCCGGTGCGCAAACTCAAATCGAGGGGGGCTTCAACTCGCTCAAAAGCTGTGCCGAGCAGGCGGTCGCCCGCGCCACCGCCGAGTGCTTTCTGCGCCCGACCATGGTCAACCCGCTCACCCGGAAAAATCCCGGCGACAACGTCGGCCCGGGGATGCCCAAGGTCGATTTGACGTTTGATTTGCCCGGCGATTCGCTGGAAATCATCGCCGCGCCCAAAGGCGGCGGTTCGGAAATTTTCGGCACGTTTTACCGGATGATGTTCCCCGCCGACGGCATGGCGGGAATCAAGAAGTTTGTGATCGAGTGCATCAAAGACGCTTGCTACGCGGGCAAGGTCTGCCCCCCGGCGATCATCGGGGTCGGCATCGGCGGCACCGCCGACGTCTGCATGAGCATGGCGAAAAAATCCGCGTTGCTCCGCCCGATCGGCAAACATCACTCCGACTTGCAGGTCGCCGCGCTGGAAACGGAGCTTTATGAAGCGGCGCGGAAACTCGGCATCGGCCCTATGGGGTCGCGCGGCATCAACGCCGTATTGGCGGTCAACGTGGATATCGCGGTGACCCACACCGCCGCGCTTCCGGTGGCATTCAACGCCCAGTGCCTTGTGGGGCGCCGCTGGAAGGCGATAATTTCCGCAGACGGAAAAATCGAATATACGGGAGAACTCGAATGAAAGATATGAAATTGCCGATGAGCGAAGCGGATGCCCGTTCGCTCAAACTGGGGGAAATGATCACGGTGAGCGGCTTGCTTTTCACCGGGCGGAGCCGCTTTCACATCCGGGCGATCGAGGACGATATTTATCCGCCGATCGACTACCGGCAGATCAACTGCTTTTTCCACGTCGGCCCGGTGATGAAGCAGGAAAACTCCGCTTGGTCGGTGGTAAGTTGCGAGCCGACCAGCTCCATCCGCTTCGAGCGCTACGGCGCGGACGTCGTGCGCAAGTTTCAACTGCGGACGCTGATCGGCAAAACCACCATGGGGCCGCGCACGGCGGAGGCGCTCCGCGAAGTCGGCGGGGTGTATCTATCCAAAATCGGCTTGAGCGGCAACGCTTTGCGCGGTCAAGTCAAAAAGGTCCACAACGTCTATTTTCTCGACGAGTTGGGCAAGACCGAGTGCACTTGGATCTATGAAGTCGACCACTTCGGGCCGTTTTTCATCGCCATGGATGCGCAGGGCAACAATTACTTTGAGGAGCTATCCCGCGAGGCGGAAAGCCGGATGCCGGAAATCGAAAAGCAACTCGACATCCCCGCGGATTACACTTATACGGAGGTCAACGGATGAAAGAGCAGCTGCGCTATCTCTCGCTGTGCGGGATGCTCGGTTACGGCTACTCGCCGGTGAGCTTGGAAAATGCGCTCCAATGCGAACTCGATTTCATCGGGGTGGATGCCGGTTCGACCGATCCCGGGCCGTATTATCTGGGCAGCGGCAAGGGATTTGTCAAGCGCTTGCAGGTCAAGCGCGATTTGAGTCTTATCGTCAAAACCGCCCAAGAGCGGCATATCCCGCTTATCATCGGCAGCGCCGGCGGTTCAGGAGCTAAACCCCACGTCGACAGCGTGTTGGAAATTTTGAGCGAGATTTCCCGCGAGGACCAGATTACGCTGCGCGCGGCGGTGATATACTCGGATTTGAGCAAGGAATTTATCCGCAAAGCCTCGGCGGGACACCTCGTCACTTGCGGCGGAGCGCCGGAGTTTGACGCCGAAGTGGCGGAAAAGCTCTGCAACCCGGTGGCGCAGTTCGGCACCGAACCGATCATCGCCGCGCTGAAAAGCGACGTTGACGTGATCGTTGCCGGCAGGTGTTGCGACACGGCGATCTTTGCCGCTTATCCCATTTGGCAGGGCTTCGATCCGGGGTTGGCGTTGCACGCCGCCAAGATCGCCGAGTGCGGCGCGCTCTGCGCGCGCCCGGTCGGGGCAAATGATTCTCTCGTGGTGGAAATGCACCGCGACTTTTTCACCGTCGAACCGCCCAACCCAGTTCGCAGTTGTACCCCCGACTCGGTCGCCGCC
The DNA here is from genome assembly GCA_045635865.1 of Victivallaceae bacterium. GTDB lineage: Bacteria > Verrucomicrobiota > Lentisphaeria > Victivallales > Victivallaceae > UBA1784. The sequence goes on from JAZTWK010000011.1 coordinate 33,674, forward strand.
CATTCGCTCTACGAACAGCCCGACCCCAACTGCTTTTACGAGCCGGAAGGCAAGATCGACTTGAGCGGCTGTACGTTTGAGCAGATCGCGCCGCGCCGGGTCAAGGTGAGCGGCAGTAAACTCATCCCGACCGATCATGCGACCACCAAGCTTGAAGGCGCGGTGAAAATCGGCTTTCGCTCCATAACCATCGCCGGCTTGCGCGACCCCGCCGCGATTTCCCACTTGGACGACATCGAAGCTGGAGTTCGGGCGGCGGTGGCGGAGTCCGCCAACTTTGTAAAAAACGACGAATACCGTCTGCGCTTTTTGCGCTACGGGGTGGATGCTGTGACGGGCGGCAACGAAGCTCCGGCTTTCCCCCGCGAAGCCGGTCTGGTGATCGAGGCGATCGCCCCGACTCAGGAGCAGGCGGATGCGCTGATAGCCTTGGCGCGCTCCAAGGCGCTGCATCAGGGCTTTCCGAACCGCAAGGCGACGGCGGGCAATCTCGCCTTTCCCTTTTCCCCGTCGGATTTTTCCGGCGGCGCGGTCTACGAATTCGCCCTCTATCATCTGACCGATCTGCCGCTGGAGTTCAAGGTAAAAATCGAGGTGTTGAAATGACTCTTTACGATGAAGCATTGGTCTGCCGCAGTAAAAACGCCGGACCGTTTCAGGTGACGATCGACTTGATGTTTTCCACTTTGGCAAGCTATGAAAAGGTGTGGAGATCGCCTAATTTTACTCCGAAAAAAATCGGCGCGCTCTACCATATTTCGCCGGAAAAAGTGCAGATCAAACCCTTTGAAAAGATTTTGACCATCAAGGTGGTGTTGCCCCGCCGGGTGGGATCGGGATCGCCGCTGGATACCGACGTTTACGGCAGTCAACAGCATTTCCCGCTGGGAAATTTGGAAATCTGACGGATGAATCGGGTTCACCCCGATTTTTTTGGGGGGTTGCAAAAAGAGAAATTTTGCAGTATAGTACAGGCAAAGTTTACTTCACAGGGGAAATGACGATGAAATTTACTTTGCTCTTGGCGGTGGTGGGCGCGGTGTTGACACTCAGCGCGGAGGAGTTCCGGGATATTAAGGCGCGGGTGATCCCGGTGCCGCAAAAAATTGAAGTCGTTTCCGATGCGGCAACGCCGCTGTCGCGTGACACGGTCTTTAAAATCATTTCGCCGTTGAGTCCGGACGATGAGGCGGCGATCATTTCCCCCATCGTCGAGCGTTACTGGCACATCACCCCCAAGATCGTTTCCGCCCCGGGCAATGAGTCGCTTCCCCCCGAGGGCTACAAGCTGGATACCACCAATCCGGAAATCATCATTTCCGCAACTTCCGCCGTCGGGCTGCGCTACGCCTTGCGCACCATGCGGCAGCTCGCCGAGCCGGAGCGCGGAGTCGAGCGGGCGAAAAGTTTCGTCATCCCGCAAGTCAAGATCGAGGACTTCCCGCAATTGAAGTTCCGCGGATTTCATTACAACTGCGGAGCGACTCCGACGTGGAAAATTGAGCGCGCCTTGCGGCTTGCCGCTTACTTTAAGTACAATTATTTCGTTTTGGAACGGGCGATCGAGCTAAAAAAACACCCCGAATACACACCTCAAAATGCGCTTACTCAAAGTGAAGTGCGCCGACTTATCAAACTCGGCAACGATTTGGGCATCGCCGTTATCCCGCAAATCCAGATCTTCGGTCACCAGAGCAGTATCAGTGCGGGCGGGCAGGTCCTCTTGGATAAACACCCCGAATACGCTTCGCTTTTGGAACCGAGCGGGAGCTCGTGGTGCATTTCCAACCCCGCGACGGTCAAGTATATCGAGGAGATCATAGCGGAGTATCTCGACGTTTTCTGCGAACCGCCCTTTTTTCACGTCGGCTGCGACGAAGCCTACAATGCGGGCAGTTGCTCGCTCTGCCGGCAGGGCGGGGAATACTGGAAAAAGGTCGCCGGATTCCTCACCCACTTCCGGGATTTTCTCGCGGCGCGCCACTCGCGGATGATGGTTTGGCACGATATGCTGTTTTTGCGGGACGATCCGGCGTGGAAAGGTTCGACCGCCAACGGCGACCGGGATGCGGAAAAACTCCGCCGCGCCTTGCCCCGCGATATCCTCGTTTGCTACTGGGAATACCGCTTCGCCGACCACCATTTCCGCGCCCCGAATGACGGGGTGCCGGGCTTCCCGATTTTCGATCTATTAAGAAAAGAGGGCTTCAACGTGATCAACTCGGGGTGGATGTACGACACCACCCCCGCGCTGGGCGAAAAGGCGTTTCAAAACGGCGGCTTCGGCATTTTGCAGACGACGTGGGGGCAGTTGACCAACTCCCACAACTATCACACGATGTTCGCCCAGGGGAGCACTTCGGGGTGGAACTCCACCGCCCGCTATCCCCAGTTGATCGACGGCCATATTTTTACCGTCGATATCCTCAACCGCTACGTGCGCGACGTCAACTACGATATGGGGATCAAGGACCCGGAAAAAACCACGACGAAGTAAGGACTTTTTCGCCGCCGGGATCTCGGACGGCGGAAATTTTTCTCGAAAATCCCGCCGGCAAATAAGAAAAGACCCGTTGTTTGCGTCTTATTGATTAGAAACGGTCTCTCTGCAGAGGAACAGGTCAACAAGGGGAAAAGTGAAATGCAAACTAAACAGGAGGTCTTTGACGAGCTGATCTCGCGGGATCTCGGGATGCTGCGAGCCGCGGCATTCCGGATCCTCGGGAATTCGGCGGAAGTGGACGAGGTGGTGCAGGACGCACTGCTCGTCGCGTGGAACAAGTACAACCAGTTCCACACCGGGGCGAAGCTATCCACTTGGGTCTATCGGATCACGGTCAACCAGTGTTTTGACCACCTTCGCCGCCGCAAGCGCGAAGCGGTCAAACTCAAGGCTTATGCCGAAACCGAAACCGAAACGCCCGAGGAGTCGCCGCGCGACGGCGATCAGGTCGACGCGCTGATGGCGGCGGTCGCCGAACTGCCCAAACTTTACCGCGACAGCATAACGATCGGCGTGTTGAGCGGCTTTTCCGCCGCGCAGGCGGCATTGACGCTGAAATGTTCGGTCAACACCCTCTACCAGCGGATCCACCAGGCGAAAAAGATGTTGAGAAAGAAATTGGAGACGGCATAATGAAAAATATTTCGGAAAACCAACTTGACGAGTTGCTGCAGGCGGCGCAGGATCGCACCCCCGACGAAGCGGAATACGCGTCGACGGAAAAGTTCAAGGCGGAATTTTTCCGCCGGGCGAATGCGCAGAAAGCCCGGTCCTCGGCGTGGATTTATCGCGTCTTAATTCCCGCGGCGGCGGCGTTTTTGGTCTGCGGCGGGGTGCTCTTTTACCAGTTTGGCGGCGAAGCGGAAGTAACTCCAGAGATCGTTGCCGCCCACCCGGTAAATGCGCACCGGAAGAATTCGGGAAAGGTCAGAATCGCGGCGGACGGCAGCGCCGGTGTGCGAGGGCGCCCAGTCCCCAGAAAAATGAAAATGGCAAACGCGGACGCCAAGGGTGCTCCGTGCAGCGAAATGTGTATGGCGCCGAAGTGCGAAGAAAATATCGGTCATCTGCCGCCGCAGCCGCAGTGGAACACCGAGGAGTACAAGAGTTACCGCGAGCGCGGATTTACCGCGACGGCGACGATGCCGCTCTCGACCTTTGGGGCGGATGTGGATACCGCCGGCTATACCAATGTGCGCCGCTTTCTGATGCAGTTCAACCGCTTGCCGGATAAAGACGCCGTCCGCACGGACGAGTTCCTCAACTATTTCCACTACGACTACGGCAAGGTGGAGGGCGACGCGGATTTCCGGGTCAATTTTGAGAGCATGGATGCGCCGTGGGCTCCGGAGCGCAAGCTGTTGCTGGTCGGGGTGCAGGCAAGAGACATGGATTTGGAAAATCTGCCGCCGAGCAACTTCGTCTTTTTGATCGACAATTCCGGCTCGATGTATGAAGAAATGCCGCTGGTCATCGAAGCGATGGAAACGCTCGCCGAGCGCTTGCGCGAAAATGACCGCATCAGCGTCGTGACTTACGGCGGCGGCGTCAAGGTGCTCATCGACGGCGGCAGCGGCGCCGAGCGCGCCAAAGTCCGCGACGAGATCCGCAAACTTCGCGCCGGGGGGTACACTCCGGGCGGAGCCGGAATTCTCGAAGCGTACAAACTTGCGCACCGGCACTTCATCAAGGGCGGCAACAATCGCATCGTGCTCATCACCGACGGCGATTTCAACGTCGGCACCAGCAGTGAATCCGAGCTGGTCAAAATGGTGGAAAAGGAACGCAAGAGCGCCATTTATCTGAGCGTTTTCGGCGTCGGCTACGGCAACTACAAAGACAGCAAAATGAAAATGCTCGCGAACCACGGCAACGGCAATTATTCCTACTTGGATAATGTCCGCGAAGCCCGCCGGGTCATGACCAACGAACTGACCGGCAAGATGTTCACGATCGCCAAAGACGTCAAGTTTCAGCTGGAATTCAATCCGGCGCAAGTCGCGGCGTATCGACTGGTCGGCTATGAGTTCCGGGAACTCGCCGCCCGCGACTTCAACGACGACGACAAGGATTCCGGCGAGATCGGGCTCGGGCATCAGCTGACCGCGGTTTACGAGTTGATCATGGCAAATGCCCCCGATGCGGTCAAAGCCAAATACCTCGGCAAGGTCGATGCGCTCAAGTATCAGACCCCCGGCAAGGTCGCGTCCTCCGGCGACATCCTGACCTTCAAACTGCGCTACCAGAAGCCCGAGGGTAACGACCCCAGCCGGTTGCAGGTGCTTGAGCTCAAGAGCTTGCCGGAAGCGACCGACAATATCCGCTGGGCATCGGCGGTCACGGAGTTCTGCCTCTTGCTGCGCGACAGCGAGTACAAGGGCAACGCCGGCTACACCGAAATCCTCGCCCGGGCGAAAAAGTGCCTCGGCGACGATCCCGAAGGCAAGCGGGCGGAATTCCTGACGCCCGTTCAGGCGGCGAAGGATCTGCAAAAGTAATTGCGTCAACAAGCAAACGCGACCGTCAACGGCGGTCGCGTTTTTTATCCTTGGACGACGGTTTTTTTGCTCTTCGCGGTCGCGCGTTGGGCTTGCCGCATCCGGTCGGAGAGGTACTTTTTCAGTTTGGCTTGGAAATAGGCGTCGTCGGTATCGAGTCGGTGTTCCAGCCTCGGTTTGCCGTTATTTATCTCGTCGGCACAGGCAAACATTGAGACAATCATCGCGATAAGAACGGGCAAAAACAAAAAATCGAGTGCCTGCCGGATGATTGCGGGTACTTGCCAAAATTGGTTCAGAATCGCGGCGACGCCGGCAATCAGCATGAGGATAAAAAGCAGCAACATTGTAGTGTAAAAGGCGAAAAAAAATAAAAATCCAAAACCAAAATAATCAAGCAACACTTTTTTTACCTGCGTATCCTGATGGCAATGGGGGCAGGTCACCGTCGGCTGAGCGTAGAATTTTCCGCATGGGCATTTCAACTCCAAACCGCATACCGGGCAAATGTCGATCTCACCGTTGATCGGAGTTCCGCAATAGATGCACTGCGGCGGTCTTTCCGTCGCAACTGAAGCAGTGGCTTTGATCTGGGCGTTGTCCATTTTCAAAAGGTTGGGCGGCGGAAGTCGATTTTGGTTTCCGGCAGTTCGGCGGCGGGGTAGAAGTTATCCTTGATGCAGCCGCAGTAGCGCATATTGTCCAAGATCCCGGTGACTTCGGTCGCCGGGGCGCGATGACTGCCGAAATCCATGAAGAATTTATCGCCGATCCGGTACGGACCCGACCAGGAGGTGATCTCCGCGTTGGGAATGGTGGCGGCGTAGAGTTTGCCCTCAAAAAGCGCCAGGCGCTGAACTTGTTGCGCGGGGACGTCCACGATATAATCCCAGTCCTTATCCCGAAAAAGAAATCTGCCATCAGCAAGTTTATAGATGTTAAAATGCGTCCTGCCGCCGGTGTTGACAAAGAGCATTTGCCGCGCCGTTTCGCCGTCGGCAACGAAGCGGAGCCGGTAGTTGTACTCAGCGAGGAACGGGTGGATCGACTGTTGCTCAAAGGCGACTTTTTCCCGGGTGCCCAGCTCCAGCCAAAGGGTCTGCCAGTCGGCATGGTAGTTTTGGATGCCCCGGGAACTGAATGTGAGCGCCAGAGAAATGAAAAAGCCGAGTATTCCGGTGGGGATCACGGCGAGGATGAATAAACTTATCGAGGGCAGGGGATTGTACTTCTTGCCGTCATTGCCGCGGCGCTTGAGATAGATGCCCGCGACGACGATGACGACCAGTGCGGCAGCCAGCGGAATGGCGAGCTTCACCCCCAATGGGATGGCGACGTTTTTCAGGTGAAGCTCGCTCCAATATTTCGCCGCAAATTGGACCAGGTTGCCGGTCAAAGTGAGGGCGATCAGCCCCAAGGGAAAAGTTTTGAGCCCGATGACCCAGTTGTTGACGCTGCGGCGGGTTTTGGGGATCACCCACCAGATTGCCGCAAAAATGAGCAATAGCGCGATAATGATGATATCCGTTGTCATAACTGCCTCGTAGTTAGTGGTTCGCCGATAATCTACTCTATGGCGCGGGAAAAATCAAGCCTTGCCGGATTTTTCCCGCAGGCGTTGGCGGTAGTCGCCGGGGGAAACGTTGAATTTCTGGCGAAACGCCCGGCAGAAGTAGCGCTGATCGTCGAAACCGGTGGAGCTTGCCACATCTTTGATGAGGAGCGTCTCGTCTTTCAGCAGTCGGGCGGCGTTTTGCAGTCGCACCTCAAGCAAGTAAGAGTAGATCGAACAGTGGAAGCACTCGCGGAAGAGCCGGTTGAGGTGCGGCGGAGTGTAGCGCGCCAACGCCCCCAAATCTTCCAGCGTAATGGGGCGGAAGTAGTAGCGATCGAGGAAATTTTTGGTCTGCAACACCACTTCGCGGTGGTAGTTGGAAGTATCCAATCCGCCGTGTTTGAGCGGATAGTTGATGGATTCCAACAAGAGCGCGTGAAACTCCGGGATGTCCACATCGTCGCTTTGCGAAGCGCGCCACAATTCCGCGGCGAAAGGCGAGGTGGTGTGCAACCGGGTGCCGGATTGCCCGTAGCCGCTTTCCGGCGAGTACATCGTTTCGTGCAGATTCAATCCGTCGGAAGCGATGACCAACCAAAAAAGCGTGTAGGGTTCGTCGCGCCGGAGCCAGTGCTCGGTGTGCATCGTGCCGCGCAACAACACCAGCGGACGCGCTTCATTTTCGGTCGAGTGCCACGTCGAATTGAGGTGGAGCGCGGTGCATCCCGACAGCGGCACGATCACTTCGACATGCTGTTGGTGAGCTTCAAGCGGATAGTAGGGCGTGGGGAAATTTGCCGCCGCCAGCGGGGAGGGCAACACCGTATCCGGGGCAAGATAAATCGCCCCGGAGCTGATGAAAATTTCCTGTGCCCGCCGCAAATCGTCTTCAAACATGATGTTCCTCCGGTTTTTACCATATCCACCGTCGTTGAAAAAGTCAAATTGAAATTCGTTTTATCCACATTTTTTCTCAAAATGTTATACATAAAAACGGTTGTAACGCCCGGCGGGCTCAACTATATTATTCGCAAAGGCCAACCAAACCCCAAGGAGGTGGATCATGCCAAGACAGATGTGCAAATTCGGTGCCGATGAGTTGATGGGATTGATGGACGTTTTTAACGTTTCCGCCGCCGCGCAGGCGAAGATCCGCGCGATTTTGGCGGAGGAAGATCCGCAACCGGATGCCGGAAACTTTTTCCGTTATTACAATCCGCGGAGCAAGACGGTCGAATTCGAGCGGGAATTTGCCGCCCACTTGGGGTGTCGGCACGCATTGGCGGTCAACTCCGGCACGAGCGCGCTGATCGCGGCGCTGGTGGCGGCGGGCATCGGGCCGGGTGACGAAGTGATCGTGCCGGCTTACACCTTTTTCGCTTCGGCTTCCGCCGTGGTGGTCGCCAAGGCGATCCCGGTCATCGTCGATATCGACGAAACGCTGATGATTTCCCCGGAAGCGATCGAGGCGGCGATCACCCCGCGCACCAAGGCGATCATGCCGGTCCACATGCTCGGTTTGAACTGCGATATGGAGCGGATCATGGCGATCGCCCGCAAGCACGATCTGGTCGTGATCGAAGATACCGCGCAGGCTTGCGGCGGGCAGTTCCACGGCAAATCGCTGGGCACTTGGGGCGACTTCGGTTGCATCAGTCTCGACGCTTATAAAGTCATCGCCACCGGCGAGGGCGGTATGGTCATGACCGATGACGACTACCTCTATATGCGGGCGCAGAGCTATCACGACACCGCCGCCTGCTGGCGACCCCAGCGCTTCGGCAAGGAGCGGATGCCGGGCGAACTTTTCTGCGGCGAAAACTACCGTATGAGCGAACTCAATGCCGCCGTCGGGTTGGTCCAGCTTGCCAAATTGGATTGGATCAATTCCACCTGCCGACACTACGTCGATCTGCTCCGCGAAAACATCCAACTGCCGAACGGGGTGCACTGGACCAAGATCAACGACCCGGCGGGTATTTGCGGCTACATGTTGCCGCTCTCTTTTGACGACCGGGAATTTTCGCTCCGCGCCCAAAATGCGCAGGTGGTCGGCGGCAACGCGCTCGATTCCACCCGCGGCGTACGCAACTGGCACATGGCGTGGCACTGGGAACACATCACCGGACTCAAGACGGCGACGGAGGAAGGGTGCCCCTTCAAGTGTCCGCATGTCAAGGAACTCCAAACCTACACGCCGGAGTCGTGGCAAGTTTCGCAGGACATCATTTTCCGCACCGGCACGGTGGCGCTCACGCCCTTTATGCGCGAAGCCGAAGTGTTGGAAATGGCGAAAAACATCACTAAAGGATTGCAGGAATGCTGAAAGTCTGCCCGCTGATCGACGTCTTTTTCGCCGAGGAGCCCAACTGGACGATCCGGGCGAAAAAAATTTCCGACTGCGGCTACGACGCGGTGGAAACGTGGGGCGGGGTCGACCTCGCCCAACTGCAGGCGATCACCGCCGCCGGCGTGAAATTGGCGAGCGTCGTAATGGTGGTGGGGGATGCGGTCGCGCCGATCAACCCCGCCAACCGGCAGGCGTTTCTCGACCGGGTCAAGTTGTGTATGAATAACGCGCTTGCCGTCGGCTGTACGCAAGGGATCATCACCGCCGGTCAGCAGCTCCCCGGCGTCAGCCACGCCGCCCAGCGCCGTACCCTCGTGGAAAATCTGGCGCTGGCGGGGGAACTTGCCGCCCGGGAAAACTTCACGCTCAATCTGGAGCCGCTCAACACCGAGGTCGATCACCCCGGGCATTTCCTTTCCGACCCGGCGGAAGCGGTGGCGATCGTCCGCGAAACCGGTTGTCCCAACGTCAAGGTACTTTACGACATTTACCACATGGCGATCCGGGGCGGGAACCTCACCGAGTTTTTGCGCTACAACCTCGATCACATCGGGCACTTTCACGTCGCCGGAGTCCCGGGGCGCCACGAGCCCGCCGCGGGCGAGACCAATTATCCCTTTTTGTTGGGGATGATCGAAAAATTCGGCTATGATGGCTATGTCGGCTTGGAGTATTTCCCCGAGTTGGAAAGCCGAAAATCGCTTTTGGAAACGGCAAAACTTTTTGTCGGAGCGCCGGGGAAGTTATGAGCGGTGCGGATTACTTCAAACCGCTTCGGGTCGACTACCGGAGCCAAGTGGACGGCACCCCGGACTGGTATTTGCTCGTCAATGCCGGCACCGGCACGGATTGCCTGGTCAATCTGCACGGCCACGGTTCGGCGGGCGATCAGTTTTTTCTCAACCCCGACGACCCGCCGCAACAAGCGAAAATGGCGCGGCTCCAAAAGCACAACTTGAGCGTCATCGCCCCCAATTTGCGCGACAATGCGTGGATGTGCCCCGCCGCGGTGAGCGATCTCGCCGATATTCTCGCCGAGTGCCGGGAAAAGTACGGTTTCCGGCGCTATATTTTTATCTGCGGCAGTATGGGCGGCACCGGGGCGCTGATTTTTTCGATGCGTCACCCGGAGTTGGTCGATGCGCTCGGCATCATGGCGGGGGTGACCAATATGCGGCGCTATTTGGAGTTTCTGCGGCAGGGCGATCTGCCGATCCACAAGGAAATTCTGGAGGCGATCGCAAGTCACTACACCGACGCCGATTACGACCTCAACCACGTCGCCGCGCAGGCGGGGAAACTTGCCATGCCGCTCTTTTTTGCCCACGGGGAAGACGATCAGCTCATGCCGGTTACGGAAATGTATGATCTGCGCGACCGCTTGAGCGGCAAACCGGATGCGGTTTTCCGGTCGATACCGGCGGGCGATCACAATTCGCCGGGCAAGTGTTTCGGCGAAATGTTGGAATATCTCATGGCGGAATTGGACCGCAGGGGGGAAGGACGATGAATTATTTTGCCACTCCGATAAAAATCGGTTGCGGTTCGCGCCGCCAACCGGAATTTCCGACCCCGGAGTCGTTGCTCAAGCACTTGGATTATCTCGGCATCGACCGGGCGCTGGTTTGCTCCGACCCGGCGATCTCGTACTCGTCGGCGATCGGAAATCGGCGCTTGCTCGAGGAGATCGCCCCCTATCGGGAGCGGCTCTATCCGGCACTGGTGATCACCCCGTCGAGTTTCTATGAATTCGGCACGCTCGCGTGGCTCAAAGCGCAGGCGAAAGCCGGGCAACGCGCCTTTTTCGTCGATCCGGTGCAGGCGAATTACCGGTTGCGCGAGCTGGAAAGGGTCCTCGCGGAACTGGCGGAGTATGATCCGGTCATATTTATGGATCGCAACAACGACGCGGTGAGCGACGTCGAATATTTGGCGGGGCGCTTCCCGAATTGTTACTTTGTCATCGGCAAGGCGATGTGGGGAAATTTTCCCCCGCTGTTGGATTTGATGTGGCGACGGAGCAACGTCGGGGTGGATATTTCCTGGTTGCACATGCGCAACACCTTGGAACTGGTGACCGAGCAATTCGGGGTGGGACGGCTCTTTTTCGGCATCGGGCACACCAGTCAGTACGGAGCCGCGCTCGCCGCCTTGGCGCACGCTCAGTTGTCCGCCGCCGATCGGGAAGCGATCGCCCACGGCAATGTGGAAAATTTGCTCGGCGTCGCGCCGATTTCCGGTAAACTTGCTCACGAGCCGGATTTTGCCGACAAGCCGCTGTGGCGGGCATTCAAAGCCGGTCAGCCGCTTGCGGGGGTGGAAGTTTACGACGCCCATACGCATGTGAGCGTCGGCGGTTGGGTCAACCGCGAAACCGATCCCGAGCGGATGATTTCCGAAATGGTCGAATTTATGGATCGCCACGGCGTGGCGAAAAACTGCCTGATCGACGGCGACGGGTATTTTGCCGGTGATCTGTTGGAAAGCAAACGCCGCTTCGTCCGAGCCGCGCAACGCTACCCCGGGCGCTTTTTGGGCTATTTCAGCTATAACCCCAACTACGCCGAGCAAATGGGGGAGGCGGTGCTGGACGAATTTTTCCGCGACGGCTTTTACGTCGGTTTCAAGCTGTTGGGCTCGTACTGGAATGCGCCTTTTGACGATGCGCGTTACCGCACGATGTGGGAGTATGCCGATAAGCACCATTTGCCGATATTGCTCCACACTTGGAATCGCGACGCCGAGCCGCTTGGCGAGATCGCGCCGCGCTACCCGCACGCCAAATTCATCCTCGGCCACACCGGGGGGAGCGACATCGGGCGCAAGTTGAGCGAGGAATTGGCGCGGCGTTTCCCCAACATTTATCTCGAATTCTGCGGCACTTTCTGCTCGACGATACCGTGGTGCAAACTGCGGGAAGAATTTGAGGCGAGCCGCTTGCTTTTCGGCACCGACGCGGGGCCGCACAATCAGGCGTATGAGATCGGCGGATTCCTTTCCCAGCCGGTGCCGGATGCGGAACTTATCCCGATCATGACGGAAAGTTTCCGGAAAATTCTGGCGGATCGGCAGTAAAACCTTGGGCAACTTGAGCGGCGGCGCTTCGGGAAATTTTTCCGGAGCGCCGCCGCTTGGCTTTTCCCGCCGCTCAACTCCGGCGCGGCACTTGCAAATCCCCCTTACGACCAGTATATTAAATAAACAAGTATTAGCTTAATTACGATTATGAAACACTCCATTTCAAGCATATTGCAATTCAAGGTCGCTTTGGGGGTCGTCGCGTTGTTTGTTGCCGGCGTCTGCCTCGGCGCCGATACCGTATTTGCCAGCAAATTCGACCGGTTGGTGCCCGTAAAAATTTCCGCCAAGGAAAAAACGAAGCTGGAAAATCGGCGGATCAATGTGGCGGAAGTCGAAAAAATGTCGCAGCCGGAGAAATGGAACATCCACTGGGGGAATTTCCCCGCCGACTGCCGGTTTTATGGGCGCGATTCCCACTGGGGAGTTCACGCAAACAGTGAGTTGCGGCTCCTCAGCAACGCCTGTTTCGGTCGCTTGTCGAGAAATTATCAGCTGAAATTCGTCGCGGCGATGCCGGCTGACGCCCAAGGATCGCGTTCCCGCGTCAGCGTGGAAGTCCACGGTTACGGGATGATGAGTTCCGGGCGGATGTTTTATCGGGATGCGATCGTCAAGCGCGGGGAAAGCGTTTCGCTTGAAATGCCCTTTCAGTTTGCCAACGGGGTGCCGAACTTTCGGGTGCTGTTGAAAATCCAAGGCGACGTTATCCTGCAGGAGTTGACCGTGACCGAGTTGCCGGATGATCTGGCGCAATCGGGCATCACGGTTCTGGAAGGCACGCTGACGGAACTATCCGCGCTCCCGGACCCCAAGAAATCGGATTATCCGGATTGTCGGTTCACGGCGTTGCTGGAGGGCGACAACATCATTGCCGGAGTTTCGTGCCCGCAAAAACTGCAGTTGGTGATCGATGGCTTCCAAAAGTACCAGTTGTTGGCGACCAAAAACTTGAAACCGGGTAAGATCCGTTGCTTTGCGATCCCGTTTGAGAAGCTCCCGGAGGAAAAGAAAAGCGTCCAGCAGGCGGACGATCTCAATCTCTTTGAACTGCCGAGCTATTATGCGTTGGAGATCGAAACCGTACATAAATTTTCCCAAAATTCGGTGATCCCTTTCAGCGACAAGCAGGAGTATATCTCGGTCTTTGAGCGCCAGATCAATCCGCCGCTTTCCGCCGAAGCCGTAAGGTTGCAGAAACAGGCGATCGCGGATTCTCTGACGCGGGTAACCCAAATGCTCGAGCCTTACTCCGCGTCGCCGGAACTCGATCGGCTGAACGCTCGATTTGCCGACGCGTGGGAAACGGAAAAAGCCAAAGACGCCCCGGGCTTCAATCGGGTCGCCGGCACCTATGTCTGGCGCAATATCGACAACTCGTTTTGGGCGTTGCCGGAAAAGTACACGCTGATCCCGGAGTACCACAGCATCGGCAAGGAGAAGTTGGATGCGCTATTGGCGCTTCAGGATTTTTTGAATGCCAACGGCTGTCAACTGCTGATCGGCATCGTGCCGGGGTTTTACGATATATCCGCCCGGGTCATCAACCGGGAGTTCCGCGAGATACCCGACTTCAACACGGCGCAACTGGTTCGGGATCTCTTGCGGCACAACTTGGAAGCGGTTTACGTTTCGGATAAACTGTTGGAAAATTATCATCGCTATCCCTTTGCCTTTTTCTACCCGAACGACTGGCACCCCGCCGATACCGCCCAAGATATCCTGACCGACGTTTTTGCCGATCTGCTCAAGCGCTATAACTTGCCGGAAACGCTGGACCCCGCCAAGTTTTCTCTGGAGTCGACGGTCGGCATCGGCACCAACAACCGAAAATTTTTCTTCCCCACCGGTTGCGACATCGGCGCGAATCAACCCGGGAAACCCTACCTGTGCCGCCGGGTGTGGTACGACGGCAAAGACTTGCCCCGCTCGCCGCAGTCGCCGGTATTGGTGCTGGGAAACAGCTTCATCGGGACGCCCATGAATTTCCCCGAATCGTTCCCCTGCCTGCTCGCGATGAAACTGCACACGGACATTGCCGTCATGCGGGTCAACAACTCGGGGCCGATGACCACTTGCATCAATAGTTTTCTCGCCAGTCCGGAAAAATATCTCGCCGGCAAGCGCGTCGTGATCCTCGTCATGGGTTTCCGGCACTTCTACAACATTCATCACTTCAACAACATCCGGGTAATGGATCGGCAAATGTCGCTGTTGTCGGGTAAGACGATCGAGCGCATCATTCCGGTCGCGGGTAATTGCGCGCCGCCGGAAAATTTCCGGTATTTGGCGCAGGTGAAATGCGTTACGCTGCCGGCTTCCGGCAAGCACGTGGTGATCGATCAGGTCCGCCCCGAATCCGGTGGCGCGGAAGTGCTGGTCGTCCCGGTTTGCGCGGACGTCAAGAGTGGGATTTCCCGGCTCCGGGTAAACGGCACGGCGTATGCGATCCCGGAATCGCTGGGTATGTATCGCTGGAATAAGGTCGTTACCTCAATACCGGCAGACGCGAAACAACTGACGATCGAACTCGAGGGGGAACCCGGCACGACGGTCGCGTTGGGGGATATTCAAATTTTTAAGTAAAGAGTTGCGGGTATATGAGTAGGAAATTTTGCATTTGCGCCGTGGTGTTCGGGATGTTCCTATCCTCGGCGTGCGTTGGCGCCGATGCGGTGGTAGCGAGTCGCTTCAACCGACTGGTTCCGCTTCAAGTTCCCGCCAAAATGAAACCGATTTTGGAAAGTCGGCAGATCAAGGTTGCGGATATCGAAAAGGCGCAAGTTCCGGCGGATTGGCTGATCGCTTGGGGCGACTACCCCGCCGACTGCCGGTTTTATGGGCGCGATGATCATTTCGGGGTTCAAACGGCGCAAGGCGTGCTCATTTACAATACGGTCGGCTGTCGCCGACTGTCGAGAAATTATAATTTGAATCTTGAGTTGACGATGCCTGCCGACGCGGCGGAGCAAAGTTCGCAAGTCACCGTCGGGATAATTCAGTATGGATTGATCGAGCCGGGGCGCCACTACTTAAAAGAACTCACGGTTAAACGGGGAGAGAGCGCGGCTTGGAAAGTGCCGGTGCAGATCGAGCGCGGGGTGCCCACCTTTCAGGTGCTGTTGAAAATCCAAGGCAACGTTATCCTGCAAGCGTTGACCGTGACCGAGTTGCCGGATGATCTGGCGAAATCGGGCATCACGGTTCTGGAAGGCACGTTGGCGGAACTATCCGCGCTCCCGGACCCCAAGAAATCGGATTATCCGGATTGCCGATTCACCGCCTTGCTGGAGGGCGACCACATCATTGCCGGAGTTTCGTGCCCGCAAAAGTTGCAACTGGTGATCGACGGCTTCCAAAAGTACCAGTTGTTGGAGACCAAACGATTGAAGTCGGGGGATAAGATTCGCTGTTTTGCGCTTCCGTTTGAGAAACTCCCGGAGGAAAAGAAAAGCATCCAGCAGGCGGACGATCTCAACCTCTTTGAACTGCCGAGTTACTATGCGTTGGGAATTGAAGTGGTGCCGAATTTTTCGCCCCATTCCGTGATACCTTTCAGCGGCGAGCAACAGTATGTTTCGGTTTTCAAGCGGCAGATCAATCCGCCGCTTTCCGCCGAAGTTAAGGAAATGCAGCGTCAGGCGATCGCGGATTCTCTGGCGCGGATAAACCAAATGCTTGAGCCTTACTCCGCCGCGGCAGAACTCGATCGGCTGAATGCTCGTTTCGCCGAAGTGTGGGAAACGGAAAAAGCCAAAGATGCCCCGGGCTTCAACCGGGTCGCCGGCACCTATGTCTGGCGCAACATCGACAACTCGTTTTGGGCGTTGCCGGAAAAATACGCGTTGGTTCCGAAATATTATGGCATCGGCAAAGATAAACTGGAAGCCCTGTCGGCGTTTCAGGACTTTTTGAATGCCAACGGCTGTCAACTGATCATCGGCATCATACCCAAACTGCATGCGATCTCGGCGCGAGTCATCAATCGTGAATTTAGGGATATCCCTGACTTCAATTCCGCTTGTTTGGTGCGGGAACTTTTGAGCAACAACTTGGAAGCAGTTTACATTTCGGATAAACTGTTGGCAGATTATCATCGCTATCCCTTTGCCTTTTTCTATCCCGACAACGATCACCCCGCCGACACGACTCAAGATATCCTGACCGATGCTTTTGCCCAACTGTTGGAGCGTTATCATTTCCCGAAAACCTTGGCTAAAGAGCGTTTTTCCACTGACTTGGTCCAGCATGCCTACGCCAAGGATAAACGCTATCATTTCCCGGCTGACTGCGATATCGCTCCCTATCGGGCGGGTGAAACGTTTCTCTGCCGCCGGGTATTGTATGAGGGGAAAGAGGTGTTCCCCGATCCGCGATCGCCCATATTGGTATTGGGAAACAGCTTTATCCAAACCCCGGTGACCAATTCCCCGGATTCTTTTTCTTCCCTTTTGGCATCCAAAATCTGTATGCGCGTGGCGACTTCCCGCTTCAGCGGCGCCAGCGGTCCCATGACCAACGGGATCAATTATTTCTTTGCCAACCCGGAAAAAACCTTGCAGGGCAAACGGGTTTTGCTCCTGATTTTAGGCGCACGGCACTTCGACAACGCCCGCTTCAACAATATCCGGGAAATGGATCGGCAAATGACGCTGCTCGCGGGCAAAAGTCTCGCCGAAACGATTGCCGTATCCGGAAACACCGAACTGCCCAGCCGTTTCCAAAACCTGCCGCGTGCCCAATGCCTGACGATCCCGGATGCCGGCAAGGTGCTCGTGCTGGCTTGCACTTCGAGCCGCGACGAGCATACGCCAACCGTCGTCATTCCCATTTGTGCGCCTGCGCCGTGCCCGGCAAAACTTAAAGTGAATGGCACGGCGTATGCAATACCGGAAGGCGGCGCGTATTCCTATAATCGGGTGGTAGTGCCTCTGTCGAAAGATGCGGAGCATCTGACGATTGAATTAGAGGGCAAGCCCGGTACGACGATCGCCATAGGGGATATTCAGATTTTCAAGTAGTCGAGTTTAAACATTAGGGAAAAATGGTCTTTTCAAGTTATCTATTCCTCTTTTTCTTTCTGCCGGCGGCGCTGGCGGGGTATTATCTGGCGCCGCGCAAATTCAAACATGCGGTGCTGACGCTTTTCAGTTACCTTTTCTACGGCTGGGCGAATCCGTACTTCTGTTTCCTGATGCTTTTCAACACCACCGTCGATTACACCAACGGCCGGATGATGGAAAAGTACCCCGAGCGCAAAAAAGTTTTCGTTACCATCTCGATAATTTCCGACTTGGCGATCCTCGGCTTTTTCAAGTACTTCAACTTCGGGGTCGAAAACTACAACGCGCTCATGGCCGCCGTCGGCGCGGAAAGTTGGCAATACGAAGGATTCTTCCGGGTCGTGTTGCCGTTGGGGATATCCTTTTACACTTTCCAGTCGATGAGTTATGTCATCGACGTCTATCGCGGCGACGCCAAGGTCGTGCGCAACTTCATCGATTACGCCTGCTACGTTTCGATGTTTCCGCAGCTGGTCGCCGGGCCGATCATCCGCTTTCAGGAGGTCGCCGATCAGTTGCGCAGTCGCACGCACACGCTGGAAAAGTTCACCCGCGGCATCACCTTTTTCATGCTCGGCATGGGCAAGAAAATTTTGCTCGCCAATCCCTGCGGCAAGATCGCCGATACCGCGTTCAACGCCGGATTCGTCGATACGCTTGACGCGTGGTACGGCGCGGTCGCGTATGCGTTTCAGATCTACTTCGACTTTTCCGGGTACAGCGATATGGCGATCGGACTCGGTCTGATGCTCGGATTCGTCTTTGCCAAAAACTTTGATTCACCCTATAAGTCGTTATCCATTACGGAGTTCTGGCGCAAGTGGCACATTTCGCTATCCACTTGGCTCAAGGATTATCTCTACATCCCGCTGGGGGGCAACCGCAAGGGCGAAGTGCGGACTTACATCAACCTCGCGCTCGTGATGCTGTTGGGCGGCTTGTGGCACGGCGCCAGTTGGAACTTCCTCATCTGGGGCGCCATTCACGGCGGTTATCTCGCCTTTGAGCGCTCCCTCGGCAAGGAAAGCATCTACCGGAAACTGCCCAAACTCTGCCAGCTCGTCCTCACCTTTTTCATCGTGCTGGTCGCGTGGGTGTTCTTCCGGGCGGATACGCTGCCGGATGCCTGGCGGTACTTGGGGTGCATGTTCGGCTGGACGGTCGGCCCCGAATCCGGCACCGTGGCGCGCGGACTGATTTTCAACTCCTGGTACGTGGTGAATTTCCTCCTCGCCGGCGTCGTGATCTGGGGCGCGCCGCAGAGTTGGGATTTCACCCGGAGTTTGAGTTGGAAAAAAATCTTTTGGTGCATCGTCGTATTCAGTCTCGCGCTTATTGCTATGACGACGCAGAGTTACAACCCCTTCATTTACTTCATATTCTAAAGGAGAGTGAAAAATGGCTGAAGTTACGAAGAAAAAACTCTCCCGCGAAGAGATCGCCAAGATCGAGATCGGCAATACTGTCGTTTCCACTTCTCAAAAGTGGTTTTTGACCATTTTCTTTTTGCTCGTCATCGGGATTTATCCGTGCGTTCAGTTTTTCTGCCACCAGCCGTTCCGCGAGTGGCGCCCAAAGGAAAGCGTGCAGAAGTCGATCAAGGCGTATGAGACCGCCATCGAGGATACTTCACTATTGCGGGCGGTGTTGCTGACGCCCGCCCAGCGGTTGTTGACTGAAGTATTTGACCTCGGCAACGAAAAGGTGATCGTCGGCAAAGACGGTTGGCTCTTTTTTTCCGGCGACTACGAGTATCTCATCAATCCCGGCTTCCTGCGCCGGGAAAAGTTGCACAAGCGGTTGCTTGCCGGTGTGCAGCCGAACCCGGTGACGGCGATCCTCGATTTCCAATCGCAGCTTGCCCGGCGGAACATCCGGTTGATTCTGCTGCCGGTGCCGGTCAAGCCGATGATCTACCCGGATAAGCTATCCGGAGCCGCGGGGCCGTTGCAGAATGATTCGTGGCCGCAATTCCAGGCGGAGTTGGAAAAGCACGGCGTCACCGTGCTGGATCTCGCGCCGACTTTTGTCAAAATGCGAGAGCAGGGGGCGGAGCCTTATCTCAAGACGGATACCCACTGGACTCCGGAGGGAATGTTCACCGCCGCGGGCATTTTGGCGAAATCTATGGGCGCGACCCCCAAAGCCAAGCCGGAAACTTCCTCGTCGGTGACCAACCTCGGCGACATCGCCGCCATGTTGAAACTTCCGGACTGCGAACGCTATTTCCCCGGCGAAACGGTGGAAAATCCGCATTTTGCCGTCAAGACCAATCGCAATTCCGACGTCCTTTTGCTCGGCGACAGTTTCGCCAACATCTTTTCCGCCGACGCCATGAAGTGGGGCGCCGACAGCGGTCTTGCCGAAGCGTTGGGGTATCACCTCGGTCGCCCCGTCGATGCCATTTTGCGCAACGACGCGGGGGCATGGGCGACCCGCAAGTTGCTCGCCGACGAACTCAAGCGCGGGCGCGACCGGCTGGAGGGCAAAACGGTGGTGATCTGGGAATTCGCCATCCGCGAACTTGCCAACGGCGATTGGAAGATTTTGGATATGACCTTGGGCAAGGCGCCCGAAACGGCGTTTTTGAGCGTCACGGCTCCGCGGGTCGTCACCGCGACCGTCCTCGCACTTACCGAAGTGCCGCGGCCGCACTCGGCGCCGTACTCCGACCACGTGATGAGTCTGCATCTTGGCGATATCGACGGCGGCAACGATCAGGCGCTGGTATACACCGTCAGTATGCGCAACAACGTCTGGACCGCCGCGCCGAAGTTGCGCGTCGGCGACAGCGTGAAAATACTTTTGGAACCGTGGTCGAGCCGGGAAGCGGAATACGGCACTTGGAACCGGAGCGAGTTTGAAGACGAAACCTTGATCTTGCAGGAACCTGTATTTGGAGAATTGAAATGAAAAAACTGTTTTGCACTGCTTTGGTGGCGGCGATCGGCGTTTTGACCGCGGAAGAACCCGCGGCGGTGGCGAAAGCGGCATTGGAAAAAGTTGTGCCGGGGACGATCACTTACCGCGATGCCAACGGCTGGCTGTACAGCCGCAACGAGTTGACGCATCTTGCCAAGGGCGAACTGGTCAACGGCGGCGCGGGAAAGGTTTCCGCCGCCAAGCGCAATCAGGATCCCGCCCCGGCGCTGGTCAAATTCAACGACGAACTCAAGGCACTCGGCATCAAATTGATCGTGGTGCCGGTCCCGCCCAAGGCGGCGGTCGCCCCGTTCGCCGGCCTGCAAAAGGGCGACGCCATGAAGTACCTGAAACCCTTTTACGCGGAGTTGCGCGACAAGGGGTTGGAGATCCTCGACTTGAGCGATGTGTTCATTAAGAGCGATCAGGATATGTACTGCAAAACGGATGCGCATTGGAGTCCCGCCGGGATCCGGGTGGCGGCGGCGGAGTTGGCAAAAGCGATCTCTCTGCGCGGGGCGGCGGCTCTTCCGCTGACCGATTCGGTAGTGACGGTTTCCGGAGACTTGGCGAAGTCGCTCGACGCCAAAAATCCGGAAACGGAAAAAATTTCCCTCGCGACCGTCGGGGGCAAGGCGCTCGATGAATCCAGTCAGGTGTTGATCATCGGCGACAGTCATACGCTGGTGTTTTCCACCGGCGGCGATATGTTGGCGGAAAAAGCCGGGTTCGCCGAACTCTTGGCGGCGGAATTGAAAATGCCGGTCGATCGGATCGGCGTCAAAGGTTCGGCGGCGACCGCGGTGCGCATCGATCTTTACCGCAAGGCGGCAAAGGATCCGGCGTGGTTGCAGAATAAAAAGTATGTGATCTACTGCTTCACCTGCCGGGAATTCACCGAAAGCACTTCCGGCTGGGTGAGCGTACCGGTGCTGAAACGCCGCTGAATGTGACCAGCGCATAGATTAGTTGTCAGGGTTTACGATGCGGCAAGGAAAGACCATTAAAAAAGGCAGTTTGGAGCATAAGTTGCTGGACTGTTGTCGCGACGGGTCACTGGAGGAGGTGCGCGCCCTTGTGGAGGCGGGAGCCGACGTAAACGCCAAGACGCGGATGCCGTATTTTGACTCGTTGGGGGATTTGTGCGGCACCGGTTATTCGATCGTCCACATCGCGGCGGAAAATCCCGACATCCGGGTCATCAAGCTATTGGTGGAGCGAGGGGCGGATGTCAATGTTATGGATATTTACGACAATACACCGCTATATTATGCCGCCGAAAAGAACACGCTGGAAATGGTCGAGTTTCTGGTTTCCCAAGGCAATGATCCCCTTGCGGAAAATTGCGATGGCGACAATCTGCTGACCGTTTCGGTCTGCAACCCCCATAAGGACGTCTTGGAATACTTTTTCCAACAAGGTGTGGATATTGACGGCGTTTCCGATCTAAATCCGTTGGGTATGGCAATGCGATATGGCACGCCAGTCGATATGGATTTTTTTATTGAGCATGGTGCAGATAAAGAACAAGCTCTGGCTTACGCCTTCAACTGCGCACCGCTGGAAAATATCCGTTACCTCTTGGAAAAAGGGTGTGACGTCAATGCCGTTTTTGACAATCGCGGAGAGCGATTCGATTGGACGAAACTGCCGGAAGGTCCGCTCCGCCAGCTTTTTCTCGAATACGGCGCCAAAAGCGATCTTAAAATGAATATTTCACGTGAGGTATGAAGCGATGCTTGTGAAAGAAACCGACTCCCTGATTGTATGGAAAAAATATTTCCTGCTGTTCTGCATTGCCTTGATCTGGTCGGCTCCATTGAGCTTTTTGATGGACTGTCACGCGCCGGTGTTGTGGGATCCGCTCACCCATTTCATAAATCAAAGCAATATAGCCTTTGGCGACAGATTTTGCGGCTTGCCGTACGCGTGGTTGTCGGATCTTTTGGGCGCCATGTGGCTGAAATTGTGCATAGATCATCAATACTTATATTGGTGGTTCAACTTCGGCGGGGTAGTGATCGTCGCATTAAATTCAACATTATGGCTGAATATCATTTTCCGAACATTCGGGTTGTCTCATTCTTATTTGCTGCCGATAGGCATTGTTTCGGCGCTCACGCTCACGCCGGTATTTTATCTTATGATCGGGTATGGGACTTTGCCGTTGTTGTTCTCCGGTATTGCAATATCCTTTTTGCTGAATTTGGTTTCGGAGCATGATCAGCGAAAAATATTTTATGGCGTCATTGTTGCCGGAGTGCTGTTCGCGCTTTTGGAAAGCGCAAGGATCAACTTACTGCCTCTGGGGATCATCCCCATATTTTGGTTGACGGTAAAATACTTTAAGCGGAAAAAATATTTATTTTTGTTGTGCGCCGAGTATTTAATTATTTACCTGATCACCCTTTTGGTGTTGAGAATGATACTCAATCACCTGATCGGACCCAATGCGAACCGCATCCCCGCCACGGATATAGTTAAAGTGGTGGTGAAATATTGCGGCGTAATGATTCCCTGCTTGTTGCGATCCGTTTTGTTTGGCGCAGTTTATTTTATAGTGCTTCTATTCCTGAAAAAATGCGATAATGCATTGGTCAAAAAATCATACTGGCTGTTGCCGGTGTTGAGTGCGGTAATCTACGTACTGTTTAGAAATTATTATATTTGCCCCAAGATCAGTGCCACGGCTGCTTGTAGCACCGAATGTGTCACCGCCGGATTGGTCATCAAGGACTATTACTACTACGTCTATGTAATGCTACCGTTATTCGTGTGTGCACTTTTCTTGATCGCAACGCATATCGTGACGGAGTATGTCAGTCATAAAGCCGTAGCCAATAAAGACATAGCAATAATTTTAATGACAATAACAATTTGCTTTGAGTTTTTTTGCTATACATTCGGCTCAAATGTGGTATATTTGACAACTCATTTGTGGAACAATATTTTTGTCTGTTTTTTTGCGGTTGCTTTATGCCGGTATTTTGCGGATGGAAAATATAAGATGATGCGAGTCGGGGTTCTCGCTTCGCTGTTGGTCATCAATGTTCTTTTATCCATTGACGCCTCGTGCGGATTCAATTTTTTGCATGAGAAATGGTATGCGGTTCAAACCGGATGCTGCCGGGGGCTGTTCACCCACAACCAAGCCCGCGGGCTTGAATATGACGAAACGGCGCAAATGGTGAAGCCTTACATGAAGCCCGACGATATTGTTTTTGAGTATATTCCGGATGAATATTCCAAATGGCTTCCCGTGACCGTCGCCTTGGGAGGGAGATTTTCGTTCGCTTTTTGGAGCGATATCCCGTCTCGCGAAAATATAAAAGTGATTCAGCACGTTCTCATCTGGCACCCCAACAGCAAGATGTACCGGAATGATGAACGTCATTATGGCTTTTTTGACATATACAATTTCGGCAAACGGGTCGTCGAGGAAGAAAACCTGTCCTTAATTATTGAAACTGACAAATTTTCTTTCTATTCCAGGAAGCCTTCGCCCACTGCCGAAAATGGCGCCGATCTTTGATCGGATACGGCGAAAAGGCGGGTCAGCGGCGTTTGACCACGACCGGCACGCGGAAACTTTGCATGGGGGGAGTGTCTTTTTCCCACGGCCGAACGTAGTCGAGCCGGAGCACCGTTTCGCCCGACGCCGCCGCCGTGAAACTCAATTTCTGTCGCCCGGGGGCGCCGCAGCGTTCGGTCTGCGGCGCGATGAATTCGTCTCCGGTGGAGTTCAGCACTCCCGGATCATCCGGGGCGACGAACTGCCAACGGTAACCGGTAGTCGGGTTGCTTTTCAACTCCACCGAAAGCGTGTCGCCGGTAAGTAGCTGCAGTTGCCGGCCGTTGTCGTCAGCGGTGAGTTCGTAATTGGCGGTCGGGCATTCAGCGCACCCCGCCATAGCGACAATCAACAGACCTGCGAAAAGTTTTCCCCATTTTTTTGACATTGATAATTTCTCCCGGTTGTGTCGGCGTTTCATCGTGCCATATACTATAATCCGGGTAAAGAAAAAATGCAATCGGGTTTTGGGGCGGGATAAATCAAAAGTGGCGCTGGGCGAAACTGTGCCCGCTACCGGATTTTAAATATTGCTCAAAAGAAACGGCTTTTTCTTCGGTTTCAAAAGCGAAATAGGCCTCAATTTTCCATGGACGGAATTTCGCAGTATGTGGGACACCACCGGAATTGTGTTTCAATAAACGCTGACGCAAATTTGAAGTGTGGCCGATGTAACGCTCCGAAGGATACTTAATGCTACGAATGATGTAAGTGTAGTACATTTTTCCCAAGATGCAATATTTATCGAGTACTTCGCTAATTTTTCGGGTATGCCGCCGCAAATGTTTTGCCCTCCGTCGCCAAGGCTATGGAGGGCATCCTTCGCCTCGCTTCGCTCGCTTTTTTGCAGTTTTGCAAAAAAATGCTACGAATAGCAGTCCTCACGGCCTGCCCAGATCAGCGGTGGCATCACTTCTCTTTTTTCGTGTGCGCCGCCGCAAATGTTTTGCCCTCCGTCGCCAAGGCTATGGAGGGCATCCTTCGCCTCGCTTCGCTCG
>JAZTWK010000012.1:0-4641 GCA_045635865.1 Victivallaceae bacterium
CGCCGCATCAAGCAGTTTGGCGGCGACTCCCGTCAGGCGGGCGGCGTCTGCGCGCTTGAGGTCGCCTGTTGGGACCTCGCCGGTAAGGCGTGGGGCGTGCCGGTCTGGCAGCTCCTCGGCGGCAAGTTCCGGGATAGCATCCGGTGCTACTGCGACACCGACAGCGAGGGAGGCGGCCGGGATATGGGCAAGGCGCTCAAGGAGCGCATGGAAAAGGGCTTCACTTTCCTCAAAATGGATCTCGGCATCGAGTTGCTGATGAATGTGCCGGGGGCGCTCTCGGCGCCGTTGGGCTTTTTGGAAAAGATGCGCGAGTACAAGAAAACGGTCTTTTCCACTCCCCACGGCTCGATCGATCCGCGGGCGATGCGCGGCGAAGCGTACGATCTATTCAACACGGCGCACCCCTTTACCGGGATCCATATCACCGAAACCGGCTTGGATTTCTTGGAGCAGTACATGGCGGATTGCCGCTCGGTGACCGGCTATGAAATCCCGATCGCGATCGACCACCTCGGGCATATTCCGCTCGAAGACTGCATCAAGTTGGCGAAGCGGTTGGAAAAATTCAACTTGGCGTGGATGGAAGACGCCGTGCCGTGGCAGCTGACCGACCAGTGGAAACGCCTCGCCGAAGCGACCACCGTGCCGCTCGGTACCGGCGAAGATATTTATCTGAAGGAAAACTTCCTGCCGCTTTTCAAGTCGGGCGCGCTCGCCATTGTCCACCCCGACATTTTGACCGCGGGCGGGATTCTGGAAACCCACAAGATCGGCGATCTCGCCGAGGATTTCGGGGTGCAGATGAATATCCACATGGCGGAAAGCCCGATCGCCTGCCTCGCGGCGGTGCACGTCGCCGCCGCCACCCGCAACTTTATGGCGCTGGAACTTCACTCGGTCGATGTGCCGTGGTGGGGCGATCTCGTCGTGCCCGCCTTGAGCTACGAGGGCGGCTATATCCAAGTGCCGAATGCGCCCGGACTCGGTATCGAGGCGCTCAATGAAGATCTGATCAAGGAAAAACTCCACTCGGATTTCCCGGAAGCATGGGCGCCGACGGACGAGTGGGATAAAGAATGGGCGAACGATCGCCGCTGGAGTTGATTATGAATAAATCGAGTTACAAATGGTGGGCGTTGCTTTTGCTGTGGATCGCCTTTTTCCTGCAGCAGGGCACGCGGCAGATTTTCGGCGCGACGTTGCCGCTGATCCGGGAGTCCTTTAACGTAAGCAAAACCGAGATCGGGGTGGTAGCCACGGTCTTTACTCTCGTTTACGGTATTTGCGTACCCTTTGCCGGGGTGACGGCGGATATTTTTAAGCGCAAATGGATGGTGACGATCGGCGTCGCGATCTTTTGCGGCGGCATCTTTTGCTCCGGCTTCGTCGCCTCGGTGGGCGCGTTGCTGGTGACTTACGGTATCCTCAACGGTTTGGGGCAGAGTTTTTATTATCCGAGCGCCACTTCGCTCCTCGGTCAGCTCCACAAGGAGTCGCGGGCGACGGCGTTCGCCACCTTGCAGTACGGTTTGTATGCCGGGATCGTCGGGGTTTCCGCGATCGCCGGGTGGTGCGCCGATCAGGGCGCGGATGGCTGGCGCAAGCCGTTTTGGATCTTCGGCGGCGTGGGCTTGCTCTGGGTGCTGGCGTTGATCTTTTTCCTGCAGGATACTCCCCCGGCGGCGAGCGACGGCGCGGCGGTGAAAAAAGCGACGGCGGGCGAAGCCTTTAAGGTACTTTTCGTCAAGCCGACCGCGATCTGCGTCGCGCTGGGATTGGTGATGCAAATTTACGTCGACGTCGGTTTCAAGACTTGGATGCCGACCTTTTTGAAAGAAACTTATGGCTGTACTATGGCGCAGGCGGCGCTCTACGCGGTCTTGTGGCACTACCTCGGCGCCTTTTTTGGTGTGACGATCGGTTCGCGGCTCGCCGACAAACTGGTCAAAGCTCGCCACGGGATCCGGCTGGAAACCGGGATCGTCGGGTTGCTTTGCGCGGTGCCTTTCATTATCTATATGGCTTATGCGCCGACGCTTACGCTCTGCGCGGTGGCGATGGGGCTTTTCGGATTTTTCCGCGGTGTTTACGACTCCAACTTGTTTGCGAGTTTGTTTGACGTGATCGAGCCGCGCTACCATGCTTCGGCGACCGGAGTTATGCTGGCGGTGGCGTTCGTTTTCGGTTCGCTCTCGTCGACGATCATCGGTTGGATGTTTGAAAAGTTTTCCATGAATGTCGGCATCGCCTCGCTGGGAGCCTTCTTCTTCCTCGGCGCCGTGGTGCTGACCTTGGCGCGAACCCTCTTTTTGAAACGCGACTATTGTGCATAAGGACAAGGAGAAAAGATTATGCCGTCGTTAGCTGATATGAGGACCAAGGCGAAAGAAGCCGGGCTGATGAAGCTCGACAAGCTGATCGCCAATCGTCAACACATTCCCAATAACACCTTCCCCGTGCCGGTCAAGGAGTTGTGCGAACGCTACGAAAAGCTCTACACCGGGTGCATCAACGACGTGATGCGCGAATTTTGCCTGCTCAACCAGAATCTCCCCAACGACATCATGCCGTTGCGCGACGAGATGACGGTCTGCGGCGAAGCCTTTACCGTCAAGAGTGCCCCCAACGTGATGATCGAGGGCGAAATGACTTTTCGGGCGCAGATGCTCGACGACTTCAAGCCCGAGGGGGTGGTGGTCTGGGATACTTCCAACGACGTGGAAGCGAGCTTGTGGGGCGGCGTGATGACCGCGACCGCCATCACCAAGGGCATCCGCGGCGCGGTGATCGCCGGGGGCATCCGCGACACCAAGCAGATTTTGGAGCAGGACTTCCCGGTCTTCTACAAGTACCGCACCTCCAACGGTTCGTTGGGTCGGTGCATGATCACCCATTATCAGGTGCCGATCAAAATCGGCAAAGTTACGGTTCGCCCCGGCGACATCATTTTCGGCGACATCGACGGCGTGCTCTGCATCCCGCGGGAGATCGCTTACGAAGTGCTGTTGCGCGCCGAGGGCATCGCCAGCAACGAAGTGGATATTTTCAGTTGGGTGCATCAGGGCGATACGATCTCGGAGATCATCGACAAGGGCGGTTATTTCTAAAATTTGGGGTGCATAATGAGTATTGAAAAACTCTTTTCCCTGCAGGGCAAGCGGGCGCTCATCACCGGTTCCAGCCGGGGCATCGGGCTTGCCATCGCCCAACTTTTCGGCGAAGCCGGAGCGGAAGTCGTCTATCACGGCAGTCGGGAATCGGAAAAACTTTCCGCCGCCGTCGCCGCGGCGAAAGCCAAGGGCTACGCGGTCCAAAAGGTGGTCGCCGACCTTGCCGAGCCCGAAGCGGCTAAAAAGATCACGCAGGCGGTTCCCGACGTGGATATTTTGGTGCTCAACGCTTCGGTGCAGGCTTACATGACGGTCGAGCAATTCGACGCGGCGGAGTTCTCCCGCGAATTTGACATCAACGTCACGGTCGGGATCCAGCTGATCCAACACTACATCGAGGGGATGAAAGCGCGCAAGTTCGGGCGCGTCATCACTATCGGCAGTATCAATCAGCTCCGCCCGGCGGGTCGGCTCTTTGCCTACGCCGCGACCAAGGCGGCGCAAAACGTGGTGATGCTTACGGGCGCCAAAGAGTATGCCGCTTACGGCATCACGTTCAACAACATCTCCCCCGGGGTGATCGCCACCGACCGCAACCAAGCGGCGCTCGCCGATCCCCAGATCGTCGAAAACTTGCTGCAGATCGTTCCGGCGAAACGCTTCGGTATGGCGACAGACGTCGCCCCGTCGGCGCTGCTTCTCGCCTCCGACGCCGGGAGTTACATCGACGGCAGCAACATCATCGTTGCCGGCGGCATGCAGCTGTAAGTCGGGCGGTAAACGCCGGAAATTTTTTTGAAAAGTCCCCGGTCGAATGTTATATTACCGACAGATGCCGAAATCCGCTAAAAAAGGAGTAAGAGAAAATCATGAAATTCGTCAGTATTTTTGCCGCGGTCGTGCTGGGGGCAACGCTCTTTGCCGGGGAAAATATCACGCTTCCCGCCGTGAGCGATGCGCAAGGCAAGACCATGAAGCGATCCTTGCAGGCGCGGAAATCCAGCCGGAGTTACGCCGAGGCGGAGTTGTCGCTTCAGCAACTTGCCGACCTGCTGTGGGCGGCGAATGGTTTCAACCGCCCGAAAATGCGGACCAATGCCACCGGGATGAATAAGCAGAGCATCGAAATCTACGTCTGCACGAAAAATGGCGCTTATCGTTACGACGCCGCCAATAATACGCTGGTGTGGATCACCGACGAGGACTTGCGCCCCGCGGTCGCCGACCGGCAGAGTTTTGCGGCGACGGCGCCGGTCGCTTTGGTGATCGTTTCCAACTTGAGCGACCCGATCTACAACAGCGAACGGGGCAAATTTATGTCCGCCTACGACGCGGGGATCGTTTCGGGGAACATCTATTTATTCTGCGCCGCCAATGACTTGGCGACGATCTGCCGCTTGACCATGGACAAGGCAAAACTCCAAGTCGGACTCAAACTGAGCGACCGGCATTTTATTCACCTCAACCACCCGGTCGGTCTGCCCCGGCAGTAACGAAAAAAGGCTATTTCCGATCGCCTCGCCGAAGT
>JAZTWK010000013.1:0-28083 GCA_045635865.1 Victivallaceae bacterium
AGTCGTGATCTCCGGTCGCATGGGGCTGCATGGCCGCCCGGCGGCGGAGTTGGTCAAACTGGCATCGCAATTTGAATCCCGCATCACTTTGTGTCGCCCGGCGGATCCGGAAAATGTCGCCGACTGCCGCAGTGTGTTGTCGCTCTTGATCCTCGCGGCTACCGACGGCACGAAGTTGTTGCTTTCCGCCACCGGGCCGGATTGCGAAGCGGCGATCGCCGCGATCGGCGACTTCTTTGCCGCCGGATTTGCCGAAGAGCCGACGGCTTGCCCGCAGTAGAGGTAAGGCAGACGGCTATGAGTAAAACCATGCAGAGTTTTCGCGTGATCGCCATTTCCCCCGGGGTGGCGATCGGCAAGGTCTTGAAAGTCCGGCGGCAGAGCCGGATGCCCGAACCGGAAAAAACCACGATCGCCGATCCGGCGGCGGAGTGTCAACGCTTCCGCACCGCCGTGGCGCGCGCCAAAGAGCAGTTGGTCGACTTGAAGCGCAAACTCGGCGACCGGATCGAGCCCGAGCAGGCGCAGATCATCGACGCTCATTTGCTTTTGGTGGATGACCGCACGTTTTTGGCGGAAGTCGAAAACCGGATCAACTCCGAGCAGGTCGGCGCGGAATACGCCCTCTTTGGCACCACCGAGCATTTCGTTTCCCTTTTCAACGGGATCCCCGATCCCTACTTGCAGGAGCGCGGCGCCGACTTGCGCGACTTGGCGGCGCGGATGATGGCAAATTTGGGCGACGTCGATCAATCCGGCACCGATTTGGACGACCGCCGCATCATCGTGGCGGAAATGCTCGCGCCGTCGGAAACCATGCAGTTGGATAGCTCCAAGGTGATCGGTTTTGCCGTGGAATCCGGCAGTGCCACCAGCCATACCGCGATTTTGGCGCGCTCAATGCGCTTGCCCGCCATTGCCGGTTTGCCGCCGGAAGTTCTGGATTCTCTGCAGTCGGGCGATACGGTGATCGTCGACGGCTTCATCGGGCGCTTCATCGTCAATCCCGACGAGCGCACCGAGGACGCCTACCGGGAACGGGCGCGCAGCGCCAATCAGTTGATGGCGAAACTTTCCGAGGAAAATGCGCTCCGTCCGGAAACCATCGACGGCTTCACCGTAGAGATCGCCGCCAACATCGATGCCGCCGAACAGTTTGCCGAGGCGAAAAATTCCGGCGCGTTCGGGGTGGGGCTCTTCCGCACCGAATTTATGTTTATGGACGACCACATCCCCGACGAGGAAGAGCAATTTGAAATTTACCGCGACTTGCTTTTTGCCGCCGGCGACAATCCGGTGACGGTGCGGACCTTGGATCTGGGCGGCGACAAACTTTCTCAACACGTTTCCCGCAGTATCGAGGTCAATCCGGCGCTGGGTCTGCGCGGCATCCGGCTCTGCCTTTACGAGCGCCGCGATCTCTTTGAGACCCAGTTGCGGGCGTTGCTCCGCGCCGCCTTTTACGGCAATTTGCGGATCATGCTCCCCATGGTCTGCAGTGTGGCGGAGATCGTCGAAACCAAGGACATCATCAATCAGATCCAAAATCAGCTCATTGCCGAAAAGGTGGAGTTCGGTTCGCGCTTCCAGTTGGGGGCGATGATCGAAACCCCGGCGGCGGCGCTCAATGCCGGCGAGATCGCCGGGCAGGTCGATTTTTTCAGCATCGGCACCAACGACTTGGTGCAGTACACCATGGCGATCGACCGGATGAATGAAAAGGTTTCCTACCTCAACCGGGCAAGTGCGCCGCCGGTGTTGCGGCTGATCCGCTTTTGCGTATCCTGCGCCGAGGAGCACGGCATCCCGGTTTCGGTCTGCGGTCAGATGGCGGCGGATCCGGCGATGGCGTTGCTGCTGATCGGCATGGGGGTCAACGAGTTGAGCATGGCTTCGCCGGCGATCCCCTTGGTGCGCCGGGCGATCCGCAGTGTTTCTTTGTACGAAACGGAGCAGTTGGTGGAAAGTTCGTTCAACTGCGCCGATGAGGATGAACCGGCCCGGCTGGCGGAAAATCTGCTCCGCCGCCGCGCCCCGGAATTGTTGGATATGTAGGTGAAAAAAGTGTGGCGATTGATCTATAACTTGCTGTTGCCGATCGGTTTTTTGTTTTTCCTGCCCGGCGTGATCTATAAGTACCGGCACCGTTCCGGGTGGAAGAGTACCTTTGGGGAGCGTTTCGGTCGCTTCTCGCCGGAGCGCCGCGCGGAACTCGCCAAATTTGCCGGGGCGATCTGGATCCACTCGGTGAGCGTCGGCGAGACGGTGGTCGCGCTCTCGCTCATTGACAAGTATCGGCGGCGCTATCCGGAGCGCAAATTCGTCATTTCCACCACCACCACCACCGGGCAGGAGATCGCCCGCAAGAAGTGTCCGGAAAACTGCGCCGTGATCTTTTGCCCGATCGACTTTCCCGGTATGGTCAAGCGCACGATGCGGGTATTGCAACCGTCGATGCTGGTGATTTTTGAAACGGAATTGTGGCCCAATATGATCTACCTCGCCCGCAAGCGGGGGATCCCGGTGGCGCTGGTCAACGGCCGGATGAGCGATCACTCCGCCCGCGGTTACCGCCGCGCCAAGTGCTTCTTTGCGCCGCTGTTGCGGCAGATGTCGCTGATCCTGGTGCAGAGCGAAATGGACGAGGAGCGATTTTTGAGCGTCGCGCCGGATGCGGCGGTGCGCTTTTCCGGCAATCTCAAATTTGATCAGACGCCGCCGGAAAATCTCGAACCCGCCGACTTGGCGGCGTATTTCGGCGCCGATTTCGGGCCGGTGATCCTGGCGGCGAGCACGCATCCGGGCGAAGAAGATTTGATCTGCGACAGTTTCAAGGAATTGAAACCGGCGCATCCGCAACTCAAACTGGTCATCGTGCCCCGGCACGCCGAGCGCGGCGCGGAGCTCGCCGAACTCTTGACGGCGAAAGGTTTGGCGTTCGCCCGGCGTTCGCGGGCAGAAAAGGCGGAAACTCCGGTCGAAGTGCTGTTGGCGGATACCACCGGGGAAATGTTCCGCTTCATTTCCGCCGCCGATATCGTCATCATGGGCAAGAGTCTGGCGGGGCAGGACGAGGGGCACAATCTGATCGAGCCCGCCTTGCTCGCCAAACCGATCGTCACCGGCAGCGTACTGCGGAATTTCCGCTTCATTTTCGACATCCTGAATTCCGCGAATGCGTTGGTGGCGATTTCCGGTGACAACGAATTGACTCCGGCGCTGGAAAAACTGATCGCCGACCCCGCCGGGCGCAAGGAACTCGGCGAACGGGGATATGCGGCGATCGCCGCTCACCGCGGCGCGACCGATCGCACGATCGCGGCGCTGGAGGAGTTGTTGGATAAGGCAAACTGAAGCAAAAGGAGGGAGATCATGGAGTTTTACGAAGTTTTGCGCGAGCGGCGGAGCATCCGTTCCTTCACCGCCGAACCGATTTCCCCGGAAGTGATCTCCCGCTTGGCGGAAAGTGTCTACTTGGCGCCCTCGGGGTGCAATCTTCAGCCGTACCGCTTCCTCTTCGTCACCGAGGGGGAACTCTTGGGCAAACTGCGCACCGCGTGTCGGCAGACTTCGGTGCAGGAAGCGCCCTTGTTGGCGGTGGCACTGGTCAATCGCTCCGGCGCGTGGAAAATGAGCGACGCCGACCGGCGCTCGATCGGCGAGATCGACTTGGCGATCGCGGTGGAGCATCTGGCGTTGGCGGCGACGGCGGAAAAACTCGGCAGTTGTTGGATCGCCGCTTTTGACGTCGATCGGGTGAATGAAATTCTGCAGGTGCGCGAACCCTATTGCGCCGACATCCTGCTCCCGATCGGTCATCCCGCCGCCGCGCCCCGCGCCTTTTCCCGCCCGGTTCCCCCAAATGAACTGGTCAAAGTGGTGAAGTAGTGGGCGAAGCGGCACAGATTTTCGGCAATGGCTGGGAACTCCGCCTCGCGGGGCGCGGCAAATATGCCCTCGAATTGAGCGTCGGGGGAGTTGCTCGCGCCCGCTTCGGGCGGGTCGGGTGCGGCAAATTCAGCGAATTGGGTTCGCTGGATCGCAAACTGCGAGTTCACCGCACCCGGGATAATTTGAGTGTCAGCGCCGAAATGGTCAATCGCGTGCCTTTCGGTTGTGAATATGAGATCGAGCGGCAACTCACCGTCGCCGACGGACTTTTGGATCTCACCACGGCGGTCGCGGCGGTCAACTTCGGCAGGGTCGGCGACTTGGCGCTCGAGGAACTCAGCTTCCCCGGCGCGGTCGCGGCGGAGTTGGTGCTGGCGGGCGACCCCGCGCCCCGGCGTTGGGAAAATCCCGCCGGCGAACTTTACTGCGGCGCGGCGGCGCCGCTCGGAGTGACCGTGACTTTTGCCGACGGTTTCCGATGCCAATATCTTGTCGGCTTTGACTTGTGGCGGCATCTGGCGGCGGAGCGGATCGCCGGCGCCAACGCCGAGTTCCGGTTGACTGGTGAAAATAATGAACTTCGGCTCCAGCGGCAAGTCTTGCGTTACGACGAGGGGGTGGAGCCGGAAAAGCGCCCGTGGAAATTCAATGCGCTCCTCGTGTGGATGAGTGATGAGTTTATTGCGGAAAGCGTTGCGGATGAAGAATTTACCCTAAATGGTTGTCCGCTATCCGGCATCTATCGCCGGGAGTTCCGCCGCAAGCTGCGGGTTTCCCCCGGAAATTTGCGCCTGATTTCCGAAGTGGGCAAAGTTTGCTCCGAGGCGGCGCATTTGGATCGGGCGGGGCAGGGGCAGTTGCCGCACTTTGACGCGGCGGAATATCTGCGTAACTACTTGTGGGCAAATAATTTGCTCTATGCCAAAGGCGGGGAGTTCACGATCTGCCCGCCCCCGGCGGATCAGCCGAAAAATCTGTTGGCGGAACGCCTGAAATATCCGTTGCGCCCGTTGCCGGAAGTCGAGGAGGAGTAAATGCGCGCCCAATTTCGTCCCTGCATCGATCTCCATGACGGCAAGGTGAAGCAGATCGTCGGCGGCAGTTTGCACGCCGGAAAAGCGGTGACCAATTTTGCCACCGACGCCGATCCGGCGGAGTTCGCCCGGCTCTACCGCGACGCCGGGTTGACCGGCGGGCACGTCATCATGTTGGGCAAAGGAAACGAAAGTGCGGCAAAGCGCGCCTTGAGCGCCGCCCCCGGCACCTTGCAGGTGGGGGGCGGCATCACGCCGACCAACGCGGCGGAATTTCTGGATGCCGGCGCCGCCGCGGTGATCGTTACGAGTTTCGTCTTTCACGACGGCAAGTTGGATTTTGATCGGTTGGCGGAAATGGTCGCCGCCGTCGGGCGCGAGCGTCTGGTGCTGGATCTGTCTTGCCGGTTCCGCGACGGCAAGTATTGGGTGGTCACCGACTTGTGGCAGAAATACACGCAGGAAACTGTCGACGAGAAGTTGTTGGATCAGTTGGGCAGTTGTGCCCGGGAGTTTTTGATCCACGCGGTGGACGTCGAGGGCAAGTGCGCCGGGATCGACGCCGAGTTGATCCGCATTTTGGCGGCGGCATCCCCGGTGGAGTGCGTCTACGCCGGCGGCGTGCGCGATTTTGCCGATATTGAGCAGATCGAAACCCTCGGCGAGGGGAAAATTCATTACACCATCGGTTCGGCTTTGGATATTTTCGGCGGGCAACTCGCTTTTGCGGAAGTGGTGGCGCACGCGCTTAAGAGGTAAATTGACCAAATAACATACGGGGCAAAAAATGAGCAAGTATCTGGCATTCGACTTGGGCGCTTCCAGCGGGCGCGGCATCATCGGCACTTTGGATGGCGTAAAGCTGAAACTTCAGGAAGTCCACCGCTTCGCCAACGGACCGCTTCAGCAGGGCAACCACTTTTTCTGGAACTTCCCCTCGCTGGTGGAAAATCTCAAGATCGGTTTGCAGCGCGCCTTTGCCGTCGAAAAGGAGCTGCAGGGCGTCGCCATTGATACTTGGGGCGTGGATTACGTGCTCTTTGATCGCCGCACCCACGAGGTGAAGGGCTTGCCCTACTGCTACCGCGACGAGCGCACCCGGGCGGCGGTGGAAAAGGTCAAGGCCGAAGTTTCGCTCGAAGAATTGCACGCGATCACCGGGATCCAACCGATGAGTTTCAACACGATCTTTCAGTTGGTCGCTCATCAAATGGAGCACCCGGAAGAACTGGAAAACAGCGTCTTTTTGCCGATCCCGGATGCGTTGGCGTTCATGCTCGGGGGCGACTTCACCGCCGAGTACACCCATTGCTCGACCAGCGGCTTGCTCGATCCTTTCCGGCGCGAGTGGGCGTGGGAACTGATCGACCGCATCGGTTTGCCGCGACAGATCTTCCCCGAAGTCGTGCCCTCCTGTACCTTGGGCGGTCGGCTCAGCGCCGAGTTGTGCAAGGAATTGCAGATCCCCGCGACGCCGATTTGGAAGATCGGTTCGCACGATACCGCCAGCGCGGTCGCCGCGGTTCCCGCGCCGAACGGCAAGAAGTTCGCCTATTTGAGCGCCGGCACCTGGGCGTTGCTGGGGGCGGAAAATCCCGCGCCCTGCGTCACTCCGGAAGCCGGCAAAAAAGGTTTCACCAACGAGGGCGGCTTGGAGCGGTCGATCCGCTTTTTGACCAATATCATGGGCAGTTGGCTCTTTCAGGAGTGCCGCCGCGTTTGGAACGAAAGCGGTAAAAATTTCAGCTTCGCCGATATGGAAAATCTCGCCCGCGCCGCCGCTCCCTGCCGTTATCTGATCAACCCCAACGACGCTTCGTTTTTCGAGCCGGGCGACATGCCGGGTCGCATCGTGGATTTCTGCCGCCGCACCGAGCAGGGCACTCCCGCCAACGAGGCGGAGATCTGCCGGGCGATCTACGACAGCTTGGCGCTCTATTTCCGGAGCAAGGTGGCGTTGTTGAGCGAGTTGTCGCAGACCAAGTACACCGCCTTTAACATCGTCGGTGGCGGCACCAAAGATGCGTTGCTCATGCAGTTGACTGCCGATGCGCTGGATCTGCCGGTCATCGCCGGACCGGTCGAGGCGACCGCGGTCGGCAATATCCTCGGGCAGTCGATCGCCCGCGGCGAAACCGCCGGTCTGGTCGGCGCCCGCGAGATCGTCGGCGCCTCTTTTGAGCTGAAAAACTATGCGCCCGAAGCGGAAATGACCCGGCTCTACCGGGCTACCACCGATCGGTTCAGCGTCATCGCCCCATGCTGAAATTTGGACGAATCATCCTACTGCTCCTGACCCTGGCGGGCGCGACGCTTTGCTCCGGGTCGGAGCGGGTGATCTACTCCGCCACCGGGGGGCGGGTGAAGACCCTCGACCCCGCCCAGGCGGACGATCTGGCGAGCCGGAATTTGGTCGGCGCCCTCTTTGACACCCTCTTGGAATACGATTATCTGCAGCGGCCCTACACGCTGAAACCGGCGATGTTGAGCCAAATGCCCAAGGCGAATGCGGATTTTACCCGGTACGACTTCGTTTTGCGCGACGATCTTTACTTTGCCGACAGCCCGGATTTTCCCAGGGAAAAGGAAGCGCGCCGGATCACTGCGCGCGACGTGCTTTACACCATTTTGCGGATCGCCGACAGCCGCAATCACAGCCCGGTTTACTGGATGTTTCGCGGCAAGATCGTCGGCTTGACCGAGTTTCACGCCGCCACGGCGACCGCCGCGAGCGATGATCGCTCGCTCTACGATCGGGGCATTCCCGGATTTGTCATCCACAATGATCGGGAATTTTCCTTGCTCCTCACCCGTTCCGACCCGCGTTTCCTCTACATTCTGGCGATGCCCAACGCTGGGATCGTGCCCCGCTATGCCGCGGAAAGCCGGGGGCGGGAGTTCGCCCGGCAACCGCTGGGCTCGGGGGCATTCAAGCTGACGCGGTGGATCACCGACTACCGGATCACCCTCGTGCGCAATCCGGATTTCCGCGTGGAGTATTTCCCCGGTGCCGCCACCGCCGCTGACCGTTGCCGCCCCCTGCCGCTGGCGGATCGGATCGAGATCCGCCAGATCAAACAGCCGATGACGGCGTGGTTGCTCTTTTTGCAGGGCAATCTGGATTTCAATCCGCTGGATAAGGACAATCTGGACCTGCTTTCCGGCATCGGCGGGCAACTGCCCGAAGCGTTGCGCGAACGGCACATTCGGGTCCAGCAGGTGCCGGAATTTGAGATCCGCTACCTCGGATTTAATTTTCAGGACCCGCGTTTTCGCGACAACCCGGCACTGCGGCGGGCATTGAGCCTCGCCTACGATGTCCGGCGGCGGATCGAACACTTCGGCGGGCAGATGATCCCGGCGTCGAGCGTGATCCCGCCCGGCGTCGGCGGCTTCGACCCCGACTACCGCAACGAGTATGGTAAATTGGATATCGAGCGCGCCCGCGCGGAACTTGCCCGCGCCGGATATCCCGGCGGCATCGACCCCCAGACCGGCAAGGCGCTCGCCATAACTTTTGACCAGAGCGGCACCGGTTCGGCGTATCGGCAACTGGGGGAACTTACCGCTTCCGACTGGGGAAAACTCGGGGTGGCGGTCACGCCGGTATTGAACAATCAGCCGCGCTTTTATGAGAAATTGCGCCAGCACCGCTTCGACGTTTTCCGGCTCTCGTGGGTGGGGGATTACCCGGATGCGGAAAACTTCCTGCAACTGTTTTATTCGGGAAATGCGGATACCTGCAACCGCACCGGATTTTCCGACCCGGTTTACGACGCGATGTACGAAAAGATTTTGCCCATGCCCGACAGCCCGGAGCGCAGTGAACTCTACCGGCAAATGGCGGCGTACCTGGCGGAAAAGTGCGTCTGGGTTTTGGAAGGCTTCCCGATCTCGTGGCTGTTGAGCCACCAGTGGTTGGAAAATTACGTGCCCGGGGATTTCGCCTTTTCGCTCTACAAGTATTTGAGCGTCGATCCGGAGCGGCGCGAGGCGGCGAAGCGGGAATTTCGCCCGCTATCTTTCAGCGAGTTGCGCCACTGAGCAACGTCAGCAGATAGAGTACCCCGGCGATCACCACGATCACCGGCCCGGAAGGCAGTCCGCAGAGGTAACTTACCGCCAAACCGACGATCACCAGTATCGCCGCCAAAATCCCGGCAAACCCCATCATCGAGTAGAGATGGCGGGTGAAGCGCCCCGCGATCGCCGCCGGGAGCGTGAGCAACGCAATCACCAAGATTACCCCGACCAAGTTGATGAGCAAGACGATGGTGAGCGCGGTCAAGGTGAGGATGAGGAAGTAGATCAACCCGGTCTTCACCCCGCGCAAGCGGGCAAAGGTCGCGTCAAAGGAAAAGGCGAGGATCTGCCGATAGGTCAGCGCGACCGCGGCGAGGATCACCGCGTCGAGGATCAGCATCGACTTGATCTCGGCGCCGCCGAGCAAGAGGATGTTGCCGAATAAATAGCCCTGCCAATCCACATAACCGGGGGTGCGGTCGAGCAACAGCAACCCCAACGACATACCCAATGCCCAGACCACCCCGATCACCGTGTCTTCGCGCTCCTTGCCGTAGAGCGAAACCGCGCCGACCACCAACGCCGCCGCCACCGCGCCGAAGACCGCGCCGTAGAGGGGGTGGAGAAAACTCCACTGGCAGACCCGCTCCAAAAAGAGCGCGATGCCGATGCCGCCGAGCGCGGCGTGGGCGCTGGCTCCGGCGAGACTGGAGATCCGGCGGGTGACGACCAGCGTGCCGATCACTCCGAGCGCCGGGGCGGCGACGATGCCAAAGAGCATCGCCCAACGGAGAAAGGCGAGTTCCGGAGCCGTGAGAAAGGTTTGCAGCATGGACTATTCCTCCTCGGAGTGCAGCGCGGGCGCCGGGTGGTGGCAGTTGCAGAAGCACGAATGGTCGTGCTTGATGAAATTGACCTGGTGATGATAGACTTCGTTGGCGCTTTCGGCGGTGAAGTCCGCCGCCTCGTGGATCGACACGAATTTATTCACACAGATCACGAGATCGGTTTCGCGGTAGACGAAGCCCAGATCGTGCGAGACGGTCAGTACGGTAAGTTTGCTCCGGAGCGCATTGAGCGTTTCGTAAAACTGCTCCTCGGCGCCGGGGTCGATGTTGGCGGTCGGCTCGTCCAGCAGCAACAACCCCGGGTTGCCGCAGAGCGCCGGGGCGACCAGCACCCGTTGCCGCTGACCGCCGGAAAGGCGGGCGAAGTGGCGGGGGGCAAGTTCGGCGATGCCGAGTTCCGCCAAGGCGTCGGCGGCGCGCCGGCGCGTTTCCCGGCGGGAAAGGGGCAACCTCAAGGCGCCCATTTGCACCACTTCCGCCACCGTGACCGGAAAGGCGCTGTCGAGTTGGTGATACTGCGGCATGTAGCCGATGCGAAGCCGCGCTTCTTCCGGCGTTTTGCCGAAGACCCGGACCTCGCCGCTTTCCGGATAGATCAGCCCGAGGATGAGCTTCAGCAGGGTGCTCTTGCCGCCGCCGTTGGGGCCGACGATGCACCCGGATTGCCCCCGGCGGATGACGAGATTTACGTCTTTGAGGACTTCGCCGCCGGATCCGTAGGAAAAGTTCACCCCGGCAAGGGAAATGATAATATCGCTGTCGCTCACTTTTGCATAAGCTCCGCGTTGATTTTTTTCATCAGGGCGATCGGGTCGGCGCTCATCGGGTCGATCTCCACGACGCGTGCCCCGGTTTGGGCGCGGAGCGCCGCGCCGGAGCGGGGCGAAAAGTTGCTCTGCACAAAGAGCACCCGCGCCTGACTGTCGCGCATGGTTTTGACCACCGCCGCCAACTGCTTGGGCGAGGGTTCGCGGCCGCCGACTTCAATGGCGATCTGTTTCATGCCCAAGGCGTCGGTGTAGTAGCCGAATGCCGGGTGATAGACGTAGAAATTTTGCCCTTTTACTTGCGGGATCAATTCCGATATCTCCGCTTTCAGGGCTTGGACTTGCTGCTGAAAGCGAGTCAGGTTGCCGGTGATCTGCGCCGCGCAAGACGGATATTTGGCGATGAGCGCGGCGGCGATGTTGGCGGAAATTTTAAGAAGATTATCCGGGCTGAGCCAGAGGTGGGGGTCGCCCGCGCCGTGGTGGTGGTGATGCTCGTCGTCGGTATCCTCAACGCCGGACTCCAATCGGCGGAGCGTGATGCCCGCGCCCACTTCGACCAGACGATCCGGCGCGACCGCGGACTCCAATCTTTCCTCAAAGGGCAAGCCGGCGCAGAAAAACAAGTCGGCTTGGGCGAGGGCGCGGATCTGCGCCGTTCCGGGGGAGTAGTCGTGGGGATTTTTGCCCGCCGGCAAAACGGAAACGACCTCGAAATCGCTCCCGGAAATCCGGCGGACGATCTCCGCGATCGGCGGGATCCCCGCGCACAGCACCGGGCGATCGGAACCGGGGCGATCCGCCGAGCGGTAGAGCGCAAAAAACAATCCGGCTACCGCCGCCACGATGATCGGGGCAATTATTGCCAAGCGCTTGCGAGTCACGGTGATCGTTTCCATTCTATAGTTATAGGTACTATCGGTTCCGACGCTTAAAATAGCACGCCTATCGGCTTTGTCAAATCCGGCGGAGTAAATGTTTGCTTTTTTCGGCGGGCGCGGATATATTATGCCAAACCTGCCGGAGATGCGAAAATGACGGAAGCGGAGATTTTTTCCCCGGAATTCATGGCTCACTTTGCCGAAAGCGCGATGCGGATCGCCGAGCGCAAGATCGCCGAGGGCAACGCCCGGCTGGCGGAAAAACCGCCGATCGTGCCGATCCTGCCGCGCCTCGCCACCGGCGGCGGATTTACCGGATTGTTTTTGTGGGACAGTTGCTTTTGCACCATGTGGGCGAAGTATGCGCCGGAACGCTTCCCGGTGACGACCACGCTGGATAATTTTTACAACTTACAGCGCGACGACGGCTTCATCTGCCGCGAATTTCAGAGCGACGGCAAACCCTATTGGAGCAGTGAGCACCCGATTTCTTTCAACCCGCCGATCTTATCTTGGGCGGAACTGCAACTTTTTGAGGCGGGGGTGACCGATCTTGAGCGGTTGCGCAAAGTCTTCCCACACCTCAAGCGCCACTACGAATTTTGCCGCCGCACTTATCGCCGCCCCGACGGGCTCTACTTCGGCGACGCGCTGGGGTGCGGCATGGACGATCT
This sequence comes from Victivallaceae bacterium, assembly GCA_045635865.1. Classification (GTDB taxonomy): domain Bacteria; phylum Verrucomicrobiota; class Lentisphaeria; order Victivallales; family Victivallaceae; genus UBA1784. The sequence goes on from JAZTWK010000013.1 coordinate 12,119, forward strand.
GCCGCGGATGCCTTACGAGTCCGCCGCCGACTGCCACGCCGGGATCGACATCAAGATCGAACATATCACCGCCGACAGCAAAGGAATGTGGAAATTTGTGAGCGCCGGCAACTTGTACTGTTGGAACAAACAAATGGGCTGGATCGACATTTCCAGTCAGATGGCGCTCAACGCCAGATGTTTACGCCGGATCTCCGAGCTGATCGGCGCGACGGCGGAGGCTTCGCGCTTTGCCGCCGACCACGCGGAATTGGGGCGGGTCATCAACGAAAAGTGTTTCGACGAGGAGCGGGGATTTTATTTCGACTACCACGCGGGCAAGGTGATCCCCCGCTACCACGCCGGGGCGTTTTGGGTATTGATCGCGGGCGTGGTGCCGCCGGAGCGGCTCGACCGGGTGGTGGCGGTGCTCCGCGATGAAAAGATCTTCAACCGCCCGGTGCCGTTCCCCTCGCTCGGCGCCAACGAGCAAGAGTACGCCCCCGAATTCGGTTATTGGCCGGGTCCGGTCTGGCCGCCGACGACCTATGTCGCACTTTGCGGGCTGAAATTTGCCGGGCGCGAGGCGGATGCGCGCTACTTTGCCCGCCGCTACTACCGGGCGTGCGCGGAACTTTTTCACCAAACCGGAACGGTGTTTGAAAACATTTCGCCCGAGCAGTACGACCACCCCAAAGCCAATGCGGGCAGGGACTTTTGCGGCTGGGGAGCGCTCGCTCCGGTGGCGATCGCGCGGGAATTTCTCGCATAAATGCCCGAAAAAGCGCCGAAAACTTGATTTTATTGCAAAGTGGTGGTACATTAAGTATAATTACTCGTGGGTTGACCAATCAAATAATATAGGATTTTTGTTATGAAGAAAGTGTTCTTGACCGGGATCACCGGTTTGGTCGGCAGTGCGGTCGTCGTGGGGCTTTCTCGCCAGCGTCGGGGTGAATTCCAGTTCGTCTGCCTCGCTCGGGGCAACTCCGCGCAGAGCGCCGAGGACCGGGTGCGCATGATCATCGCCGACGAGTGCGACTTTGAGGGTTGCCCGCAGGACGTCGATCTCGTGATGGAACACGTGCAAGTGATTTCCGGCGATATCGTTACGCTCGACGTCGACAAGATCGCCGCCGATCCCAAGATGCAGGGGGTCAAGACGATCTTCCACTGCGCCGCCGACGTGAATCTGGGCAAGGACCCCGACGGCAAGACTTTCCGCATCAACTACAACGGCACTGAAAACGTGCTCAAACTCGCCAAGGCGATCGGCGCCGAAGAGTTCCACTACGTCGGCACCGCTTACATCGCCGGCAAGCTGGTCGGCACCGCTTACGAAAACAACCCGATCGACAACGGCTTCAACAATCCCTATGAGGAAAGCAAGTACAAAGCGGAAATGCTGGTGCGCGCCTCCGGGATCCCCTTCACCGTCTATCGTCCGGGCATCGTCACCGGTCGCCGGAGCGACGGCCGGATCCGTAAGCCGCTGGCGTTTTACCGCATTCTGGAATTCCTCGGCAAGGTGAAAAGCCACCAGTGCTCCAAGCTCAAGATCGACCCGCGCGAGTGGGTGGATCTGTCGATCAACTTCTCGGCGGAACCCTCGGAACACGTTTACTTCGTGCCGATCGACTACGTCGCCGAAGCGATCATCGCGCTTTTCCCGCTGGGGGTGCACAATCAGGCTTATCACCTCACCGGAGACAGCCCGGTGACCACCAAGCAGATCGAAGATACGGTCACGCGGGTGCTGCGCTTGAGCAACGTCCACGTTGCCGCCAACGTGGAAAACAGCAAGAATACGTCGCTGATGTCGCGGTTCGTCGGGGATCTTTTCCCCTACTTCTCGAGCGACATCATCTTCGACCAGAGCAACGTGCGCCGCGATCTCGGCGACAAGATCCTCGATTGGGAATACGGCGTCAAGGGTCTGCAGACTTTGATCTGCTCGTACTACCTTGACCACTATCCCAACGTGGAATGGTTGCAGGATGTGGCAAAGAATGTGCCGACCGAGCGCAAATAACGCTTGACAAGCACTGGTATTGCGACTATATTATAAGACTATCAAGCGCTCGTAGCTCAGTTGGTAGAGCAAGTGACTCTTAATCACTGGGTCCACGGTTCGAGCCCGTGCGAGCGCACCATTAAATTTCGAGGTTGATTTGAGTTCAAATCGACCTCTTTTTTTGTGCCTTGTGGTTGAAAAAGCAGGGGCGGCGTGGTATTTTTATGAGGTACAAACATTTTTTTGAGGTAGGATCGTGAAAAAACTTTTTCGCTGTGCCGCTACCGGCGACGCCATGATCACCCGGTGCCTCCCTCCGGGCGGCGATTATCCCGGCTTTGCCGAGGTGCGGAATTTTATCCGGCAGGCGGATTTCTGCTACGGCAACCTTGAGACCACCATCCACAACTACGAATCTTTCGGCAGCGCCCGCAGTGGCGGCAGTTGGCTCTGTTCGCCCCCGGAAGTGCTCGACGATCTTAAAAAATTCGGCATCAACATCCTTTCCTGCGCCAACAATCACCAGTTGGACTACTCTTACGGCGGCTTGGCGCGCACCATGCACTATCTCCGCGCCGCCGGACTGCCGTTTTGCGGTATCGGCAACTCGCTCACCGAGGCTTCGTGCCCGGTGTATCTCGATACTCCCGGCGGGCGCTACGCGCTCATCGGCTGTACCATGACCACTCACCCGGAGCATCGCGCCGGCGAAGCCGCCCCGCATGTTCCCGGTCGCCCCGGTTTAAATTCCATACGCATCCAAAAGAAATATCTCCTGCCACCAGAGCAGTTGCAGGAACTTAAAGCTATTGCCGCGGCATTGGGGATCAACCAACACGACGACGTCATCCGCGGCGAGGGTTATTTGCCCGCGCTTAAACCGGGTGAATTTCACTTTTCCCGCGATCTGGAATTTTGGGAGTCCGATCACCCCGAAACGGCAGCGAGCGCGCATCCCGAGGATCTCAAGCGTACCACCGACGCCATTGCCGAGGCGAGGGGACCAGCCGACTATGTGGTCGTTTCGATGCACAGTCACGAACTGGCGGGTATATCCAAGGAACTGGTCGATCCGGTTTCGATATCTTTTGCCCACGCTTGCATTGACGCCGGGGCGGACGCGGTGATCGGCACCGGACCGCATCTTTTGCGCCCGATGGAAATTTACGGCGGCAAGCCGATCTTCTACTCGCTGGGTGATTTTGTCATGCAACTCGAGACGATTTCTCACGCTCCGGCGGATATGTTTTTTAAGCAGAAACTGCCCGCGACCGCGACGATGGCGGAGCTTTTCGACAAGCGTTCCGGCGGCGGTAAGCGGGGGCTATCCTACGATCCGGTGATGTATAAGTCGGTCGTGCCTTACTGGGAAGCCGACGCCGAGGGCGTTACCCGGATCGTCCTCTTGCCGGTCGAGGAAAATTTCCGCTTGCCGCGGTCGCAGTCCGGATGGCCGAGCCCGGACGATTCGCAGGGCATCATCGAGCATTTTGCCGAATTGAGCGCCCCTTATGGCGTAAACATTATCCACCGCGACGGGGTGGGCATCGTGGAGTTGCGCTGATATGACTCCGGAAGTTTATGTAAATTCCATTCAGGCGGAACTGATCGCGCTCATCAAAGATTTGTGCGCCATTCCCGCGCCTTCCAATCACGAAGAATTGCGGGCGGAATTTTGCCGCCAGTGGTTCGAGCGCAACGGCTTTGAGCAAGTGACGGTGGATGCGGCGCTCAACGTGATCGTGCCGGTGCATGTAACTCCGGGCGCTCCGGTCACGGTCGTCGTCGCCCACACCGATACGGTCTTTCCCGATACCGCGCCGATGCCGTTGGTGGAAACCGCTGATCTCATCGCTTCGCCCGGCGTGGTCGACGATACCGCCAGTTTGGCGGTGATGATGCTCTGCGCCCGCTATTACCGCGACAATCCGCCCGCTTCGCCCCGCGGAGTGCTCTTTGTCGCCAATTCCGGCGAAGAGGGTTTGGGCAATCTCAAAGGTACGCGCCAACTGGTGCAGGATCATGGCGAAAGCATGGCGGAATTCGTTTCGCTGGATGCTCCGGCGCTGGATCACTTAATTACGCGCGCCGTGGGTTCGCACCGCTATCGGCCCGTCCCCCGCACGGCGGGCGGCCACTCGTTCAGCAGTTTCGGCAACCGCAACGCCATTGAAGTTTTGGCGGGGCTGATCGAAAAATTTTATGCGCAAGTTGTTCCGCAGGAAAAGGAAAGTCGCACCACTTACAACGTCGGGGTGATCTCCGGCGGGACTTCGGTAAATACGATCGCCCAATATGCGGAAATGCTTTACGAGTACCGCTCGGATAGCCGCCGGTGTCTGGAGGTGATGCGCGACAATTTTGAGCGCATCATTTCGTCGGCTCGCAGTGCCGATGCGCAGATCGAAGTCGAAATGATCGGCGAGCGCCCCTGCGCGGGCGAAGTTGATGCAACGAAACTGGCGGCTTTGCAGGCGCGGGTGGGCGACGCCATTCGCCAAGTGATCGGCAAGGAGCCGAGAGCAGTCGCCTCCTCAACCGACTGCAACATCCCGCTGTCGGTGGGTATTCCCGCCGTCTGCTTCGGCGTCTGCCAAGGTAGCGGTTGCCACACCCGCGAGGAGAAGCTGGAAAAATCCAGCCTCGTGCCGGGGTGCCGGTTGCTGATCGACTTCCTCGATCGCTAAATTTTTTGCCCATAAAAAAAGCGGAACCGAATTTTCGGTTCCGCTTGATTTTTGCCGATCGGCGAACTTATTTCGCCTTTTCCAAGAGGTAGATCGCGTCGGGCTGGACATCGGTGAGCACGTTGCCCTCGACGCCTTTGATCTTCCACCCGGCGGGCAGATTGACCGTGACCTTTTTCGCCGGATTCCAGAAGAAGAGGGCGCCGCCCTTTTCGCCGATCCAGGTCGTGCCGAACTCGGTCTCGCGGATGAAGGGCATCCCGGTATTGTCGAGCGCTTCGTTGAACTTGGGCACCAAGCTGACCATGCGGTTGGCGCGCACGACTTCGTCTTTCACCCGGTCGAACTGGAAGGTGTAACCCGACAGTTCGGTGGTGAGGAAGCAGCAGTACATGCCGGTACGGAAGTAATCCAGCTCCAGACCTTCCCAGAAGTTCGCCGCCGGTACGTTGCCGATGAGCGCAAATTCATTGCCGGCAAAGGGCGTGTAGAGCGCGGGGCGATACCAGTACTCGTCGATCACCAGCGGGTTCATACCCTCGATGCCGACCCGGCAACCCAACTCGTGGAAGTACTTGTAGATCCGGATCTGCACCGGCATTCCGTGGGGGCTTTCCGGCTTGGCGTAGTTGATCGCCCCGGCGGCGGCGCCATCCATGTCGCGATAGACCCAGCCGATACCGGCTTCGATCGCCGGCTTGACCAGTTCAAAGAACCACTGCACATATTCTTCGTTGTTGAGGTCGATCACCGGGTAGCGACCGGCACCGTAGGCGAAAATCTTGCCTTTCTTGTCGCGGACGAACCATTCCGGGTGGGTCTGGTAGATCCAGCCGCCGTCGCCCTGCACGTAGCTGCCCGCCGTCCAAATGCTGGAAGATACGCCTTTGGACTTGAGATCGCGGATCAGATCGAAGCGGGCGGGGTTGTAGGAAGCATCCGCCGGCTCTTCACACCCGGTGAGGCGCAGGAAGCGGAATCCCGCCTTGGCGGCGGCTTCGCGCACCGCCGCCTGCTCCGAGGGGCTGATCTGATGCGTGTAGCGGGTGTTGGGATAGGGCGGCAGTTCCTTGAGTCCGCACTGCCGGCGCAGTTGTTGACGCTGATACTGGTACATCGCCAGATAATCGTTGTGCACCCGTTCCGGGCCGCGGCTGAACCAGTGCCAGTAGTCGACGGTCTTTCCCGGCGGATTGATCTTGCCCCAGCCGTGGTGGCGGATATTTTCAATGTACTGCGCACCTTTCCGGCGGATCATCTGCGGCGTGACGCCCTGCGGGGCGGCGACGCTGCCCATGTAAACCCCGTCCTCGCAGACCAGGAGTTCAAAGGGCTGACCCGAACCGAAAAATGCCCAGGTGTGGGTGTCGCTGTCTTTCTTGCCGGTCATGTCGAATTCCGCGTAGCCGCGCGGGGGCGAGTAGCAGGAATTGCGGCGGGCAAAGAGCGGTTTTTCCGGGGTGAGTTGCGATTTAAAGGTGACCGTGTTGAGCTGGAACGGGCACTTGACCACTTCCACATGTTCGGCGATGCCGTCGAAAATCCTGCCGTCGAGGTTGAGCTTGCCGGCGGTGAAGACCCAGCGCATTTCCGACTCGGGCGCGGTGTAGGTGACGACCGCCTTGTTGCCCTCGACCGTGAAAGATTGAACCTTGAATTTGAGGTCGGCGGCGGGGACGACCGCCGCCGCGTCATCAGCTTCGGCGGTGTCTTTGTTGAAAAAAGTCCGATCCGAGGAAAAGCCGATCTGCGGGATCTCGAACTGCTTGATCAGCGGATTGGCTTCGCCGGGGAAGGTGACCGACACGCTGCCGTTGGGGAAGAGTTGAACCTTGCCGCCGTTGGCGAAAGTCGCCACGTTGTCGGCAATCGTCACCGAACTGTCTTCGGTGACGGTCAAAACCGGTTCAAGCACGTCGACGGCGACTTCGCCGACTTGCTGACGCGCGGGGATCTCCTGCATCTTGTGGATGAATTGGTCGGCGTTGAGCTTCAGGTTGCCGGAGTCCGCCGCCACCGCCACCAGGAACGCATCGCCGTAAGCCCAGTTGGAAAACTCCTTGAGCTGGTGGGCGTAGTTGTGCTCGCCGTTGAAAAAGGTTACCGTACCCTTGCCGATTTTCCGGCGGGCGATATAGGGAATGTCGAGCGAAGTGCCGTCATCGGTGCAGATCATGCTCAAGGCTTCGCATCCCGGTTTGAGTTTCGCCACGCGGAATTGTTTGAAAACCGGCAGTTTTTCCGGGAAAATCTGATATTTTTCGCCGGTGGGGCGGGTGGCGTAGATCGGGTAGCCGTTGGGGTCCTCGTAGCCGTCAAAGGTCACCGGCAACAGGGCGTCAAGTTCCGGAGTCTGGGGCGTGTAGATGGTGAAAAGGAGATTGCCGCCGTTTTCCACATATTGCCGCAATATCTCGACGCGCTCGGGAGTGAGGATGCCGGCGAGATTCTTTTCGGAAAGATTGTGGAAAACGATCAGTTTGCGGCTGATCTTGTTACCCAGCGTCAACTTTTTGATATCCAGCGTCTTGGTGATGCCGTCAAAGGGGTCGGGTTCGTTGGTATCGGTCATATTGATGCGGAGCGGGGCGCCGCCGAAACCGTCGAGATAGCGGCTGTCGAGGCAGACCACCCGGCATCCGGCTTTAGCAAATAAATTCGCTTTGCCTTCGCCCTGCCACGGGCGACCGCCGTTAAACAGGATGATCCAGTCGCCCTTGCTGCCGACTTTGGGCGGAACTTTTTGTTTGTTTGCACCGAGCGAGAGCACCAACGCCGAGAACAACGCCAAATAGGCACACCACTTCTTTACCATAGTTTATACTCCTTGAATACGGGGTTTTACTGCCTTTTTGCTTATAATAGCACCGCGCCAAAACTTTTACAAGCGGCAAAATTACCGCGAACTTGGATTTGATGAAAAATCACCATAAATCGATCATTTTTTCCATAGCCGGCTCAAATCGACCGGGAATTTACCCCCGACTTTGAGGTGGAGCTTTTCCCAAGTGCCGCAGGAAAATTCGATCGCCGCCCGTGCCGGACAGCCGGAGGAATAATTCGGCAACCGATTTTCGTAATCAACTTCGCTCTCGTTTTCGCCGCGGGGAGCTTCGGCTTTCATCGTTTTGACACCGACGATGTGGTTGCGGTTGTTGATGAAAACGATCTCCAGATCGGCGGGAATGTCTTTCATCCAAAACGACAATCTTTCCTCTTGGGGAAAGACGCAGATGATGCCGCCGTTTTCCGGCAGTCCGGCATGGAGCAATTCGGCGATCTCCGCCTCGTCGGAAGCGAGGATCATGCGCTCAAATTTTACTCCGTTGATGGTGATGGGGTAGTTCATAATTAGTTCAATCCTGTCGATGATGATACATTAGGGTGCCGCCGATCACCAGCCCCGGGATGAGGAATATCGGCAACAGCGGCACCAGGAAAATCAGAAAGGCGACGGAACCGAATCCGTAGAGCAATCCGCTCCGGCGGTCGTAGAGGGCGGAAATTTCCCCCAAGCGGTGCCCGGCGTTGAAGACGGCTTCGGAGGTGTAGATCACCGCGTAGCGGTAGCCGATGAAAAGGATCATCAGCAGCGGTACGATGATCGGCAGAAAGAACCCGGCGCAAAAGAGCACCAGATAAATCACCAGCGTCATGGTGGAAAAAAATCCGCACGAAAGCAAATTGGTCAGCTCGCGGGTGATCGGCAGCTTGACGATTTGGCAGTGCAGGACTTCGGTTTCGTAGTAGCGCACCATGCGCGAAAAGCAGAAGCCGCCCAGCAGTTCAAAAATGTTGGCGGAAAAGAACGCGGTGAGCGCGATCAGCGCGAGGTAGAGCGTGCCGGTGATCAGAAATTCGGTCGCCCGGTAGAGGAAACCGAACCAGCGGTCGGCAAAGAATTCGCGGGTGGAATCCAAAATCTGCGGCAACCAGATCGCCAGCGCCGCGTAAAACAGCCCCGCGTAGATCACCACCACCAACGCCAGCGGCAGGGCGATAAATCCCCACAACCGGGGGCGGCGGAAAAATTCGCCGATGCCCCGAAATGCCCACGCCGCGCCCTGACTGAAATTATTCATTGCGTTCATAAGTCGGTCGGGCGGAGTTTTGGATCACCACTCCGGAAAGGATCATCACGGCGATATCATCGAGCGTGCCGACCAAAGGCAGGGCGTCGGGGATCAGATCCACCGGCATCAGCACCCAGAGCAACGCGAACAACCCGACGAAAACGATCCGCGGAATGGTGGCGACGGAGCGCAAGAGATTGTCGTCGTAAAAGAGCAACGGATCGGGGAAGAGGAAGATACCCTCGCCGTCGTTGCGCAACGAAACCAAATTGTGATTGTGGATCATCCGCTTCGCCACCTCGCCGGAAATCAGATTCAATTCGGTCTCGTTGTAGGGGCGGTCCGCGGTGTAGCAATCCTTGACGATCTGCCGGAAATTGCCGTCGGAGAGGCGTTTTTTGCGCTCCAGTTGCTCCATGACGAGCAACACCGCCCGCAACTCCTCGGCGCCGAGAGTTTGACTGCGGTGCAGCCGCTTGAGGATGTTTTCGTAATAGGAGATCCGGTCGTAGCGGGAGAACATGAAGCTCAACGCCGCGATGAAAAACAAGGTTGCGAAAAGGAAAAACTTAAGGTCGGTGCCGCGATTGAGCTGGACGGCAAAAAGCAGGAGCAGGATCACCCCGATCGCCCCCGCGCGCAACTGGATGCGGCGCAGGCAAAGCACCCCCAGCACCAACAAAAAGAGCAACGTGATCTGCCAGTTGGCAAAGATTTCCCGGATCCACGCGGGAATGTAGGAAAGTGCGCTGACCGACAGCGACTCCATCCAGTGCCAGAAGCCGGTGAATTTCGGCAGCGCCAGTTCCGCGGAACTTTTGCCGTCGGAAGCGCAGAGCCGGGTGACCAGCAGGGCGAACGGCGCAATGCTGAAAGATTGCAACAGCAAATTCGCCCCGGCGGGCTTGCCGAAAATCGGCGTTTCCCACAAAAAGGCGGCGGCGATCGTCAATGCCAAAAAGAGCACGATCACGCCTTGCCGGAAAACGAATTCGCCGCAGTTTTTGAAATAAGGTTCGTTGAGCATACAGTAGAAACTGGCCGAAAGCAACACCACGACCAGCCAGAATCGCCAGTCGCGGAAACTTTTGATCCCGCGCGAGTCGGGGGCTTCGCTCGAAAGCTTCAGGATACTCATTTTTTCACCTCCTCGCCGGCGGCTTCGCGTTTGATGTCAAGCAGGGCTTGCCGCAGATGTTTTTCCGACCAATAAATCTTGCCGTTGAATACGTAGCGACCACTGGTGCCGTCTTGCAGCAACCGGTTGACGATATAGTTGCGGATATCGACAAAGCTCTGATTTTTCGGATATTTTGAAGCGATGCGATATGCTTCTTCGCGGTCGGCTTCGCCATTTTTGTCGTCGACTTTGGGGAAGTTTTTCATCCGCCACAGCTGGAGATCGAGATAGCATTTGCACAAATCCAGTATTTTGACGACTTCCGCATCGTCGTGGTGCAACTGCCGCAAGTCGTCGATTTCCGCCAGCGTTGCGATCAACGGTTCCGCTTGGAAATCCAAGTGATATTCGTCGGGGAAACGATTGGCGCAACTCAATGCCGGGTGGCTGAGAATTTTAAATAGTTTCCACTGGTAGTGGTCGGAATCAAGCGCGATCAGTCGCTTCAACTGTTCCCGGGCGCGATAATCCCAACTCAAACGATCAAACAAACTGAAATAAGCGTAGAAAATCGGAGTGTTTTCACCTTGATTTCCCCCGCGCTCCAGCAGTTGATCGATCATCGGCGACATAAATTCCCGCGCCGTGGCGAACTGCTGATTTTTGATCATTTGCATCGCCTCTTTGTACTCCCGGGAAAACTCCCCGGAATAACTGGTCTTTTTCGGTTTCGGCACGAGGATCGCCGTCGTTTGCAAATCTACTTGCGGCCGCAAGATGAATAGGGCGGTCGCCACCCCGCCGAGGAGCAACAGGATCAGCAAGGCGGCCAAGAGCGAATACCCCTTGGGGCGGCACAACGCCTCCTCCGACAACGCCGGGGCGTAGTCGGGCAGGACTTCGGCGATGATTTTTTCAAATTCCGCGCCGCCCGGCACGATTCGCCCGGATTCCGGCAGATAGACTTCTTCCCCGCTGACGACTAACTCCCGCTGGTTTTCCGGCGGGGCGGGCGGTTGATCCGGGGTGATATCCGGCAGATTTTCCGACATGGAGTGCTTCCTTGACGATTTGATTATATTCAGCGTTACAGAAATATAGCACAGCGAGAGTCCAAAACAAGCCGCAAAAATAAAAAATCCGCATTTTTCCGGCTTCCCCGGTGGCAAAAGTTCCCGGTCGCCGCTATCTTATAAGCAATAAAGGGGCAGTTATGAAACTGATCGGTTTGATTTTAAGTTTATTGTTTGTGGGGCAGAGTATGGCGTTGGACTATCGCAATTACCAGATCGAAAATTCCACCCGGCGCGGGGAAAACATCGAGTGGAGCATCTTTTACATCTACAATCGTCTGGACGAGGGCGAGTTTCGGGTGGCGCTGATCGGCGACTCGATCTGCAACGAATACCAGCGCGTTTTGCGCGAACGCCTCGCCAACCGCGCCAATGTCGCCTTTTGGGCGTCGAGCTACTGCGTGACCGACCCGGCTTACCTGCCGCTGTTGAATGCGTTTTTGGATCAGGTGAAGCCGAGTCTGATCGTTTTCAACAACGGTTTGCACAGCTTGGTCAGCGATCCGGAGCAGTGGAGCGAAGCCTACGTTTTGGCGGTACGTTATATCGTTGACCGCTACCCCGGTATCCCGGTGGTGTTGCTCAATTCCACGCCGCTTAAAAAAGACGCCAAGGGCAAGGTGGCGGGCATCAACCAACGAACCGCCGAGGCGGCGAAAAAACTCCAGTTGCCGCTGATCGACATTTATAGCGAATGCGACAAGTTCGACCGTTCGCAATGGCGGGACGATTACCACTTTATCCCCGAAGCGGTGGAAAAGCAGGGGGACTTTTTGGTTTCCGCCCTCGCGCCTTATCTGCCGCAAGCCGGAAATTTGCGCCAGCAATCCACCGCCACCGGGCCCAGCGGCGCGCTCAAGTGATCGGGCAACCGAAGTAAAAAAAAGCGGTCGGGAATTTCCGACCGCCTTTTTTTATTCTTTCGGGAAATCGTCGCTTGCCAAGCGGAAAGTTTCCGTCGGACCATTCGGATTGCCGTGGCCGTTATTTTGATACCAGACGATCTCCTTGGGGCAAGTGAGATTGAAATATGTCCTGCCTACGCCCGCGGGCGGGCAAATGTAATCGCCCAGCCCGGCGCGGGAAATCGAAGTCGGGCACTTGATGCGCTTGGCGAAGTTGGCGCCGTCGTAGTAGCGGCGGCTCGGAGCATATTTGATGATCGCCCCGTCGCGCCCTTGGAATCCCAGCGTGACTTCGCCCATATTGCACCCCCACGGCACGAAGGCTTCGCAGAACGTCACGTCGCTATCCAGCCCCGCCGCCCACAGCGATTGCATGCCGCCCTGACTGCCGCCGCGGACTTTCAGGTTTTTGCCGTCCCACTCCGGCAGGCTCTTGACGAATTCCAGCGAGCGCATCACCCGGAGCGCCATGCCGTTAAAGTAGCACGTTTGGGCATCTTCCCCGTCGTTGAGCGCGTAGCCGCGCATCTTGGCGGCGAATTCCCGGTAGAATTCCGGCTCTCGCCCCAGGGGCATACCGTGAGCGTTGATGCGGAAAGTGATCGAATCATTGACATAGGGGCGGATCGGCTTCTGCTCGCCGACGCCGTAGCCGGGGTAGATCACCAACGCTTTCAACGACTTGGGGGCGGCGTTTTTGGGCACATCCAAAAATCCGGTTACCGGACTCGGTCCGGCGCAGGCGATGGTCACCGCGTAAGTATCGTATTCACTCGACCAGTCGGTGGAAACGAGGCGTTTTTCCAGCACTTGGAGCGGCACGGCGGCGAGTTTCGCCTTTTGTTTCGCCCAAAAGGCGTCGAAGTCCTCGGGTTCCGCCAGTTGCGGGATATTCGCCACATCGGCGCCCGCGCCGCCATCCCACGGGGCGGGAATGGTGACATTGCCCTTGCGGTCAACGAAAATCAGCGGGATACCCTCGTCGTCGGTCAAAAAGAATTTTACCCGCACGAAACCGGGGGTGGCGATCGCGGTGGTGTAAGTGGCGCTCCCCGACTCGAACTTGACCACCCCGATATCCTTTTTGCCGTCGTCGCCGGAGCGGACATAGCGCACCCCGGCATTGTCCAACGGCTTGAATTTGAGCTTGGCGGAAATGATAAAGTTCATGGGCTCGCCGCATTTATAGAGCACCGGATTGCGCTCGGTGGTGACTTTCCAGTGCGGCTTGCCCTGCCGGATATGATTGCCGTGCGGGGTGAGTCGCTGAGCGTTTTTCAGCTCCGGGAGTTCGCTTTCGGTGGTGAGCAAAAAGGCGTCGAAGCGGACATTCGCCCCGCGCGCGGTGAATTTGAGTTGATGCTTGCCCGCGCTCAGCGTGATCGGTTCGGCATATTTGCTCCAGATCAGCGGCGAACTCGCCCCGGATTGGTGTTCGTCGCCGACGGCGGCAAAGACTTTGCCGTCGATTTCCAACTCGGTGACGCGAGCGCGATCGCCGTAGCTTAAACTACGCAGGTACAGATTATAAGTGCCCGCTTCCGGCAGATCGATCTCGGCGGTGGCGGTCGCTCCGGAATCGTAGGTGCGCAACGAATACTTTTCCACCGCCCCGGGTACGGTTTCCGGAACAAAGGTTTGGGAACGGGTGAAAATGGCGGGGAACCAATAACTTCCCGCGCTCAACGGCAGGTAAATGGCGGCGGCAAAGAGCAACACAAACAATTTTTTCATGGTAAAAATCTCCGGTTAAGGTAACTCATTGGGGTAAATAATATAGTCTTGCGCGGATAAAAAAGCAAATGCGATTTGCTTTTACGCCCCTGGTCGTGTAATTTAAGGCAAGTAAAAAAGAGCAAATGCAGTTATGACAGTTTCTCCCGACGGACAGGAAATTTGGGCGGTAAGCGAGATCAATCACGCGATGCGCGACTTGGTCGAGGGGTCGTTCAAGCCGCTGTGGATCAGCGGCGAGATCGGCAGTTTGGTCATCCACAATTCCGGACACGTCTATTTTACGCTCAAGGACCAGAAAAGTCAGATGCGCGGCTGTTGGTTCGGCGGCGCCGCCACCTGCCGCAAACTCGGCATCGCCGACGGCAGTCTGGTCGAGGCGTTCGGCAATCTCACCGTCTATGAAGTGCGGGGTGAATATCAATTCAGCCTGCGCACCATGCGTCTGGCGGGCACCGGCGACTGGCGGCGGCAGTTTGAACTCGTCCGGGCGAAACTGGAAGCCGAGGGGCTCTTTGCCCCGGAGCGCAAGAAACCGCTGCCCGCGTTGCCCCGCCGGATCGGGGTGGTGAGCAGCCCCAGCGGCGCGGCGATCCGCGATTTTCTGCAGATCATCCGGCGGCGCAATCCCAAGGTGGCGATCCGCATCTATCCCGCCGCCGTGCAGGGCGATACCGCCGCCGCCGAAGTGCGCGCCGGGGTGGAGTTTTTTGCCCATAACGGCGACGTGGACGTCATCGTCGTCACCCGCGGCGGCGGCAGTCAGGAGGATCTGTGGCCCTTTAACGACGAGGCGCTCGCCCGGAGCATCGCCGCCTCGCCGATCCCGGTGATCTCCGCCGTGGGGCACGAGATCGATTTCACCATTTGCGATTTCGTCGCCGACTTGCGGGTGCCGACGCCCTCGGCGGCGGCGGAGTTGGTCAGCGCGAGTTTCGAGGAGTTGCTTTCCCGCTTGGAGCAGGGGGAAAAGGCGTTGCGCCAAAATCTCAATTACCGAATGAGCGAGGCAAAACTGCGTTTGCAACAGTTGCTCGCCGGAAGTTGGTTGCGCGATCCGTTGCATTTGGTGGCGGATAAGCGGCAATACTTGGATGAACTCACGTTGAGTATGGAGCGGAGCGCCGGCAACGCGGTGCGCTTCCGCCGCGAACGGCTCGCCCGGCTCGAATCCACGCTCGGCGCGCTCAACCCCCGCAAGCAGTTGGAACGGGGCTACGCGATCATTTCCGACCGCGCCAGCAATCAGGTGGTGGTGAAAAAATCGCAAGTTGCCCCCGGCGCCGCCTTGACGGTGAGTTTTGCCGACGGCGAAGTGCCGGTGCGCGTCGAAGATCAGAACTTTTGAGGCGCCAAATTATGGGCGGTGCGCCGCGCCGCTTCCGCTTCGCGGAATTTCCCTCTCGCCTGCAATATGGCGGCGTAGCGGTCGAAAAACTCCGCTTCGGGTTGGCACAATTCCAAAGTACGGCGGTAAAGTCTTTCGGCTTCCGCGAGATCCCCGCGTTTTGCCGCGAGATCGCCCGCAAAGCGGGTGAGGTAAGGGTGATCGGGGTAGCGGCGGAGCAACGCGGCGCAGTCCGGTTCCGGGCTGTCTTGGAGCATCGCCCAGCGGCGCTCCTCGACGGTCAGTTGCAACGAGTTCCAAATCAGATAAAGTGACGCCAAGCCGATCGCCAGCGCCAAGAGTCGATTGACCCTCGGCGACGCCGAGTCGACGGCGGCTTTGCCGGTTTCCGCCAAGGCACCCACCGCCAACGCTCCCGCCAGCGCCGAGACTCCGGGAATGAGGTGGTGGAGTTCGCCCATTGACTGGAGCGTAAAGGCGGCAAATCCCCAAAATACCGCAGTCGTGTAGCGGGAATTTTTCCGTTGCCGGTACAAGTTAATGAGCGTGTAGAGCAAGCCCGCCGCCGCGATCGCTCCCGGAATGGCGCCGCATTGGCTCGACAAAGCCAAAATTAGGTTGTGGGGATCGCGGGCGCTTTCGTTGCTGCTCGAGCACCGCAACTGCCGGTGGCGCGTCTGAAAACTGCCCCAACCGTTGCCGGATAACGGCGCTTCGCAAGTCATGATCGCCGCGGTGCGGGCGTAGTCGAGTCGCTCCGCCAGTGAGGCGCCGCCGCGACCGCGCAACTGGGTGTAGAGCGCGCCGCCGAGCGCGAGTGCAAACAATGCGATGCCGAGCAGAATTTTGCGTTTCCGCGACCAGTTGCCGGTCGATCCCGCCGCCAACGCGACGATGATCGCCGCGGCAACGGCGGTGCGGGATTTGGAGCCCAGCCCCGCCCCCCCCGGCGCTCCGCCGGCCATCCCGACCTCGAGCGGTACGGAAATTCTGGCGGCGTCGAGCTTTTTGCCCCACTCGGCGGCGGTCACC
>JAZTWK010000014.1:0-3821 GCA_045635865.1 Victivallaceae bacterium
CGCCCCCGGCGGCAAAGTCGCCTGGCGGGGCAAGTGCGCCGGGATCCCGGCGGTGTTGGAGCAAATCGTTGCCGGCAAATATGATCTGCCCGGCGCCGCCCGGCGGGAAAAATTTTTCCTCGCACTGGAAATCGCCATGAAAAAATCCGATTTCAATCAGGCGCTTTCGCTGGTCAATACCGAATTGGGTTGCGTGCCCGAAGATCTGGAACTTTTCATTTTCAAGCTCAATTTGTTGGAAAAGAAACTCGGCGATCCCGATGCCGCCAACACCGAGATCAGCCGGGCGATCGAGCGTTTCCCCCGCAAGGCGCCGCTTTACGAACTCAAACTTCAGGCGTTGCGCAAGCGCCGGGAACTGGATAAAATCTATCCGTTGCTCAGCGCCATCACCAAAGTTTTTGCCGCGGATTTTGCCGTGTTGAGCCACTTCCTCGCGCAGGAGCTCCAGCAGCCGCCGGAACTTTCCTGCCCCCGCGGCATACTGTTGCTGGGGCGGGCGGTCGCCGCCGTGCCCAAGTACGCCAACAACCGCCAGCAGGCGATGAGCAAAATTTTGTTGGCGCAGGCGCTCAATTATTGCGGCGCTCCCGGTGAAGCCGCCGTCGCGGTCGCCGAGGCAAAAAAATTCTTTTCCGACGCCAAAGATGTGGCGCGCGCCGAGGCGTTGCTCCGGTACTATCAGGCGTTGGTAGAGGTGCAAAAAAACCTGAAACCGTGATCGGGACGACTTGAAAAAGGTCTTCCCCGGCACTATATTAGGTGACGTGGTTACGCGATGCGGGTGTAGCAAAACGGTTATGCTCCAGCTTCCCAAGCTGGCGACGCCGGTTCGACTCCGGTCACCCGCTCCATTTTCAATTTTCTTTGCCGCGCGGGCGGGAAAGGCGGATGTCCCCGATGAAAAAATTTTGGTACACGGCAGTAGTGGCGTTGGCAGTCGCGCTGATCGCTTCGTCCTGTCGCTCCGCTTCTTCGCGGGACGGTCGGTTGCCGGCGGAAGATCTGGAAGTGCAGGATAAGTGCGCCGACACGCTGGCGATACTGCGCGATCCCTCCATTCCCTGCAACTCCGAGGCGAAGTACCGCGCCGCGCAACTGCTCATCCGCGAAGTGGATCTGACCTTCACCCGCGAAACCAAAACGATCAACGAGCTTTTTTATCACGGCGACGCGCTCTACGACGACATCAACGCCGCAAACCGCACCATCACCTTTAATTTTCAAGAGGGTGACCACTATGTGCGGATCATCTTCCATACGTTCCGCAACTTCGTCCTGCGGGTCGACGTGCAGGAAAAATGACCCCGCTTCCCGGCGATCTGGAATTCATGACTGCCGCGCTCGCCGAGGCAAAACTCGCCTTTGCTGCCGGTGAAGTGCCGATCGGCGCCGTCGCCGTCGAAGCCGGTCGCATCATCGCCCGAAGCTACAACACCGTCGAAGCCGAACACTCGGTTTCCCGCCACGCGGAATTCAATTTGATCCGCCGCGTGGAGCAGTTGCGCTCCGACTGGCGCATGACCGGGATAACCGTTTATGTCACCAAAGAACCCTGCCCCATGTGCGCCGGGATGTTGGTCAACTGCCGGGTGAGCCGCATCGTTTTCGGCGTGGCCGATCCCGCTTTCGGCGGATGCGGCGGCGCGGTCAACATACCCGCTTTGCCGCAAGCGCTCTGGCACCCGGAAATCCTCGGCGGGGTCGGCGCCGACGCCGCCGCGCAACTGCTCAAGGAATTTTTCCGCCAAAAGCGAAAATGACCGCTTTTTCCGCACTTGATAAATCCGAATACTGACATTATATTATAAACGGTAAAGAATTTTGGGATGTATATCCCGGGTCGAGAAGTGGGATTTTTTGCCCGCTTCTTTTCGTTTAAGGGTGTGGTACAAGAGCAGTTAGTGCAGAAAGGATGAATTGGCTATGAGCAACGAAATGCTTACGGTTCTCGAATACATCGAGCAAGAACGCGGCATCAGCCGGGAAAATTTGATCAAAGCGCTGGAAAGTGCGATTTTGACCGCCTCGCGGAAAAGCATTTCCCCGGCGAGTGAATTGGAAGTCAAGATCGACCCCCGCACCGGCAAAATTCAGGCGTTGGCAAAACTGGAAGTCGTCGAGAGCAATCCCAACAACGACCAGATCCTCAAGAGTCAGGCGATGCGCATCTATCCCGACGTGAAAGTCGGCGACATCGTCACTTGGGAAGTTACGCCGAGCAACTTCGGCCGGATCGCCGCCCAGACCGCCAAACAGGCGATCATCCAACAGCTCCGCAAGGCGGAAAAGGAAAACGTGCAGGAAGAGTTCGCCGACCGGGTCGGGCAGATCATCAACGGCACCGTCCGCCACTTTGAAGCGGGCAACATCATCATCGATTTTCAGCGCGCCGAGGGCATCATGCCCGCCCGCGAAAAGATCCACGACGAGCAGTACATGCCCGGCGACCGGATCAACGTCCTCTTGCAAAAGGTGGATATCAACGCGGTGGGCCCGAGCCTGATCGTTTCCCGCGCCGATCCGCAGTTTGTCATCAAACTTTTCGAGCGGGAAGTGAGCGAAATGCACGACGGCTTGGTCAAGATCCGGGCGATCAGCCGCGAAGCCGGCAAGCGGACCAAAATCGCCGTTTCGAGCGATGATCCGCGGGTCGATCCGGTGGGCGCCTGCGTCGGCGTGCGCGGCACCCGGGTGCGCCGCATCACCGAAGAGTTGGGCAACGAGCGCATCGACATCATCCCGTTTGACACCGATATCGCCAAGTACGCCGCCAATGCGTTGCAGCCTGCCAAGGTGCAGAGCATCGACGTCGATGAGGAAAAGCACGAGTTGACCGCCTACGTTGACGACGAGCAGTCCAAACTCGCTTTCGGCCGCCGGGCGCAGAATATCCGGCTCGCCGCCAAACTGGTCGGCTGGAACATCACGATCAAAAACGTGAGCGAGGTCAACGCCGCCGAGACGATCGAAGTCAAGATGAAGCGGGCGGCGAAACAGCTCGCCGAGGCGATCGGAGTTTCGGAAGCCACCGCCGATCTTTTGGTCGCCAACGGCTTCGTCACCGAAGCGGGCTTCCGGCTGGCGGATCTGGATTCGTTGCTCGCCATCGAGGGCATCGACGCCGACGAGATCAAGGCGGCAGTGGCCAATTTCAACGCCTAAAATTCCACCGGTGACGGAGACGGCATCATGGAAAAAAATCAAAGCAGTGTATTGGAGCTGGCACGCAAGTTCGGCGTGTCCGCCAAAGATGTTATCAAAGAGTTGAACGATCAGGGGATCGCCACCCCCAAGGCGGAAAAAACCCTCCTTGCCGGCGACGATCTCGCCTTGATCGACAGTTATCTCGCGGAACTTTACGCCGCCGATGACGACGACGAAAAACTGGTCAAGGGTCAGCGGAAATCCGCCGCCCCGCGTCGCTCCGGCGGCGCTCCCGCGGCGGAGCCGAAAAAGAAAGCCGCCGCCGCCGAAAGCACCGGAATTTCCGGCGAGATCCACCTCACCCGACCGGTGGTGGTCAAGGATTTCGCGGCGGCAGTCGGCAAGAAGCCCAACGAAGTCATCACCGAATTGATCAAACTCGGCGAACTCGCCGGCATCAATCAGACGATCACCGACGGCAACGTCAAAAAACTCTGTGCCGTTTACGGCGTGGAGCCGGTTTACGGCGCCAAAGAGACCGCTCCGGCCGCCCCCGCCAAGCCCAAGGTCGAGGACGATCCGAAGTTTCTGGTCGAGCGTCCGCCGGTGGTGACCTTTATGGGTCACGTCGACCACGGCAAAACTTCGTTGCAGGACGCCGTCCGCCACACCCA
>JAZTWK010000015.1:0-10533 GCA_045635865.1 Victivallaceae bacterium
AATGCGCCGCTGCCGATCTGGGAAAAGCCGCTGGAGCTGTCCCCCGCCCGAAAGATCGCCGCCACCGCCGAGCAGTTGCTCGCGGAATTTGCCCACACCGGCTCGGCGGATTTCCGCTTGGGCAAGGGCGAAGTCGAGATCTCCGGCGAGTGGTTTTTGCCGGCGGCGGAGTTGAAGGCGTTGCGGCGGGAGTTTTACAGCTTCGTGGCGGAAAAACTCCGCCCGGAGCAGGTGATCGGCGACAGCGGCGTCGCTTTGGAAAAGTTTCGGCGCGACTACCTCGCCGCCCCGGTATTCAAGTTGCCGGAAAACCCGGTCGAAACGGTGGCGTTGCGCTACGGCGGCGCGGAACCGGCGAACCGCCGCGCCCGGCGCGCCGATCCGATCTTCGAGTTGAACAAACTTTCCCGCGAGGCGATCCTGCCGGAATTTTGCCCCGAGGATAAACTCCCGGCGTTGCTCCGCGCCATTGATGCGGCGCTGGCGGGCGGGGTGCGCCGCTTCCGGGTAACTTCGCTCTACGGCTTTGCGCTGTTAACGGGCAAAGAAGCGGAGTTGGTGACCAGTTTTCCTTTGCCGGTGGCGAACAGTCTCGCCTTGGCGGAAGTCGCCCGATTAGGGGCGGTGCAAGCGACCGCCCACATCGAGTTGGAGCGCGCCGAGCTGGAAGCGCTCCGCGACCACGCTGCGATCGCCCTCGAACTCTACCGCCACGGGCGGCCCGCGTTGCTGACCACCCGGGCGACTTTGCCGATAACCGGCTTTTTCCGCGACCGCCGGGGCAACGAGTTCGAGGCGGTGACCGATCGTTTTGATCGCTTGGGCAGGATTTACCCCAAGGCGGTGGTCTCGGTGCCGCGGGTGCCCGGCGTCGCCGACTTCTACGATCTGCGCCGCGCCCACTGGAAAGCGCCGGAAACGACCGAGTTCAATTTCTCCGGCAACTGGGAATGATTTGCAAAAGCGCTTTCCCGGTGCTATATTAAACAACTGTTTGCAATCTTTAACGGCGAAAGGGGGTGAAATCATGGATACCGAAGTTCGCGTGAAAAAAGGCGAGATCATCGACCGCGCTTTGCGTCGGCTGAAAAAGAAACTCGACAAAGAGGGGACTCTCAAAGAACTGCGCAACCGCCGGCACTACGAAAAGCCCAGCGAAGTCAAGCGCCGTGAAGCCAAGCAGCGTCGTCATTGATTCGACGTTGCCCTCGGCATAAAAGAGATCGACGGAGTTTTCCGCCGGTCTTTTTTTTGCCCGCTTGGGTGCGCCAGTTGTGCCAGTTGTGCCCGGTGCGGTGTGACAAAATGGCGCACCCGGCAGCGTTTTTCTCGCCAAATCCCCGATAATCGCCGTTGGCATACTACTTGCTAAACTTCCGGTTGCGAGGCTGTAAAAGATCAACCAAAGCAAGAAAGGAAAACAATTATGGGAAAAATCATCGGCATCGACTTGGGGACGACCAACAGCTGTATGGCCGTCATGGACAACGGCGAATACAAAATCATCCCCAACGCGGAAGGCAACCGCACTACTCCGTCCATCGTGGCGTTCACCAAGAATGGCGAACGGCTGGTCGGTCAGACCGCCAAACGTCAGGCGGTGACCAACCCGAAAAACACGATCTTTTCGATCAAGCGGCTGATGGGGCGCAAATACGCCGAAGTCACCCGCGAGCGCGAATTGTCGCCTTATGAGATCGTCGAGGCCGCCAATGGCGACGCTCACGTCAAAGTCGGCGACCACGTCTATTCGCCGCCGGAAATCTCGGCAATGATCCTGAAGAAGCACAAAAGCGATGCGGAAGCCTATCTGGGCGAAAAGAACACCGAGGCGGTCATCCCCGTGCCGGCTTACTTCAACGACAGGCAGCGGCAGGCGACCAAAGACGCCGGCAAGATCGCCGGTTTGGAAGTGTTGCGGATCATCAACGAGCCGACCGCCGCGGCGCTCGCCTACGGTCTGGATAAGAAATCCGAGGAAGTCGTCGCGGTTTACGACCTCGGCGGCGGTACGTTCGATATTTCCATGTTGGAAATCGGCGACGGCGTTTTTGAAGTCAAGGCGACCAACGGCGATACTCACCTAGGCGGCGACGACTTCGACCAGGCGGTGATCGACTACCTCGCCGAAACCTTCCAAAAGGAAAACGGCGTGGATCTTCGCAAGGATCCGCAGGCGTTGCAGCGGCTCAAAGAGGCGGCGGAAAAGGTCAAATGCGAACTTTCCAGCAGTATGTCCAGCGACGTGAATCTGCCCTTTATCACCATGAATCAGGATGGGCCGATCCACCTCAACATCACGCTGACCCGCGCCCAGCTCGAGCAACTCTGCGACCCGCTCTTGGAGCGCACCCGCAAGCCGTGCGAAAACTGTCTGCGCGACAGCGGCGTTTCCGCCGGCAAAATTAAAGAGGTCATCCTCGTCGGCGGCATGACCCGGATGCCCAAGGTGCAGGAAACCGCTAAGGCGATCTTCAACAAGGAGCCCCACAAGGGCGTCAACCCCGATGAAGTGGTCGCCGCCGGCGCCGCGATCCAGGGCGGCGTGTTGGGCGGGCAGGTCAACGACGTGCTGTTGCTCGACGTCACTCCGCTGTCGCTCGGTATCGAGACCATGGGCGGCGTGATGACCAAGCTGATCGACCGCAACACCACGATCCCGACCAAAAAGAGCGAGATCTTCAGTACGGCGGCGGACAATCAGCCGGCGGTGGACGTGCGGGTGTTGCAGGGCGAGCGCGAACTTGCCAAAGACAACAAGAGTCTGGGGCTTTTCAAACTCGACGGCATCGCTCCGGCGCCCCGCGGGGTGCCGCAGATCGAAGTCACCTTTGACATCGACGCCAACGGCATACTCCACGTGACCGCCAAGGATCTGGGCACCGGCAAGGAGCAGAACATCACGATCACCGCTTCGAGCGGTCTCTCGGAAGCCGAGATCGAGCGTATGGTCAACGAAGCCAAGGCGCACGCCGAAGACGACAAGGCCGCCAAGGATAAGATCGAGACCAAGAACCACGCCGAATCCATGGTCTATCAGCTGGAAAAACAGCTCAAGGATAATGGCGACAAGGTCCCCGGCGACGTCAAGAGCACGCTGGAAGCCAAGATCGAAAAGCTCAAAGCCGAGATCAAGGCCGACAACACCGAGGGCATGAAAGCGGCGATGAAGGACTTGGAAGAATCGGCGATGAAGCTGGGCGAAGCGATCTATCAGCAGCAGCAACAGCAGCAAGCCGGAGCCGGGACTCCGCCGCCGCCGAATGGCGACGCCAAGAAGTCCGACGACGGGGTGGTCGACGCCGAGGTGGTCGACTAAATCGGCGGAAAAACGGCAATGACTATTGAAAAAAGCGCCGTTTGAGAGTCTATTAAGTAAAGTTCCCCCCGCCCGGAGTTTTCCGGGCGGGGCATCAACCGGAAAATCAGCTGTTGCTGAAAATCCATAAACCAAGGAGAAGAAAAATGGCAAAAGTCAACATCAAACCGCTCGCTGACCGGGTCCTGCTCGAAATCTGCGACAACGGCGAGGAAATGAAAGGCGGCATCCTCATTCCCGATACCGCCAAGGAAAAACCGCAGGAATTCAAAGTCGTGGCGCTCGGCACCGGCAAGTGCGATGAAAAGGGAAAGAAGATCCCCTTTGACGTCAAGGTCGGCGATATCGTGCTCACCAGTCGTTACGGCGGCACCGAAGTCAAAGTCGGCGGCAAGGAATACAAAGTGGTCAATCAGGACGACATCCTCGCGATCGTCGGCTAATCACCGCGCTCGCGCAAATTCAATTTAAGGAACATTCAATTATGGCTAAACAACTGGTATTTTCCGAAGAGGCCCGTCGGGGCATTCTCGAGGGCGTGACTTTGCTTTCCAAGGCGGTCAAGGCGACGCTGGGTCCCAAGGGCCGCAACGTGGTCATCGACAAGAAGTTCGGTTCGCCCGCGATCACCAAAGACGGCGTCACCGTCGCCAAAGAGATCGAACTGCAGTGCCCCTACGCCAATATGGGCGCCCAGATGGTCAAAGAAGTCGCCAGCAAGACCAATGACGTCGCCGGCGACGGCACCACGACGGCTACCGTGCTCGCCGAAGCGATCTATCGCGAAGGCTTGAAAAACGTCACCGCCGGCAGCAATCCGATGGCGCTCAAGCGCGGCATCGACAAGGCGGTCGCGGCGATCGTCGCCGAACTCGCCAAGCTGAGCAAGAAAGTTTCCGACAAGACCGCGCAGGTGGCGACCATTTCCGCCAACGGCGACACCACGATCGGCAACATCATCGCCGAAGCTATGGCAAAGGTCGGTCAGGACGGCACGATCACCGTCGAAGAAGCCAAAACTTTGGAAACCACCCTCGACGTGGTCGAAGGTATGCAGTTTGACAAGGGCTATCTCTCGCCCTATTTCGTCACCAACGCCGAAGCGATGGAAGCCACGCTGGAAGATTGCTACATCCTGATTCACGAGAAAAAGATCAGCAACCTCAACGACATGCTGCCCCTGCTGCAGAACGTCGCCAAAGAGGGCAAGCCGCTCTTGATCATCGCCGAAGACGTCGAGGGTGAAGCGCTCGCCACTTTGGTCATCAACAAGATGCGCGGCATCCTCAACATCTGCGCGGTCAAGGCGCCGGGCTTCGGCGATCGCCGCAAAGCCATGCTGCAGGATATCGCCATTCTGACCGGCGGCACCTGCATTTCCGAAGACTTGGGCATCAAGTTGGAAAACGTTTCCATTTCCCAGTTGGGTCGGGCGAAAAAGATCACCGTCACCAAAGACAACACCACGATCGTCGAGGGTTACGGCAAGCAGGATGCGATCATGGGCCGCGTCGCCCAGATCCGCCGCGAGATCGAAACCACCACCAGTGATTACGATCGGGAAAAACTGCAGGAACGGTTGGCGAAACTCGCCGGCGGCGTCGCGGTCATCAGCGTCGGCGCGGCGACCGAGACCGAGATGAAAGAGAAAAAAGATCGGGTCGATGACGCTCTGCACGCCACTCGGGCGGCGGTCGAGGAAGGCATCGTCGCCGGCGGCGGTGTCGCGCTGGTTCGCGCGGCGGCGGCGGTCGGCAAGCTCAACCTCGAGGGCGACGAAGCCATCGGCGCCAACATCGTCGAGCGCGCGGTCGAGGAACCCCTGCGTCAGTTGGCGATCAACGGCGGTTACGAGGGCAGCGTGGTGGTCGAGCACGTCAAGGCCGCCAAGGGCAGCACCGGATTCAACGTCAGCACCGGCGAGTACGTCGATATGCTCAAAGCGGGCATCCTGGATCCTGCCAAGGTGACCCGTTCGGCGTTGCAGAATGCGGCTTCCGTCGCGGGCTTGTTGCTCACGACCGAGTGCCTCATCACCGACGTCAAGGAAGAAAAAGAACCGGCCGCGCCCGCCGCGGGCGGCATGGGCGGTATGCCCGGTATGATGTAATATCTGCCTCGGTTTAACCGAAAAAAAACTCCGCCGCTCGGGATTTCCGGGCGGCGGTTTTTTTGCTTTATCCAGCACGGCGATCGCCCACCCAACGGACAATCGCGCTTTAGCTTTTATTACCGACTCACAAATCAAATTGGATCAGCCACACGGCCGAACCGGGTTCACTTTTTTCCAAAGTCAGCACGCCGTTTTGGAAGTTTGCCGGAACTTTTCGCTCGTGGTCAAGTTGGTCCAGCCGGGTGATCTCCCAGTTTTTCGGCGTCGCCCCGCGGATCTCTACGGCGATTGAATTGCTCTTGCCCCGGTAATCGACCAGCAAAATCGCTCCCTTTTGACCCGAAGTGTCGGTGGCGGCGAGTAAATAGCGGTAGTTGTTTTCCGGTTTTGCCGGCTGGGCGGAGTCGTCGAAACTTATCCCTTTGTCTGTTGGCGCGGCGGCGGTTTCGCCGCGGGTAACCACGCCTTTGACCCGACGGGGATAGCCCTTTACCAGTTCGCCGATCATTTTCATCGAGTAAAAGTTGCGGTTGAGTTGCCGCTCGTTGGTCTTGAAACCCCACACTCCGAAGCCGCAGCCGTAGTAGCAGGAAACATCCAGCGGCACGTCGTGGAACATGCAGAACATCGCCACGTTGTAGGCGGCGGAATCAATGCCCCACATGCCGCGATGACTATACATCAACTCCTGGTACTCTTCGTTGGTCAGCTCCCGACTCAAATCCGCCCACTTCTTGAAGCCGGTGTAGTGCCACTCGTTGAGGTGTAACTCGACGTCGGGGAAGCCGGCTTCGTCCAGCATGGCGCGGGTTTCCCGGATCACCCGATCCGGACCGACCGGGTCGCTCCCGTAAGTGTGGTAGGAAATGAAATCCGGCTTGACTCCTGCTTCTTTGCAGGCGGCGAGCAGCGGCTTGATCCACTCCGGGTCGGGCCAGGAAAGCCCCGGCCCGCCGATTTTTTCGTGGGGAAATTCCCGCTTCAATTCTTTCAATACCGTAACGAAAAATTGGATAAATTGCGCTTTGGTACCGCTCCAGAGCTGGTGCATATTGGGTTCGCCCCAGATTTCCCAGTAGGGGATATTGAGCTTGAAGCCGTTTGCCCAAGCATAATTGTAGTGGCGGATAATGCCGGCGAGGATCTTGGCGTAGTGCAGATTGTCCTTGGGCGGCACGACGTTGAAATGCTTTCGAGTGTGCTCGATGCTGGCGCCGAGCCGGTAGTAGGGCACGCCTCCTTTGGAAGCGAGAATTCTAAATAAGTAGTCGGTCGCTTTGAAATAGTAGTTATCCGGATCGGTCGGATCGGCGGATTCCTGCGGAAAGACGAAATAAGTATCCACCACCCGCTGACCGGCATTTACCAAACTGGTGTCGTGAGTGCGGGAAAAGGAAAAATTCATCTTGGCAAAGGAGCTGTTTCCTTCATCGAATACCGTAGGCAAGTCGTTGCAACCATGCAGTTTGGGATTGATTTTCCCCGCCGGGACGGAAAAGTCGACGGAAATTTCCGCGCCAATGGTTGCGAGAGATAAAAACAGGACGAAAAATTGGACGAAGCGGCGCATTTTTGACTCCTTGGCTACTCGGCGGGAAAGGGAGATGGTGGATCCGGCGGGACTTGAACCCACGACCAGGAGATTATGAGTCACCTGCTCTAACCGACTGAGCTACGGATCCACGAAAAACGTCGGCTATACTATAAACCCGGAACCGGATTTGTGCAAATGTTTTTTCGCGGTTTTTCGTTGCGGGGATTGACTTTAGTAATAAACGGTTGTATATTAAGACTTTGTTCGGTCGACTCCGGCACGGTGCCGGGGTGGACGGGTAGTTTAAAAGTCTTAACCCAAAAAAAGTAAAACAACATGCAAGACCAAAAAATCGAAACCGCGTTCCTCGACTTCTCCGACATGCCCGCTTCCATGGGCGAACTGCTCGGCGAAGGCACCGTCACCCGCTCCTTCAACAAGGGCGAGATCGTCAAGGGCAAAATCACTGCCAAGCGTCCCGACGGGGTCCAGGTGGATATCGGTTTCAAAGCCGAGGGCTTCGTGCCCGCCAGCGAGTTCATCAAGTACGACGAAGTCAACGTCGGCGACGAGTATGAATTCTATCTCGAGGAAATCGAAAACCGTCAGAACGTCCCGACCCTGAGCTACACCAAGGCGCTCTCGATCAAGGCGTGGAACAAGATCACCACCGAGTATGGCGAGGGCCAGGTCGTCAAGGGCTATATGGATAAGCGCGTCAAGGGCGGCATCATGGTCAACGTTGAGGGCTTCCCCGCCTTCCTGCCCGGTTCGCAGCTGGATATCGGCGCCGTCCGCAACATGGACGACTATCTCGGCAAAGAATTTGACGTCAAGATCATCAAGATCAACATTGATCGCCACAACATCGTCGTTTCCCGCCGCGAACTCCTCGCCGAGTCGCTCCGCGAACAGCGCGCCAAGCTGCTCGAAGATATGGCGGTCGGCGATACCCGCCACGGCGTGGTCAAAAATATCACCGACTTCGGCGCTTTCATCGATTTGGGCGGCGTCGACGGTCTGCTCCACATCACCGATATTTCCTGGGGTCGCATCTCCCATCCGTCGGAAGTCCTTTCCGTCGGTCAGGAACTCGACGTCATGGTCATCGGCATCGACAAGGAAAAAGGCCGCGTTTCGCTCGGCCTCAAGCAGAAAACCGCCAATCCGTGGGATGCGGTGGTGGAAAAATATCCCAAGGGCAGCCATGTCCACGGCCGCGTGGTCAACCTCATGCCTTACGGCGCTTTCGTGGAAATCGAAACCGGCGTCGAGGGTCTGATCCACGTTTCTGAAATGAGCTGGACCAAGCGCATCAACAAGGCGAGCGACGTCTTGACCGACGGTCAGGAAGTCGACGCGGTCGTGCTGGATATCGACAAAGACAGCCGCAAGATCTCCCTCGGTCTGCGTCAGAATGAGCGCAATCCGTGGGAAGTGCTCGCCGAGAAGTATCCGGTCGGCAAGAAGATCGTCGGCAAGGTCCGCAATATGACCAACTACGGCGCTTTCGTCGAGATCGAAAACGATATCGACGGCATGATCCACGTTTCCGACATGAGCTGGACCCGCAAGATCAACAATCCCAACGAACTGCTCAAGCCGGGTCAGGAAGTCGAGGTCGTCATCCTTGAGATCAATCCGGAACAGCAGCGCATTTCGCTCGGCATGAAGCAGGCCGAGGACGATCCGTGGTCGAACATCGATCAGCTCTACAAGGTCGGCGACGTGGTCAAGGGCAAAGTTTCCAAGATCGCCCAGTTCGGCGCTTTCGTGGAATTGAGCAACAAGATCGACGGTCTCATCCACATCTCGCAGTTGAGCAAGGATCGGGTCGAAAAGGTCAAAGACGTGCTCAAGATCGGCGACGAAGTCGAAGCGCGCGTCATCAAAGTCGATACCGACGAACGGCGGATCGGTCTCTCGATCAAGGCGCTCAGCGAAGATTTCTCCGAAGCCGACCTCAAGGCGGCGGAAGCGGAATACACCGCGGCGCTCAAGCCGGGCGAAGATATCGTCGACGGCAACGAGATTTTCAACGACGAGTCGCTCGCCGGTTTGAAACTCAACTGATCGAGTTGTTGAACCCCACCGGGTGGAAGTGTTGATCTTCCGCCCGGTGTTTTACTTTAATTGGCTATGCTTCACTGGTTGGTAAAACTGCGGCGGCGGATGTTTTCGCCCTTTGGCGCCTACGGCCGATTCGGTATCCGCCCGGCGTTGCTGGCGCTGTCGGTGCTCATCGGCATCGGGGCGGCGTTGGCGGCGGCGTTGTTGCACACGCTGGTGGAGTATCTCACCCAATGGGGAATAAAAATCGACTCCTCGCCGGAACTTTGGAACGGCCGATCCGCGTGGCTGGGGGTGGTGATCTTCGTTCCCTTTGTCGGGATATTGCTTTCCTATCTGATCCAACGCTTTTTCGGCGGACCGCGCTATGCCAAGAGCCTCAGCCCGTTGGTGTTGGCGCTGGATCGCCACAAAAACGCCGGGCAGTTCCGGGATATTTTCACCCACTTGTTTTCCAGCGCGTTGGCGGTGGGGTTGGGTGGTTCCGCCGGTTTGGAGGCGCCGAGTGTCTTATCCGGCTCGGCGCTCGGTTCGGTGGCGGGCTCCTTTTTCCGAGTCGCCCGGCAGTACCGGATCTTGTTGGTCGGTTGCGGCGCGGCTTCGGCGATCTCCGCGATATTCAACAGTCCGGTCGGCGGCGTACTCTTTGCCGTCGAGGTGCTGTTGCCGGAATTCAGCGTCGGAGCACTGGTGCCGATGCTGATGGCGAGCGCCACCGCCGCCGTCGTGTCGCGGGTGATCGTGCCCGACGCCAGCGTCAGCATGCTCAAGGTGATCGGCAGTTGGCAGCCGGAGGCGATCCCCTTTTATCTGGTGCTCGGCGGCATTTGCGCGCTGATCGGCGTCTATGTCATCCGTTCCTGCTACACGCTCAATCGCTACTTGAAGCGCCGCCTGCCCAACCTGTGGAGCCGATTGGCGATCGGCGGCGCGGTGCTCTGTCTGGTGCTGACGCTCTTTCCGGTGTTGCGGGGGCAGGGCTACTGGTTCATCGCGGAAGTTTTCCGCGGCAATCCGGAGTCTTTGGCGGAAGCGGCGCCGCTGTTGCGGAGCATCCTGCCGGAAAGTGCGGTGCTGGTGCTTCTGGTGGCGGCGGCGATCCTGCTCAAGAGCGTCGCCTCGGTGCTCACCGTGGAATCCGGCGGCGACGGCGGAATTTTTGCGCCGACGATGTTTATCGGCGCTTTCACCGGCTTCGCCTTTGCCCGACTGGTCAACCTCAGCGGTTATTTTCAGCTCAACGAGGCGAACTTCCTCGTGGTCGGTATGTGCGGAGTTTTTACGACGGTGATGCGCGCCCCGCTCACCGGGATCTTTTTGATCGCCGAAGTGTGCGGCGGCTACACGCTTCTGGTGCCGCTGATGATCGTTTCCGCGGTGTCGTGGATGATCTCCCGCCCGCTGGAGCCGAATTCGATCTACCACAAAGTCCTGGTCGAAAACAAACTTTTGACCCAGGACCCCGATCTGGCGATGCTCAAGCGGTTGCCGGTGCGG
>JAZTWK010000016.1:0-20403 GCA_045635865.1 Victivallaceae bacterium
TCGTCACGGGCGACATATTTCCTGAAATCGGCAGTCGCGGCAGCGATTTTCATGATCCCGAACCTCCCGTCGCTTCATGACGGCGGTAAAAAAATCCGCGCCGCACGCGGCCGCGGCCTCCGTATGAAGCGTTTTGACTTCAATTCCGGCTCTAACATAACGTCTTCACCCGTGTTTTTCAAGACGACGCCGTCGAATCGTCTTCACGAAGACCGAATGCAGGCGAATGGCTGCGGTGAGCAGTGGCTGCTCATCAGGTGGAGAGCCGGATTGACTTGAGTGCTTCGAGGTTTTATGAAAAATATGCCCGCAATCGGCATCGGCCCATACGCGACCCTTGCTTTTAAAGAAACCATGCGTTATAGTAAATTTAATATTATGAAGTCGGATGCCGCAGGCAGTCGTTGTCCGCGCGGAATGGGAGAAACATGAGAATCACGGTCTGCATCAAGCAGGTCCCCGGCACGTCGCAGGTCGAGATCGACCCCCAAACCGGCGTGCTGAAGCGCGACGGCGTGGAATCCAAGATGAATCCTTTCGACCTCTACGCCCTCGAAACGGCGTTGCGGTTGAAACAACAATACGGCGGCGAGATCACCGTCGTTTCCATGGGGCCGCCGCAGGCGCAGGCGGTCATCCGCGAAGCCTTTATGATGGGGGCGGATCGCGGTTTTTTGCTTTCCGACCGCAAATTTGGCGGCGCGGACGTGTTGGCGACTTCTTATACGCTGTCGCAAGGAGTCCGGGCGGCGGGTCCTTATGACCTCATCATTTGCGGCAAGCAGACCACCGACGGCGATACCGCGCAGGTGGGGGCGGAACTCGCCGAAGCGCTCGGCATTCCTCACGTCACCAACGTTTGCCAGATCCACGCTGCCGACGCCACAACGCTTACCGTCACGCAGGATATGCCGTTGCAACGGTTGACCGCCAGGATCGCGCTCCCGTGTCTTATCACCGTGGAAAAGGATATTTTCGAGCCGCGGTTGCCCTCTTACAAACTTATGTGCGCCACCGCCGACCGCGAGATCAAGGTGCTGACGCTCGCCGACCTTGCCGATCAAAATGCCGCGCACTACGGACTCAATGGTTCGCCGACGCAGGTCAAGCGCATCTTTCCGCCGGAAAAGAGCAATCAGCAGGAAAAGTGGGAAGGCTCCGGCGAGGAATTGAGCGATCGCCTCTACCATTTCCTCGCCGATCACAAATTTTTGCAGAAACTCGGGTGAACCATGCCGAATATCATCATTCATCAGGAAAAAGCCGCCGATGTGCAAGCGCTTATGGCGCTTTGCCCCTTTGGGGCGATCGAGATCGTCGACGACAAGTTGTCGATCAACTCCGCTTGCCGGATGTGCCGCAACTGCATCAAGCGCGGCAACGGGGTATTTGAACTGGTCGAGGAAGCGGTCGCCGAGATCGATAAATCCGCTTGGAGCGGCATCGCGGTCATCGCCGAAGTCGAGGCGGGGGCGATCCACCCGGTGACTTTTGAATTGCTCGGCAAGGCGCAGGAACTCGCCGCCAAGATCGATCAGCGGGTCTATGCCCTGTTGATCGGCGCCGAAGTTTCTCCGCTGGCGAATCGGCTTGCCGAGTATGGCGCCGACGTCGTCCACGTTTACGATCAGGCGGAATTCCGCTATTTCCGCATCGAGCCTTATACGGCGGCGGCGGAAGACTTCATCCGGCGGGTCAAGCCGACTGCCGTGTTGGTCGGCGGCACTCCCGCCGGGCGCTCGCTTGCGCCCCGACTGGCGGCGCGTTTCCGCACCGGGTTGACCGCGGACTGCACCAAACTTGACATTTCCGCCTCGACCGATTTGGACCAGATCCGCC
Organism: Victivallaceae bacterium; assembly: GCA_045635865.1. Classification (GTDB taxonomy): domain Bacteria; phylum Verrucomicrobiota; class Lentisphaeria; order Victivallales; family Victivallaceae; genus UBA1784. The sequence goes on from JAZTWK010000016.1 coordinate 1,840, forward strand.
CCGCCTACGGCGGCAACATTATGGCGCACATCAATACTCCGCGCCACCGGCCGCAGTTTGCCACGGTGCGCTACAAGATATTTTCCATTCCGCCCCGCATCTCCGCGCCGACGGCGGAGATCATCAATGCCAAACTGCCGGCGGAAAAACTCGTTTCCGGCATCGAAATACTCCACGCGGAAGCCAAGGAAAAACTGCAGGGTATCGAAGACGCCGAAGTCATCGTCGCCGCCGGGCGCGGGATAAAGAAGCCCGAGGACCTCGCCATGCTGCAGGAACTCGCCGATTTGCTCGACGGCAAACTCGCCAGCACCCGCGCACTGGTCGAAGCCGGTTGGACTCCCGCCCGCTGTCAGATCGGACTTTCCGGCCGGACGGTCAAGCCGAAACTCATCATCACCTGCGGCGTATCCGGCGCGATCCAGTTCGTCGCCGGGATGAACGGCGCGGAAAAGATCATTGCGATCAACCGTGATCCCGAAGCGCCGATATTCAACATCGCGCACATCGGCATTTGCGGCGATCTCTACCGGATCATCCCGGAACTCATCGCCAGGATCAAAGCGTCTCGCGGGGAGGAATAAATCTTGAAAACGACCTACAATACTTTTACTGATGACGACTTGCGGGCGTTGCAGGAAATTTGCGGCGCGGAGCGGGTGATCCCCCGCGACCGGATCGGCGAAGACTACAGTCACGATGAACTTTCCGGCATCCGGAAGTTCCCCGACGTGTTGGTGCAGGCGACTTCCGCGGCGGAAGTTTCCCAAGTCCTGCGCTATGCTGCCTCGCGCAATTTGCCGGTAACTCCGCGCGGCGCGGGCACCGGATTGGTCGGCGGCTCGGTCGCGCTTTGCGGCGGGATCATGCTCGACCTATCCAAGATGAACCATTTTTTGGAGTTGGATGAGGAAAATATGACCCTCACGCTCGAACCGGGCGTACTGCTGATGGATGTGGCGAAATATGTCGAGCCGGCGGGGCTCTTTTACCCGCCCGATCCGGGCGAAAAGACCGCGACGATCGGCGGCAACATCAGCACCAATGCCGGCGGCATGCGCGCGGTAAAATATGGCGTTACCCGCGATTACGTGCGCGGACTTGAAGTCGTGCTCGCCAATGGTGAGATCATTGAACTCGGCGGCAAAGTGGTCAAAAACAGTTCCGGCTACGCGCTCAAGGATCTGCTGGTCGGTTCGGAAGGCACGCTCGGCGTCGTCACCAAAGCTACCTTGCGGCTGTTGCCGTTGCCGAAGCATAAAATCAGTCTCCTGGTGCCGTTTCCGGACTTGCCCTCGGCGATCCGCACGGTGCCGCAGATCATCCGGGCGAGTTCCACGCCGACCGCGGTGGAATTTATGGAACGCGAAGTGATCCTCGCCGCCGAGGAGTTTCTGGCGCGCAAGTTCCCCGACAACAGCGCGGACGCCTATTTGCTGCTCACCTACGACGGCGCCGGCAAGGAAGAGGTGGAACTCGCGTGGCACGCGGCGGCGGAAATTTGTCTGCAAGCCGGGGCGCTCGACGTATTCATTTCCAATACGCTTGAACGCAACGAGTCGATCTGGGCGGCGCGCGGCGCTTTCCTCGAAGCGATCAAGGCTTCGACCAGCGAAATGGATGAGTGCGACGTGGTCGTGCCGCGCAAGCATGTCGCCGAATTCGTTTTGTTCTCTCACGCGTTGCAGCAGAAACACGGCATCCGGTTGCGCTCTTTCGGGCACGCCGGCGACGGCAATTTGCACATTTACATTTTGCGCGACGATCTCGATGAAAGTGCCTGGCGCGCCAAACTGGGCGCGGTTTTCGACGAACTCTATGCCAAGGCGGCGGAGCTCGGCGGCAAGGTTAGCGGCGAACACGGGATCGGCTACGCGAAAAAGCCTTATCTCGCCGCCGTATCCACGCCGGCGGAAAGTCGCCTGATGGCGGGGATCAAGGCGGTTTTCGACCCGCAAAATATCCTCAATCCCGGCAAAGTCATTTCCGACGCCGAGTAGTACAAGACCTGGGGCAGGGGACCGATAAACGAGGGTAGAAGTTATGCGAGTCTTCAACATCACTCACTTTGGCTCACTGACCAACTACGGTGCGCTTTTGCAAGCCTACGCGTTGCAGACGGCGGTCAATTCGTTGTCGCATGAAGCCACGCTTATCAGAGCGAGTTTTAAGTTGCACAATCGCCTGCGCAAATGGTACAAGTCGCCGATCCGGGCGCTCAATGCTTATTTGGACCACCGCGCCGAACTGCGTGAGGAAAAACTCCACCCGCGGGATTTTACCGGATTTATTGCCCGGTATATGCGGACGACGGAAGCGGTCTTTCATACGCACCGGGATTTGTTGCGCGCCGATTTCCCGGCGGATGCGCTCATCACCGGCTCTGATCAGGTGTGGAGCTCGAAACACCCGTCCGCGTCATACTTTTTGGATTTCGGCCCGGCGGAGGCACGGCGGATAAGCTATGCCGCCAGCGTCGGATCCAAAGCGCGTTTCGACGCCGAGTATTTGCGCGACATGGCCGCCCAACTCCGCCGCTTTTCTGCCGTTTCCGTGCGGGAGATCGAAGCGTTGGAGCAGTGTCGGCGCGCCGGGGCAAACGATGCCGTGCTGGTGCCGGATCCGGTCGTCCTGTTGGATGCGGACCACTATCGGAATAAGTTTCACGATCCGAAGCTTCTGCCGGAAAAACCCTACTATTTGATCTACTTGGTTTCCGGCAAAAACTTCCCGTGGGCGGAAGTTTGCCGCCGGGTGCGGGATTTGGGTTGTGAGCTGGTGGTGATCTGTTCGCAAAATTCAACTTTCCCCGAAGCGGTCTCCGAGTCGGCAAAAATCGTTTATCCCACGATCCCGCAGTGGCTCACGCTCATTGACAACGCCCGGGCGATGATCACCGATTCGTTTCACGGTACGCTCTTTGCGTTGCTGTTTGGCACGCCGCCGTCGGTGGTGCGCAAAAACGATCACGATGCCCGCTTTGACACGTTGGCGGAGTATTTCCCGTCGGCGCAAAACGCGTTGCAGGGGGAACTTTGGAGCGTCGATGCTCCGGAGTTTACGGCGATCAACGAAAAAATTTCCCGGCTTCGGGAAATCGGCTTCGCCTTTTTGCGCGATGCGCTTAGTGAAAAATAGCTGAAGCGAAAAACGCCGGGGCCGGAAAAGGTGAAGGCGCTCTTTGCCGAAGCCGATGCGCAAGCTGTCGCCAAGGGATTGCCGACGATCCACTGGAATGCGATGCAGGTTCGCCCGGCGAACGTGCCGATTTTCAAGGCGGCGGGATTTTGCTCCTGCTCCGCCTACAACATAACCTGCCACGATCTGCCCGATTACAAAGAGCGCTTCAATCGCGGCGATCAGCTTTTTGAGTATCAGTTAGTGGCGGATATGCACCGCAAGTTTTGGAAAGATTTCGCGGGCAGCGAGTTGCTTTTCCTGCCGACGGTGACCCGCGGCTGGGACTGCTCGGGGCGGTGCCGCAACGACGAGCCTTTCCCGTGGCGGGCGAATAATTACCCCTACGTCGGCATCGTGCGCAACAATACTCCGGAAATTTTCCAAGCGCTGTTGGCGGACGCCAAGCTCCACGCGGAAAACGACCCCGCCCAACCGGGAGTGGTCTTGATCAACGCGTGGAACGAATATACCGATGGGTGTTATCTGGTGCCGGATAAGACGATCGGCGACGCCTCGCTGCGGGCGATCAAATCCGTCTTCCGCCCCGAACGCTGAAAAGCGCGTTAAAAGGGGAATTTTCGTGCCCCGGGACAACGCCCGTGACGGAATTGGATGTCCCGATGCACGCAATCCGCAAAAATTTTCAACCCTTGAGCGAGGCGAGGGGAGTAAGTTTCACCTGCACCTCGATCAGATCGCTTTCTGCCGCGATGACTTGGTCGATCGGCTTGTACGCTTGCGGCGCCTCGGAGAGGTCGACGAGGCCCTTGGCGCTGCCGTAACGCTTGCACTTTTTCCACCTTTCGCAGACGATGCCATCCATGGCGCGGTCGCACTCTTCGACCGTGAGGTTGCAGCAGGCGGCGGTGCGGCTCATCGCCCGCCCCGCGCCGTGCGAACAGCTCATGAAGGAGTCCGGATTGCCGAGCCCGAGCACGATGTAGCTTGCCGTACCCATCGAACCGGGAATGATGCCGATCTCGTCGAGCTTGGCGCTGGTCGCCCCCTTGCGGTGGATGCAGAAGTTTTCGCCGAAATGCTTCTCGAAAACCGCGTAGTTGTGGTGGATGTCGATCGTCCGCAGGAAATTGACTTCCGGCAGGAATTCCGCCAGTACGGACTTCATATTTTCCATCATTCGCCGCCGGTTCTCGCGGGCGTAACGCAGCGCGAAATTCATGTCGCGGAAGTAGTTGTGCCCGGCGGGCTCGCTGATCGGCAGAAAGGCGAGATCGGGATCGGGGAGCTTCACGAAGTACGCGGCATTGAGTTTGGCGGCGCACTGGTGGTAGAATTCCTCCACCCGCTTGCCGAGGTTGCGGCTGCCGGAGTGGATCATCAGCCAGACTTTGCCCGCATCCGACTTTTGGATCTCGATGAAGTGGTTGCCGCCGCCGAGCGTGCCGAGGTTGTGGCGATCGAGCGTTTTGACGAAGCTCGGCAAGCCGTTTTGGTCAAGATACTCCTCGAAGCCGTCCCATTCCTGCGCCTGTTGGTGATACACGCCTTCGCCGACCGGGATCACGTCCTTGAGCCGGGTCTGGATGGCGCGGCGAAACGGCATTTCCGCGAGTTTTTCCGCCGGGAGATCGGTCTCGGTGGCGATCATGCCGCAACCGATATCCACCCCGACCGCGCTGGGGATCACCGCGTTTTTGACCGCGATCACCCCGCCGATCGGCATGCCGTAGCCGCAATGGCAGTCCGGCATCAGCGCCACATGGTGCGCCAGCGCCGGATGCCGGGCGAGATTTTGTGCTTGCACCAGCGCTCCGGATTCAACATCCGCGCACCAACTCTTGATGGGAAGCGCCGCATCTTCGGTCTTTACCCAAATCATTTTGTTTTTTCCTTTATGTTAACAATTATTTAATATAACTTCAAATAGAAATTTTTTCTTCCCGGATTGCTTCTCGAAATCTTTGCCATGACCGCTTTTCGGCGAGAGTCAGATCGCCGTTGCCCTGCCGGGGGTTGCCGCACATAAAGCATGAACACGGCGAGCGATGACAATGCGTCATCATGCCGACCCATTTTTGCCGATATTCCGCCTCGGGCAAAGCGAGAGGCGGTTTATCCATATCCAACTGCAGATAAAGGCGGAGGGTTTTTTGTTTTGCCACCTTTTCCTGCCATCGGCGGAAGGCTCGATTTCGAGTCATAAAAGGTTCCCTTGTTTACTTTTTTTAGCGCCATAATTCTCGCGGATAGTACATGATATTGCTACGATATTGGTAACGCAACACCTCAAACGCTTCGGATTCCGGCTGCCGGAGCAGTACGCGGTAATAATCCGAATTTTTATGAATTATCAGCGGCACGCCGATAAACAGCGGGCCCAAAATCGGGATGAACGTCGCCGCCGCAGTCCACGCCGAATCGGCATATTTGCGGTCGATTTCGCGGAAACTCATTTCCGTGCCGTCACACACGCAACCATTTACCAGCAACATTGTCGCCGCCGCCAAAACTGCAATCGTCAATTTTTTCATTTTTTTCCTCCTTCTTTAGTTCATTGCCGATGTTTTTCACCGTTGAAACAGTGGCTGCCCGGGCTGGGATCGAACCAGCGACAAGATGATTAACAGTCATCCGCAACTACCACTGTGCTACCGGGCAACAAATTCAAAAGCGGGCATCGGGGGCGGGAGTCGAACCCGCGGCACGCGAATTTCGCCTGTTTTGGAGCGCTTCCGAAGAAACGGATGCTTCAAATATCTGCGCGGACGATCGCTTATCCCATACGCCGCCGCGACTGGGCGAAGTGGCTCGCAGCTCTACCGTTGAGCTACCCCGATGATGTTTACTTCCTTTCCCTGATGATATAACGCATGAATTCGATCACGCTGTCGTTCCACCCGAAAATCTGCCAGACGCCGTACTTCGCCGCCTGATCTTCCGGGATCGGGCTTGTCCCGTAGGAATCCAGCCGGATCACGAAAGCCTGCGCGTTGGGAACATGCCGACGATACTTTTTCCACGCGGCGAACCAGCCGGAGCCGTATTCCTCGCTGTCAGTGATGAAAACCGAGTAATCAGCTTTGATTTGCCGCGACATCATGTCGAGTATCGCTACTTCCATGTAAGTGCCGCCGCCGACGTGGTCGGTGATCGCTTTCATCTGCGTGATCACGCTGTCCCAACTGGATACATGGTAATTAAGCACGGAAGTGTTCCACGGCAGAATCATCGCCTGGATCGGCGCTTTGTTGAAAAACGCCGTGAACATCGCCGCGACCGTTGAAAACGTCAAGCTTCTGCTTCCGCCGATCGGTGCGCTCATCGAGCCGGACATATCTGGCGCGATCACCCAGCTGAAGCGGGCAAAATCTTCCCAATCGTAGCTGGTAACATAATCATCGAGCACTTTGGTCAGCGTGTCCGCGGTAGAGAGTACCGGAAACATCGGAGCCGGTTCGCCGAACGCCTGGGCGAACGGAGAGTTTTCAAATTTTTTCGCGTTCGTCGGCAGTGCATCAAGGTAAGCCCGATATGCCGTGTAGAGCCGGAAGGGAAAAACCTTGGCGCGTTTCAGCGCATCGACCGAGATCTTTTCGGAAACGATCTTATCCAGATCGACGCCCTCGCGAGCGAATTTTGCCAGATACTTCAAAAATTTCATCACCGGCGTGCGCCGGGCAACGGCAGTCCAAATTTTTTCATCAAAACGATCGTAGTAGGCGGTCAGGCTGTCCACATCGAGTTTCGCGTCGTAGAGCAATTTCGCCGCTTCGGCGGTTCGCTTGGCTTCGACAAGTTCGATGAATTGGCGCCGCGCCGCCAGCTCCGGGCAGCCTTGATATGCTGCTTCCAGCTTGGTGGCATTCATACCCTTGACGTTGTTGTAGGCGTTGAGGATATAAGCGTAGATCGGCTCCGTGCACCGGCAACGGCTGATGCGGATCGCATCGGCAAGGTCTTTGCGGTACTTCATCGCGTAGTAGGGCGTCGTTTTGGTCGCCAGCCAACGAGAAATTGCTCGTTTGATCGACCTGCCGAAACCCCGCTGATGCCGCACGATGTCGATAAAATCGCCGAGATCGTTACCGGTCAAAATCACCTGATCAAAAACCTGTTGAAATAATTCCGGGGATTTTTCCGACAGCTTCGCCAGACCGAGGATCGGAAATGCGCGGATGAAGCCTTCCTGCCGGCCGTGGACGATCGCTTTGGCGAGTGCGGCGGCATCGGCGCGCTCCAAAAGTTTGAGCGCATCGCCAGCCAAATTTTTGGCGGAAGCGTAAAAACTGCTGCCGAGCGTACCGGTCATCGCCAGTTGCTCCAGCCGGACCGTGTCGCTCATGCTCCATGCCGGAAAGTTTTCGGCATTAGTGGTATCGGCGCCGCTGTAAGTGCTGATCACACCGAGATTTTTTTTCAATTCTTTCATATAAAACTCCTTTCAGCCCAAATGTTGGGCAATAAATGATTAAAGTATCCGGAGAATAAAGTGAAATGCTGCGACGAAGTTTAACTGACTTCTGCAAGATAGTTGAACGCATTTCCGGGCACTCCGGAAAAGGGCGTACGAGAAATAAGAAGATTTTGCTTGTTGGCCATAGTTTTATGTCACACATCGCATTCTGGCCGTCGGACAGGTCTTTGCGACACCATGTCGGGGTAGGGAAGACCTTTTTCGTCTTTCAAACGAACGCGGGGGAGCCCCTTGCCCGTAGATCGCCTCGCTCGCGCTTTCAGCCAATTAGAAAAGGACGGGCGAAAAACGATCCGCTTTTAGTGCCATTTGGTGCGTTGAAACAAAATCCAGACACCTCGTACAAAATTCAAAGCATGAGGAATTGCGATCACGGACCCAATGGCCCACCTTTTTACGTCAAAAGATCTGCAGAGCCATAGGACGGGAGATTTACGACATCCAGTCGGCGCCGAAACTCTCTAGCCATAACCCCCGTTCCCCCTCACAAGTAGCTGTGGGGGCATCCGAACCCGCTCGAATTACACTCACAGAGCGAAAACAGGGTGTCATCAACGTATTAAGTTATGGTCCTTCGTCACCATATTTATAAAGGACAATTACTCCTTGTACACATTCGGCATGGTGCATTCTGATCGTTGAAACCGTGACCAGCACCTCATACTAAAATAAATATGCGAGGAGTGTTTCTGCCGGATATACCATGGCAAACTCGGCGCGTCAAGCACTCGCCTTGCGGCGATATTGCGGCGCTTTCCGAAAAGACCGATAAGCCCCTATTCGGCAAAAGGGGCGGCCGACTGTTGAATCCATGGCAGCACCTCGCAAATATTCGATTTTCAATCAGCCCGTCGAGCGTTTGGTCGTCCGACACCCTTGTTTTAGCAAAGTGCGTGCCAACCGTGGTGAAAAAAGTGAAAAATTTTTGCCGTTTGAGGATTTTTCCGTAGGAAAACTTTTTTGAAAAATTTTTTTATCGCAATTTTTTTTCCCAAGACGCTTGCAAAATATCCGGGCAAATGTTAGATTATATTATAAATGTTTATACGAAAGGATAGAATATGCGAGTGTTGATGTCGCTGTTGGGGTGCCGGCTCGATTCCCATGGGCGGGGCACCGGGCGTTGGGGCATTTGGCGACCGAGCGTCGCGCTGGCGATGCAAAAAGACATTCATTTCGACCGCTATTATTTGCTCTATCAACCGGAATTCACTTCGCTTATGGAGGAAGTGGCGGAGGATATCCGCACCGCGTCGCCGGGTACGGAAGTCATCCCGGAAGTCGTACCTTTCGTCGATCCGTGGGATTTTGAGGAAGTTTATTCGCGGCTGTACGAATTCAGCAAGGCGAAAAATTTTTCCGCCGACGAGAAAAACGACTACTATATCCACATCACCACCGGGTCGCACGTCGCCCAGATCTGTCTCTTTTTGCTCAACGAGTCGCATCACTTGCCCGGAGTGTTGGTGCAGACCCAGCCGAGCAAGCGTGGCGACGCCCGAGGCACTTACAATCTTATCGACCTTGATCTTTCGCGCTACGATCAACTCGCCAAACGCTTTGAAGAGGAGCGCACCGACGATCTCACCTTTTTGAAATCGGGTATCGCGACCCGCAATCCGGAATTCAACACGTTGATCGAGACCATTGAGCGGGTGGCGATCCGCTCGCAGGAGCCGATTTTGCTCACCGGGCCCACCGGGGCGGGCAAGTCGCAACTCGCCCGGCGGATCTATGAACTCAAGCGCGCCAACAACCAGATCAAGGGGGAATTCGTCGCCATCAACTGCGCCACTTTGCGCGGCGATTCGGCGATGAGCGTGCTGTTTGGGCATAAGCGGGGCGCCTTTACCGGCGCCGTTTCCGACCGCCCGGGCTTGTTGAAAACCGCCGACGGCGGGATGCTCTTTTTGGATGAGGTCGGCGAGTTGGGTTTGGACGAGCAGGCAATGTTGTTGCAGGCGATCGAGGAAAAGACCTTTCGCCCGCTGGGGGCGGATAGCGCCGAATCCAGTTCATTTCAGCTGATTTGCGGCACCAACCGCGACCTCGGGAGTTCGGTGGCGGCGGGGCGCTTCCGCGACGATCTGCTCGCCCGGATCGATCTGTGGCACTTCCGGTTGCCGGGGCTGGCGGATCGGCGCGAGGATATCGAGCCCAACTTGGAGTACGAACTCAAAGGCTTTGCTCAAAAAAGCGGCAAACACATAACTTTCAACGCCGAGGCGAAGCGGGCGTTTCTCGATTTCGCCCTCTCGCCCGCCAACCGTTGGCAGGGGAATTTCCGCGACCTCAACGCGATGGTGGTGCGCATGGCGACGCTTTCCAGCGGCGGCAGGATCGACTTGGCGACGGTACAGGCGGAGATCGCCCGCCACCGCCCAGCGCCCGAGGAAACCGGCGCGGAGTTGGTCGAACTTTTGGGCGAAAATCCGGATGAGCGGTTCGACCGTTTTGACCTCGCCCAACTGCGCGAAGTTATCGCGGTCTGCCGGGCGAGCCGGACTCTCGCCGAGGCGGGCAAGACGCTCTTTGCCGTGTCGCGGCAGAGCAAGAAAAGCGCCAACGACTCCGATCGGTTGAGTAAATATCTCGCCCGCTTCGGCTTGGATTTCAAAACCGTGCAGCGGCATTGACGCGAAAATTGAATTTTTTTGGTGCGGCTGCTTGACTTTTGGTGTTGGCGGTCTATATTAACGGTCCGGTTGACGGTGAGAAGCCTGTCGCTTGGTGTTGAGCCACCGTTCAACTGCCCCCGTAAGCGGCTTCGGCGGGGGGATCAGCTACACCTGTCAGTCGAGCTTGACCACCGACGAACCGAAGGCGGGGAGCGTCATTTCGGTGTGGATGCGCTCGCCGGTCACCATTTCCTTGCCGACAATGTCGCCCAGTGGGAAACGCGCTTCCTGCGTTTGGAAGTTGAAGAAAAAGAGATACTTTTCCCCGTCCCCCTCGCGGAGCATCACGTGGACCCCCGGCGGTGTGGCAAGCAAAGACTTGACGCCGTGTTTCGCCGCGACGAGCGCGTAGAAGTCGTGCAAAAACTTTCCGTCGCACCGCGCCGCCTGATAGTAGGCGAAGCCCGCGCCGAAAGCGTTGACCGTGAGTGCCGCCTCGCCGGCGTAGAAATCTTCGCCGTAAACGCCGAGGACTTCCGCCCCCTCGGGGTGGATCCGCTCGGCGAAATCCCGGACTTCCGCCTGCCCTTGCCAATTCAACGCGTTGCCGGGGCAGGGGGCAAGATGCTGGGTGTCTTCCGCCGTCAAGCCGTCGAGTTCCTCGCTCCACAAGCCGAAAACTTCCCGCAGACCGTCGCCGGGGAAGCCGTCGAGCCAGCAGAGGTTGCTCGCGTTGACGTAGCCGGATAGATAGGTCGATACCCAGACGCCGCCGGCGCGCACAAATTCCCGGATGCGTTCCGCCACGCCGGGCAGCAGCGCATAGAGCATCGGCGCGACGATCAGCTTATAGCCGGAAAAGTCCGCCCGGCTCTCGATCACGTCGGTCGGGATGTTGAGTTCCCAGAGCGCCCGGTAGTGGGCGAGCACCGTATCCATAACGCGTTTGCTCTCGTGCGAGGGGCCGCCGCTTACGTTGAGCGCGGTCATCACTTCCCAATCGAAGATCACCGCCGCTTCCGGCACGGTGCCGGTGCCGAGCACGGGTTGGAGCTTTTTCAAGGTCTCGCCGACTTCCGCCAATTCGCGGAATACCCGCGTTTCGGTCGAACGGGCGTGATCGACGATCGCGCCGTGCATCTTTTCCGAGCCGCCGCGACCTTTGCGAAACTGGAAATACATCACGCCGTCGGCGCCGTGGGCAACCGCGAGCAACTCCTCGGCGCGGAGCAAGCCCGGGCGTTTGAGCCGGTAATAGGGCTGCCAGTTGGTGTTGCTCGGGGTGGACTCCATAAGCAACCACGGGCGCTTTTTCATCGCCCGGTGCATATCGTGGCAAAAGGCGGTGTTGGCAGCCGTACCGGGAAAGTCTTTCACCTCCAGCCACCCCGGGTAACGGTCGTCGGCGATGAAATCGCAGACTTCCGCGATCCGCCAATAGTCCAAATGGGGGTTGTAACCCATCATATTGGTAGTGGCGGGAAGATCGGAGTGTTTGCGCACCGCCGCTACTTCGTGGCGGATGAAGTCGCAGACCTGCTCGGTGGTGAAGCGGAACCAGTCGAGCGCCAAGCCATCCATGCAGACCAAGCCCGGTTCAATCTCGTCCCAGTCGGAATAGGCGTGGCTCCAAAAGTGCGCCCACCAGGCGCTGTTTAAGGCTTCCAGCGTGCCGTAGCGCGCCTTGAGCCACTGGCGGAACGCCGCTTTGCAGTAGTCGCAATAGCAAGCGCCGTAGTATTCGTTGGAAATGTGCCACCCGACGAGCGCCGGATGCTTGCCGTAGCGTTCGGCAAGTTTGGAGTTGATGAGCGCAACTTTTTCCCGGTAGATCGGCGAACGCCAACAATGGCATTGCCGCCCGCCTAACGGCGTGCGCTTGCCGTCGCTGTTGACGCGGACGACTTCCGGGTAGCGGCGCGCCATCCAGTTGGGGTACGAGGCGCTGGGGGTGGCGAGCAGTACGTGGTGCTTTTCCGCCGCCAAACGATCCAGAAGCGCGTCGAGGCGGGAAAAATCGAATTTGCCTTCCTCGGGTTCCCACTCCGCCCAACTGAAAATGCCGACCGAAAAGGTGTTGCAACCGGCGGCGCGGGCGAATTTCATATCCTCGTCGACGATATTCGGGGTGTCGTGCCACCACTGGTCGGGGTTGTAGTCGCCCCCGTAGAGAAAATGGGGAAATCCGGCGATCAATGGCGGAAATTTTTTCATGGTCTTTACCTTATTTAGTGGCGCTTGAAATCGGGATCACAGCCGCTTGGCGAATTCGACGAAAATCGGCGTCATCTCGTCGATCGCATCCGCGTAGAGATATTCGTTTTCCGAGTGGGGGCCGGCACCGTTACAGCCGATCACCGCCACCGGCACTCCCAGCCCCTGCAAATGCCGGGCGTCGGTCGCGCCGGTCATGCGGGAAAACTCCGGGGCGACTCCGGTTTGGTCTTTGATGACCTGCGCCAAAAGTTGCAGTTGCGGCGAGTTGCGATCGCCGTTAAACGGCAGACTGCTGCGCCGGAATTCCACCTCAAGTCCGGTTATATCCCGGACTTTTTGGGGCAGGGTGGTCAAATCCTCACTGTCGACGATCCGGAAGTTCAGGATCAGCGAGGCTTCGCCGGGGATCTGGTTGACCGCCTGACCGCCGGAAATGATGCAGGGCGCCATCGTCGCGCGCCAGTCGTCGATCGAATCGGGATTGTCCCAAACTTCCGCGAGTTTGGAGTAACCGACAATGAGTTTGTCGATCGCGTTGTCGAATTCCCACGGGCGCGAGGAGTGGCCGGTGCGCCCGTGAGCGATGAGTTTGAGCACCGCTACGCCTTTGTGGGCGTAGATGATCTGGTTCGCCCCGGCGTTGCCGTCGACGACGAGAACCATTTTTTGGGCTCCGTAGCCCAACTCCATCATGCCGAGGGTGGTCGAGCCGCCGACTTCCTCGTTGCCGGTGAAAATCGCCCCGGCGTCGACGCCGGAGTCTTTCAAGTCGATCAGCGCTTGGGCGACGCAGATCGCGTTGCCGAGGTCGTCGCCGGCGCCGCGGCCGTAGATGTTGCCGTCCTGCTCGTAAAGCTCATATTGGCGCTCGGGGTCGGTCGCCGGCACCACGTCCAAGTGAGGATTAAAAAGAATGGTTGGGGTGGGGTTGCCGGTGGTGGAAGCAAAAAGCAACTGGCGGTTTTCGATCTTTTCCAAACGGCAGATGATGCCGTGGTCTTCCAGAAATTGTTTCAAGCGCAGTTGCGCGCGGTCGACCGCCGCCGGATCGGCGCTGATCGGGCGCAGGGCGACCAACTCCCGCAACAGATCAAAGTGTGCCTTTTTCATCGCAATTTCCCAAGTTGTAAGACTCGGTTATAAGTTACTCCCGAAGCCGGAGTTTGTCAAGGCAAAACGAGGTCGAAACCGTGGCGATCGGGGTCAATCGTTCGGGTTTTCCAGTTGCTCGACGAGAGCGGAGTAGTTGCGCAGTTTGCGGTCGTGGCTGAACCAGGCGCCCAAAACCCGGAAAGTGCGCGTAAAAAAGTAGTCAAAGTAAGCTCCGCAGAGTCGCCACGCAGCTCCGCGTTTGGGCAGGCGATAGACCCGCCGGATTTTGTCCGGGCGGCAGTTGCGGATATACTCCCAGAGATTGTGGAAGAGGGCGCCGCGGATTTTTGCGCGCTGTACCGTCAGCGCCGCATGGGTCGGCGGCTCGATCAGCTTCGCCCGCAACATGAAAATCTTGCGAAACCGGGCGGCGACCTCGAGATCCGCCTGCCACTCGGCAGTTGCTTCCGGCGGGAAAAATTCCGGGAATGCCGCCAAGAGATCGCCCGGGTAGGGCAAGTGCCAGCGTTTCGCCATTTCCCTGAGCCGGGCAAAATCGACCTTTTCGCGGCGCATCACTACGGCGGCGTCGGTCAGCAACTTGGGCAGATCGGCGTGAAAATAGGAGCGACTGGCGGCGTGGCGGACGAGCATCAGCAAATTCAATTCCGGCGACAACACCCGCTCGGAATTGCCTTGGATCGACGGCACGGTGTGCTCCCACAGCGTTTCCGGGGGTACGTTGGGGAAGTTCGCCAGCGTAAAGTGCGATTCCAGCTTGTATTCCCCGCGACTTAAGGGGGCATAGTGGTGGGGAGAACCCTTGGCGCTAGGGTCCGCATACAACTCCGAAAAACGCCACCCGTCGGCCGCCAGCACCGTCAGGGCGCGCTCGTCGTCGGCGGGGTAGAACCAGATATCCCAGTCGATGAATTGCCGCAACGCGGCATCCGGGTAGAGCCGATAGGCAAGGTCGGCGCCTTTGATCAATACAAAGCGCAACTGATGTTCCGTCAGAATTTGCTTGAGCCGCCGCAACTCCGCTTCACCCCGGAACGCCTGAAAGTGGAGATACTGGTAAAAGTTTTGATACTGGGCGCGCCGCTTGGGCGGCAGGATCTCCGCCAATCCGCGATACAGCCACGCCTGCATGCCGAAAATTTCCCCCTCGCGCAATAGCTGTTTGAATTCGGCGGCCGAGAGGGAACGGCCAAACGCGGTGGCGTCGCCGTAGAGGCAACTGCTCAAAAACTTGAGCAGCAGGCAGGGGATTTTATATCGCGGGTCCTTGGCAGGGCGCATGGATCACTCCCCGTTGAGCAAGGCACGTTGGCGCAGTTTTTCCAAAAATGCCCGGACATCCGCGGTCGCCTGCGCTTGGTCAATGCCCGCGTAATGTTCAATCACGGCGGCGATCAATTCCGTTTCGCTCGCTCCGGCTTTGAGTTTTTTCCAGAGGAAAACTCCGGTCGGATTGAGCGACATCGCCCAGTTGGATTCCGGGTTGAACACCAACCCCGTGCCGTCAAATTGCTCGGTCATCACCACCAACGGATTCAGTTCCATTGATACCCCCTAAATAGTTGCACCAGATCACCTTCCAACGCGGTAAGCAAGGCGCGCGGCGCGAATTTTTCCACCACCGTCGTCGCCAAAAATTTGATCCGATCCGCCAACACCCGCTGTTTATCCGCGGGGAGCGCCTTGGCGAAAAACACCTGCCAGTAAAACAGCGAACGATAACATTGGGCGAAGTATTGTGCCGCACTCACCGGGACGATCTCATCCTTGCCGCTGGTGCTCCGCCCCAACGCCAGGACTCCCCGCAGGGGCAACTCCTCGGTCGCCGGATAGTTGCCGGGATTTTTGCCCTCGCGGCAGGCGCTCCACGTCGGCATCCGGCGCACGAAAATCCCCGCGGAGCTGAAATCCAACAGCAACATGTCGTCGGAAACGCATTTTCCCCCGGCGAGTTTCCAGCGGGTCGCCGCGGTGCTCTTGCCCATACCGCTTTCGCCGAAGATCAACACGGCTCCGCGCTCGGTTTCCAACGCCGCGCCATGAACCAGCACCGCGTTTTCGCCGCGCAACAATGCATTCATCGCGGCGTACATCAACGCCGTTTGCCAGATGCAACAGTGGTAGTAGTGCGGGCGGCGGTGGTTCGGCTTGAGACCCGCCACCCAAACCTTGCTCCAGTCGGCGGCATAGGCGGCCTTCAGGCAGGCGTTGTCGCGGAGCAGGAAACACCCCGCCGTCAGGTGATCGGCGGGAATTATTTCGGCATCGGCACCCCGGGTGGAAAAGTCGATTTTGACATCCAACAATTCCCCCAACCCAGCAAAAGCGATAACTTCTTCCGGGGCAGTGGTTTGCATGATGATCTTGCCGCCATCATGCAACTTGATTGCCAGCTGTCGGGGTTTCATCCCTGGTTTGATCTTTAGAAGTCTCCGTCGCCCTCTTCCGGGTCAAAGATCTCATCCGAGTCACCCCAGCCCAGAGCCACGGTGACCGGACTTATATCGGAAATATCCGGAGCCTCGTAAAGCTCTTTCAATTTTTCCTTGAACTCATCCATATCGCAATCTCAATCAATAATAATTTTCATTTCCCGGTTACGCGATAGTCAGAACCATTCGCGTGGTGGTGCTTTCGGTAACGAGTTGGAGCGACGACCCCGGAGTACTCCATGTCCAGCATTTCGTATCACTGTCGTAGGCCATCGACGATACCGAAGTACCATCAAATTTAATGTCAGTCAAGGAGTCGAAGCCCCTGAAGACGTCTTTAACATCGGTGTTGTTGATATCCGTGATCAGCGTGTAACTGCCGGAAGTGAATCCGACCAGATTCAGCGCATCATCGGTGAAATTATTGACGAAGTTGCCGGAAAGCGCACTGCCGCAATCGAATTCCCAGATTTCCATACCGGAAAGGTTGAAATCCGCCTGATTCAGCGTCACCACCGAATTGGTCGTGCCGTTTCCGTCGGTGAGATTCTTGAACTCGACCTTGCTGAACGCCCGGATCCGGGTGCAGTCCAAACTGCCGGTGAAGCCGGAGAAGGTGAGGATCCGCTCGCCGGAAACCGAGGAGTCGAGCGGACTGATCCGCTTGGTTGCCGAGTCGAGGTGGTCGCCGCTGCTGCTGCCCCAAATTTCACCATTGCCGGCATTGAACGTGAGGTTTTCACCGCTGCCGGTAAAGATAAGTTGAGTATTGCCGGAGATCGTACCCCAACCGTGCGAACCGACGATGATCGAGCACAGGGTCATCGAATTTGAACCGGAAGCATCGACCACAACCGTGGCATTGCCGTTGATCTTGGCGATCGTGCTGTAGTTCTTTTCCTTTTTGGTGGAAACGCACCCGCCGTAGATCCAGCAGTCTTCGGTGAAGGTACCGCCGGAGATCGTGAGCGAAACGTCGCCGTTGATGATCGCGTTGCCCGCCGCCGTCGAAGACGCGGCATTGAGCAGACCGCCCGCGACCCGGTAGGTAAAGGTGCCGCCGGTGATGTTCATGCTGATATCGCCGATGCGGTTGAGCACGCCCTGATCGAAGCGGTCGCCGCCGGTGACCATACCCTTGAAGAGGCCGCCGGAAACGTTGAATTCCTGCGTCGTGCCGCTTACGATATAGGCATCCGTGCTGGTCGACATCGCGATATTGTTGCCGCCCACGACGATCTTTTCAAAGGTGCCGCCGGTGATCGTGAGATCAATGTTCCGCGCGACCGGGTCGCTCAATTCGCCCGCCGCGGTGTCGACCATGACGCCGCCGAAAATACCGCGGGTGAAGCGCGTCGTCTTGCCGGCATCCTGCTGGATCGTGGTCTTGATCCCGTCAAACTCCGGCACCAGCGTGTAGGAACCGTCTTTGACGACGATCCGGTCGGGAACGACGCTCAACGCGCCGGGGATCGTCTTGAAGTTGGGATTTTCCGGCGTCGCGGTGGAGTCATCGCCGCTGGCGGTGACGTTGGCCAACGGGTAGCGGACTTGCGCATAGAGATCGCCGTTTTTGACGACGAAGCGATAGTGATCCGAACTGGTCCCCCAGTTGGTCAACAAACTCTGGTACTGACTTTCAGTCCACGAATCATCCGAGGAATCCAGCAACAAGCAGGTGGCGCCGGTGTAGCCGGTCATATCGATCGCAAACTTGTCGGCGTAGGAAGAACCGAAGCCGGTGAAGGTCAACGTATCATCCCAACCCATATTGACGAGCGCGCCGCTGTTGCTCAAATCCAAAGTGGTGATCGTGTTGGCGCCGTCGAGCGTGACGGTGGCGCCGGCAACGACTTCGACCGTGCCGCCGACTTCGGAGTCGGTCAAAGTGGCGTCGTCGTTGGCTTGGATCGCCGTGCCGGAAGCGGTGGCGACGTGGAGTTCGCAATCACCGTCGACGCTGACCGTACCGTTGTTGCTCAACGAACTGCTCGCCGTGAAACTGGAGTCGGTGATGAGGATCGACGCGCCCATGGAGTTGGTGATCTCCGTGGCGGAGAACTCGGAGTTGATGATCGTGATCACGCCCGCGGCGGTGTAGTTGAATACCGTACTCGCCGTGTAGACGGAATCCTGGATCAGGAGGCTCCGGTTGTTGATCAACGCACCGCCGCCGGCGGCGCGGGTGAGCGGCTGGTTGGAAACGGTGGAACCGACCACGCTGAACGTACCGCTGTTGGAAATGATCGCCGAGTGGAGACCCGAATTATTCAGCAACAGTGAGGCTTCATCCGCATTGGTGATCATATTGCTCGCCAATTCCGAACCATCGATGCTCAGCATCGCGTTGGACACCGCGTAATTGGTGTAGGTCTTGATCGGCGTGCCGCCGTTTTTGACCGTGACCGTGTAAACGCCGTCGGGAATGATCTGACTGCCGAAGTCGGCGACCAGCGAGTTCTGACCGGTGGTGTCGCTTCTCTGGGCGAGGGTGGCGGTGGTGCTCCAAGTATCGACCCCGTCGGTGATCTCGACGGTCAGATTCTGGGTGGTGGCGCTGGCGTCGATG
>JAZTWK010000017.1:0-2994 GCA_045635865.1 Victivallaceae bacterium
CCAGTCGCTCAAACTTCATCCGGCGGCAGAAATCGGCGAGTTCGTCAAATTCCTTTTCCCCCTCCCCCGGAAAGCCGGTGATGAAGGTACTGCGCAACACCAGATTCGGGATATTGCGGCGCAGTTTCAACAGCAATTCCTCGATCTCCGCCCCGGTAACGTGCCGATTCATCGCCTTGAGTATGGGCTCGGAAATATGCTGTAGCGGAATGTCGATATAGGGCAGTACCTTATCCAAGTTGGCGATCGCCCCGATGAGTTCGTCGGTATAATGCGCCGGGTGGGTGTAGAGCAAGCGAATGACGAAGTCGCCCTCCAAACGATCGAGTTCGGTCAAAAGTTTGGCGAGCGTATCGCCGGATTTCGGACGATCCATGCCGTAGGCGCTCACATCCTGGGCGACGAGGATCAACTCCTTGACCCCCATATCGACGCGTTGGCGCGCTTCGGCGACCACCGACGCCAGCGGCCGGGAGCGCAACGCTCCGCGCAACCGGGGGATCGCGCAGTAAGTGCAGCAGTTGTTGCACCCGGCGGCGATTTTCAAGTAAGCAATATGCGGCACCGTCAGCGGCAATCGGGGCGTATTTTCGTTGCAGAGATAGCGCGCCCCACTCGAAACCTTGCCGCCGGAAAGCACTTCCGGCACGCGGGCGATGTCGTCGATCCCCAACCAGAAGTCCACCTGCGGGTATTTGCGATGGTAGGCGCCGTCGCGATCGTAAGCGCCCAGACAACCGGAAACGACCAGTTTGCGCGTCGGCTTTTTGGCCTTCCACTCGATCGCCCGGGCGATCTCCGTTTCCGCCTCAAGTCGGGCGGCGGGGATAAATGCGCAGGTGTTGACTAAATAAATATCGGCGCGGTCGGGATCCAGAGTCAGGACATATCCGGCTTCCAACAGACTGCCGGAAATGACTTCCAGGTCGCTGACGTTTTTGGGGCAACCGAGGGAAACGACAAAAAATGCTTCCGCCATGGGAACTCCTGATATAAGGTTACTTAAAAACGCCTTAATATAACTGACGGAAGTGATTTTTTCAATTTATTTCCGACAGGAAGCGGAGCAAAAAGGCGTAAATCCGCTCCACCGAGGCGATCTCCACAAACTCCGTACAGGTGTGCAAGTTGCCGTGATGCGGAAAAAAGGCGATCATCGGCAAATCCGGAGTCTTGCCGGCAAAAATGCCGCACTCCAGCCCGGCGTGAACGACTTCAAACAGCATTTCTTCGCCGTACAACTCCTGCCAGATGCGCTTTGCCACCGCCCGTTCGGGAGTGTCGCGCACCGGCCACGCCGGATAGGCTTGCGACTTTTCATCTCGCACCGAAAATCCGGCAAAGTGGGCGACAAGGTCATCCGCCAACGGTTCGTAGCCGCCGGCAAGTATGGAGCGTTGGGTGGAAACGAGTTCCACCTCGCCGGGGCGGGTAAACACCAACCCGATGTTGGAGCTGTTTTCCACCACCGGAAATTCTTTGGAATAAGACTTTACCCCATTGGGAGCGCTGACGAGTCGATGCAGAAAATTGCGGGCGAAATCCCGCTGCCACACCTTTGCCGGTTTCGCGGCAGCCGTAACGCTCCCGCGGATATTTTGATCTTCCGCCGCCAAGTTCGGGCGAAGCTGATCCACGCGCCGGGCAAATTCCGCCGCCACCGCTTCCGGATTTTTGGCAACGCCGCGCACCCGCGCCGAAGCGGGAATGGCGTTGTCGGCGTTGCCGCCGGAAAACTCCGCGATCTCCACCGGCAGATCACCCAAAAGTTTCGCCAAAGTGATAATGGCATTGGTGCGCTTTTTATCAATATCCACCCCGGAATGACCGCCATAAAGCCCCTCAAGGCAAATTTCCACCCCCTCGCCCGCCGGCGACGGCACTTCCGGCACCGCAAAGGTCAACCGGGTGCGGATGCCCCCGGCACAACCGATCTGCGACACGCGATCGTCACCCGAATCCAAATTGACCAGCAACTTGCCGGCGAGGAAATCCGCCGAGAGTTCCCGGGCGCCCACCATGCCGGTCTCTTCGGAAACGGTAAATAGCGCGGCAAGCGGACATCCCTGCAACCGGGGAGCTTCCAGCATGGCGAGGGCGAGCGCTACGCCCATACCGTCATCCGCCCCGAGCGAAGTACCGTCGGCGACGACCTTGCCTGCTCGTATCCGCGGGGAGATCGCCTCGGTGGAAAAATCAAAAACTTTTCCGGGCGCCGCCGCCGGGACCATATCCAAATGCGCCTGCAACACCACCGCCGTTTCCGGAGCAGCCCCGGGGCGGTCGATGCGCAAATTGCCCGCGGCGTCCACCCGGGCAATCCAGCTGCGCTTTTGGGCGTAATTTTTCAAAAAATCCCGCAGTTTTTCCTCTTGCCCCGAGGGGTGAGCGATCGAGCAGACGGCGGAAAATATCCGCCACACCGCCTGGGGTTCCAAATCGGCAATATCGGCCATGGTTGCACCTCTATATCTCGTTATCGACGCCCCTAATATAAATTATCCCGGATATTTTTGCAAATCCCGTCGGGTTAACGTATTGATTTTTGCCGCTATGTATGCTACATTATATAACTTGTTATTGGGCAATCAAAGGGCGCCGCGGCGTCCGGTTATTACTACAGAAAGGTTGAAAAAATGGCCAAGGCTCAACTCAACGACGTCATGCAGATGGAAGTCCGCAACGACGGTGCCTGTCAGCGGGAATTTGTCTTCACCGTTCCGGCGGATGCGATGAAAGCGGAAAACGATCGGGTTCTTTCCTATATCGCCGGCATGGTTCAACTGCCCGGGTTCCGGGCGGGCAAAGCGCCGATCGGGATCGTCCGCACCAAATACGCCGCGGAGATTACCGACGAACTGCGCAACCGGTTGGTCGGCGCGGCGATCGCCAAGATCGAAGAAGACAAGAATTTGGATATTCTCTCGGTGAACTTCAAGCAGGCTCCCGAGATCAAGACCGACGCCGATGTCCAATTTTCCTTTGACGTCAACA
>JAZTWK010000018.1:0-6348 GCA_045635865.1 Victivallaceae bacterium
CAACAGCAGCGTGGTGATCGACGCCGATACTGCCGCGCAGATCAAGGCGGTCTTCGGCGGTTATGAGATCGCCGCCGGCGCCCTCGCGGCGACCATTTCCGGCGACAGTTCGGTGACGATCTCCGGCGCCGGCAACATCACCGCCAACTTCGCTTTCGGTGGTCATTACCTCGCTTCCGGTACCGCGACGGTTACCGGCGACACGGCGCTCTCGATCGATTCCGGTACGTTCAATCGTTTCGTCTGCGCCGGCAACATCGCCTCGACCGATTCGACGATGACCCTCAACGGCGTCAACTCGACGCTCAACATCACCGGCGGCGTTTTCAACGAAATCGTGGCGGGCGGTTCGGATAGCCAGGGCGGTACGATCACTTATCGCGATGCGACGATCACCACCAACATTTCCGGCGGTACGTTCGCCAAGCGGGTCTACGGCGGCAACATCGCTTCCAAGCAGAGCTACGCCACGCAGGATAGCACCAGCTCGACGCTGATCGACATCAAGGGCACCAACAGCCGCATCAACCTCAACGTTGACAGCAGCAGCAATCAGGTGGTCTTCGGCAGCGACATCGTCGCCGGTAGCTATACGCAGGGCAAGGTCACCGGTTCGACCAACGTCACTTTCACCGGGTTGGGGAGCAACCTCGACTTCACCGGCGTGTTGACCGGCGACAGCACCAGCGCGGGCGAGCAGAAGCACTTGGTGCTCGGCGGACGCAGCCTCACCTTTGATGATTTCAGCGGCGATTTCGACGCCTCGGCGATCTTCGGGTTTGACACGATCACCTTCAGTGGCGACAGCGCGGTCAACCTCACCGCCGAAGTCAATCTCGCGTCGATCACCGCGTGGAACTTCGAGTTGGGCAGCACGCTCACTTGGGCGGCCGGTGCCAACAACTTCCGCGGCGACTCGCTGAATCTGGATTTCGGCGGCGCGTCGCTCAGTTCGGAATGGACGGTCATTTCCGGCGCCGACACCGTCATCACCGGTTGGGATGGCTCGATCACCGGCGGCGTTACCATCGGCGGCGAAACCGCCACTTGGGACAACGACAACAAGATCTACGCCAGTGACAGCTACAAACTCTACTGCGACAACAGCGGCAGTGTTTACAGCCTCAAGGTGGCGACGATCGCCTGATTGAAAGAATAACATTTTAAGCTTATAGAGTGAAAAATGAATTACGTTAAGCCTGAACTCGTGGATTATACCTTCGCCGCCATGGCGGCGAAGGGAGATAGTTGCTTCATCGATTGCACCAGCGATGAGCTCTGCGACGACTCCAGCTACGAGATTTAATCCGAAAACATTTTGGTAAACCACCTGCCTTGCCGGTTGCGAAAACCGGCAGGGGGTGGGGTCGTATCGCCAGTTTTGGGGTGTTTCAATTATGAAAAATCCGGGTTGGGTAGATCTGCAGGTCAATGGTCACCTCGGCGTGGACTACAGTGCCGCCGATCTGACTGCCGATAAGTTTATTGCTTCCGCTGAAGCGTTGTTGGGATCGGGCACGGAAATTTTCCTGCCGACGATTATCACCAATCCGCTTGACCACCTGCGCCGCAACGCGACCATTATCGCCGAAGCGGTGGAAAAGCACCAGCTGCAAAAGCATATCCCGGGGATCCACTTTGAGGGACCATTCATTTCCAACACTCCCGGCGCGGTCGGGGCGCACAATCCGGCGTACACGCTGATCCCGACTCCGGAAAATTTGGCGACGCTCGTCGAGACCGTGCCCGGATTCATCCGGATCGTCACCTTGGGCGCCGATTGTCCGCATGCCGCGGAGGCGATCGCCTTTTTGCGGGAAAAGCAGATCGTTGCCAGCGTCGGTCACCACATGGCGGATTATGCTCAAGTTGCCGCCGCCGCCGATGCCGGAGCGTTGTTGCTGACCCACTTGGGCAACGGTTGCCCCAATTTGTTGGATCGGCACCGCAATCCGGTCTATGCCGGCATGGCGGAAAAGCGCTTGACCGCGATGCTGATTTCCGACGGGCACCACTTGCCGGGCGAACTGGTGAAACTTCTCATCACCGTCAAGGGCGTCGACAAGGCGATCATCACCAGCGACGCATCCAGTCTGACCGGGTTGCCGCCGGGCGAATATGAGACGCTCGGCAACCACGCGGTGCTCTATCCATCCGGCAAACTTTACAATCCGGAAAAGCAATGCCTCGTCGGTTCGGCTTCGACCATTTCCATGTGCATGGCATTTTTGGAATCGTTGGATTTCCTGAGTGAGGCCGAACTGGTGAAACTCGGGCGGGAAAATCCCCTGCAGATTTTGGCAAAATCCGCGCCGCGGCAGTAAAAAGCGGCGCTTTTTTTTATTCCCCGAAGTCGGGGCGGTTGTAATTATAACCAAACGGTGTTATATTGTCATAAACAAATCAAAATCAAATAGGGGATGTGGGCAAATGAATCTTAACTTTTTGGACTGGACGATCGTGGGGATCATCATCGCCGCGCTCTTTGTCATTACCGTTTTCGCCACCAAATACTGCCGAAGCGTGAGTGATTTTTTGGCGGCGAACCGCCTCGCCGGGCGCTATTTGCTCGCGGTAAGTTTCGGCTTCGGCGGCGCGATCTCGCTGGTCGCGGCTTGGGAAGTCGGCTTCAACAACGGCTTGCCGTCGAGTTGGTGGCAGATGATCGCTTATCCGACGAGTCTATTGATCGCGCTTTCCGGATTCGTCCCCTATCGCTACCGGGAAACCCGGGTGTTGACCATGGCGCAGTTTTTTCAAATGCGTTACATCCGCCGGTTCCGGCTCTTTTCCGGTACGCTCTGCTGGTTGGCGGGCTTGCTCAACTACGGTATTTTCCCGGCGATCACCGCTAAATTCATCATCTTCTTTTTCGGTTTGCCGACGAGTTTTACGCTGTGGGGCGTCACGCTGCAGATGTTCCCGGTGATCATGTTGATCTATCTCTCGATCGCGGTGTTGATCGCCTGTTCCGGCGGTCAGATTTCCATTATGCTGACCGACGTTTTCCAAGGTATGCTGTTGCTTTTCGTATTCGTGGTGATCATGTTCTTCCTGATCTACCGCTTCGGCGGCTGGGACTTCTGGGGTAACATCACCACCGGGCTGAATTACAATGCCACCCCCGGAAATTCGATGATCAACCCGCTCGATACCAAAAACGCCCAGGACTTCAATCTGTGGTATTATCTGATCGGTATGATGATCACCGTTTACACCACCAAGGCGTGGCAGGGGCACTCCGGCTACAACGCCGCCGCCCGGACTCCGCACGAAGCGCGCATGAGCGGCGTCATCGCCACTTGGCGGTTGATGGCTTATCAGCTCTGCATGGCGCTGATCCCGCTGGCGGCTTACGCCGTCTTGAAATCGCCGCTTTTCCCGGAACTGGCGGCGGAGATCAACGCCGATCTGGCGAATATCGCCGATCCCCAGACCGCCAAGCAGATGACGGTGCCGGTTTTCCTCGTCAATATCCTGCCGCACGGTATGTTGGGGCTTTTTGCCGTGGTGGTGATCGCCTGCGCGATCAGCTGCGACGATACTTACATGCACGCGTGGGGCACGATCTTCGTGCAGGACGTGGTGATGTCCTTCCGCTCCAAGCCCTTTGATCCCAAGCATCACATGCTTTTCCTGCGTATGGGCATCATCGGCGTGGCGATTTTCGGTTTCCTCTGGAGTTGGCTCTTCCCGCTCGGGGACTTTATCCAGATGTATTTCCAGATCACTGCCGCGATCTACATGGGCGGCGCCGGGTCGGCGATCATCGGCGGCTTGTACTGGAAGCGCGGCTCCACCCCGGCGGCGTGGGCGGCGATGATCAACGGTACCGTCATCGGTATCTTTGGCGTGGTCGTGCAGAACTGCTGGAAGTTGGGAGTTCAGAGTTTCTTTGCGAAACTTTTCCCGCATTGCGAGTGGATCGCCAACAATCCGGATAAATTCCCGCTCAACGGTCAGTATATTTACTTTATCGCGGCGGTCAGCTCGGTGTTGCTCTACATCTTGGTTTCGCTTTTGGGACCGCGCCACGTGCACAATATGGATAAGATGCTCCACCGCGGCGAATATGCCGATGAGCAAAGCATCCACAAAGACAAGGAAAAGAAGCAAAAATTCAGCTTCACCGCCTTTATCGGGATCACCAAGGAATTCACCCGCTTCGACAAGTTCCTGGCGTGGAGCTCCACCGTGTGGTCAATGGGGTGGTTCCTGGTCTTTGCCATCGTCACCATTTTGGGCGTGACGACCACTTGGCTCACCACCAAGTTCTGGATCGAGTTGTGGTGGTGGAAACTGATCCCGTTTTCGGTTACGCTCGGCGTGATCGCCACCGTGTGGCTGGGGTGGGGCGGCATCAAAGATGTGCTCCGTATGTTCCACGATCTGCGTGGTGAGCGCATCGATACCGCCGACAACGGCTTCGTCGCCAGCGATGACGACGACAAAAAGGAGAATTAGATCATGGATTTTGCTCCCGTTATCGCCCGGTATGAGGACGAATTGATCAACTCGGTGGTGCCCTTTTGGGAAAATCACTGCGTTGATAAGGAATGCGGCGGCTTTTTCGCCAACTTGGACCGCGACGGTTCGGTTTACGATACCGAGAAATATATGTGGATGCAATGGCGGATCGTTTACATGTTCGCCACGCTCTACTGCAGTCGCTTCAAAAAGGACAATTATCTCCGGATCGCGCGGGATGGTTTTGACTGGCTGACTTCTCACGGCAAGTCGCCGGACGGGACCTACTACTTTGCCCTCAACCGCAAAGGCGAGCCGACCATGGCGCCCTCCAACATCTTTTCCGACTGCTTCGCGGCGATGGGCGCGGCGGCGCTCTATAAGGCGACCGGCGAGGAAAAGTACCGCGCCGAAGCCGACAGCGCGATGAAAAGTTACATCCGGCGCATCGACAACCCCAAGGGCAAGTGGGAAAAGGCGATGCCCGCCAAGGCGAAACGCCTTTCGCACGGTCACTTCATGATCCTCGCCAATCTGGGCTACGTGCTCAAGGATTGCCTCGGCACCTGTGAGTACGACGCCGACAGCCGCCGGGCGGTCGATACCGTGTTGGGCAAATTCTGGAACGAAAAGTATCAGATCCTTTTTGAAAACGTCAATCCCGACGGGAGTTTTGACTTGGATTCCTGCGAGGGGCGCTTCATCAATCCCGGTCACGGTCTGGAGTCGATGTGGTTCGTGATGAACTACGCCGAAGCCAATAACGATCCGGAAATGATCGCCAAGGCGGCGAAGATCGCCAAAGCGATCTTTGAGTTCGGCACCGACCGCACTTACGGGGGGCTTTACTACTTTATGGACGTGCTCGGCAAGCCGCATCTGGAGTTGCAGTACGACATGAAGTTGTGGTGGCCGCACTGCGAGGCGATCCTCGCTTCGCTTTACGCCTATCGGCTCACCGGGGACACCTACTTCCTCGACCGCTTCCGGGAAATGGACGACTATTGCTGGAAGCACTTCAAGGATCCGGAATATCCGGAGTGGTTCGGTTACTGCAACCGCCGGGGCGAAGTTACCCACTTGCTCAAAGGCGGCAAATGGAAGACCTTTTTCCACGTGCCCCGCTGCCTCTTTACGGCGATCGGGCAAATGGAAAAAATGCCTGCCGATCGCTGAAAAGTTCCGCCGCCTCGGGTCAAGCCGGGGCGGCGGATTTGCTTTTATACCGTTGTGGGAGTATGTTAAGGGAGTTCAGCTTGTGAGGAGAAAAAAATGAAAATATTGACCCGTCAGCGCAACAGCCGCATGTGCATCATCTGCGGTCTCGACAATCCCGCCGGAGTCCGGGCGCCTTTTTACTCGATGGCGGATGGCAGTGTGATCTCGCTTTTTCAGTTTCGTCCGGAGCATCAGAGCTATCCGGAGCGGGTCCACGGCGGTATGATCACCGCCATGCTTGACGAAATGGGCTTGCGCGGCTTTTGGGCGCATGAGCTCTCGGAAAAGTGCTTCGGCGTCACCATGTCGATCCAATGCGATTTGCGCAAGCCGGTGCCGTATGACGAACCGTTGGTGGCGCGGGGCGTGGTCACCCACGACAGCAGTCGCTTTTTCGCCGTCGACGCCGCCATTTACCGGGAAAACGGTGAGCGCCTCGCCAACGGGGTGGTCAAGTATATCAAATTGGACGTCAGCAAAATTGTTTCTGCCGGGGTGACGGTACACGAGCAGATGCCGTATCTCATCGACGATTCCCGGCAGGAAATCGATTTCGAGCCGGGAAAATGAAAGTGGATTCACCGCCGCCGGTGGTGGTGATAACCGGAGTTTCCAGCGGCTTGGGGCGAGCGCTCGCCCAAGAGTTTACCCGCCGAGGGGCGC
>JAZTWK010000019.1:0-2642 GCA_045635865.1 Victivallaceae bacterium
GGTGCGTGAAGAAGCTGATGGTGCGGTCCGTCATCCAGTTCGCCTGCTTGCAGTTGAACGCCGAGTAGTCGATGCAGCGCGAACGCGGATCGAAGAAAGGATACTTCGCCAGTCCGAAGCCGTTGCGCTCGACATAGGCGCGTTCCTTATACATTTCCGGCCACAGGACCGAGTAGACCGGCACGCCCTCCGCCGCCATGGCGGCGATGAACTGCTTGGTGGTGATGCCGTCTTTGAGTTTTTCGGTATTCAGCACGATCGGGCACCACCAGAAAGCGTTCTGCCGCTCCGGAGTATCGACCGGGGTGTACATCACCAGCGGGTGATCCTTGAGCGCGGCGATCAGATATTTGCCGTTGCGGATGCGGTTTTTGAGGTTCCAGCTATCCAAGCGCTTGAGTTCGCACAGACCGATCATCGACTGCATTTCGGTCATGCGGAAGTTGAAACCGACCCGCTTGTGGATGTAAAGCTGTTTGCCTTCCATTTCCAACAGATTGAGTTTCGCCTGCACGTCGTAGCCGTGATCGCGGAAACTGCGGCACTCCCAAGCCAAGTCGTCGTCGTTGGTGACGACCATACCGCCCTCGCCGCCGGTGGTGAAGTGTTTGCTCTGGCAGAAGCTGAAGCAACCGACGTCGCCGATCGTACCGGCTTTTTTGCCTTTGTAGACGCCGCCGAAGCACTGGGCGCAGTCTTCCACGACCTTGAGGTTGTGCTTTTTGGCGATCGCCATAATGGGATCCATGTCAGCGACGGTGCCGTAGAGGTGCACGACGACGATCGCTTTGGTGCGCTCATTGATCAGCGGCTCGATCTTGGTCGGATCCATGGTGTGGTCGGTGGTGACGTCGGCAAAAACCGGCAGCGCCCCCGCCTGCAGCGCGCAAAAGCTCGAAGCGATGAAGCTGTAACTGGTGCAGATCACTTCGTCGCCGGGGCCGATGTTGAGACTCGCCAGCGCGGTGTGGAGCGCGCAAGTGCCGTTGGCGACGCTGATCGCGTTTTTGACGCCGAGCCACTTCGCCCATTCTTCCTCAAACTGCATACCGACTTTGCCGGTCCAGTAGTTGACTTTGCCGCTGCGGAGCACGTCCGCAACCGCTTGGATGGTGGATTCCTCAAAGCACGGCCAACCGGGGAAACTCCCCTCGAAAACCTTTTTGCCGCCGTCGATCGCCAGAGTAGCCATAATTTTTCTCTCCTACGGTTGTTTTCCCGATTTTGCGGGAAGTTTTTGGTGTTGCTATTACTTTAAACGCACCTGCGGCTTTTGTCAACTGTCGGCAGATTGTGAAATCTTACTTTTTATTTGTAAAAACTGACCGTCTTTCCGTTTTCCCGCTCAAAGTGCGGCAACAAAAGGGCGAAACCGTCGATTTCCGGGAAAAACACTTGTATTTTTGCGTTGGCGGCACTATGTTAAACCGGAAGTCGTGAGGGGATCATGCGTATTGCAAAAAAAGCCAAAACCGCGCCGACCAAGTGGCATGATGTCGATCTGGAAAGCCAACTGCATCCGGAATTGACGCCGGACACCCCGTTCGGCATCATTCCGGAGTACTGGCGCGGGCCGCAGAGTGAACTCAAGGGCGACGTTCACTACTGCCTGCAAATGTCCATCGTACTGGCGGGCGAAGCGGAAGTCGTCTGCGGCAATTTCCGCCGCACTTATCGCGCCAACGAGTTGTGGTGGACGATGTGCTGGGAACCGCACGCATTCAAAATGCTCGCCAAGCGCAACCTCATTTTGACCGTAAACCTCAATATCGACTCGCTGGTCAACCTCGGTCCGGGCGTGGCGGAAGTCGATTACCTCGCGCCCTTCACCGCCCCGCCGGAAGCGCGCTTTTGCCCCCGCACGGAGCAGGAGCACCGGGAAATGGGAAAACTTTTCCGCACCCTTTTCCGGCTCAACTCCCGCCGGGAAAAGTGTTGGAAAACCCGGTGTTGGCTCATCATTCATCAAATTCTGCTCGAAGCCGCCGAACGAATGGGACAAAATGCCGCCGGAATGACGGCGGTGCGATCGAGCATGGAGCGCATTGAACACGCGGTTTATCTGGTGCGCACCCAGCCGGTGCCGCCCAGTTTGCCGCAGGCGGCGACCGCCTGCAATTTGAGCGTCAGCCGCTTTTCCGCACTCTTTGCTGCGGCAATGGGCACCAGTTACGGGCAATTTTCGCTCCGGGTGCGCCTCGCCAAAGCCGCTACCGATTTAAAAAACGGCACGATCACGTTGAGTGCGCTCGCGGAAAAGTACGGCTTCTGCGATGCGAGCAGTCTTTCCAACGCGTTCCGGCGGCTCTACGGCTGCACGCCGTTGGAATTCAAACACCGCTGATACTTGCAAAAATAAGTAAAAACAATTATATTACCCGCAAAGTTTTTCCGAGGTAAAAAATGAGCAATTCCACTTTGTTTTCCGGCAATCTGGTCACTCCGGAGCGCGTTTTCTACGGCGAACTCACCCTCGCCGACGCCCGCATCGCGGCGATCACCGAATTGGGCGCGCCCCGCGCCGATGCGCCTTTCGTCCTGCCCGGATTTATCGACGAGCATCTCCACGGCTTGGGCGCGGACAACGTCGATTCGCTCGAAGGGGTCCGGGGCATGGCGAAGTTTGCCGCCACCAAAGGCAC
>JAZTWK010000020.1:0-18718 GCA_045635865.1 Victivallaceae bacterium
AGGGGCGGTGCCGTTGGGGGCGGATATCCGGTTTGGTGGGGCGGCGCCCCCCCCCGCCATTCGCGGCGGAGCCGGGGGCGTGCGGATCAACCCCGGATTGTTCCACGATAAAGTTGCGCTCGCCGAACTTGCCGCGCTCGCGATCGAGCGCGAGGTGCCGATCCGGGTGGGCGCCAATTCCGGCAGTATCGGCAAGGCGGCGGTGGATGCGCTTGTGAACCGGGGGCTGACTCCGGATGCGGCGTTGACGCAGGCGCTGGTCGAGGGCACGCTCCGCAGTTGCGAAGCGCTGGAAAAGTTGGGCGTGCGCAATATCAAGGCGGCGCTCAAATCCAGCAGTGTGCCGATCACGATCGCCGCCACTCGCGAGTTTGCCGCCCGTACCGATTATCCGCTTCATCTCGGCGTTACCGAGGCGGGAACTCCGGCGGCGGGGGTGGTGAAATCCGCCGTCGGCATCGGAGCGTTGCTCGCCGACGGCATTGGCGATACGATCCGGGTGAGTCTGACCGCACCGCCCGAAGCGGAAGTGCCGGCGGCGATCCGGATCTTGGAAGCGTGCCAGTTGCGCCGCGCCGAGCCGGAAATCGTCAGTTGTCCGACCTGCGGACGTACCGAGATCGGCTTGGTGGAACTGGTGGAAAAAGTCGAAACTTTGATCGCCGAGATCAAGAGTTCCGGGCAGAAGATCGCCTATCGCAAGGTGGCGGTGATGGGGTGCCCGGTCAACGGCCCCGGCGAGGCGAAAAATGCCGATCTCGGGTTAGCGGGCAGCCGCAACGGCGAGGTGGTGATCTTTCGCCGCGGCGAAGTTTTGGGCGTCTATCCCGAGGCGGAAGCGCTCCGCCGTTTCGCCCTCATGCTCAACGGTCAAACTGAGTAAGTAGGGCGCGGAATTTTTCGCTCTCTACCCCCCAAAGCATCCGGGCGACTTCCAGGAGTTCGCCGCGGGCAGGGGCTTGCTTGACCAGTTCGGCAAAAAATCTTTCCCTGCCGCTTTCCGCATCCGGCGCACTTTGCCCCGCCAGTCGGCGCAACAAATAGGGGTCGCGCATCCAACTGCGGGCGAACATCGCCCCCTGCGCGGAGCAGGAAATCAATAACTTTTCCAGTTGGGGCGAGTCGTCGAGATCGCCGTTGAGAATGAGGGGGACCTGGTTGCGCAAACTCGCGGCGAGCCGGAAGCGCTCCGCCGCATCCGGGATCATCCGGTATTGTTCAACGACCGTGCGGCAGTGAAAAAAGAGTTTGTCGATCGTGCCGTCGGCGATCAGGGGCGGCAGAAAAGTCGCCACCTCGCACTCGGCAAAGCCGGCGCGGCACTTGAGCGAGAACTCCACCGGGGCGATCGCGGTTTTGATTTCCGCGCACACTTTTCGGAGTAAATCGGGCGTTTTCAGCATGCCGCCCCCCGCGCCGCCATTGACCACCCGGCGACTGGGGCAACCGCAGTTGAGGTTGATCCCGGCGACGCCGAGATCGACCAAGCGCCGCGCCGTTTCCGCCAATTTGACCGGATCGACCCCCATGATCTGCGCATATACCGGCACTCCGGAGCGCAAATAAGGGTCGAGAAACAAGCGGAGCGCTTTGGGGGCGGCGACCGCTTCGGATATCCGCAGAAACGGCGTCATCCAGCGGTCGACCAACTGCAGAGCGTTGGCGGTGCGGATGAATTCCTCTCGGCAGACCCCTTCCAAAGGACCGGGCCAAAATTCATAGGGCGGATTTTTTGCCGTCATTGCGAATCGAAAAAATTTTCAGCGTTTTTCTTAAATATAAACCCTCCGGAAACTTTTTTCCACCTTGATAAATCACCGAAATCGGGCTATTTTATGGAAACGACAAATGCACTCAACATTTCAATACAAGGAAAGTGATTATGAGTATGATTTCCGCCCTGCAGAAAGCCCGCGCCGCTTACACCCCCAAACTCCCTGCCGCGTTGCGTTCCGGCGCGGCGGTCAAGGTCAGTGCCGGGGGCGCGACCCAGTCGGTCGCCGATTGCGATAAAATTGCCGCCCGCTTCCCCGAAACCTACGGCAGTCCGGTCTTGACCTTTGCCGCCGGCGAAGCGAAAAATTATCCGCAGATCAACGTCGGCGTGATCCTTTCCGGCGGGCAGGCGCCCGGCGGGCACAACGTCATCGCCGGTCTTTTCGACGGACTCAAAAGTCTCAATCCCGCCAACCGGCTCTTCGGCTTCCTCAAGGGGCCGGACGGTCTGGTCAAGGATGAAAAAATGGAACTGACCGCCGAGATCATCGACGCTTACCGCAACACCGGCGGCTTTGATATGATCGGTTCGGGGCGCACCAAGCTGGAAACCGAGGAGCAGTTCCAACTGGCGTATCAGCATTGCCGGAGCATGAATATCTCGGCGCTGGTCATCATCGGCGGCGACGACTCCAACACCAACGCCTGCGTGTTGGCGGAATACTTCAAGGCGCATCAGTTGGGTATTCAGGTGATCGGTTGCCCCAAAACGATCGACGGCGACCTCAAAAACGAGTGGATCGAGGCGAGTTTCGGTTTCGACACCGCCTGCCGGGTCTACAGCGAATTGATCGGCAACATCGGGCGCGACGCCAATTCCGCCAAAAAGTACTGGCACTTCATCAAACTCATGGGGCGCTCCGCCAGCCATATCGCCTTGGAGTGCGCTTTGCAAGTGCATCCCAACGCGGCGATCATTTCCGAGGAAGTCGCCGCCAAGAAGCAGACTTTGGAAGAGATCGTCGATTATATCGCGGAAATCGTCGTTCGCCGCGGCAACGCCGGCAACAACTTCGGCATCGTGCTGATCCCCGAGGGGCTGGTCGAATTCATCCCCAACATCAAAAAGTTGATCGCCGAGCTGAATGACATCCTCGCCGCCAACGGCGCGGAGATCGCCGCGCTGGATGCGCTGGGCAAAGCGAACTTCGCCGGCGGCAAACTTTCCGGCGAGAGCGCCAAGACCTTTGCCGCCTTGCCCGAAGGAATCCGCAAACAGCTTTGCAACGACCGCGATCCTCACGGCAACGTGCAGGTTTCGCTCATCGAAACCGAAAAGATGCTCGCCGAAATGGTCGGCAACCGGCTCAAAGAGTGGAAAAAATCCGGCAAGTACACCGGCAAATTCGCCACCCAGACCCACTTTTTCGGTTACGAGGGTCGGTGCGCCGCGCCCTCCAACTACGATGCCGACTACTGCTACAGTTTGGGCTTCAACGCCGCCGCGCTGATCGGCGCCGGGTACACCGGGTATCTTTCCAGCGTGCGCAATACCACTGCCGACGCTTCGCAGTGGATCTCCGGCGGTATTCCGATTACCATGATGATGAATATGGAGCATCGCCACGGCGAGGATAAACCGGTGATCCGCAAGGCGCTGGTCGAACTCGACGGCAAGCCCTTTGCCTACTTCGCCTCGGTGCGGGAAAAATGGGCGGTCGAAACCGATTACGTTTATCCCGGCCCGATCCAGTACTTCGGCCCGAGCGAAGTCTGCGACCAGATCACCAAAACTTTGGAACTGGAAAAGAAGTAATCATGGCGGCGGACAAGATCGACATTTCCTATGTGGCGCAGTTGGCGCGGCTGGAATTGAATCCGGCACAGCGCGAGCAACTGCAGTCGGAACTCGGCAGTATCGTTGATTATATCGCCAAGTTGGCGGAGCTGGATATTTCCGGCGTCGAGCCGACGGCGCACGCGATCGACCGGAGCAACGTCTGGCGCGAAGACGTGGTCAAGCCCTCCTTTTCGCGAGAGGAAATGCTGAAAAACGCGCCCGAAGTTACCGAGGATGGTTCGTCGATCAAGGTCCCGCAGGTTCTGCCGGGGGAAGGGAGCAACTGAAACTATGAGCAAGATCGATTTCCGCAAGTTGACGCTCCCCGATTTGAGTGCGGCGTTGCGCGAGGGCAATTTCACCAGTACGGAGCTTTGCACTGACTTGATTTCGCGCATCCGGCGTTGCGACGAAAAAATTTCCGCGTTTTTGAATATTGACGAGGCGGCGGTGTTGAGTGCCGCTTCTGCGGCGGACGAGCGGCGCAAGCAGGGCAAAGCATTGAGCGATTACGACGGTATCCCCGTCGGCATCAAGGACAACATCGCCGTCAAAGGCGAGGGAATTTCCTGTGCCAGCAAAATTCTTGCCCCGGTCAAGTCGCCCTACGATGCTACCGCGATCGCCAAACTGCGCGCGCAAGGATTCATTCCTTTCGGGCGGCTCAATATGGATGAATTCGCCATGGGATCGAGCTGTGAAAACAGCGCCTTTGGGCGGACTGCCAACCCGTTGGATATTTCTCGCGTGCCGGGCGGTTCTTCCGGCGGCAGCGCGGCGGCGGTCAGCGCCCGGTTTGTGCCGGTGGCTCTGGGGTCGGATACCGGCGGCTCGATCCGCCAACCCGCCGCGTTTTGCGGCACGGTCGGGCTGAAGCCGACTTACGGGCGGGTTTCCCGCTACGGTTTGGTCGCCTTTGCTTCCAGCTTGGATCAGATCGGGCCGTTGAGCGCGACGGTCGAAGACAGCGCCGTGTTGCTCGACGCCATTTCCGGCGGCGACATCATGGACAGCACCAGTCTGGATGCCCCCGCGCCGCACGCGGCGCAGGCGGTGCGCGCCAGTCGCGGTCAGGACTTGCGGGGCATTAAGATCGGCTTGCCCCAAGAGTATTTCACCGGGGAACTTGATCCCGGCGTCGGCAAGGTCATGGATGAGGCGATTGCCGGATTCAAGCAACTCGGTGCGGAGATCGTCAGCGTTTCGTTGCCGCACACTGAATACGCGGTGGCCGTCTATTATATCGTCGCCACCGCCGAAGCGAGCGCCAATCTGGCGCGGTTCGACGGCATCCGCTACGGCGACCGCCAAGCCGCCGACGATTTGGTGGAAACCTACTTCCGCACCCGGGGCGCGGGCTTCGGGGATGAAGTCAAGCGGCGGATATTGTTGGGTACTTATGTGCTTTCCAGCGGTTACTACGACGCCTACTATCTGCGGGCGCAAAAGGTGCGGACATTGATCAAGCGGGATTTCGCCGAAGCCTTTGGCAAGTGTGATTTACTGCTTACCCCGGTGACGCCCAAGGTGGCGTTTCACTTCGGGGAAAAATCCGATCCGTTGCAGATGTATCTTTCGGATATTTTCACCATCGCCCTCAACTTGGCGGGCAACTGCGGCGTGAGTCTGCCCGGCGGCATCGATCCCGCCAGCGGACTTCCGGTCGGGATCCAGCTCTTGGCGCCCAATCTGGCGGAGGAAAATCTCTTGCGGGCGGCGGCGCTTTACGAGGAGCAGGTTTTCAAGTTTGCTCCGGCGCCGTTTGAGGCCTGACATGGTCGTACTGGGAATCGATCCGGCGATCCGCACCACCGGCTACGGCGTCATCCGCGTTTCCGGTCGGGAGGCGGAGATCCTCGATTGCGGAGTCATTGCCAATTCCGCCAAACTGCCGCACTCCGAGTGTGTCCGGCGCATCCACGGCGGCATCGCCGAGTTGGTGGAGCGTTATCACCCCGATGCGGCGGCGGTGGAAGCCCCCTTCGTCGGGCGCAACGCCGGTACGGCGATCATCCTCGGCATGGCGCGGGGCGCGTTGCTGACCGCGTTGAGCAATGCCGGAGTCCCCGCTTTCAGTTATTCACCCGCCACTGCCAAGCAGGCCGCCGCCGGGCGCGGTTCCGCGACCAAAGAGCAGGTGGCGGTGATGATGGCGGCGGAACTGAATATCGAGATCGAACGCATCCCGCTGGATTGCACCGACGCCCTCGCGTTGGCGATTTGCCACGCCCAACGGGCAACGCATCCCGAATTGGGAATGTTGGGCAAGCCGCTGTAAATGGCCGGGAATTTGCACACTCATTCCGTGCACGCGGGATGCCGGGAGTTGATTTCCTCACCGCTCCCGATCGCCGGATATTTTTCCTTGGAATATCACCCGTGGCAGGTGCCGGAAAACTTCTGTGCCTTGCCGGAAGATTACTTGAGCGCGGCTCCCGCCGCGGCGGCGTTGGGCGAAACCGGGTTGGATCGTTTGCGCGGCGCGCCGCTGAAAACGCAACTTCGCGCTTTTGAGGCGGTGTGCGAAGTCGCGGTGCAGCTGAATAAGAGCGTGATCGTCCATGCCGTGCGGTGTGACAGCGAACTCGCGGCGGTGGCGCGGCACTATCCGCTTCGCTTTCTCGTTCACGGCTTTCGCCACTCGGTGCGCCGACTGGAAAGCCTTTTGGAGCGGGGGATGATGATTTCGCTTGCCCCCGGCGCGTGGCGGCAGAACGAGTTGCGGGAATATTTGCGCCGCCACGGGGATTTTTCCCGGATCGGTTTTGAATCGGATACCAGCGAACTGCCGTTTGCGGAAATTTTCCGCGAGGCGCAGCAATGCTTGGAAATTCCGGGACTGGATGCCGCTTCGGATTCCCTCTTTGACCGGATCGTCGGGATCAGCGGGTAAAGCCTTTGAGCATGGCGATCTCCTGCGCCCACGCATCGGGATCGGGAGTTTCCAGTATCAGCGGAATTTCGTCGATCCGGGGATCGCGGGCGATCCGCGCGAAGCACTCCCAACCCAGCGAACCCTCGCCGAGTTTTTCGTGGCGGTCGAGCCGCCCGCCCAACTGGCACTTGGCATCGTTGAGGTGCATGCCCTTGAGGTAGCCAAAACCGATCAGCCGGTCGAACTCCGCCATGGTCGATTCGTAACCTTCCGGCGTGGCAAGATCATAACCGGCGGCGAAGGCGTGGCAGGTGTCGATGCAGACGCCGACGCGCTTCGGGCGGTCGGTCAACTCCAACATTTTCGCCAGTTGAGCGAATTTATAGCCCAAATTACTGCCCTGACCGGCGGTGTTTTCAAAGACGGCGAGGACGTCGGGAACGGCATCCACCGCCTGCCGCACGCTGTCGGCGATCAGTCGGATGCCTTCGTCGTCGCTCACTTGCTTTAGGGTACTGCCGGGGTGGAAGTTGAGCCGATCCAACCCCAAG
Source organism: Victivallaceae bacterium (assembly GCA_045635865.1). Classification (GTDB taxonomy): domain Bacteria; phylum Verrucomicrobiota; class Lentisphaeria; order Victivallales; family Victivallaceae; genus UBA1784. The sequence goes on from JAZTWK010000020.1 coordinate 6,983, forward strand.
TCACGGCAACGTTTCAGCTCTCTGGTAAAGGCTTCGACCGCCGCCGCGCGTTTTTGCGGGTCGGGCTGACCCAAGTTGATCAAATAAGTGTCGTGCGGCAATATCTGCTTGGCGGAGTAGCCGTTTTCCCGGCACGCCGAGGTGAATTGCTCGATCTGCTCAGCGATCAATTCCGGAGCTTGCCATTGCCGCTGATTTTTGGTAAAGAGCGCAAAACCATCCGCCCCGATGCTTTTGGCGTTGAGCGGCGCGTTGAACAGCCCCCCTTGCGTGCTGACGTGTGCCCCAAAGTATTTCATGACTTTTACCCGCGGAAAATGAAGTAGACCGCGCCCACCAGACACAACCCCGCCCAGACGAAGTTCCACCGCCAGGGTTCGTGCATAAAGAGCAACGAAAACGGCACAAAAACGCTCAAACTGATCACTTCCTGCAGGATCTTGAGCTGGGCGAGTTCGAGATTGCCCTGATGACCGAGCCGGTTGGCGGGCACTTGGGCGCAGTATTCAAAAAAGGCGATGCCCCAACTGATCAAAATGACGACGATCAAAGGGCGGTTGCCGAGGTTGCGCAGGTGACCGTACCAAGCGTAAGTCATGAAGCAGTTGGAAACGATCAGCAAGCCGACCGTCTGCCACAATGCGGGATTGGTCAGGTGACCCATATCAGAGCAACTCCTGCCGCAACTTGTGCAACTCGGCCGTGGCGACGCGGACGATCTCCAAAAGTTGCTTTTCCGCTTCCTCGTCGCCCAAGGCGAGAAAGTAGCCCATAATGCGGTTTTCCTCGGCGGAAAGACTGCTGTATTTGCTCGCCGGGGCGTCGTGGGAGGCGGCGCGGAGCGCTTCCGTAGCCGCCGTGCGGGCGGAATCGGTCAGCATGGAAAAGACGTCGAGCAAGACTTTTTGGTTGCTGGTCATCGCGACCAACTCGCTGTGGCGGCGGTAGCCGGCGCCGAGCCGCGGCGGGGGATCGTCCCGATTTTCCGCGCCTTCGCCGACCAAAAACGGCTTGAGCGAAGCGTAGATCTTATCCCAAGTTTCCGCGCGGGCGTCTTTGGCGGTGCGGTTGATGAAGCGGCGGAGCATTTCCACTCGCGCCCCGGTAATCCGTGAAAAATCATTCACTTCGTTGCCGAATTTTTTCGGTTTATCCATGCTGAACTCCTTACTCAAAAAAGGTTTTCCAATATCGTGATCCGGCGGCGCAATTCCTTGAACTGCGCTTCGCTGAAATTCCGCTGGGTGTGCAGGATGCTGATTTGCCGGAGCAGATCCGGCTTTTCCAGCTCGATCTCGGAGATCGAGCCGTCGCTGTCGAGCACCAAAAAGCCGGTGCGGTTTTTCAGCGAGCGCGGATCCTCGATCACCAAAGGCAGTTGGGGCGAAGCAAGTTTCCCCCAGTCGCCCAAATAAAGATAACGGATATTTTCCGGCTTTTGCGCAGTGTTGGGCAGATCGCCCGCCGAGATCAATTCCGCGATACCGGCTTCCCCGAGCGAAGCGGGAAAGTGCCCCTCGCGCCGGCAGTAGGCTTGGAGCGCCGCCGAGTATTGCTCAAGCAACTTGCGGGAGGAACCGAGTGTACTATTTGCTTGATTATCCTGCGGCGGTTCCGGAGTATCGCTCCCGGCATCATCTTCCTCGCTTTCCGGGGCGAGCAACGAATGGAAGATCTCCAACTCGGGATCAAAGGTGTCGAAAAACTTGAGCGTGGCATCCCACAGTAGATCGTTCTTTATCTGTTGCCAAGTGCGGGGCGAGATCAGCGTCAAATTGAGCCGATTTTCGCCGCGGCGCAGATCGGCCATTTCCGCCCCCGGCAATGCCGTATCCAGTTGAGTAAAATTGCGGGTGATGCCCCAAATTCTGGTGTCGCCCCGCTGAAAGAAGTAGCCGCAACTATCCCCCGAAAACGCCTGCGCCAACTCCCGGAAATCGGGTTGATCGGCGAGTCGGGCAGGGGCAGCAGCTGATTGGACCTTTTGAACTTCCGCCGCGTTGGCAAAGCCGCAAAAGAGCATCAGGCGTTGATCGCCCGGCAACAGATAGCAGTTGTCGGCGAACTCCAAAGTTTTCGGCGGGGTGGGGGAATCCGCCGCTTCGTGGATGCGCAACAAATATTCCCAGAGTTTCCCCTGGGGGTCGGGCAGGGTGATCAGCACCTGCCCGCCGCCCAGCCAAGCCAGTTGCCAGACTCCGCTGATCTTATCCAACCAAACGGGGGCGTCTTCGGCGGCAAAACTTTCCCGGAGCCAATCCGGCAACAAGGCTTGATAAGGGCCGGTGCCGTAGAGGTTGCTCAAGTTGAGCGACAGTTGCAGCGCCGCTTGGGTCGAGCCGGGCAGTTGACCGAAAAGCGCCAACGCATCGGGCGCCGGATCGGGAAAGATATTCCAGATCAGCCCCGGCGCGGCGGGATCGCTCAACCACACATAGCGGTTGCGATACCAACCGGGGGCGATCCGGCGGGAACTTGCCCCGGTGGCGATGATCTCGTCGATCCCGCACAATGAACGGAAAAAGTCCAGCCGGAGCAACCCTTTTTGAACTGCGCTATCCGCCGTGTTCTCATCGTCACTGCGGGCGAGCGTCCGCGCGAGGTCTTGCCACCGCTGTTGCAGACGGGCACGGCTTTCCCCGGTTCGGGAAAGTTCAAAAAGTTCGCCGTCTTCGTCGAGGTCGCCGCGGATCGCCGCGAACTCCGGATTCGCCGGAGCGCAACCGGAAATACTCAAAACCATTCCGGCAAAGAGCAATGCCAGCAGACGGCGCGGCATGGTGGAATTCCCCGGCTTTAGAGCAGTTCCGCGATCTGCACGGCGTTGAGCGCCGCACCCTTGAGCAACTGATCGCCGGAAACGAAAATATCCAAGCCCTTGCGGTCGCACCGGGAAATATCCTGCCGGATGCGGCCGACGAGAACGTCGTACTTTTCGGTGGCGTCGACCGGCATCGGATAGACGCGGTTTTCCGGATCATCGGCGAGCGTCACGCCGGGAGCGGCGCTCAAAATGGCGCGCGCTTCCTCGGGGGTGATCTCGTTTTCAAATTCCAGATTGAGCGATTCGGAGTGGGCGCGGAGCGCCGGGATCCGCACGCTGGTGCAACTGAGCAACAAGTTGGGCAGATGCAGCATCTTGCGCGACTCGTTGACCATTTTCAGCTCTTCCTTGGTGTAGCCGTTGGGGGTAAAGGAGTCGATGTGCGGGATCAGGTTGAACGCGATCCGGTGGACGAACGCCTTGGGCGAGATCGGCTCGCCGTTGAGGATCTGCCGGGTCTGGTCGATCAATTCCTGCATGCCTTTGGCGCCGGCGCCGGAGGCCGCCTGATAGGTCGAAGCGATCAGCCGCTTCAATCCCTTGGCGCGGTGCAACGGCGCGACCGCGACCAGCATGATCGCGGTGGTGCAGTTGGGGTTGGCGATGACGCCGTGATGTTTCTTGACGTCTTCGGGGTTGACTTCGGGCACGACCAGCGGCACGTCGTCATCCATGCGGAAGGCGCTCGAGTTGTCAATCATCACCGCGCCGGAATCCACCACCGCCTGCCGATATTCGCGGGAAATGTCGCCGCCCGCGCTAAAGAGAGCGATATCGACGTCGTGGAAGGAATCCTTGGTCATTTCCTCGATGACCACGTCTTCGCCGTGGAACTTGGCGGTCTTGCCCGCGCTCCGGGCGGAGGCGAGAAGTTTGAGTTTGCTGACGGGGAAATTGCGCTTTTCCAGCGTTTTGATCATTTCCACGCCCACGGCACCGGTGGCACCGGCGACTGCGACCGAAAAAGATTTGCTCATGATCGTCGTTTTCCTATCTGATGCGATTTATCGGGTTCAGCCCTTGTTCCTATTGAGAATAAGGAACGCCTATACTCGCGGTTAATATATATTTCACTCTTGAAAAATTCAACCTCCGGAGTTATATTTTTCACCATGGACTGGATAAATTTCAATTTGGACGAGCTGTCGGCGGCGGAACTCGCGCAACTGCTCGAATATCACAACCGGCGTTACTGGGAGCTGGGCGAACCGGAAATATCCGACGCCCGCTACGATCAGATCGTCGAGGCGTTGCGCCGGGTCGATCCCGACAACGAACTGCTCGACCGGGTCTACGCTCCGGCGGTCGCTTCCGGCGGCAAGGTGCGCCACGCCGAGCCGATGCTTTCCTTGGACAAGGCATATTCGCTCGAAGCCGTGCTCGACTGGGCGAAAAAATATGCCCGGAGCGAAACGGAAATGTTGCTCGTTCAGCCCAAATACGACGGCATTTCCGCCAAGTACGACGGCAAAGTGCTGGTCACTCGCGGCGACGGCGAATATGGCGAAGACGTTACCGACAAACTGCCGCTGATCGAGTTGGAGGCTCCCGGCTACGTCGGCCCCCTCGATCGCCCGGCGCGCGGCGAGGTGGTCATCCGCGACGACGACTTTGCCGACCGCTACTCCCGCATCCGCAAAAAAGACGGTCAACTCTACAAAAACAGCCGCAATGCCGTCGCCGGCATCATGGGGCTGAAAGATATCGGCGAAATGCTCATTCAGCACGCCAAGCTGACGCTGGTCGATTATTCTCTCGTTTCCCGGAGCGTCACGCTGGCGGAATTGCCGGACCAATGGGAAGACATCAAACTCGAACTGGCGCAACTGCCTTACCCGCAGGATGGGATCGTCATCAAACTCGCCGACACCGAGTACTGCCGCCAACTGGGGCATACCGCCCACCACCCGCGGGGGGAGATCGCTTACAAATTCACCAACATCCGCCGCGAGACCACGTTGCTCGATGTGGAGTGGAGTTTCGGCAAGAATTGTCTTACCCCGGTGGCGATCCTCTCGCCGGTGGAAATTTCCGGTACGACGATCAAGCGGGCGACGCTCCACAACGTGCAGAATATTTTGGATATGGGGGTGGAGATCGGCGATCAGGTGGTGGTCGAACGGGCAGGGGACGTGATCCCCTATATCGTCGAGTCGCACCCCGGGGCGACGCGCCGGACGGCGTTGATCGATCGCTGTCCGGGGTGTCAGGCGCAACTTGTCCGGCGCGGTCCGGAGCTGGTCTGCCCCAATCCCGACTGCACCGAAACCCATTTGCAACGACTTTTGGCGGCGGTGCGCAATCTCGGCATCGAGCGACTGGGCGAGCCGACCCTGCGGAAACTCATGGAATTGTGCGGAGTTCGCCGGGTGGTCGATCTCTTCCAGTTGACCGAGAGCGACATTCTCAAACTCGACGGCTTCGCCGCCAAAAGCGCCGCCAATTTGGTGACGGAGATCCAAAAAGCGCGCACCATCGAGGAGTATCGGCTCCTGGCGGCGCTCAATATCGCCGGGATCGGTCCCAATATCGCCAAACTGATCTTGGCGGAATTCCCGATGGAAAAATTGCGGAGCGCGACGGAGGAGGAACTGGCGGCTATTTCCGGCATCGGTCCGGAACGGGCGGCGGCGCTGGTGAAAAGTTTGCGCGAGCAGGGGGACTATCTCGATGAACTTCTTGCGGCGGTAAAAATCGTCCGCGCCGATGCCGAAGCCGGAAATAAACCGACGATCTGCTTTACCGGCAAAATGCCGGAAAAGCGCTCCTATTACGAAAATCTGGCGCGGCAGGCGGGCTACGCCCCGGTGGGAGAGGCGACTTCAAGTTTGAGCGTGCTGGTCGCCGACGATCCCGCGGGCGACAGTTCCAAACTCCGCAACGCCCGCAAGTTCGGTACGCGGATCATCGCGCTGGCGGAATTTCTCGCCGAGGTCAATGCCGCGGCGGCTTCGACTCCGGCGCCCGCTTCCGGCACGATGCATCAGGACGAGCTTTTTTGAGTCGTCGCCGCTTGAAGATGCGGCCGGGTAAGAGTATATTAAGCAACGAACTGTAAAATACTGGAGATTTTTCACTTATGGGAAAATTTTACGTTACCACCCCGATCTACTACGTCAATGACCGCCCGCATATCGGTCATGCCTACACCACTATCCTCGCCGACGTGCTGGCGCGTTATCACCGTAGTCTTGGCGACGAAACTTTCTTTTTGACCGGCACCGACGAACACGGTCAAAAGGTGGAAAAGGCCGCCGCCAAGCGCGGCATGGATAATCTCGCCCATTGCGACGAAACCGTGGTGCGCTTTCAGGAGTTGTGGAAAAAGTTGGGCATCACCAACGACCGCTTCCTTCGCACCACGCAACCATTCCACGAAAAAGTGGTCAGCGACATCATGCAGGAACTCTACGACCGCGGCGAGATCTACAAGGCGGAGTATTCCGGCTGGTACTGCGTCGGCGACGAACGGTTCTTTACGGAAAAGGACTTGGTCGACGGCAAGTGCCCGGAGTGCGGCCGCGAAGTGCAGGAGATCCGCGAGTCCAACTACTTTTTCCGCATGAGCAAGTATCAGGATTGGCTGATCGACTACATCCAGACGCATCCGGATTTCATCCTGCCCGCTTTCCGCGCCAACGAGACGCTCGGTTTCCTCAAAAAGCCGCTTAACGACTTGTGCATCAGCCGCCCGAAATCGCGGCTCGCGTGGGGCATCGAGTTGCCGTTCGACCGGGATTACGTCTGCTACGTCTGGTTCGACGCGCTCATCAACTACATTTCCGGGGTAGGCTATCAGCAGCAGGAGCCGGATTTCAATTTCTGGTGGCCGGCGAGCTGTCAGCTGATCGGCAAGGATATCCTCACCACCCACTCGGTTTACTGGCCGACTATGCTCAAGGCGATCGGTCTGCCGCTGCCCAAGACGATCTTCGCCCACGGCTGGTGGCTGACCGGCGCTACCAAAATGAGCAAGTCGCTCGGCAACGTCGTCGATCCGATGGCGATGATCGCCAAGTGCGGCGTCGACGCTTTCCGCTACTTTTTGCTGGCGGAAATGTCGCCCGGCAACGATGCCAACTTCACCGAAGCGGGCTTCGTGTCGCGCTACAACAGCGACCTCGCCAACGATCTGGGCAATCTGCTCTCGCGGGTGAATAAGCTGACGATCCGCGCCACCGGCGGCGCCATTCCCGCACCCCCGGCAAAACTTGAAGCCGAGGACGAGGAATTTCTGGCGAGCATCGCCGCGGCGGTGCGGGTGATGCGCGAAAGTTTGGAAAATATGAAGCTCGATCAGGGCATCAATGCGGTCATGGACGCGGTGCGCGCCGGGAATCGCTATTTGGAAAAGTGCGCTCCGTGGCAACTGGCGAAAGTCGGGAACACCGAGCGGCTTCACGCGGTGCTTTACCACGCGGCGGAAGTGCTCCGGCAGGTCGCGGTGCTCCTCTCGCCGGTCATGCCGGAAAAAATGGCGGCGTTGGGCGAAGCGTTGGGTTATGCCCCCGGCGAACTCGGCACGATCGCCGATCTGGCGAAACCGAGCGATTTGGCGGGCAGGGTGATGAAAGAAATTTCCCCGCTTTTCCCGCGAATTGTCGAAACGGAAGATGCTCCCCAGGCGAAAATGGCCACTCTGGCGAAAACCGCTCCCGAACCGGTCAAACTGGTTACGATCGAGGACTTCGCCAAGGTGGAGCTGAAAACGGCAAAAGTGCTCGCCGCCGAGGCGGTGCCGGATTCCGACAAACTGCTCAAATTGCAGATCGAAGTCGGCGCCGAGCGTCGGCAGATTGTCGCCGGCGTCGCCCAGAGTTATACTCCGGAGTCGATTGTCGGCAAAACGATCATCGTGGTCGCCAACTTGCAGCCGGCGAAAATCCGCGGCGTGGAATCGCAGGGCATGCTTCTCGCCGCCAAAAGCGGTAAAAAGCTTCAGCTGGTCATGGTCGACGGCGAAGTCCCGAGCGGCGTGAAAATCGGATAAAGTGATGAAAACGGCACGATTTCTCAAAATTTGGATGTTTGCGGCAGTTGTGCCGCTGGTTTTCGCTTCGGCTTCGGAGTCCATCCCCGAACAGTATCGTCTGGCGTTGCTCACCCGACTGCTCCCGCAACCGCGGCAGATCGAATTCTTCGCCGGACACTGCATCCTCAATGATCAGGTGGCTTTGCAAGTTGCCACCGCGATGGAGCTTCCCGCTTCCGAGCAGGATGCCGTGCGCAAGAGTTGCGGCAAGATCGCCGGCTTTGCCCCGACCATTTCTTTCGTCACGGATAAAGCAACCGAAAATTTTGCCGATGAGCAATATGCCGTTTCGGTGCAGGACAAAAAAATCGTCATCCGCAGCCGAGCTTTTCGCGGCGTCGATCACGCGCTCAAAACGCTTCGGCAGCTGACCGAGCCGGTACGCGGCACGGCAAAGACAACTTTTGAAATGGTGCCGCTCTGCGAGATCAGCGATGCTCCGGCAATGGAATTTCGGGCGATCCACCTTTGCATCAGTACCCAGACCGATATGACGACGATGATCCGCAATCTGCGCCTGGCGGCATACTACAAATACAATTACGCGATCATTGAATCGTGGGGAGTTTTCCCATTTCAATCTCACCCGGAATTTGCTTGGAAAGACCGGAAAAAGAGTCGCGAGGAGTTCATCGCGTTGCGTGACGCCGCCCGAGAATGTGGTATAACGATCATTCCGCAATTCAACATTTTCGGGCACGCGTCGATGAGCCGGGTGATCTCCGCCAAGCATGCCGTATTGGATTTTTATCCGGAATTTTCTCCGGTTTTCGAGCCGAGCGGCTGGAGCTTCTGTCTGACCAATCCCGCTGCGCGGCAGATCATTGCCGATCTGGTGACGGAACTGCACGATTTTTACGGCAGACCGCCGTTTTTCCACCTCGGCTGTGATGAGGCGTACGATTTCCAAACCTGCGCCGAGTGTGCGAAATGCAACGGCAGCGAACTGATCGCGCGTCACATCACATTCTTTCACGATCTTTTGCAAAAACGCGGCGCTCGGAGCATCATCTGGCACGATATGCTCTTCCAAAAGAGCGACCCGCGCTGGCAGGGCTGCACCGCGACGGGCAGGGCGTCGGATATTCCCGACCGGCTCCCGAGCGACATCATCATTGCCGACTGGGAGTACAACTTCAGCCCGGAGTGGCAAGCCGATCACGAATGGGCGACCTCTATCCATTTGCAGGGGAAAGGGTTTGACGTCGCCGTTTGCCCATGGTTTGACGTCAGGGCGACCAACGCTCTCGTGCAAATGGCGGCGCGGCATAAGATGTTCGGGGTGATCGCAACGACTTGGAACCGCTTCTACGGTCGCAAATTTTTCAACATCATAAGAAATCCGGTCATGGTGGCGTGGTACGGCAGGATGCCGGATGTTGCCCCCTCTTTGGAGGCCATCGCCCGGCATATCCGCCAGATCGCGCAGGAAATGGGGATTGCCCGCTACGAAAACTTCGGCGTTTCCCGGGAGCAGAATACGGAAGTTTTGCAGTAGCGCGAAACTGCGAGAGGGAAAATCCGCTCCACGGCGCCGATTTTACTTGAAAAAAGCGGCTGCCGGTGCTATATTAATGGAACTAACGCCCGCCGGGCCCCATATGGTATGAGAGGCTTGACACCCGTCGGGTTGGAAACAAAACAAAAAGAAAGGGATTGGTTATGCCAACCGCAAGTCGAGCGAAACACAAATTCTGCCGTCGCATTGGGAAATGCATCTGGAACGATCCGACCTGTCCGAGCGTGAAGCGCCCCTTCGCCGCCGGACCGCACGGCAAAGGCAAACGGGTGAAACTTTCCACCTACGGCGCGTTGTTGCTGGAAAAGCAGAAACTTCGCACCTACTACGCGATCAGTGAAAAACAACTGCGGATCGCCTTCGCCAAAGCGAAATCCGGCGAAGGTCAGACCGACGAAAAACTTTTCCGCAACCTCGAGCAGCGTTTGGATTCGCTGGTCTATCGGAGCGGCTTCGCCCCCTCGATCTTCGCCGCCAAGCAGTTCGTCAACCACGGTCATATCCTGGTCGACGGCAAGCGGGTCGATCGCGCCAGCTATCTGGTCCGCGAGGGTCAGGTCATTTCGATCAACGCCGAAAAATCCCCCGCGATCGCGGAAATCGCCCGCAAGAGCAATGCCGCCGCTCCCGCTTATCTGGAAGTCGATCTCGACAACCTCAAAGCGACGTTGGTGCGCGCTCCGCAGGTCGATGAACTGGGCGGCATCGTCAACTTGATGAGCGTCATTGAGTACTACGCCCGGTAAAAAGAATATGAAAAAACGAAAAGCTCCCGTCCTCTTTACGGCGGGAGTTTTTCACATTTTTTAAGTAATCAACCCTCAAATTTTAAGGAGAAAGTCACATGGGTAAAAGCATGCACACGATCGACGGCAACTACGCCGCCAGTTATGTGGCTTACGCTTTCAGTGAAGTGGCGGCGATCTACCCGATCACCCCGTCTTCGCCGATGGGCGAGTACGCCGACAGCTGGGCCGCGCAAGGCAAGGTCAACATGTTCGGGCAAAAAGTCGAAATTTCAGAAATGCAGTCCGAAGCCGGCGCCGCCGGCGCGGTGCACGGCAGCTTGAGCGCCGGTGCGCTCACCACCACCTACACCGCCAGTCAGGGCCTTTTGCTGATGATCCCCAACATGTACAAGATCGCCGGCGAAATGCTTCCCTGCGTGTTCCACGTTACCGCCCGCGCGTTGGCGGCGCAGTCGCTTTCCATTTTCGGCGACCATGCCGACGTCATGGCGTGCCGCGCCACCGGTTTTGCGATGACCAGTGCCGCGAGCATTCAGGAAACCCACGATATGGCGATCGTCGCTCACTTGGCGACCCTCGAAAGCGAAATTCCTTTCCTCGCTTTCTTCGACGGTTTCCGTACCAGTCACGAATTCCAGAAAGTCGAGTTGCTCGACTATGCGGACATCAAGACTCTGGTCGAGCCCAAGTACATCGAGCGCTTCCGCAATCGGGCGCTCCGCCCCGAGGCTCCCTACGCCAAAATGGCGGCGCAGAACCCGGATGTTTACTTCCAGGGTCGTGAAACCACCAACAATCAGTATGCGGCTCTGCCCGGCATCGTCCAGAAATATATGGATAAGGTCGCGGCGCTCACCGGCCGTCATCTGCATCTTTTTGACTACTGCGGCGCTCCCGATGCCGACAAGGTCATCATCGCCATGGGTTCCGGTTGCGAAGTGATCGAAGAAACGATCAATCATCTGCTGGAAAAAGGCATGAAGGTCGGTTTGGTCAAGGTCCGGCTCTATCGCCCGTTCTCGGCGGAAGCGCTGATCGCGGCGTTGCCCAAGACGGTCAAAAAGATCGCCGTCCTCGACCGCACCAAAGAGCCCGGTTGCCTCGGCGAACCGCTCTACCTCGACGTCAAATCCTCGCTCGCGGGCAAGGACATCACCGTCATCGGCGGCCGTTTCGGCTTGGCGAGCAAGGAATTCACCCCGTCCATGGTCTTGGCGGTTTACAAGCACCTCGACGGCGCCTGCTTCCACAACTTCACCGTCGGTATCACCGACGACGTCAGCAATCTGTCGATCCCGGTCGACGAGACGATCGTCACCGAGCCCGAAGGCACCACCAGCTGCTGCTTCTGGGGTCTGGGGTCCGACGGTACGGTCGGTTCCAACAAGAACTCCGTGGCGATCATCGGCGACAATACCGATAAATACGTGCAGGCGTATTTCGCTTACGACTCGAAAAAGTCCGGCGGTATCACGATCAGCCACCTGCGTTTCGGCGACAAGCCGATCACCAGTGAGTATCTGATCACCGCGCCGAACTTCGTCGCCTGCCACAACCAGGCGTATATCGGCATGTACGATATGATCTCCGGCATCAAAGAGGGCGGCACCTT
>JAZTWK010000021.1:0-30531 GCA_045635865.1 Victivallaceae bacterium
GGTTCCGGCATGGTCGCAACTTGGCAAATGTACTACGAAGCCGGCGCCACCCCGTTGTGGTGGGAGCAGATCGGCGTCCCCGTGGGGCTGGTCGTCGCCGTGACCGGTTTCATCATCTACCGTTTCCGCGAAACCCGCGCGCTCACCTTGTTTCAGTTTTTTGAAATGCGTTACAGCCGCAAATTCCGGATCTTCGCGGGCATTATCAGTTACCTTTCCGGCATCATCAACTACGGCATTTTCCCGGCGGTGGTCGCCAAATTGATCATGGATCTTTCCGGTCTGCCGGATTACTATTTCTTTGATATTCTGGGCACTACGATCAAGGTCCCGGTCTTTTCCGGCATCATGATCTTTAACCTGACGATCGCGGCATTCATCGCCTGCGTCGGCGGTCAGATCGCCATCATGCTCACCGACTTCTATCAGGAAGTGATCTGCAAAATTTTGATCGTGCTGATGACCAGCTGTCTGATCGCCAAGTTTTTCTGGAGCGATATTTTCGCCGGATTGGCGACCAACATCGCGCTGGTCGACCCCTTCAATACCGACAAGATCGAAAGTTTCAACATCTGGTACTTCCTGATCGGCTTGTACGGCGGCATCTACAACGCCAAGTCGTGGGCGGGCAACTCCGGTTACAGCACTTCGGCGAAAACTCCGCACGACGCCCAGATGTCGGGCGTGCTCGGTCGGTGGCGCCACCTCGCCACCCAAGCGACCTACATTATCCCGCCGATCATCGCTTACGCGGTGTTGCACAATCTTGACGCCTACGGCGATCTCGCTCAAAAAATCATTTCCTCCGGGGTGGATATCGCCAAGGCGGAAAAAATTCTGCCGGCTTTCCTATCCTTGACCGTGCCGTCGTGCCTCTTTGCCGGATTTTCCGCCATGGTGTTCGCCTGCAGCATCAGTATCGACGACACCAGTCTGCACAGCTGGGGCGGGATCTTCGTGCAGGACGTGATCCTGCCGCTGTGCAAGAAGCCGCTTCAACCCAAAACGCACATGCTGTTGTTGCGGCTGTCGATCATTTTCATTGCGATTTTCGCCTTCTTTTTCAGCTTGTTCTACCCGATCGACATCATGCCGATCTTTATGTTCTACGCGCTGACCGGGGCGATCTACCTCGGCGGCGCCGGCATCGTGATTTTCGGCGGACTGTACTGGAAGCGCGGCACCACACTGGCGGCGTGGGTCTCGATGATCACCGGCGGATTCCTCGCCGTGGCGGGCAACGTCATCCAAATCTGTTGGGAAAAGACTTCGCTGGTTTCCCACCTCATCGAAAAATTCCCGCAGTATGCGGACTATCTCACCACCCATGCCGCGAAGTTCCCGATCAACGGTCAGTGGCTCTACTTTATCGCGATGATGGCGGCGACGCTGCTCTATGTCATTATTTCGCTGATGTTCCCGAAGCCGCCCTTTAATTTGGATCGGATGCTCCACCGCGGCAAATATCAACTCGCCGAGGAAGAAAAAGTGGGTGCTTCCACCGAAGACAAGCGCACTTGGTTGGAAAAGATCGGCTACTCGAAAGAATTCGGCAAGGCGGATAGCTTCCTCTTCTTTTTCACGATCGGCTACTGCCTCTTCTGGTGGGTATGCTTCCTGATCGGCACCGCGGCGTTTTTCCTCGGCAAGGTGTTTGATTTCACGATCCCGCTTTCGGTCTGGTACTGGTATTTCGGCATCTACTTCGGAATTCAGGTGATCATTATGATCGCCGCGACGATCTGGCTGACGATCGGCGGTATCGCCAACGCCATTCAACTGCCGGGTGATCTGCGTTCGCACCTCTCGGAAGTCGGTGACGACGGTTCGGTCGAACACGCCGAGGATTGATAAAATGAGCAGGAAATCTTCGGTCGTCTTGGCAACTGGGTTAGTTTCGGCGGCGGTGCTCGGCGCTCCGATGTCGTGGAGCGAAGCGGAACTTTTCACCTCGCCCCGCATTCTGCCGGATCAAGGTTTGGAGCAATATCGCGCCCCCGGGCTGCGCTCCTTTTTGCTGGAGGGCATCGCCGATGCGCAGGGCAAACCGACTTTTGCCTACACCTATTACGGTCTTCCCGACGGGAAAATGCCCGAGGGGGGATTCCCGGCGGTGATTTTGGTCCACGGCGGCGGGGGCACGGCGTTTCCCGTCTACGCCAATCGCTATCGGGAAATGGGTTACGCGGTAATTACCTTTGACCACTACGGGCAACTTCCCATCATCAATCCGAGTGGAATCTCGGCTTACAGCCGCCCGAAACGCCCGGTGCTGAAAAACTCGTGGCAGGCGGCGGCGGGTAGCTTTGGCGAAGGCGACCGAAACTTGCGCCACCAGTGGCTCAAAAATGCCATTCCGCTGATCACCCGCGCCAACACCTTTTTGCGCGAACAAGCCGAGGTCAATCCCGACAAGATCGGACTTTTGGGCATCTCTTGGGGGTCGGTAATGGGCGAGATCGCCACCAGTTTCGACCACCGTTTCCAGTATGCCGTATTCTGCTATGGTTGCGGCAACTGGGATCTGAGCAACCCCAAGTGCGGTTTTTACCAATATCGCGACGACGATTTCGAGCCGAAATATTATCTGGATAAAATCACCACGCCCTGCCTGTGGGTGGCGGGGACCAATGATTTTGCCTTCGAGATCGCGCCGTGGCAGAAATCGTGGCAGAGCGCACCCGGCACGGTGGCGGCGAGCCTCGTCGTCAAGCTCGACCACGACCATGTCGGCTGGGACTACGCCGAAGTGATCCGTTTCGCCAACCTTTTCCGCGACAAGGATTCCCCCCTGCCCCGGATCGGCGACACGACCGTCGACGCCGACTTGGCGAAAGCGAAAATCCTTGCCCCCGGCGACGGGATCATTCGGGCGGAATTCAACTACACCACCGATGCCGAAGCGGGCTCGAAGCGGAAGTGGCAGATCGTGCAAGCGCAGATTTGCGGCGACACGGTGCAGGCGAAAATTCCCGCCGACGCCAAAGCGTTTTACTTCAATATCTTTGACCGCCAATACCCCGGCAGCTGGCAGTTCGGCGTTTCCTCGCCCGTGGTGGAGCGCTGACCCCGGGCCATGTGGCAAACCATTCTTATCGGCATAAGTTTGTCGGTTGACGCCATGTGCGTATCCGTGGCGCTGGGGATGGCTTCCCGCCGACGTTTCACCATAACTTACGCGGCGATCATTTTCGGCATTTTTCAGGCGGCGATGCCGCTATTGGGCTACTACCTGACCCGCTACGTCGCCGACGCGATCGCCCCCGAACTTACCGGAGTGATCTCCGGCGTCATCTTGGCGGCGCTCGGCGGGAAAATGGTCGGCGAAGCGATCCGCGGCACTACCGATGCTTCAAGCAAGCTGATTTCCGATCGCCTGCCGATCCTGCTGTTGTTGGGGGTGCTCACCAGTATCGACGCCTTGGCGGTCGGGGTAAGTTTCGGCTGTTCCTGCCATGATCACATCCGCTGGGAAGCCGGCATCATCGGGGGCATTACCACCGCGATTTCCGCCGCCGCCGGATTTTCCGCCCAAATCGCCCGACATTTCCTGCCGACCCAACTGGCGCTCGGCGCGGGCGGAGCGATCTTGGTGGCATTGGGAATATTCAACAGCGTCGGCGCCGTCTGGAAATAAAAAATGCGCACCGGTTTTCGGTGCGCATTTCAATCTCTAACTAACGGTACTATTGAAGTTTGAGCACGCTGTTGAACGTGCCGAAATCGTTGGCGGAAATATCCGGATTGCTTTCGTCGGTGATCCACTCGCCGTCGACGATGAAGCGATATTCGTAGTAGCCCGGCTGAAGTTTGATCGTGACCGCCGCGATTCCGCTGGACGCCACGCTCATCGGGATCGGCGCCCAGTCGTTGAAGTTGCCGGCGAGCATAACGGAGTGTCCCTGACCGTTTTTGTAGGAAAATTCGACCTGGATCTTTCCGTCTTTTTTCAGCTGACCTACCGTTACCATTTTTTGTCCTTTTTCAGTTTAACCCGAAGCGAGTTTTATAATATACACCCTTTTGGCGGTAAACGCAAGCTTTTTGTTTGTAAAAGTCCCGATTTGATACTATATTATAGCTGTTTAAAGAGAAATCAAAAGAGTTTTGTCAAATATGAATTCCGCCATTCGCAAAACGGCATTGGAACGCGCCGGGCAGATCATCGTCAAGGCGGGCACCCGTTTGCTGATCGATCGTCGATCCATCGCCGCGTTGGTGGCGGGGATCGCCCGGCTGCGCCGCTCCGGTCGCCAAGTGCTCTTAGTCACTTCGGGCGCCGTCGGTCAGGGCATGGAGGCGCTCAATTTGGCGAAGCGCCCCCGCAAGCTGGCAAAGGTTCAGGCGCTCGCCGCGATCGGGCAAAGCGAACTTATGGCGATCTACGCCGAAGAATGCCGCAAGCACGGATTCGTCGCCGCCCAATTGTTGCTCACCGCCGCCGATCTCCGCAGTCGGGAGCGTTATCTCAATGTCTGCAACTGCATCAACGCGCTGTGGGAAAGCGGCGCCTTGCCGATCGTCAATGAAAACGACTCGGTTTCCGTGGATGAGTTGAAGTTCGGCGACAACGACACCCTTTCCGGCTTGCTCGCTTCGCTCACCGGGGCGGGATTGGTCGTCATTCTCACCACCGAATCGGGCTTGCGCGACCGCAACGCCGACGGCACGCTGGGTAACCGTATCTCGGTAGTCCGTTCGCTCACCGAAAGCGTCAAAGCCCTGGCGGGCGACACCGACAACGGCGAATTTTCCGTCGGCGGTATGACCTCCAAACTCCGGGCGGCGGAAATCGTCACCAAAGCCGGCGGTTACCTCTGGATCGCCGACGGCCGCGAGGAAAAAATTTGGGATCAACTGCTCTCGGCGCAGGATGTCGGTACGATCTTCGTGCCGCGCGAAGATAAACTCCGCGGCCGCAAGCGGTGGCTCTCTTTTTTCAGCCGGGTTTCCGGATTTCTCACGGTGGATGACGGCGCCGCCGAGGCGCTGATCGCGCGCGGCAAAAGTCTGTTGCCCTCCGGAGTGATCGCCGTTTCCGGCGAGTTTCGCCGGGGCGACGCGGTGGAGATCCGCAATCGCCAAGGTCAACCGATCGCCCGGGGGCTCACCAACTTTTCCAGCGCCGAGTGCCAAAAAATCCTCGGTCGCCGCAGCGCCGCGATCCACGAAATTTTGGGCGAAGACGCCGACGAGGAAATCGTTCACCGCGACAACTTGTCCTTGCTGTAAGTATTTATGATCGTTTATATTAAGACCTACGGCTGCCAGATGAATGAGCGGGATTCCGAGGCGATCGGCGCCAAGCTGATCGAATCCGGCCACACGCTCACAAGTTGCGAAGACGAGGCGGAGTTGATGCTCTTTAATACCTGCAGTGTGCGCGACGCCGCCGAACGCAAGGCAAAGGGCAAGATCGCCTACTTGAAAAAAGCCAAGGATCGCAACCCCCAGCTGATCATCGGCGTCATGGGGTGTATGGCACAGCGGTTGGGCGAAAAACTGCTTGACGAGTTGCCGCAGATCGATTTCGTCGTCGGCACCGGTCAGCTCCACCGCATCCCGGAGATCATCGCGCAGATCCAGGCGGATCGCCGCCGGGTGGCGGCGACAGCGGAATCCGCCGAAGTGCTGACCGAAATGGGCAACCACTACCCGCAGGGGGGCGTTTTCGGGCAGATCGCCATCACCCGCGGATGCAACCGCTTCTGCTCGTACTGCATCGTGCCATTCGTGCGCGGTCGAGAGATCAGCCGGGATATGGACGACATCGTCGCCGAGGCGCAAAAGTTGGTTGCCGGCGGCGTGCGCGAGATCTTGCTTTTGGGGCAAAACGTCGCCGCCTACGGGCTCAACGGCAACACCCGCCCGCCGGAGCCCGATCACTCCCCCTTTGGGGAACTCTTGGAAAAACTGAATGCGATCGACGGTTTGTACCGCATCCGCTACACTTCGCCCTACGTCACTTACTTCAACGACCGGCTGATCGAAGCGTTGAAAAATTGCCGCAAGGTCTGCCGCAACATCCACCTGCCCCTGCAGTCGGGTTCGGATCGCATTTTAGCGGCGATGAATCGGCAATACACCGCCGACACCTACCGGGAATACGTCGCCAAGTTGCGCGCCGCCTTGCCGGGGGTAACTTTTTCCACCGACGTGATCGTCGGCTTCCCCGGCGAAACCGAGGCGGACTTCGACCTGACCCGCCAGTTGATGAATGAGATCGGCTACACGCAAAGTTTCATTTTCAAATACTCGCCCCGGCCGGGTTCGCGGTCGGCAAAAATGGCGGACTCCGTGCCGGAAAGCGTCAAGGAAGAGCGCAACCAGATTTTGCTCGGCGATCTTGCCGAACGGGTGCAGAAACTTTTGCAGACCAAGATCGGCTCCACCGTCGAGGTGCTGGTCGAGGGGGTGAGCGCCCGCAACGCCGAACGGTGGAGTGGTCGCACCGACGACAACTTCGTCGTCCATTTTGAACCGGTCGAGGGGCTTTGCCCCGGGCAGTTGCGCCAGATCAAGATCGCCCGCGCCGGGCAGGTTTCGTTGCTGGGGGAAGTCGTCAAATGAAAACGATTTATCTCGCCTCTCCCCGCGGTTTTTGCGGCGGTGTCAAAGCGGCGCTGGCCGCCTTTGACCGCACCTTGGCAAAGTCGGGCGCCCCGATCTATATTTTGCATGAATTGGTCCACAATCGCCAAGTTACCGAAGATTTGAAACGCCGCGGCGCAATTTTGGTCGATTCGGTCGAGCAAGTGCCGGAAAACGCCACCTTGCTGTTGGGTGCGCACGGCGTGCCGCCGGAAATCGAGCGCGCCGCCGCCGCGCGTAATCTTCAAGTCGTCGACGCCACCTGCGCGCTGGTCAAAAAAGTGCAGCGCACCGCCGCCGAGTTGGATCCGGAGCAGGATCTCATTCTTTTCGGCACGGCGGATCACCCGGAAGTCCTTTCGGTGATCGGTCACGCCGGCACGCGCAAAATTCATCTTTTGGAAAGCGCCGCCGATGCCGACCACTTGCCCAAGACGCTGACGCGCCCGGTGCTCCTCAGCCAAACTACCCGCAATCACCACGAAGTCGATGCGCTCGCCGCGCAACTGCGGGAGCGCTTCCCCGATCTGGAAAGTCACGCCGGGGTCTGCACCGCGGTATTCGAGCGGCAGCAGGCGGTGGAAAAAGTTGCCGAAAAATCGGATATGGTGCTGATTTGCGGTTCGCCGCACAGTTCCAATGCGTCGCGCTTGGTGGAGATCGCCCGCGCCGCCGGTAGCAACGCCGCCTTGATCGACGGCAACGCCCCCCTGCCCCCGGAAGTCGATGCCGCGCAAAATATCGGGGTCGGCTCCGGCGCCAGCACCCCCGAAAGCAGTGTCGCCGAGCTGCTCAAGCGTCTTGCGGCGCGCGGCTTCACCCTGACTGGGCCGGAAAATCTCCGGCTGATGGATTTCCCGGCGATGTATCGCCTTTGCGCTGAAATGCGTGAACAGATTTTGCGGGGCGTTTCCGCCAATGGCGGGCACCTCGCCGCCGCCTTGGGTTGCGTGGAGTTGATCTGCGCTCTGCACCGCGTATTCGACGTGCCGCAGGAACCGTTGATTTTCGACGTCGGTCATCAGGCGCACGCCCACAAACTGCTTTCCGGGCGGTGGGATGAATTTGCGCACGCCCGCACCACCGGCGGCATATCCGGCTTCCCCTCGGCGCTGGAATCCCCCGCCGACACCGGTATTTCCGGCCACGCCGGCAGTGCCATTTCTCTGGCGATCGGCATCGCCGAGGGTCGGCGCAAAGCGCAACTGCCGGGCAAGGTGGTCGCGGTGGTCGGCGACGCTTCGCTGTGGAACGGAATATCGCTGGAGGGGTTGAACTCCGCCGCCAAAATGGAAAATCTCGTCATTATCCTCAACGACAACAAAATGGCAATATCGCCCAACGTCGGCGCCTTTTCCCGCTACCTCAACCGCCTGATCTCGCACAAACGCTACAATCGTTGGCGCGACTATCTCCGCCGCTGGCTGGAAAAGCACTCGCACAAAAGATTTCATGATTTCGCCAGCCGGATCGACGATGCGATCAAATCGGCACTGATGCCGCCGGGGACGATCTTTCAGGAATTGGGCATCCGCTACGTCGGCCCGGTGAATGGCCACTCGCTGGAGGAGTTGACTCACATTTTAGAGTGGATCCGGGAAACCCGCGGGCCGATTCTGCTCCACGTACTCACCCAAAAAGGCAAGGGCTACGCTCCGGCGGAAAAAGAACCGACCCGCTACCACGGTGTCGGCAAGTTCGATCCGGAAACCGGGATCGCGCCGGGCGCAGTTCAGACTGACTACTCCGCGATCTTTGGAAAAAAGCTCTGCGAACTCGCCGCCACGCATCCGGAACTGGATGCCATAACCGCCGCGATGCCCGACGGCACCGGGTTGAGCGAATTCAAATCCCGCTACCCCGGGCGGTTCTACGACGTCGGCATCGCCGAAGAACACGCCATGATCTTCGCTTCCGGCTTGGCGATGGCGGGGCGGCGGCCGGTATGTGCGCTCTACTCGACTTTTGCGCAACGCGCGCTCGACTGCTTCTATCACGACGTGGTGCTGGCGAAACAGCCGGTGATCCTGGCGCTCGACCGGTGCGGGATCGTGCCGGATGGACCCACGCATCACGGCATCTACGATCTGGGCTTTTTGCGGGAAATGCCCAATGTGGAGATCCTCTGCCCCGCCACCGCCGAAGAGTTGACGGCGATGCTGGATTATCTTATGACGATCCAAACTCCGGCGGTCATTCGCTATCCGCGGGGCGGCGCAGTGCACCGGCAGTTGACCGCTCCGATCGAGCGCGGCAAGGCCGAACTGCTTCGCGACGGTCAAGCCGTGGCGATCTGGGCGCTGGGGAACATGGTGGAAATTGCGGAAAAGACCGCCGATTTGCTCCGCGAGCAAGGAATTGACGCCGCCGTGGTCAATCCCCGCTTTCTCGCGCCTTTCGATGCCGAAACCGCCCGCAAGTTTGCCGATCGGCCGCAAGTGGCGATCGAGGATCACGTCATTTCCGGCGGACTGGGCGCGGCGTTGGAAGCGGCGCTCGGCCCCGTCCGGCACGCGCCGATCCTCGTCTGCGGCTGGCCGGATCAGATCATTCCCCACGGGAATCCGGCGGAGATCCGCGCCCTATTTGAACTTGACCCGCCCCATTTGGCTCGGCGGATCGGCGATTTTATCGCCCAAAATCAACGCTAAACCGAGAAAGGATCAATATGATCGAACATGTCGCGATCATCATGGACGGCAACGGCCGTTGGGCACAGCAACGCGGGCTTTCCCGCAGTGACGGACACCGCGCCGGCGCGGAACGGATCTCCGACATCACCGAAGCGGCGATGAAAATGGGGATCAAATATCTCACGCTCTACGCATTCAGCACGGAAAACTGGAAACGCCCGGTCGCCGAGGTGAATTTCCTGATGAAACTCATTCCGCAGATCCTCGATTCCCGCTTGGGCAATCTGATGAAGGACGGCATCCGGTTGCGGACGATCGGCCGCACCAACGACCTGCCGCTTTTCGCCCGCAAGGCATTGCTGGCGGCGATCGAAAAGACCAAAAACAACACCAAGTTTACCCTGACGCTCGCCTTGAGTTACGGCGGGCGGGCGGAGATCGTCGACGCCGTCAATCGTCTGCGCCGCGATCCCGACTGCCCGGAAACGCTGACCGAAGCCGATTTCGCCCGCTATCTCTATGCGCCGGATATTCCTGACCCGGAACTGATGATCCGCACCAGCGGCGAATTGCGGTTGAGCAACTTCCTGCTCTGGGAGCTTTCCTACGCCGAACTCTACGTCACCCCCACCCACTGGCCCGATTTCACCGGGGAAATGCTGGCGGAGGCGGTCGAATCTTACGCCCACCGCGATCGGCGGTTCGGCGGGGTCAAAAAGTGATCAAAACTTGCAAAACGCGATTGTAATGATATATTACACTATTGCAAATTATGGATTTTTGAGGTAATTTATATGGACAAGCTTTCTTTGGTCGTACTGGCGGCAGGCATGGGTAGTCGTTACGGTGGTTTGAAGCAGTTGGATCAGCTCGGTCCTTCCGGCGAAACGATCATGGACTACTCGGTTTTCGACGCCGTCCGCGCCGGATTCAATCAGATAATTTTCGTCATCCGCAAGGACTTTGAAGCGGAATTCCGCGCCAAGGTCGCCAGCCGTTACGAGGGGCATATCGAGGTCAAATTCGCCTTTCAAAAGCTGGATGACCTGCCCGGCGGCTTCACCGTTCCCGCCGGTCGGGAAAAGCCGTGGGGCACCGGTCATGCGGTCTATGCGGCGAGAAACGTGATCGACTCGCCGTTTGCCGTCATAAACGCCGACGACTTCTACGGCGCCGACAGCTATCGGCAACTGGCAAAATATCTGCTCGATCCCCCGCAGACTCAAGCTATTCGCGGCTGTATCGCCGCATTCATTTTGAACAACACGCTCAGTGAAAACGGCTCGGTGTCGCGCGGCATCTGCAGCGGCGATGCCCGGGGCAACTTGGCGAAGGTGGTGGAAAACACCAAGATCTTCCGCCGCGACGGCAAGATCATCAGCAGTTACGACGACGGCACGGAAGCGATCTTCACCGGTCAGGAACTGGTCTCGATGAATTCCTGGGGCTTCATGCCGGAGATCCTCGGCGAGTTGGAAAATCATTTCTGCGAATTTCTGCGCGCCCGCGGCAACGAACTCAAAAGCGAGTTCTACCTGCCCGCGCTGGTCGATCAGCTTATCCACGAGGGCAAGGCGGAGATCGCCCTGCGGCAAAGTTCGGATAGTTGGTTCGGCGTAACTTATCGCGAAGATCGCCCGCTGGTCCAGCAGGCGTTGCAAAAACTGGTCGAGTCGGGCAAATACCCCCGGTCGCTTTTCAACTAATCAAACAGGGAGTGAACTCCTATGGCGGAAAGAAAACAATCGGAAATCGCGGAAATCATCAATCAGTTTATCGTTTACGGCGATTTTCTGGTGGGGGTGCCTTTCGGCTTCGGCCACGTCAACGACACCTATCAGCTGACCTTTGATCAGGGCGGCATCCGTTTGCACTACACGCTGCAGCGGATCAACAAAAACGTTTTCACCCAGCCGGAAAAGGTGATGGAAAACGTCGACCGGGTCACCCAGCACATTCTTTCCAAGATCCGCTTGAATCATGAAGAGACCCGTCGCCGCACCCTGCGGCTGCTCCGCACCGCGGACAACAAACCTTACGTTTACGACCGCAACGGCGACTGCTGGCGCGCCTACGTTTTCGTCGAGCATGCCCGCGCCTACGAAGTCTTGGAGACCCCGACGCAGGCTTATCACGTCGCTGAAGGTTTCGGCCGCTTCCAGAAGCAACTCATCGACCTGCCCGGTCCCCGGCTGCACGAAACGATCAAGGATTTTCACCACACCCCCAAGCGTATCGAAGCGCTGCAGGCGGCGATCAAAGCCGACCCGCTCGGCAGATGCGCGGCGATCCAAAAGGAGATCGACTTCGTGCTTTCCCGTCAGGAGGAAGCCGCGGAGCTCATCAAACTCCACCAAGCCGGCGACATTCCGGAGCGGATCACCCACAACGATACCAAAGCCAACAACATCCTGATCGACGACCTTTCCGGCGACGCCATGTGCGTACTGGATCTGGATACGGTGATGCCGGGGCTGTCGCTCTACGATTTCGGCGACATGGTGCGCAGCGGTACCAACCCCGCCGATGAGGACGAGGTCGATCTCGACAAGGTCTTCATGCGCTTTGATATGTACGAAGCCCTGGTGCGCGGTTACTTGGTGGGTGCCGACTCGTTGCTCACGGCGACCGAAAAGGCGTCGTTGCCGCTGGCGGGCAAGATCATCACGCTGGAAATCGGCGTCCGCTTCCTCACCGACTACATTTCCGGAGACAAATACTTCAAGATCCACCGCCCCGGTCAAAACCTCGACCGGGCGCGCAATCAGTTCAAGATGGTCTCCTCGATCGAAGAACAATTCGACAAGATGCGGGCGGTGCTCTGAAAATGGATGAGTGGGTGGAAGTTTCCGCCGACGAAGCGCACATCCGCCGCGAGCGCGCCAAGGCGCGGGAGTTGCGCAAGAGCGACTATTTCCGCAACTTGCTTCATCAGGGCATCTGCCACTACTGCCACCAAAAGTTTCCGGAATCGGAGTTGACGCTCGATCACATCGTCCCGGTCGCCCGGGGCGGGCGGAGTACGCGGGGCAATCTGGTGGTCTGCTGTCGCAACTGCAACCGGGAAAAGAGTTGTCTGACTCCGGCGGAGCAGATCCTCAACGAACTTTCCCTGCCCCCCGAAGAGTCGAAGTGATTTTAGCCGCCGCCGCGGCGACGCTTTCCCCATCCGGGAAACGCCACTCGCCGGCGATTTCCGCCAAGGGCAGCAACACGAACGCCCGACTTTTCGCTCGGGGGTGCGGAATTTGCAACTCCGGCAGATCCACGACGGCTTCGTCAAAGAGGATGATGTCGCAATCCAGCACCCGCGCCTCGTGTTGCGAGTGCTCCCGGGGGCGCCCGGCGGCGAGTTCAATGCCTTGAGTCAGCTTCAGCAACTCCGGCGCCGAGTGTTCCCACTCCCCGGTGATCGCCTGATTGAAAAAGTCCGGAGTACCCGGCACGC
This sequence comes from Victivallaceae bacterium, assembly GCA_045635865.1. Lineage (GTDB taxonomy): Bacteria > Verrucomicrobiota > Lentisphaeria > Victivallales > Victivallaceae > UBA1784. The sequence goes on from JAZTWK010000021.1 coordinate 12,673, forward strand.
AATCGACCGGGGCGGTGCGAAAGATCTGACTGCGCCGGATATTTTTCATCCCGGCGGCGCCCAGCTGCGTCACGGCAAAATCCAAAAATTCCGCCTCGTTTCCGCCGTTGGCGCCGAGCAAAATCGCCACTTGATGCAACTTGTTGGAACTATTTTCTCGCATTTATCGCAAAATCATTGTATATTATATAAGAGCATAAACTTAATATACTCTCACACCCGGATTTGGCAAATTAGTATGCAAACGAATCTTCCCCGAATTTTCTTTTTAGGCAGCGGCAGTCTGGCGATACCGATCCTCGCCCGACTGGCGAAGAGCCGTCGTTTGCAGTTTCTCGGCGGCGCCACCGGAATTTCCCGGCCCGGCAAGCGGGGCAAACTTTCCCCCACCCCGGTCAACGCCGCCGCCGAACTTACCGGAGTGACCCTCGAGGAAGTCGCCAATGTCAACGCTCCGGAGTTTCTCGAAAAACTGGCGGCGCTCCGCCCCGATCTCATTTTGCTGGTTTCTTTCGGGCAGTTGCTCAAAAGCGAGATACTCTCCCTGCCCCGGTGCGGTTGCGTCAACATTCACCCCTCGCCGTTGCCCCGCTACCGCGGCGCTTCGCCGGTGGTGCAGACGATCCTGCAGCGGGAACCCGCCACGGATATTTGCTTTATGCAAATGGAAACGGGCTTGGATTCCGGTCCGGTTTACGCCCGCATCCCGGTAAAATTAACTGGCGACGAATACGCCGACGAGTTGGAAAGAGCCCTCGCGGAACTCGCCGCCGATCATTTGGATGATATCCTCACTGACATCGCCGCCGGCACGCTCGCCCCGATCGCCCAAAGCGGGGAGTCCACCTACTGCACTAAAATCGCCAAGGCGGCGGGCGAAATTGACTGGCGGCGAGACGCGGCGGATATTTTCGCCCAGATCCGCGCCTATCACCCGTGGCCGGGAGCATTCTCTTGGGAAGTTACCGGCAATGCTCCCTGTCGGTTGACGATCAATCGGGCGAAGTTGCGCCCGGAATTATCCGCCGAGCCCGGCAAAACCGTGGCGGGCGAAAGTAAAGCGCTCTGCGTCGGTTGCGGTTCCGGCGGCGCGCTGGAACTTACCGAAGTAGTGCCCCAAGGCGGCAAACCGATGAGCGGGATCGGCTTCCGCAACGGCCGCCGGGGCGCCAGTTTGCAATTTTCCGCCGGGGAAATTCTCCCCGACGGTTCACCCAATTTACAAGGCAAAAACTCATGACCAAAAACAACAAAACCATCGTCCTCAACTGCGACCGGGTCGAGCGGCGCTTCGCCCTGCTCCACGACGGCAAACTTGAGGAGTACCAGATCGAGCGGGATGACGACGCGCCCAAGGCGGGAGATATTTTCCTCGGCCGCATCGTCAATCTCGACCCCTTGCTGCAAGCGGCATTCGTCGATATCGGCGCCCGCAAAAACGCCTTTTTGCACTTTCAGGAAATGCTCCCCGGTTACAGCGAACTGGCGGAAAAATATCAGGGCAGTATCGAGGTGGACCTCAACTCCAGGCGGTGCAAGCGGGAGGAAAAGCAAAGTGATTCCAAAGTCAACGCCGAAACCGCCCGCCGCCGGAAAAAGATCGGCGCCGAAGATATTCCCAAAATTTTCCGCCCCGGCATGGAAATTTTAGTGCAGGTGGTGAAAGCCCCGATCAGCACCAAAGGGGCGCGAGTCACTACCGACATATCCATTCCCGGTCGCTATCTGGTGCTGATGCCCTACGACGAGCATATCGGCTTATCCTCGCGTATTGAGAGCGCTCCGGAGCGGGAAAGACTGCGCAAAATCCTTTCCCAACTGGAACTGCCCGAGGGTATGGGGATGATCTGCCGCACCGCCGGCGAGGGGCGCAAAAGCGCCTTTTTCAAAAACGACCTGCAGTTGTTGCTGGATTCCTGGCGGCAGATCGAAAAGGATATGGAAAGCTTTTCCGCTCCGCGGCGACTCTATACCGAGCCGGATCTCATCGACCGCACCATCCGCGACTTCATGACCGACGAGATCGACGGCGGCATCGTGGTCGACGACAAGGAAGCCAAGACGAAAATCGTGGAAACGCTCCGGCGGTGCGGAGCGCGCAAACTCGCCGGAAAGGTCACCTTTTATGACAAGCCGACCCCGATCTACGACACCTACTCGGTCAACGAGCAACTGAAAACCGTCTTTCAGCGCGAAGTTCGCCTGCCCAGCGGCGGAGCGATCGTCATTGACGAAACGGAAGCGTTGATCGCCATTGACGTCAACTCCGGACGGAGCAAAAACGGCGGGGATCAGCCGGAATTCATTCTCCGCACCAATATGGAAGCCGCCGAGGAAATTTCCCGGCAGCTGCGCCTGCGGAATATCGGCGGCTTGGTGGTCATCGACTTTATCGATATGAAAACCCAACACGACCGCGACGAAGTGATGCGCCACATGAAGCACTTGGTCAAAGACGACAAGGCGCGCACCCGACTGCTCGCCATCAGCAAGCTCGGACTTATGGAAATGACTCGCCAACGCGAGCAGGAAAGCATCCGCGACCAAGTCTATTCGCCCTGCCCTTACTGCTCCGGTTCCGGCTTGATCAAATCGGCGGTGACGGTCAGCGCGGAGATCCAGCGCAAGCTCGGTTCCATTTTGCGCGACCGCAAATACAAGGACATTCCGATCCGCGTCTATATGCACCCGGAAGTCCTCGCCCGGCTCCGCAACGAGGACGATGACTTTTTCAGCGAATTGGAAAACAAATATCACCATGAGTTAAGTTTCCGCGCCGACTCGGATCTGCACCACGAGGCTTTCCGCATCGTCGACCCGGAAACCAACCTCGAACTGAAATAGTTTTATGCCCGGCCGTGCCGAATTCCACCCCTCGGAAATTCCCGCCAAGCCCGGAGTTTACATCTACCGGGATCGCTTCGGCACGGTAATTTACGTCGGCAAGGCGAGCAATTTGCGGCGCCGGATGAGTTCTTATTTTCACCCGTCGCGCCGCCACAGCGCCGATCCCAAACTTCGCTCGCTGATCAACTCCATTTTCGCTTGGAACTACGAGATCGTCCGCAACGAGACCGAGGCGTTGCTTTTGGAAGCGCGGCTGATCAAAACCTACGCGCCCTACTACAATATCCTCATGCGCGACGACAAGCGTTATCTTCTGCTTAAAATCGACTGGAATGAAACTTATCCCACGCTCACCCTCGCCCGGGTGCGCAAGCAGGGCAATTTTGAATACTTCGGGCCGTTCCCCAACGGCAGTGCCCTGCGGCTGACTTTGGAGTTTCTCCTGCGCCGCTTCGGGTTGCGCGCCTGCCGCGACTCCGAGCCCAACGCGGAAACCAAAAAGCATTGTCTCAAGCGCACGATCAAGGATTGTTGCGCCCCCTGCAACGGAAACGTCACCCCCGAAGCCTATCGGCAGAGGTTGGATTCCGCCCTCGCCGTTCTCAACGGCGATCTTGCCGAGTTGCGCGCCGAATTGCAGTCGCAAATGGCGCAAGCCAGCAGCAATCAGCAATTTGAAAAGGCGGCAAAACTGCGGGACATCCTGACCAATATCGAGGCGGTTTTCGGGCGGCGCAACCGCGCCTTTATGCGCCCGGAACTGCCGGAGGACGCCCCCGGCAAGGCGGCGGTGGCGGATCTCGCCCGCCAACTCGGACTGCCGGATATCCACGGCAATCTCATCGGCTTTGATATTTCCAACATCCTCGGCACCCTCGCTGTCGCCAGTTTGGTCAACTTTGCCGACGGTCGCCCCTGCCGGGAAAACTATCGTCGCTTCCGGATCCGCACCGTGGATCAAAGCGACGATTTTGCCATGATGCACGAAGCGGTCAGCCGCTACTTCGGCCGTTTGCTCAAGGAAAACCGCCCGTTGCCGGGGCTGATGTTGGTCGACGGCGGCAAAGGGCAACTCTCGGCGGCGCTGGACGCCTTGACGGAGTTGAAGTGTCCGCCTTTCCCGGTGCTGGGTCTGGCGAAGAAAAACGAAGAAATTTTCCTGCCCGGACGATCCGAGCCGATCGTGTTGGATCGCCACACCCCCGCCCTACGGCTGTTGCAGGCGGTGCGCGACGAGGCCCACCGCTTTGCGATCACCTTTCATCGCTCGCTGCGACAAAAGGCGATCGAACACTCGCTGATCGACGAAGTTTCCGGATTCGGCGCCAAGCGCAAACAACAGTTGCTCAAGACGTTCGGCAGTTTGCGCCAGATCCGCAAATTGACGGCGGCGGAGATCGCCGCTAAAATCCCCGGGCTGGGCGAGCGCGCCGCGCAACGGCTGCTCGATCACCTCAACACCCGGCGGGCGGGGAAAGCGGATCTGCCGAAGTGATCAATAGCGGCACCTCATCGCAACGATCCTTTTTGGGGCAGAAGTCGCAGTCGTGCCAAATTTTTTCCGGAAAGCGGAAATCCACCTTGCGAAAACCTTGGCGAATGAAAAAATCCGGGGTGGTGGTCAGCGTAAAAATTTTCCACTCGCGTTGACGATCCCGCAAGCGGGAAACTTCGTTTTGCACCAATTTGGCGCCGACCCCGGTCCCCTGATGCTCGGCATCGACCACCAGACTGCGCAACTCGTAGAGATTGCCGCCGAAATTCCGCAACGCGACGCAACCGATCAAATGTCCGCCCTGCTCCGCCACGCGAAAATTGCCGATGTTTTCCCGACAATTTTCCTCACTGCGCGGCAAGACGATGCCACGCTCGACATAGGGCTGGATCAAGCTCAAAATACCGGGAACATCCGCCAAGGCGGCGTCTCGCACGATCAGGGAAGAGTCTTTCATCAATCTTCGCTCGCCGCCGGGGGTTCGCCCTCGGAAAATTTCCCGATCAACCGGAATTTTTCATAACGCTGATTGATCAGCTTGGTCGCGGAAAGTTTGGTCAGTTCCTTGAGTTGACGCTCCAACGCCTCGCCCAACAAATGAGCGGCTTCCTCGGGATTATCCTGCGCGCCGCCCACCGGTTCCGGCACGACTTCGTCAGCAACGCCCAACTCCAACAACTTGTCGCTGGTAAGCTGCAACGCTTCCGCCGCCTGCGGCGCAAACTTCCGATCTTTCCAGAGGATCGCGGCACACCCCTCGGGGGTAATGACCGAATAATAGGCGTTTTCCATCACCAAAAGCCGGTTGCCGACGCCCAGCCCCAACGCGCCGCCGGAACCGCCCTCGCCGATGATCACGGCGATCAGCGGAACCTTGAGCGAAAACATATCGCGCAAATTGGCGGCGATCGCCTCGCCGACGTGCCGCTCCTCGCTGGCGACGCCGGGGAAGGCTCCCGGAGTGTCGATCAAGGTGATGATCGGCAATTCCAGTTTATCCGCCAGGCGCATCAGTCGCCCCGCCTTGCGATAACCTTCCGGCCCCGGCCAACCGAAGTTGCGGATCAGATTTTCCTTGGTATCGCGGCCCTTCTGGGTGCCGATGACCATGACCGGGCGACCGTTGAATTTCGCCATGCCGCCGACGATGGATTTGTCGTCGGTCATCGCCCGATCGCCGGAAAACTCCAAAAAGTCGGTAAAGAGCGCGTCGATGTAATCCAACGTATAGGGGCGCTCCGGATCGCGAGCCAACTGAACCCGTTCCCACGGGGAAAGATTTTGGGATTGGGTGCGCAACGCCGCCTCCAACTCGCGATTGAGCGTGGAGATCGCATCGCTCATGTCGATCTCGCTTTTATCCGAAAGTTTTTTGAGTTCCGCGATTTTCTGCCGCAACTCGACGATCGACGCCCGCCGATTGGTTTCTGTTTTAGCCATAGTCGAATTTCTCCTATTCTTCGATCCGCACCGGCGTTGCCACCGGGCAGAGCAGATACAGTTGTTTGACTTCGTCGTTTTTCATCCGGATACAGCCGTGACTGAGCGACCGACCGACTTCGCGGTCGTCGCCGGTGCCGTGAATGCCGTAACCGGCGAGCGGCCGATTTACCGACGTCGGCTGGGCCAACTTGAGGAAATAATCGCCCAACGGATTTTCCGCCGTACCGTAGGCATGCACACTCCCATCCGGAGCGATGTAATCCGGGTGACGCAACCTTATGGAAATGACGAAATCGGCGCTCGGCGTGCGATTCTGCCGCCCGATGCCGATATCGTAGACGCCGAACATCCGATTTTCGGAGTTCGCCGTATTGATCAACTTCAACTGCCGGGTGGACTTGCTGACCTCGATCCGCCAAGGACCGGGCACGACCCGGAGTTTTTGCCCGATCATAATGGTATCTCTTTTGAGGTGGTTGAATTCCCGGAGCGCGGTTACCGTGGTGTGATAGCGACGCGCCAAGTGACCGAGGCTTTCACCCCGCACCACCGAGTGGACCACGACCCACGGCGCTTCGCCCGCCAAGACGCTCTGCCAATTTTTGACGGCGGCGGCGCGAGCTTCGGGATCGACCGGAGTCGGGGGCGGTTCGGGAGCATCGCCGCTCCACGGCACGCCTTTGATCGGCTCCTTGCTCGCTTCGGCGGAAGTATTCGTCGAGTTTTTCGAGTCAACCTCCTCCGTTTCAACGGATCGTGCGGAGTCGTCGGCGACGGGGTCTTCCGACCCTATTGAGTCGTTTCCTTGATTTACCGACGTTGCTTCAGTTGCCCCGTTGGTCGGCGGATTTCCTGCTTCTTCAGCGGATTTCGGCGGATTCGGGGCGGGTTCGGGTTCGGTGGATTTCGGCAGCAAAAAGTAGATCGCCGCCGCAGTTATCGCCGACACGACCAGAAAGATCACCACCACCCGGATCCGCGATCCGGCGGGCGGCGGGGTGCTGCCCCGATAAGTATCGTATTCGATATTTGCCATAGATGAAATTTCTTTGCGACCACCGATTTATCTAACTTGATAATATACCACCGTCGCGCGATTTTTTCAATTCGCCCGCGCGCCCGGCGCGCGAGGGGGGAACTATTTTCGCGTCAGCACCCCGTCGGACAAGATCGCCACCGAGTCGGCATATTTTTCCAAATCGGGATTGTGGGTGATCATCAAAATGGAAAGCGCGGGGTTATCCCGGCGCAACCGCGTCAGAAGTTCCAATATCTCGATCCCGGTGGCGGTGTCGAGATTGCCGGTCGGCTCGTCGGCGAGCAACAGTTGCGGCTGATTGATCAGCGCGCGGGCGATCGCCACCCGTTGCTGTTCGCCGCCGGAAAGTTCCGCCGGGAAGTGGCCGATGCGGTTTTGGAGCCCGACTTCCGTCAGGTGCTGTATCGCCCATTCGCGGGCGACCCGAGCGGAAAGTCCGGCGATCCGCCCCGCCAATGCCACGTTGTCGAGCATGGTCAATTCCGGGAGAAGTTGGTAAGATTGAAAGATGAAACCGAGCATTTCCTTGCGCAACCGGGCGGCCTCGCTCCGGGAAAAGCCGGAAACGTCTTTACCGCCCAATTTGATCGTGCCGCTATCCGGGGACTCCAACGCGCCGATCAGATTCATCAGCGTGGTCTTGCCGCTGCCGGAAGCGCCGTAGATACAGCACCACTCCCCGCGGCGGAGTTGAAAATCCACGCCCTTGAGGACCGGCAGTTCCCGTTTGCCGGTGCGGAAAGAGCGGCAAACTTTCGTCAATTCCAAAATCAACTCGTCCGTCATGGTCTGCCCCCTTCCCTCACTCGTAACGCAACGCCTTGGCGGGATCGAGCCGCGCCGCCCGGAGCGCGGGGATCACCGCGCCCAACGTGCAGAGCAAAATACTCGCCGCCACGATAAAAGTCACATCTCCCGGCACGATATGCGCCGGCAGTCCGTCAAAAAAGTAAAATTGCGCCGGAAAGAGATCCCGCCCGGCAAGTTGAGAAAATATCCGCAAAATATCGTTGCGGAAATGGATGACCAGATATCCCGCCAACGTGCCGAAGCAACTGCCGAGTATCCCGATGAGCAAGCCTTGAAACAGGAATATCCGCATCACCACGCCGTCGCTGGCGCCCAACGCCTTGAGCACGCCGATTTCCCGGGTCTTCTGGTAAACCGAAGTTATGAGCGTGTTGGTGATGCTGAATGCCGCGACCAGCACGATGAAGATCAACAGGAAAAACATCATCTGCTTTTCCGCCGCCAGCACCATCAGCAACTCGTGGTTGTTTTCTTCCCAAGTGTAGAGCGCCAAGGTGTCGGGGAGCGACTTCCGAATCTGCGCCACCAATTTTTCCTGGTCAAAGGGGTCCTTGCCCCAACCGAAAACCGCCGTCGCGGCGCCCCACGGCAGATCCATAAGTTCCGCCGCATCGTCGAGGTCGATGAAAAGTATCTGCCGGTCGAAATCCGACTTGCCGATCGAGTAGATGCCCGATATCGTGAACTCCGTGGGCAAATACGCCGAGGCATTGGGGTTCAACTCGATTTTGCCCGAGTCTTTGACTTCCACCAGATTGGTCAGCCGCCGGGCGGAGTGCAGCAGTATCCGATCACCGACGCCGACACCCCACCGCTCCGCCATGGCTTTGCTGATGACCGCGTGCCGCCGGGCGAGCCGCGCCTTACCGGATAAGATGTAGCGGTCGAGCGCCAAATGCTCCGCCAGATCCGTTTCGGTGGCGGCAAGAATGCCGACCCGGGAATCCAAATAGCGCCGACCATACTGCACCAGCACCGGAGCCTGAATGACCGGGGCGGCGCTGGCGCCGGCATTTTTGATCGCCCGCACCGCGACGTTGGAATCCCGCATCGCGCCGAAGCGATCCCGGATCTGAAAGTGCGACTGGGTTTCGATCAATTTGCTTTTCATCAGATCGGTGAAGCCGGTCATCACCGCCAGCACGATCATCAATATCGCCACGCCGAGGGTGACGCCGACGACACTGGTAAGCGTTATCCACGATACCGCATTGCGCCGTACCTTGAGATATCGCCCCGCCAAAAAGAACTCCGTCAACATAAAGTGCTTCCTCCGCAACCGATGCTCAATACACCCAGTCCCGCTGTTTTTTCTTGTTTTCTTCCTGTCTTTCCCGCATCCTTTGATGCAAAGACTCGGTGGAGTCGTGCTGATTTTTCCACGACGCCTCAAAAACCTCGCGCTCCCGCTTTGAGAGCAACTCGGATTCGGTGACCAGCGGTTTGCTTTCCTTGCGTTCGATTTTCAACATATCGCCGATCGGGTCGGGGATCTTGTTTTTCTTTTTTCCGGATCTGGCTTTGCTCTTTTTCACTTCCTTCACGGGTTCCGGGGCAGCCGTCGCCTCCTCGGTCTTGCAACCGGTCAACATTCCGCACCCCAACAGGAGTGCCGACAAATACACCAGAAAAACTCTCATTATGCTGTCTCCTTGGTCATTTTTTCGCGAATTCGGGCGCGCAACTGACCGCAAGCGGCGCTTCCGGCTTCACCGCGCTCCACCCGGCGAGTCACCCGCGCCCCGGTGGCGGCGACCGCGCGCTCAAACGCTTGGATCACCCGCGGCGCCGGACGCCGATATTGCTCATTAGTACGATTAAGCGGGATCAAATTGATCTTGGCGCGATGCTCCCGCGCCAAGTTCCCCAGCGCGGCGGCGGCATCGAGCGAATCATTGATCCCCGCCACCAACGTATATTCTATGGTGTACTGCCGCCCGATGCGGTCGCAGTATTCATCGGCGAGCGTGAGGATCTCCGCGATCGGGTAGCGCAAGGCGTCGGGGATCAATTTTGCCCGAGTGGCGTCGTCGACGGCGTGCAGACTTACCGCCAAATTGTATTCCTTGCCCAAGTCGATGAGTTTTTTCATTCCGGGCAGGTAACCGCTGGTGGAAACCGTGATCCGGCGGGGCGACATGGCGAATCCCGCCGGATCGGTAAGGCAACTTAACGCCGCCGATAATTCGCTGAAATTGAGCAACCCCTCGCCGATCCCCATAAAGACCAGGTTGTCCGGCTTCCGACCGGCGACGGCGGAACCCAACAGAAACTGCTCCAAAATTTCGCCGCAGTACAGATTGCGCTTGAGCCCGCCCGCGCCGCTGGCGCAAAAGCGACAACCGACCGGACAACCTACTTGCGTACTCAAACAAAAGGTCAATCGCTCTGGAGTCGGGATCACCACGGTTTCGATCGTTTCGCCGTCAAAAAGCTCCAGGGCGAGCTTGGTCACGCCGTCGCCGGAAGCCACCTGCTCCCGAATTCGAGCCGCCGGGGCGTAAAAATCCGCAGTTAGTTTCGCCCGGATTTTTTCCGGCAGATTACTCATTTCGGCGGGGGAGATCACCAGTTTTTGGTACACCCACTCCGCCACCTGCCGCGCCCGAAACTTGGGCTCGCCCTGCGCCAAAAAGTATTCCTGCAACCGGGATTCCGCAGTGCCTGCCAGCCAAAGTTTCTCGCTCACGGCTTCACCCCCAACTTTTCCAATTTGGCGCGAGCGTCGGCGATCTCGCGCTTTTCCGCCGGATTTTCCGGCTCAAAATGCAAGACCTGCTGATAACGGCGGATCGCCGCTTCCCGATTGCCCAACGCCGATTCGATATCTCCGGCGTGGTTAAGTAAAGCAAAGGCTTCCGAAATGCGGGTTACCCGCGACAACGCCCGGTCGATCAAGGTTTTGGCTTCGACAAAGTTCCCTTGGCGAAAATTCACCCACGCCAAACTATCCAAGTAAGCCGCATTGTCCGGTTTTTGCTTAAGCGCCAACTCGATCCGGCGCTTCGCCACCGTTAAGTCGTCGCCGACGACGACCCCGACATAACCGGCGGCATTGGCGATTTCCGGATCGCTTTCCCAAAACTTTTCCGGGTAAGCGGCGATCACCCGCTGAAAGATTTCCCGCGAAGCGCAACTCTCGGCGATGAGCAACCAACTCAGCGCATTGAGCGGATCGGATAATTCCCCGGCTTCGGCATATTCGGGCTTCTGCGCCATGGCGGCAAGTTGAGCCGACAAGAGCGCCCGCGCGGCGGGATCCTCAAGTTGCACCACCAGTTTTTGCGCCGCGCCAAAATCGCCAGAATTGACCGCGGCATCGAACCGCAGACTGAATTTATCGATGTCGGAAAACTCCTCGTCCTGATCGGCGAAAAGTTTTTCCAAAGCGGCGACCTCGCCCCGATTTGCAAACTGCCGCGCCCAAAGTTTGGCGGCGAAATCCTCCGGCAAGTCGCATCGTTTTAGGAGTTCCGGGGTGACGACCCGGTACGGTTGCGCCCGAGTCAAAATGGCGACGAGCATGCCCGGCGATTCCGTGGCAAGAGCCGATGCGAGCGTGCGATCCCACAACTCGGCGGCTTCCTTTTCCGCCGCGGGGAAACGCTCGGGGAACGCCAGGAAAAAGCGCAGATTCCGTTCCCACGCATAGCAACACGCTTTCGCCAACAACAGCGGATCATTCCCCGCTCGGGGATCGTCGGCAAGCTTGCGCAACAAGGCGTCCGCCCGGTCGTAAGCCCCGGCTTGAAGCAAGTTGTGAAAGGTGAGCGGATAAAGCGGCAAAAGCAAGGATCGATCTGAACTATTGAGCGCGGCAAAGTCCGCCTGCTCCAAGGTGCTGATCCACTCCAAGCGCTGCGCCAACGGGTAATTCAGAACGGCAAAACACCGCTGCACCGCCAGCGACCGCAACAGCGATTGAGGTTGACGACGCGCCAACTCCCCAAGTTTGGGAGCAACTTCGCGGGCGATTTTCGGATTTTCCAGCAATTTGACCAGATAGCTGACGGCGAGATCGGAGTTTTCCTCATCCAAGTCGATCGCCCGGATCAGCAACCCCGCCCGCACCGCCGGATCGGGTTCATCCAGCGCGGTGAGGAGCACCAGTTTCGCCTGTTGAACTTCGCGCCAGTCGGCGGCGGACACCGCCACCATGGCTACCAAAGCTACCAGAATAAGCCAATGCCGGATCATCTTACTCAATTTCCCCAAAAATTCGCCCCGCAAAAAAGAAGGCGTCCTACTTCAAAAGACTCCGCAAATGGAAGCCTGCCGAAGCGGACGCACAATCGTATTAACCGATACTTGCGGTTGCCGATTTACTTCTTCTTATGGCGCAACGCCTTCAACTGCTTCTTGCGTTTGTGCTTGGCGATTTTGGCGCGCCGTTTTTTCTTGAGATTGCCCATTTTTACACTCTTTTCTTTATCTTCGACAAAATTCCAAAGAATCTACCGTTTACATAATTTAGCCCACATTCGGCACAATGTCTAATGCCGAAGCCCAAAAAAATCAAAATTTCTTGAAAAAAACGGCGCGACCGTTGAAATCCGGGATATTTCTGCTATATTAAACAAAGCACACGGTGCCAATGTAGCTCAGTCGGTAGAGCAATTCACTCGTAATGAATAGGTCATCGGTTCGATTCCGATCATTGGCTCCATTTTTTTTGCCTTAAATCCCCTATTCAGGAGGTATCTATGGCCCGCAAACTTTTGACGATCCAAGATATTTCGTGTTTCGGGCAGTGCTCGCTGACGGTCGCGCTGCCGGTGATTTCCGCCTGCGGCATCGAAACGGTGATCCTGCCCTCGGCGGTGCTTTCCACCCACACCGGCGGCTTCAAAAACTACACTTTCCGCGACTTGACCGAGGACTTGCCCAAGATCGAGGCGAGTTGGGGCAAGGACAACATCAAGTTCGACGCCTTTTACACCGGGTACGTCTGCGCCAATCAGATCGACCCGATCCTCAGCATTTTCCAATCCTGCGCCGCGCCGGGAGCGATCCGCATCGTCGATCCCGCCATGGCGGATAACGGCAAGCTCTATCCCGGCTTTGCCGACGACTTCCCCGCCGAAATGGCGCGGCTCTGCGTCGGCGCCGACTACGTCTTGCCCAACATCACCGAAGCCGCCCTCATGCTGAAAATGGAAACCCGCATGGAAAATCACGACGAAGCCTACATCCAAAAGCTCATTTCGGGATTGCACCAGCTGGGGGCGAAAAACGTCATCCTCACCGGAGTTACCTTCCGCGACGACGAGATCGGCGTGGCGGTCAGCGACGGCAAGACTATCCGTTACGATTTCAACCCCCGGTTGCGCCGCGCTTCACACGGCACTGGCGACGTGTTCGCCTCGGTCTTCGCCGGGGCGATCATGAACGGCAAATCCATGCTTGAAGCCGCCGCGCTCGCCGCCGATATCGTCTGCCTCGCCATTGAAGCCACCCCCGCGGAGCACTGGTACGGCGTCTGCTTTGAAAAGGTTTTGCCGGAACTCGCCCGGCGGTTGGGCAAGTAAATTTTTATGCGACTGCTCTTTTTTTCCGATCTCCACGGCGTACTGCCGGCGGCGGAAGCGTTGATCCGGCAAGCCGAATCCCTGCAGGCAAAGCAATGGGTATTTCTCGGCGACGCGCTCTATCACGGGCCGCGCAACGGCATTCCCGGCTTTTACGATCCCGCCGCGGTGGCGGAGTTGCTGAATGAGTACGCCGATCGCATCCTCGCCGTCCGCGGCAACTGCGACACCGAAGTCGATCAGCTGATGTTGCATTTTCCCCTCTTGGCGGATTACTCGCAGTTGCTCGTGGACGATCGGCGGATCTTTCTCACCCACGGCCACCTTTTCAACGAGAGCAATCCGCCGCCGTTGCCGCCGGGCGCGGTGCTCGCCCACGGGCACACGCATATACCGGAACTGCGCGAGCAAGCCGGTTTGACCGTTTTCAATCCGGGTTCGGTCGCCCTGCCCAAAGGCGGGTTCCCCGCCAGTTTCGGCTTTTTCGACGGCAAAAAGCTCTCCATCCGCCGCCTCGCCGACGGCGAAATCATTTTTGCCGAGTAGACTTCAAGCACCAGCCGTCGACAAAAATCACCACCGCGTAGATCAACAGCGTGAACGGGATTAGCCGGAACGCGCCGTCCAACCCATAGCGATTGCCCAACGCGCCGACTAAATAGGTGAAAAATCCGCAACCGGGAATACCCACGGCGGAAAAGTAGATGTAGAGCAAAGTATCGTCGAGGTGCGGCAAATTTTTCACCCCGTAAACCTGCAGGGTCGGCCAATAAGGCGCTATCCCAATGCCGCAGAGAAAAAGCAGTACCAACAGCACGCTCACCATCCAAGTTGTTGAGTGGAAATGCTCCGGGCGGACAAATCCGAGCGTCATCGTCACCGGGATCGTTCCCAATGAAGCCCACAAAAGGATCCATTTTAGATTGCGTTCCGTGGCGATCCACCCGAAAAACGCCCGACCGACGAACATGCCGAGCGCGATGACCGCCGTCCCGACGCCGGCGATCAACACCCCGGTTTGGAAATTCAACTGCAAGAAACTCGCCGCCCAAAAGGTGAGGCAGAACTCCGCCCCGGCTCCAACAAACATTCCAAAACAATAGAGCCAAAATTTTCCGTTGCGGAAAATTTCTCTGCTCTTTTGCCAGACTTCGCCGCTGCCCCCGGTGCGGGTGGATTTGGGATAAGGATGCGTGGCATCCTCGCGCCACAGGAATCCCAGCGATGCCAGCGCGGCGAGCGCGCCCGCCCCCACCATGACGGCGCGCCACGACACTCCGAGCGAAATCAACGTGCCGCTGAGCAAGACGCATACGGCGATGCCGACCGACCAAAAGGAGTGAGCAAGATTGACATAACGCTCCGGCGCGTCAGGGTGAAGTTTCTGCACAAATGGGGTCGCCAATCCTTCGCAGACGCCCTCGCCGACGCCAGCGATCGCCAGAAGCGGAAAGAGCATCCAATAAGCCGAAGCTATGCCGCAACCGATAATCCCCGCCCCCATGGCCAGGAGCGCTCCGCCCATGGCGAAGCGGTTGCCGAAGCGACCGCCGATCACGCCGCAACTCAACAGCGCCACGACCATGACCGCGCTTCGGGATAAATGCAACATTCCGCCCGAAGCCAAGCCGCCCCGGTCCAGCGGGAAGCCCAAATCGCTCCCCATTTGCACTAACACCATGGGGATGATCAGCGAACAGACGGCATAGACCGTGAACGCCGCAAACGCGGCGTAGTCATAGCGCCGAAACTCCAGTCGCCGCTTGGGACGCATCGTTTTTCAGACGATCTCGTTCTGCTGGGCGACCAACTTGTCGGCGCCGTAAGTCTTGCGGAGCAAGGGCTTTTCGATCTTTCCGGTCGGGTTGCGCGGCACCTTGGCAAAAAAGATCTTGCGCGGCCGCTGATAACGGGGCAGACCGTGGCAAAACTCCTCGACTTCCGCCTCGGTGAGCGTCATGCCGGGCTTGACCTCGATGATCGCCGCCGCGATCTCGCCCAGCCGCGCATCCGGCAAGCCGATGACCGCCACGTCTTTAATGGCATTGTTGCGATTGAGGAAGTCCTCGATCTGCACCGGGTAGAGGTTTTCCCCGCCGGTGATGATGACGTCTTTTTTGCGATCGACGAGGTAGATAAAACCGTCTTCCTCTTTCGCCATATCGCCGGTATAGAGCCAGCCGTCGGGCGAAAGCACTTCGGCGGTCGCCTTTTCGTCTTTGTAGTAGCGCAGCATCACCCCGGCGCCCTTGACGGCGAGTTCCCCCACCTGCCCCGGAGCAACCTCGTTGCGCTGCTCGTCAACGATCTTGGTCTGCCAACCGTAACCGGCGACGCCGATCGCCCCGACGTGGTCGATGTTTTCGATGCCGAGGTGGACCGCACCCGGTCCGATGGATTCGCTCAAGCCGTAGTTGGTATCATAATCGTGATGCGGGAAGACCGCTTTCCAACGCTTGATCAGGCTCGGCGGCACCGGCTGGGCGCCGATGTGCATCAGCCGCCACTGGTCGAGCTGATAATTTTCCAACTTGATCTCACCGCGCTCAATGGCGGCGAGGATATCCTGCGCCCACGGCACGAGCAACCAGCCCATCGTGCATTTTTCCTCGCTGACCGCCGACAAGATCCACTCCGGCTTGATGCCGCGGAGCAACACCGCCTTGCCGCCGACCAGAAAACTGCCGAACCAGTGCATTTTCGCCCCGGTATGATAAAGCGGCGGGATGCAGAGGAAAATATCGTCGCGGGTCTGATGATGATGCTTTTGCTCGACGATGCAGGCGTGCATTAAGCTGCGGTGAGCGTGAACGATCGCCTTGGGGAACCCGGTCGTGCCGCTGGAAAAGTAGATCGCCGCCTCGTCGTCGTCACTGAGCGGGATCGCCGGAGCCTTGCTCGAGCAGTAGGAAACCATGCTCGCGTAAGACTCGGCGAACGAGGGACAATCCTCGCCGACATAGAGCAAGGTCTTGACTTTGATGACGTCGCAGATCGACTCGATGCGCCCGGTGAATTCCGGCCCAAAAAGCAACACCTCGACGTCGGCGAGCTCCAAACAGTACTTGATCTCATCGGCGGAGTAGCGGAAATTGAGCGGCACCGCCATCGCGCCGCTTTTGAGAATGCCGAAGTAGATCGGCAACCACTCGAGACAATTCATCAGCAAAATGCCGACCTTGGTGCCCTTGCGGATACCGCGGCTGAGCAGGAAATTCGCCAACCGGTTGGACTTCTGATCGAACTCCTGCCAAGTGATCTCGGAGCGGAAAGAATCGGTGCTGCTCGGCTCGATGAGCGAGTATTCTTTCCACGTGGTGTGGTGCTTTTCCAACTCCTGCGGGTTGATTTCCACCAACGCGACGTCGTCGCCGTACTGCTGTGCGTTGCGTTCCAAGATTTCCGTGATCGGCATAAGTGACCCTTTCGTTTAAGGAATTAGTTTTTCAAACTCTGGATCGGCGCCGGGATGCGTCCGCCGCGCCGGATGAACTTCAACGGGGAATAACCATTGATCGGGATCACCGGAGCCTCGCCCAGCAATCCGCCGAAAGAAACCGTGTCGCCGACTTTTTTGCCGACGGCGGGGATCAACCGCACCGCGGTAGTTTTGGAGTTGACCACCCCGATCGCGACCTCGTCGGCGATCACCCCGGAAATGACTTCCGCCGGCGTGTCGCCGGGAATGGCGATCATATCCAATCCCACCGAGCAGACCGCGGTCATGGCTTCGAGTTTTTCCAAAGTCAGCGCGCCGCACCGGGCGGCGTCGATCATCCCCGCATCTTCCGAAACCGGGATGAACGCTCCGGAAAGGCCGCCGACGTGCGAAGACGCCATAACGCCGCCTTTCTTTACCGCGTCGTTGAGCATCGCCAGCGCCGCGGTGGTGCCGCAGGCGCCGCACTTTTCCAAGCCCATGGATTCCAAAATGTGCGCCACCGAGTCACCCACCGCCGGAGTCGGCGCCAACGACAGATCGACGATGCCAAAGGGCACTCCCAGCTGCGCCGCCGCTTCCCGGGCGACCAACTGCCCGACGCGAGTGATTTTAAAAGCGGTTCGTTTGATCGTTTCGGCGATCTCGGTCAAGTCGCAGTCCCCGCGCCGCCGGATCGCCGAGGCGACCACCCCGGGCCCGGAAACGCCGACGTTGATCACGCACTCCGGCTCGCCGACGCCGTGAAACGCCCCCGCCATAAAGGGATTGTCTTCGGGGACATTGGCAAAGACCACCAATTTGGCGCACCCGATCGAATCCTTTTCGGCGGTGAGTTCGGCGGTGCGCCTGACGATCTCGCCCATTTCCGCTACCGCATCCATATTGATCCCGGCTTTGGTGCTGGCGACGTTGACCGACGAGCAGACCCGCTCGGTTTCCGCCAGCGCCTGCGGAATGGCGGAAATCAAGGTGCGCGCCCCGTGGGTAAAGCCCTTTTGCACCAAGGCGCTGTATCCGCCGATGAAATTGATGCCCAGATCCCGCGCCGCCCGATCGAGCGTGCGGGCAAACTCCACGGCCGTATCGAGCGAGTGACCGCCGAGCAGCATCGCCGCCGGAGTTATGGAAACCCGCTTGTTGATGATCGGAATGCCGTATTTCTTTTCGATCTCATCCCCGACCTGCACCAACTTTCCCGCCCGGCCGAGCAACCGGTCGTAGACCTTGGCGCAGAGTTTGCACGGGTCGTCGCTCT
>JAZTWK010000022.1:0-3759 GCA_045635865.1 Victivallaceae bacterium
GAAAAAGTTCCCCGATCGGGTTGTAAAATTCCCCAAGCGGCGTTAAATTATAATCAAATGATTATTTTCGGCGGAATCGAGGGGTTTTTCGGGTGAAAAGATCGCAAATTTTGGGGATCGCCGGCGTCGTGCTGGTGATCGCGATCACGGCGTCAGTAGTGCTCGCCGCCGTTGCCGGCGCCCGTCGCCAAGCGTCCGAAGCTTACCCACGGATCGTGCGCGGTCGCGGCTATGTCCGCGGTCTGGCAATGTATTCCCTGCAAAACAAGTACGCCGCCTTCGTCAGCAAAGTCAATTTTTACAGCTATCAGTCGGTCAAGGCGGGCGACGTGATCATCGAGTATGACGATTTCGATCTGCGGGTCAAGTTGGAAGCCAAGCGCAACGCCGTTGCCGAGCAGGAAAAACTGGTGGAGAGCCGGGAGTTGGAACTCGCCAAAATCCGGCTCGATCCGTTGCCGTCGAACTATCGAAACATCAATTACAAGCAAATGGCGGCGGAGGAAAAACTCAAGCGGCTTCGCCATGAATTGAGCGTTTATACCAAACTGCACGGCAACAACATCGTTTCCGACCTTTCGTTGCGGGAAAAAATTCAGGATTGCAAGGATGCCGAAGCGGAAGTCAAAAGCAACGCGCACGATATTTCCGTGGTAAAGCAAGGCTTGGCGGAAAATTATGTGGCGGCGGCGGAAAAGGATTTGGAGACCGCCAAGACGAAGTTGGAAGGGCTGCGCCGGGAATTGGCGCTGTTGGAAGAGGAGCAACAGTATTATCGGATCGTTTCCCCATGCGACGGCGTAGTGATCGTCAATTCGAGTACCGTCGGCAGTTGGAACGCCGTCGGCACGACGGCGGTGGAGGTCCACCGGATCCCCAATGGGAAAAAACTGGTTTACTGTTATGTCGATGAGCGGGACATTCATAATATCATTGAGGGGCGGCAGTACCGGTGGCGGAGTGCGCAATTCGACGCTCGGGAAAAAGGTTTTGCCTTGGTTACGGCATACGAACTCAAAAAGAGTCACTATACCTACGGCGACCGTTCGCTCTACTTGGTCAACTGCCGGGTGGACAGTTCGCCGGAAGATTTGCGGATCGGTTCCACCGGTTCTTTGGAAATTGATGTTCCCGCCGGAAATTAGTCGGTCAACGGGAGCCGCCCAACTCAAACAGGATGCGGTCAATGAATAAAAAAATTTGGTGGGTAATTGCCGTCGCCGTCGCCGGGGTCGCGGTGGTGGCGGCTTGGCTTTTGCTGATGAGCAAGTCGGCAACTCCGGCTCCGGCTCCGGCCAAAATCGTCTATGCGCGCGGTTATGTCCGCGGCGAAAGAATGTTGGTGCTCAAAAATCGCTACGACGGTTTCGTCGCCAAGGTCTGTTGCCGCAATTATCAGAATGTGAAAGCCGGCGATGTTCTCATCGAGTACGACGACT
Source organism: Victivallaceae bacterium (assembly GCA_045635865.1). GTDB lineage: Bacteria > Verrucomicrobiota > Lentisphaeria > Victivallales > Victivallaceae > UBA1784. The sequence continues at coordinate 1,440 of JAZTWK010000022.1, forward strand.
ACGATATCCGCACCAAGTTGGAAACCAAGCGCAACGCCGTTTCCGAGCAGGAAAAGTTGGTGGAAGAGCGCAAACTCCGGTTGGCGAAGGTGCGGCTCGATCCGTTGCCGTCGAACTACCGCAACATCAACTACAAGCAAATCGCCGCCGAGGAAAAACTCAAGCGGCTGCGCCACGAGTTGGGCGTCTACACCAAGCTGCACCGCAACAACATCATATCCGAACTCGCGTTGCGGGAAAAGATGCAGGACTGCAAGGATGCCGAAGTCGATGTGCAAAGCAACGCGCACGATATTTCCGTCGTCAATCAGGGGTTGGCGGAAAATTACATCGCCATCGCGGAAAAGGAATTGGAAAGTGCGACGGTGAAATTGGCGGATCTGCGCCGGGAACTTGCGCTTTTGGAAGAGGGCGCGCAGTATTATCGGATCATCGCTCCTTTTGACGGTATCGTCATCATCAATTCCGACTCCGCGGGTATGTGGAACCCCGCCGGCACGGCGGCGGCGGAACTTCACTCCGCCCGGAAAAAAGTGGTCGAGTGTCTGGTGGAAAAAGCCGCCGTCCGCCATGTCGTGGTCGGGCGGCAATATCGGTGGCGGAGCAATCAATACGACTGCGAGAGTCGGGGCTTGGCACTGGTGACGCCGATCTCGACCCGCAAGTGGGGCGGGGAAGGGGCGATCATGATCAAGTGCCGGATCGATTCCGCGCCCGAAGAACTGCCGATCAACTCCACCGGCACCTTGGAAATCCAAGTAATTCCCGAAAACTAAAGCTGAAAAAACTTCCGCGCGTTGGCGGTCGTGATCCCGGCGACGTTTTCCACCGGGATTTGCCAATTTTCCGCCACCGCCAGCGCCACCAAGGGCAGATACCCCGGATTGTTGACCTTGCCCCGGTAGGGTACGGGGGCGAGATAGGGGGAGTCCGTTTCCAACAGCAGTTTGTCGCGGGGTATCTGCGCCAACTGCATGCGGATATTGTCGGCGCGCTTAAAAGTTACCATGCCGGTCACCCCGAACCACGCGCCCAGCGCGGCAAATTTGCTCAACCATTCCGTGCCGCCGGTGTAGCAGTGCACGACAAATTTGCCGCCTTGCGCGGCAAAGTCGGCGAGCAACTCGTAACCGTCGCGATAGGCATCGAAAACCTCGTCCTGATCGCGCAGATGCACCACCGCCGGTTTTTCCCAGTTGAGCGCGAGTTGGAGAAATTCGGCAAAAACCGCTTTTTGACGTTCCCGATCGGTGTACTCGTAGTAGTAATCCAAGCCCACTTCGCCCACGGCGACCAGTCGGGGGTGATCGGCAAATACGGTGAAATTTTCCCGGGCGCGGTCGTATTTTTCGGCATCGTGCGGTTGGACTCCGACCGCGAAAACCGCCGCCGGGATCGCCTCGGCGAAACTTTGCGCGCGGATACTGGAAGCGAAGTCGCACCCCATCGCCGCCACTTGCAATTTTTCCACTCCCGGCGGATAGACCTGCGCCGCCGTGGCGAGTATTTCCGCATACGCTTCGGCAGGTGAAAGTTCACGGTCGAAGTGAAAGTGGGTGTCAAAGAGTTCCATGGCGTTAAAAAGGCGGAGGGGCATCGCCGCCTCCGCCGTAGTTGATGTTTTAGAGCGTGGCGGCGATGACCGCCTGACCGTGCCGCTTAAAGGTTTCATCCGGCACGTGGATCTCGACCGCCAGTTCAGGAAATTCCCGCTTAAGCAATTCCTGCGCCGTTTCGACGATGATCGTGCCGCCGTTGCCGGAGGAGACCCGGCCGAGTAGCAGGAGATTTTCCAACTGGTAAAAGTCGGCGTAATGCGCGATCGCGTAGCCGAGATAGACGCCGATCGTGCGGTAGATCGCCGCCGCGCGGGGATCATTTTTCGCCATGGCCTTTTGCACCGCCTTGAGCTGTTCGGGTAGCGGCATCTTGCCGAAGTCGAAACCCGCCGCCGGAGCGATCCGCCCGACCGCCTGCTGCGAAAGATACATCGCGCCGACGCCGGCGTCGCCCGACCACTCGTCGCAGGGCGCTTGGTCGGTGCGGTAGTCGATCGGGGCGAACGCCAATTCGTTGAGGTAATCGGTGAGGTTGCCCGCCGGAGTGACGTAACCCACGGCTTCGCTCGTACCCATCGCCAAGCCGATCAGGGCGTTGCGCTTGAGGCTGATCGCCCCCGCCAGCGCGGTGACTTCACCGTCGTTGAGCACGACGAACGGCACGCCGGGAAACTCTTTGGCGATCTCGAGGAAGATCGGCCGCACCTTGGTGGCGAAATCCGCTTCCGGAATGCCGCGGAAAAGCGACGCGATCCGGGGCT
>JAZTWK010000023.1:0-7438 GCA_045635865.1 Victivallaceae bacterium
CTTCCAAGCCGTAGCGATAGAAATCAAAGGAAAAGAGCGAAAGCCACAGACCGCCCAACAGTGCCGCCAGGAGTGCGCCGCGCGTGGCGGCGTTTCGCCAACTGGCAAAAGCGAGGAAGCCGCCGGCAAAAACCGCCAACACGGGCAAAATCGGCAATCGAAAACGGCACAAGATATAAAAAAGACAGACCGCGCCGACAAAGATCAACGTGATACCATAGAGCAATCCCAGATCCGGGCGGCGACGACGCAGTAGATGCGGCAAAAAGAAAAAGATGCCGCTTACGGCTAAAATCATCAGCCAATTTATCCCGCCGGGAGATAGGATTTTGATCACCCGACTGCATTGCCCCTCGCCGTAAATGGAAATGTTGTTGGGAATTTCCCGGCAATCCCAAAAGAGCAAAAATTTGCGTAACTGCAATTCCAGAAAACTGCCCGGCTCGGCGATCAGCCAGTTCCACATCTGTTTTCCGACCGATTCCCCGGCGCGGGCGCGCTCCATGGCGATCTGATAGCTTTCCGGATATTCCATCGGACCGGCGGGCAAGCCGAAATTGCGTCCGCCCGGCGGCGCTTCGGGGGTATTGCCGAGCGCCAGTACCGCGTTCCCGGCACTGCTGGGGAAAAACACCTCGTGCCGCTGATAATTAAATAGGCAAAACGGCAGAAACAGGAGCCCGAATCCTACCGCCGCCACGGCGAGTTTACTTAATTTGCGGCGACGGGAAACTTTTTCCACTCCGCAGTAAAGCAGGATCGGCAAAAGCAACAACACCGTGTTACCCCGGGTCAGTACGAGCAGCGCCGCCGCCAACCCCAGCAATCCGGCGGAGCCGAGTCCACCGCGCCGCCAACCGAGCGTCAAGTACAAGACAAGCGTCAATAGCCCCGCTTCAAGTGTTTCGTTGAGCAGAAACGGCACATAGAGCATCAGCACCGCCGAGAGTCCGGCGAGCGCCGCCGCGATCAACCCGGCGCGCCGACCGAATATCCGCCGCCCGATCAGCCCGACGAGCGCGACCGTAGCGGTACTGATCAACCATTGCAGGGCAACGGCGGCAATTATCCCCGCGTCACCGGGAAAAAACCGAAAAAGCGGGGCGAGAAATCCCGCGTAGTAGAGCGGCTGGTAATAAAAGCCGCCTTTAAAACTTCCCGCCGCGATCTCCCGCGCCAAGGCGATATAGGTCGCCATATCGGTTACCGGGGGCGGCGTCAAGATCGTGCCCGCGCACCGGTGAAAGAGTTCGATGATCACGATCAACCGCAGCAGCGCGGCGCCCAAGGTGATCCACGTCAGTCGGGAATAAAAACCGCCGCTCCGAAGTTTCGGCGCGGCGGAGCAGTTGTGGCTGGGTTTGACCATTTAGACCGTCATCAACTCTTTTTCCTTGGCGGCGAGCAACGCGTCGAACGAAGCGATGTATTTATCGGTCATTTTCTGGATATCTTCCAGCATCTTTTTCAATTCGTCCTCGGTCAGGTCGCCGTCTTTTTGCGCCTTTTTAGCGGTTTCGTTGCCCTCGCGGCGGATGTTGCGGAGCGCCACCTTGGCGTCTTCGGTCTCGGTTTTCGCCTGCTTGGAAAGCGCCGCGCGGCGTTCCTCGCTCAAGGGCGGGATCGGCAACCGAATGGTCTTGCCGTCACTCATCGGCGTAATGCCCAAGTTGGAAGCGAGGATCGCCTTTTCGATCGCGGTCTTTGCCGACGCATCCCACGGCTGAATGACCAACAACCGCGGCTCGGGGGCGGAGATGCCCGCCAAATCCCGCAGTTTGGTCGAGGTGCCGTAGTAGTCGATCATCAACCCCTCGACCAACGCCGGACTTGCCTTGCCGGTGCGAATACCGGAAAAGGTGTGTTTGAGCGCTTCTTCGCTCTTGAGCATGTATTCTTCGACGGTGTCGAGCAGAAGTTCGATTTCCACGTTATACATAAAATTTACCTCCTCGCTGTTGAGCTCTTGTTTCAATACTAAACTATACCGACAAACCCGACAAAATTCAAGTGATGCCGGATAAAAAAATGCAATTATCGATTTTTTTCGCGGTTTTTGCGATCCACCGACCGCAACAAATAATAACAGAACTCGATCCCCGGGGTCGCCACGCCGAGTTTTTGCGCCACGCGCCACACGTTGCCGACGATCCCCTCGACTTCCAACTCCCGCCCGGCGTTGAAATCCTGCAACATACTGGTCAAATAGGCGGGAAAGGTTTCATTGTATTCGATCTGGGCGTCGGCATCGGCGCGCCGGAGCGGCACCCCGGCGGCATTGGCGACCGAGATCAATTCATCCATCAGCTGCGAGCAGAGCTTGCCCGCCCCGTCCGCCTTGCACATTTCCCGGGTGGAAAGTCCGCCGCCCAGCACCGAGATCGGGTTGTAGGAAATATTCCACAACAACTTTTTCCACCGGTGATATTGGATGTCGTCCGCCCAGACAGAGGGAACTTTTGCCGAGTTAAAGTGTTCGATCAGATCGGTCATTTCCGGGGTTATCCCCCGCGCCGGATAGTAGCCGAAAGTGAGGTTCCCCGACCCTTGGTGCAGAATTTTTCCCGGCGCCGGACGCGACACCCCGATATACGCCACCGTCGAAACCAAGGGGTTTTTCGGGTAGGCTCGGGCGATCGTCTCCTCAATGCCGATGCCGTTTTGGATCAGTACGATCGTGGTGCGCTCGGAGCGGATCGCCCCGCGCAGCATATCCAGTGCCGGGGCAAAAGTTTTGCCGCAGAAAAAGACGAAATCCGCTTCGCCCGGATAATCGGCGGCGGAACGCAAAACCGCATGGGGTTGAAAATGGAAATCTCCGGCAATGCTGTGAATATCGTAGCCGTTGCTTTTGGCGGCTTCATAGTCGGAACGGGCGACGACGCTCACTTCCACCCCACTCTGCGCCAAGCGACCGGTGAAATAAACGCCCACCGCTCCGGCTCCGACCGTCAAAACCCGCATAAAAACACCTCTACTTTACTTGCCGAAAATCGCCGTACCGATCCGCACCACCGTCGAGCCGCAGGCGATCGCGGCGGGAAAATCCCCGCTCATTCCCATTGAGAGTTGGGTAAGCCCCGCCTGTCGCGCCACGTCGGCGAGCGTGGAAAAAATTTGGTGCAACGCCGCCTCGTCGGCATCCAACGGCGCCATGGTCATCAAGCCGACGACGCGGATATGTTCCACCTGCCGGGCGCACGAAAGCAATTCGGGCAATTCCGCTATCGACACCCCGCCCTTGCTCGCTTCGCCGGAAACATTTACTTCCAGATAAACTTCCGGGTGACGACCTTCCTCGCCCGAAATGCGGTCGATCCGATTCAATAGATGCACCGAGTCGACCGAGTGGATCGTCGTGGCGTAAAGCACCACTTTGCGAACTTTATTCGCCTGCAACGGGCCGATGAAGTGCCAGTGGATATCCGGCGGCAACGCGGTCGCCTTGCGCGCCAATTCCGGTTCCCGGCTCTCGCCGAAATCCCGCACGCCGATCTCGTAGAGTTCCTGCACGGCGGCGATCTCGGCGTGTTTGCTCACCGCCAACAAAGTTACCTCCGCGGGGGCTCGCCCGCAGGACGATGCCGCCTGATCCACCGCCGATCGGATGCGGCGATAAGCGGAAGTTACCTCACTCATCCAGACCCTCCATGACGAACCGGACGATCTGTTCCGGCGGACGCGCGGTGATTTTGCTGCCGGCGGGCAGACTCTCGGTCAACCAGACGTTGCCGCCGATGATCGAGTTGTCGCCAATGGTGACGTTGCCCAGCACCGAGGCGCCGGAATAGATCACCACGTTGCAACCGATCGTCGGGTGCCGCTTGTGCCCCTTGAGCAAAATGCCGCCGGAATCCTTGGGGAAGTTGACCGCCCCCAACGTGACGCCCTGATAGATCCGGACGTTGTCGCCCAACTCGGCGGTCTCGCCGATCACTACCCCGGTGCCGTGGTCGATGAATATCCCCTTGCCCAAGCGGGCGCCGGGGTTGATGTCAATACCGGTTTGGGAGTGGGCGTACTCGGTCATCATTCTGGGCAACAGCGGGATGTCCTGCAGATAAAGCACATGCGCCAAGCGTTGGACCGTGATCGCCAACAAGCCGGGATAGCTAAAAATGATCTCCTCGTAATTCTTTGCCGCCGGATCGCCGGCATAAGCCGCCGCGATGTCAAGTTTGATGATCTCCCGCAGATCCGGCAACGAATCCAACAACGCCATCGCCGCGTTTTCGCTCTGGGTGCGATTGTCGGGATCGTTCCCGTGTTGGTGGCGCAGGGCGCGTTCGCTGAGGTTTTCCACCGCCTGGGCGCTCGCTGCAAGGATAGCTTCGGTGGTTTCCCCGGCGGAGATCCGGGCGCCGTATCCCGGGAAGATCAACTGCCACAGCAAGTCGATCAACTCGACCACTTCCGATTGCCGCGGCGGATCGTCCGCCGTCTGTCGATTGACGCCGATGCCGTCGGCGTAGGTGGTCTTCAAATTATGGGCGATAGCTTTGATATCCGCTTCAGTCATAACTTATTTTACTCCACATTCTGGATTTGCTCGCGCATTTTTTCCAGTTCGCTTTTGAATTTCACCAACCACGGCGAAACCCCGGCGCTGCCGGACTTGTTGCCCAAAGTGGTAATTTCCCGGAAACTTTCCTGGACCAGAAAATCCATGCTCCGCCCCGAGGGTGCGTCGCCGGTGAGGAACTTCCGGAACTGCTCGAAATGACTCTTGAGCCGGGTGATCTCTTCGGTAACATCCGCCTTGTCGGCGTAAAAAAGCACCTCCTTGAGCAACAGATCGTCGTTGATCGTCACCGGGAGTTTTTCCGCCTTGAGTTTGGCGAGCAAACGCTCTTTGATCATTTGGGGCACGCATTTTACCTGCGGCTCGATCTCGCTCAAAATTTCCGCCAAAAGTTCCAACCGGGCGGAAAGATCCGCCTGCAACGCCCGCCCCTCGGTGGCGCGCATGGCTTGAAACCGCTCGATCGCCCCGGTCAAAACCGCATCGACCGCCGCCACGAAATCCGGATTTTCCATATCCGGCGGTTCGAGCTGCAATACGCCCGGCACGGTAAGCAAACTTTCCACGGCGACATCGCTGTTTAAGTTGGCGGCGGCGCGCACACTTTTGCACGCGGTGACCAGTTCCAACAAGAGATTTTTATCCACGCGCACCGCGCCGGTGGAGCCCCCGGAACTCAATTTGCGAAGCTGTATTTTCACCTGCGCCGAGCCGCGCGAGATCACCGCCGCCAGCTTGTTGCGCACCAACGCCTCAAAGCCGGAAAGTTCCGGCGGCAGATTCAACCGCAACTCAAACTGTTTGCGGTTTACCGAAGATATCTCGGCGACGATCTGCAAATTATTTTGCCACAGCGCATCGGCCTTGCCGAATCCGGTCATACTGAGCATAGTCGCCACCTCTATTTGGTTGATTTACTCAAATCGACCGGTCGATTGAATTCTTCGGGGGTATTGATCACCCGGACGGTGTGTTCCGTCAATTCGGATTCCGGGATCAGCCCGGCAAACAGCAAGTTCCAACCGGAAAGATCGTCGTTGGCGTAGCCGCTGAAAACGATTTTCTGTTTTTCGCCTTCCCAGATCAGCGACACCTGATGCCGCTTGCGGTAACCCGCTCGAACGCTTTTCAACGCTTCTTCGGAAAGTTTCCCCTCGGGGTCGAAGTTCAATTCCAAATTGGTTTCCCGCAATTCCGGAAAAAGGTAGAGTACCCGATTGATCTCGCGGGTCGTCAGCAATTCGCTCCAGTAGTTGGTGACGTAGCCGCGGGCGGTAGCCGCCGCACTTTCCTGCCCCAGACTCGTTTTGTTGAATTTTTTGCGAACCAGGCGAGTCGGGGTCCAGAAAAAGAGATTTTCCGAGCACTCGCCCACCACCAGATAGAGTTCATCCCGCCCGGGGATCTGCCAGACGATATCCACTTCCTGCTGATAACTTGCGGTGTGTTCTTCGCCACCCAACGAGTGATCGCCCAAAATTTTGTTGTGCAAAAACACCGGGTTGTTGTAGGTGACGTAAGCGACTTCTTCGGTGGTCAGCTCCGGCGCGTGTTCCAAGAGATACTCCCGCGCCTTTTCCGCCGCTTCCGCCTGATAATACTGCGCGGAGTGGCATCCGGCGCCCCACAGCGCCGCCAGCACCGCGACGGCGGCATAAAACAGCTTTCTCATTTTTGGCGCTCCCTGCCCCAATTTCTCTGTTTTTCCTCAATACTTTCGTCGCCGTCCTATCCGCTACCGGCGAAGTTTACGGCGACGCCTTTTTAAATATAGTACAAAAAGGCGGAACTTTCAACCGGATAACGCCGATTTTTTCGCCGGATAGGGAAAATCCGTCGTTGCCGTCTTGCCAAAACTTCGCCGCGGGGCTATATTAAACTCCGGAGGATGATCGGTCTTTGACCGACGAAAGTTTTTATGCCCAGCGTCAACAGTTTCGTCACCGGAATCACCGCCGAGCAAAGCGTTGCGTTGCATGATCTGCTCGAAGCGCGGGGGTGGGAACTATCCCAGCCGCCCTACACCGCGTTCAAGGCGAGTTGCCCGCCGGAAAAAGTCTCGGCGATCGCCTACTTGTCGGGCAAACTGGTGATCCAAGGGCGTGGGGCGGAAGATTTTGTGCAGTTCGTTTTAGAGCCGGAAATCCTCCACGACGTGCGGCTTTCCTGCCCGGAGATCGCCGAAGCCGAAGCGGTCACTCCGCACGGCGGCGTCGATGAAAGCGGCAAAGGCGACTTTTTCGGCCCCTTGGTGGTGTCGGCAGTCTACGCCGACGCCGAAAGCGCCCCGTTGCTTCGTCAGGCGGGCGCCTGCGACTCCAAGGCGGTTTCCAGCGACCGCAAACTTTTGGAGATCGCCAAAAAGATCCGCGCCGCCATTCCGGGCAAATTCACCGTGCTGGTGCTCAAGCCCGAAACTTACAATCGGCTTTATGCCCAGATCGGCAACCTCAACCGCCTGTTGGCGTGGGGACACGCCCGCTCGATCGAAAATCTTTTGGAATTGGTGCCGGATTGTCCGCGGATGCTGTCGGATAAATTCGGCAACGAGAGCCTTATCCGCCGCGCGCTGATGGAAAAGGGCCGCCGGGTCGTCATGGAACAGGCGGTGCGCGCCGAAAGCGACGTCGCCGTCGCCGCCGCCAGTATTTTGGCGCGGGAAGCGTTTTTGTTTCAAATGCGCAAACTTTCCGAAGAGTTGGGCGTAACTTTGCCCAAGGGTGCCGGGCCGCAGGTGAAAGTCGTCGGGCGGGAACTCTTGGAAAAGTTCGGCAAGGAAGTCTTTGCCCGGTGTGCCAAAACCCACTTCAAAACTTACGCGGAGTTGACCAATGGGCTGTGAAATCGAACGCAAATTTCTGGTCGTCGACGACAGTTGGCGCTCGGCGGTGAGCGGCAAGATCAAGATCGTCCAGG
>JAZTWK010000024.1:0-29046 GCA_045635865.1 Victivallaceae bacterium
GTCCGCTCATTCGCTTTTGGGACTTCTGGTCATCAGGGCAAAGAGGGCGTCGTCCACTTTGCGACCTTCGTAGAGGATGCGATAGATCTCGTCGATGATCGGGGTCTCCACCCCGGCGCGGCGCGCCAGAGTGTAAGCGCCCTGGGCGGTCCAAACGCCCTCGGCGACCACCATGCCCATTTCCTTGAGGATGTCGTCAAGCGCCCGACCGCGCCCCAACTCTTCGCCGACGTGGCGGTTGCGGCTGTGCCGACTGCTGCAGGTGACGATCAGATCACCGATGCCGCTCAAGCCGAAAAAAGTCTGCGGTTTGCCGCCGAGCGCCTCGCCCAAGCGGCCCATTTCCGACACTCCGCGCGCCATGAGCGCGGCCTTGGGATTGTCGCCCAACCCCATGCCGTCGATGATCCCGGCGGCGATTGCCATCACGTTTTTGAGCGCGCCGCCGAGTTCGACGCCGACGACGTCATCCCCGGTATAGACGCGGAAATTTTCGTTCATAAAGGTCCGTTGGATCGTCTGCGCCGCCGCCGCGTCGCTCGAAGCGGCGGTGACCAAGGTCGGCTTGCGGCGGGCGACTTCCTCGGCGTGGCTCGGCCCGGAAAGCGCCACGAAGCGGACTTTTCCGAGCATGGCTTCCACGATCTCGCTGATCCGCAACCAACTTTTCATTTCGATACCCTTGGCGACGTTGACGATGATCTGCGCGGGATCGCGCGGAACGGGCGCCAGCTTGATCAACACGTCGCGCAAAAACTGCGTCGGCGTCGCCAACAGCAAAATATCACTGCCGGCAACCGCCGTGGCGAGATCGGATTCAAAATTGAGCGCTTCGGGCAACTCCACGCCGGGCAGGAAGCGATCGTTTCGCCGCGTAGTGCGCAAAGTTTCCAAATAGTCGGGAAAGGCTCCCCAGACCGTGACCTGCTGTTGATTGGCGACCAAATTGATGGCGAGCGCGGTGCCCCACGCTCCATCGCCGATGACCGTTATTTTCATACTGAAAGACTCCCACAAACTCCACCGGCGGCACCGCCGATACCGAAATACCGACTATAATATAGAGTGGAAATGCCGATTGGTCAAATTTTTTGGCGTCAACGCCGACCGGGGCGAGGAAAACTTTTGCCCAACTGCTGCATCCGAGTCCGCAACGCCCGGAAAAATTCCCGGCGGGCGGCGCGCACTTCGGGCGGAGTCGTTTCCAGCATATTTTTCATCCGGGCGGCCCGTTCTTCTTCGCTCGGGCGAGGACGCGGCTCGGCGGGTTTGCCCGCCTTGGCGCCGGATTTCTTTTCCGCTTCGCGGCTGGCGCGTTCCGCCTCGCGGCGACGGTGAAAGTCCTCCATTTCGGCGATGCGCTGATCGAGAAAGGCGGTCTTGGCGGCATCATCCATTTTCATAAATTCCACCATTTCGTGGTCACGGGCGACCTGCTCGGCGCGGAAGAGATTTTCCAACGCCTTGCGCCGTTCTTCCGGGGGGAGATTGCGCATTTGCTTGCGATGCTCGGCGGGCGTTTCCCGGCGCCGGGAACGCACCTGCTCCAAATAATAACTGCGACGCTCCGGCGAGAGCCGGGTGAACTTTTCCGAAGCGATGAATTTGATCATATCCTCGGGGGAATCCGAATCCGGAGTCGGCTCCCGGTGAGTGATGATCCACGCCACCGAGCCGATGATCGCCGCGATCGCGACAACTCCGACCGCCGTCCGCCGGGAACGCAAAACCAACTTGGGCATATTTACCTCCGCAATAAATCCCCGACATGACCGTCGGAAAACAGATAATTGGCACTGCCGGCCATGCCGGGCAAGCCGTGATAAGGGCGATAATCGTGCATCAGCATCGACCGGGTCCGGTCGTTGACCTTGCGGCCGCACAGCCACACGTTGAATTCATAACTGGATTCCTCGCGCTCGAAGTCGCTTTTCGACAGATCGCCGGCATCCGCCCGCGCCGCCTGCCGGAGTTCATCCAGGTCTTCGGTGGTGTAGTCCTCGATCCGTACCGAAAGCACCCCGCGGTCGGCGGGACACATAAAGACTTTTTCCACGCCCCCCGCGTAGTTGAGCAACGCCTCGCGCAAGGTCGGATTCTCGTGGCTGATCGACTTCATCATCGTCACCACCGGGAAGTGGTTCTGGTTTTCAATGGCGTAGAGTTTGACCGCCATGCCGAGTTGCCGAAGATTGTTTTTGCACATGGTGGAGTTGGCACTTTCCCGCGCCCTGCCCAACATCGGGAAGAGCATCGCCCCCAATATCGCGATGATGGCGACCACCACCAAAAGTTCGATCAAAGTAAATTTTTTACCCATACTGTTTCTCCGATTGGTTTACCATAAAACGTCGGAAGTCCGGATTTTATTGTCGCTCCGGCAGATTTTCGGCGGAAAATTTCACCGCGACGATCCTGCCCGTTTCCGCGCTCCCCGCCGGCACGGCGACTTGCAGATAATTGTCGCTCCACCCCCACAGCCTGCCGGATTTTTCCTGCTCAAAGATCACCTGACCCACTTTGCCCAGCTGGGAACGGCGAAACGCCGCCGCCGAAGCCGCCGCCACCGCGCCCAGCTCCGCCGAGCGCCGCCGGGCGACGACTCCGCTCACCCGGTCGGGGAATTCCGCGGCGGCAGTCCCCGCCCGCGGCGAGTAAATGAAGCGGTGGATATTGGCGAAATCCAACTGCCGGATGAATTCCAAAGAGGCGGCAAAGTCCGCCTCGGTCTCGCCGGGGAAACCGACGATGACGTCGGTGCCCAAATGCAGATCGGGAATTCTTTCCCGCGCCGCCAAGACGAAATCCCGAAATTCCGCCGCCCGGTAGTGCCGCCGCATCAACTGCAATATCCGGTCGCAACCGTGTTGGAGCGACAAGTGGAGAAAACGGCAGATCTTACCCGGGTGCGCCGCGATGACCTCCACCAGTGCCAACTGTTCCGGCGACGGTTCGGCGGAGCCGATGCGCAAGCGGAAATCCCCGGGCAGTCCGGCGAGCCGATCCAACAGATCCGCCAAGCGGACTCCACCGTCATTGTAAGAGGTGATATTCACCCCGGTAAGGACGATCTCCGGCGCGCCCCGATCGAGGGCGGCGCGGCAATCATCGAGGATCTCGGCAAAACTCCGACTGCGTTCCCTGCCCCGCACATAAGGCACGATGCAGTAAGAGCAAAAATTGTTGCACCCTTCCTGGATCTTGATGAACGCCCGGGTGCGGAAAGAAAAATCCGAAAGGGCATTTTCCCGAAAGACCGGGGAAAAATCGGTCGGGGCGGAAAAATCGGGGGCGTTCGGCTTAAAGGGATTGCCCCGCACGATGTCGGCTCCGCACGCGGCGAGCGCTTCGGCATCCACGGCGGCGGCACAGCCGAGCACCACGATCCGGGCGCGCGGCTGGGTGCGGCGAAGTTTGCGCACCAACTGCCGCGTTTTCGCCACCGCTTCAGCGGTGACCGCGCAACTGTTGACGACGACCAGATCGGCGGCTCCGGCGGATTCGGGCGACTCCTGCACCTCGAATCCGGCGCCTTTCAGCCGGGAAATCAACAGCGAAGTATCCGCGTGATTTACCCGGCATCCCAGCGTGTGGATCACCGCGATCGGCATGGCTTTGGATTATTTGCCTTTGCGCCAATCGAGCGCGCCGGTCGGGCAAGCCTCGATGCAGGCGCCGCACTCGGCACAGCTCGCCGGCAAGCCCTGATCAAACGCCGTACCGACCGTGGTGTTGAAGCCGCGCTTGTGGAATCCCAACAGATTGCGGTTGATCACCTCGGCACAGGTCTTGACGCAGACGGCACACTTGATGCACTTGCCCCGATCCTGAATGATGAGCGGGTGCCGGGTGTCGTAGGTGACCGGCAACTTGGCGCCCTTGATCTTTTCCGGATCGCAACCGTACTCGGCGGCGTGGAGCCGCAGTTTGCAGTCGTGCTTGTCGGTGCAACTGCAACCGATGCATCGCTCGCCCTCGGCTTGCGCCGATTCCTGATCCAGCGTAAAGGTGGTTTCCTTGAAAGTGCCCACCCGTTCGGCGAGCGGGATCATTTTCAATTCGGCGCGCGGAGAATCGGAAACCTTTTCCCGCACGTTGACGATATCCGACTTTTTCAGGTGTTGCCACTTGCCGCGGGAAACGAGGATCGGGTTGTCGATCTCGATCTCGGCGCCGAGGATATCGCGCTGGATCTCCTCTGCCGCCTGCCGTCCGGAAGCGACCGCTTCAACCACCGTGGCGGCGCCGTGCAGGCAGTCGCCGGCGGCATAGAGTTTGTCGGCAAACTTCGTCGAATTTTCGGCACTCGCCACCGTGCCGAATTTGGTGGCGGGCACGCCCTCGGGCAAAACGCTCTTTTGCCCGATCGCGCCGATCACCGTATCGGCTTCGACTTCATAGTCGCTGCCGGGCACTTCCACCGGCTTGCGCCGACCGGAAGCATCCGGTTCGCCCAGTTCCATTTTGCGGCAGGTCAGCACCAGTTTGTCGCCGCGTTTTTCCAGTTTCACCGGCGCGACGAGGTAGTTGAATTTGACTCCCTCCTCTTTCGCCTCGGCGATCTCCAACTTTTCCGCGGGCATTTCCGCCTCGGTACGGCGGTAGAAGCAGTTGACATCCGGACTGCCCAACCGCACCGAAGTACGCAAGCAGTCCATGGCGGTATTGCCGCCGCCGACGACGATCACCTTGCCGGGATTCTTGCCGGTGCTGTTGTTTTCGACGACGTTGCGCAAAAATTCGATACCGACCGTGGCGAGTTCCTCGCCCTCGCACCGGATGCCCGAACCTTTCCAGCACCCGACGGCGATGACGACCGCGTCGAACTTCGCCTTGAGCTCATCCAGCGTGATGTCCTTGCCCAAACGGGTGTTGTACTGGAATTTCACGCCCAACTTGTCGAAGTGGGCAAGTTCGCGATCCAAGATCCGCGACTTGGGCAACCGATATTCCGGAATGCCGTAGCGGGTCATACCGCCGCCGGCGGGCATCGCGTCGAAAACGGTGACCGCCACCCCCGCCAAACGCAGGTAGTAAGCCGCCGCCAGTCCGGCGGGACCGGCGCCGACCACGGCGACGGACTTGCCGGTTTCCGGAGCGATCTCTTCCATATATTCATCATAGTAGAGATCGGCGGCGAGGCGCTTGAACTCGTTGATCGCCACCGGCTTGCCGTCGATGTTGCGGCGGCAGTTTTTCTCGCAGAAGCGGGGGCAGACCCGACCGATCGTCATCGGCAGCGGGATGCGCTTTTTGATGATCTTCAAGCTGTCGAGGAACTTGCCCTCTCGCCCGGCGCGGACATACTCCTCGACCGAGGCGTGCGCGGGGCAAGCCACCGTGCAGGGCGCTTCGCAGTCGCCGGTATGCTCGCTCAAGAGCAGATTGAGCGCCGTCTGGCGCATATCCCGGACTTCCGGAGTCGAGGACTCGATCTCCTGCCCCGGCGCCGGACAAGCGGCGCAAGAGGGCAAAAACCGCCCGGTCTTGGCATCTTTGACCACGCAGACGAAACAGCTGGTGGTATGGGTGATGCGGTTATCCCGGCAGAGCGTGGGAATGGCGATGCCGTTGGCGCGGGCGACTTCCAAAATGGTCTGCCCGGGCTCCGCCACGACCTGCTTGCCGTCAATCGTAAATTCGATACTCATTTTTCAGTCTCCATTGTCTACGCGGGAAATCGCCTTTTTGGGGCAGGCATCCAAACAGCTGTTGCACCGGGTGCATTTGGCGGAATCGATCTCAAATGCCGAGTCGATCGCCTGCACCGGGCAGCTGCGGACGCAGAGTCCGCACTTGACGCACTTGTCGTGGTCGATGACCAGTTTGACCATCGAGTTGCACTGATGAGCGCGGCACTTGTGCTCCCGGACGTGTTCTTCATATTCGTTCCGGAAATACCGCAAAGTCGCGAGCACCGGGTTGGGCGCGGTCTGCCCCAAGCCGCACAGCGCCCCCGCCTTGATCTTGGGGCCGATATCGGCGAGGAAATCCAGATCCGCCTCGGTGCCTTTGCCCGCGGTGATGCGCTCCAAGGTTTCGTACATCCGCATCATACCGACCCGGCAGAAAGTGCATTTGCCGCAACTTTCGCGGTGGGTGAAGTCGAGGAAGTAACGCGCGGTTTCCACCATGCAACGGTCGTTGCCGATGACGATCATACCGCCCGAACCCATGATCGCCCCCAATTTCTTGAGCGAATCGTAGTCGACCGGAGTGTCAAAAAGTTCCACCGGGATACAACCGCCGGAGGGTCCGCCGGTCTGCACCGCCTTGACCTTGCTGCGATCGGCGCCGCCGATCTCGAAAACGATCTCGCCGAGCGTGATGCCCATGGGCACTTCCACCAGACCGGGATATTTCAGGTCGCCGGCGAGCGCAAAGAGCTTCGTGCCCTTGCTCCCCTCGGTGCCGACTTTGGCGTACTCGGCGCCGCCGTTGCGCAAAATCAGCGGCACGTTGCCGTAAGTTTCGACGTTGTTGATCATCGTGGGGTAGCCCTTGAAGCCGCTGTCGGTCGGGAACGGCGGCCGGAAGCGGGGCGTGCCCCGGTGACCTTCCAGCGAACCGATGAGCGCGGTCTCTTCGCCGCAGACGAACGCCCCGGCGCCCTCTTTGATGATGATCTCGACTTCGCGGTCGCCCAGTTTGTTGAGGTGATGCTCGTAAACCTGATTGATCGCGATCTTAAGATGCTTGATCGCCAGCGGATATTCCGCGCGGCAGTAGATGAAAAGCCGCGTCGCGCCGGTGGCGTAAGCGCCGATGAGCATGCCTTCCAAAAGCTGATGCGGCACGCTTTCCATAAGCGAGCGATCCATGAACGCCCCGGGGTCGCCCTCGTCGGCGTTGCAGATCAGGATCTTTTCCTCCGCCTTTTTGGCGGCGAGGAAGCTCCACTTGCGCCCGGTGGGGAAGCCGCCGCCGCCCCGGCCGCGCAGACCGGAAGTCAATACTTCATTGACCACCGCGTCGGGCGCCATGGCGAGCGCCCGCTTCAGACCGTCGTAACCGCCGTGGGCGATGTAGTCGTCGAAGTTGATCGGATCGACCCGCCCGGCGAGCGCCAGCACGAGGATCTTTTCCCGTTTCTTGCGTTCGGGCGGCACTTCAAAGCGATATTCCTCGCCCAGCGCCAAAATGTTGGCGGCGGCCTTTTCGGTATCCGGCACGTTGCCGTAGAGGATCGACGAACCGTCATCCAAAACCGCTTCGACCATCGGCTCGGCGTAGCAGTAACCCAGACAGCCGACGCCGATGACCGGGATGTCGCCGGCTTGCTTTTTCAGCTGTTCAAATACGCCCTCGGCGCCGGAAGCAATACCGCAACTGGCGACGCCGACCCGCAATGCTTGGATCTTTGCCGAACTCATTTTTCCTGATACTCCCGGATGATTTTCACCAGTCCCTTGCGGGTAAGTTTACCGTAAACCCGGCCGTTGATGCTCAACACCGGAGCCAGACTGCAACACCCCAGACAGGCGACGGTTTCCACCGAAAACAACCCGTCTTCGCTGGTCTCGCCGGGGGCGAGCCCCAGTTCCTGACGCACCCACTCGTGCACCAGGGGCGAACCCTTGATGTGGCAGGCGGTGCCGTCGCAAAGGGCGATCTTGTACTTGCCGGGGCGAACCCGTTTGAATTGAGCGTAAAAACTCAATACGCCCTCGACCTCGACTTCCGGCAGTCCGAAGTACGCCGCCACCGCCTTGATCGCCTCGTCGGAAACGAAGCCCTCGGTAGCCTGTACCAGCTGCAACCCCTTGATGAGGTTGCTCGACTCCCGGTCGACGCTTTCCAGATAACTGTACGCTTTTTCCATAACTTACTCCGTTATCCGGGGAAAAATCCCCGCTGTTTAATTCGTTTGCCCGGCGAGTTCCCGCGCCGCGCGATAAAACTTCGCCCGCTCGCGGCATTCCGCCGCCGCCGCGGAGTCGATTTTTTCATAACCGGCAGCGGCGATTTCCGCATAGTTTGCCGCCGCTTTCAAATCGCCCAACCGATACGACAACAAGGCGTAAGTGCTCGCCCATTCCGGAGTGGGTGACTTCCCCCGGGAAGCGAGCAGAAGATCCCGCGCCCGCTGCAAAGCCAAAATGTTGGCGTCAAAGCGGTTGAGCAACGCCCACGCCATCGCGATCAGGTAACGCGGCTCGGATATATTGCGGGCAAATTTATCCAGCAAGCCCGCCAAATGCGATTCCAATTCCGGATTGCGGCTGATCAAGTCAAAGGCGCTGACGTAGAGCCGCGCCAGTTTCGGCGAACGGTCGATTTCCGTTTCCAACAGCTTCCACGCCTCGGCGAGGCGACCGGAATTTTCCAATACGAAGCCCCGGATCCGCAACGCGCCGGGGTGACCGGGTTCCAGTTTCAATATCTCCGCGGTGCATTTTTTCAACTGCCGATCCTCGCCGCCGCGGAGGTAGTTTTGCATTTCATCGATCAAAGCGGCGATCTTGCGCTGTTCCTCGCCGAACTTGCTTCCCGCGACGTAACGCTCGACCATTTCCGGGGCGTCCACCGCTTCGCCGCACCAGATGATCTCCCCATCCGGAGCAACGGCAAAGGCAAAAGGATAAAGCAACGAACCCGCCATGTACTTGGGCGTATTGGTGCGCGCCCGATCGACGGCAAAGGAAACTTCCACCGGGACATTGGTCAAAAGCTGTTTCGCATCGCCGGCGGGATCGGGAGTGACGACGACAATCCGGAGTTTCCCGGCGTACTGCCGCCGGAGCGCATCCAACTGCCGCAGTAAATTGGCGCTGCCGGGCGCCCGGCAGTAGAGAAACACCGCCAAACGCAACGGCGCCGCGCCCGACTCGTCCGCGACGGCTTTGCCGTTGAGGGCAAAGGGCTCACCGGCGAGATAATCCACCGGCGGAGCCAACGGCGCCGCCGCATCGCCGGGGCGCAGGGCAAATGCCGGGCACCCCAACCAGGCGGCGCAAAGCGCGATCCCGAAGCGTTTGAAAAAAATCGACACGATAAATAATTTCCTTGATTCTGACCACAGGTCAGCGGATAATATACCGCCACTTGGGGGTTTTGGCAACCCCCGGCGGCGGCTTTTATTCGGAAACCCGATACTACGAAACGATTTTGCGCTGATCGGCTTTGGGAATGGCGTAGCAGATCAGATCCTTGGCGTAGGCCCGCTCGGGCAGTACGATCAGCACGTCGAGCGCCTTTTTGCCCACCGCGTAGGGCGCGTGGTGCCAAACGCCGGGGCGCAGGCAGAGCAAGGTGCCCTGCGGCACATAAAACGCCTCGATCTTTTCCACCGGCACGTGGTCGGAGCAATCCGCCGGAGCCGCCCAGATGATCGCGTCGCCGTTGAGCGGCATCATCACTTCGCAGGTATTGTTGTGGTATTCGCCGTACTCGATCACCTGCGGCCGGGGCTTGACCTGCAAGGTGGAGTAGTTGGGATTGGCGCCGAAAATTTCCTGCTGCACCATATCCCGATAAAAGACGATGGTCGCATCCTTGGGACCGGTTGCCTCGGCGTCGGGGGAAATCATCGTCCCGTAACTGCCGAACTTGTGAAAGGCCTCGACACTGAGCTTGCGAACTTTGATGCTTTTCATATTGACACTCTCCTATTTGGGGTTGAGATCATTTCACCGTTGCCGCCGCCGATTGCGGGAATGCGGCTTGGACTTTGAGCGCGGCGCCGATTCCGCCCCGGCGGCGCGGGGCACTTCCGGCGGCAGGACCAGCATTTCCTCGTCGGGCAAAGTACTGGGAAAAGTCGTTTTGAGCAACGCCTCTATATCCGGCAGATAGTAGGCGCCGTATTCGCAGAGGAAACTGATCGCCGACCCGGTGTGACCGGCGCGCCCGGTGCGGCCGATGCGGTGGATGTAGTCCTCGGCGCGTTCGGGCAGGGCGTAGTTGATCACCATGGAAACGTCGTCCACGTGGATCCCCCGCGCCGCCACGTCGGTGGCGATGGTGATCTTTTCCTGCCCGGAGCGGAATTTTTCCAGTACCCGGATGCGCTTTTCCTGCGGGATGTCGCCCGACAGCACCGGCACGACGTAACCGTAGCGGGCGAGATCGGACTGCAAGCGCAAATTCACGTCTTTGCGATTGCCGAAAATGATCACCCGTTCGTATTGGCGGTTTTTGAGCAGGTAAAGCAGTAACGCCAGCTTTTCCTCGCGCAAGACCGAGTAAAACTCCTGATGAATGTTTTCGCTGACGAGTTTTTCCGGTTCGCTCTCGACCACCGCCGGATCGGCGAGCCACCCCGAACTCAAGCGCAAAATGCTTTCGTCGAGCGTGGCGGAAAAGAGCAACGTCTGCCGGTCCTCCCGCTTGGGAAGTTGCGAAACGATCCGCTTGATGTCGGGGATGAAGCCCATGTCGAGCATCCGATCCGCCTCGTCGATGACCAAGATCTCCACCCGCGACAGATCCAAACTGCCGCCGCGGCTGTAGTCGATCACCCGGCCCGGGGTGCCGATCAAAACATCCAAGTCGCAATCGAGTTCCCGGCGCTGTTTTTCGTGGTCCATGCCGCCGAAAACCACCCGGCAGTTCAAATTGGTGAAAACGCCAAGCAAAAGCGCATCTTTGTGGATCTGCACCGCCAGTTCCCGCGTGGGGGCGAGCACCAACACTCGGGGCGTGGCGGGGCGGCGCTCCGCCAGCGGATGATTGAGCAATTCGGTAAATGCCGCCAGCAAAAACGCGGCAGTTTTGCCGGTGCCGGTCTGGGCGCGGGCGGCGAGGTCGCGTTTTTCCAGCAACACCGGCAACGCCAGCGCCTGGATCGGGGTGCAGTATTGGAAGCCCGCCTGCTGGACCCCGAACTGCACACTTTCATGCAACGGCAGATCCAAAAACCGCATCTTTCCTTCCTGCGGCGGGACTTCCGCCAACTTTTCCGGGCGGACGGGGCGCGGAGCCTTCGGCGCCGGAGTTGGCTTCACCGCCTTTTCCCGTTTCCGGCGGGGCGGCTCCGCCGCCTTGACCGGCTTTTCCGGGCGATTTTTTCCCCGCGGACGAGGCGCGGAAGTTTTTTTCGTTTTCGGCTTTTCCGATTTTTCCGGAGCCGATGGACTCAACCACTTGATAAATGACTGCGCTAATTTACCAAACACTTTAACTCTACCTTGAAAAACTACGATCTCCGGCGATCCGCCGGGCAAACCCAGAAGCATTTTCGTTTAATATAACCTATAACCATAGTTTTTACAACATTTTTCGGTGAAATCGCCCGCTCCGCCGCAAAAACCCGCTTCCGCCGTTTGCCAAAACCGGTTTTCGCGTGTATGTTAATGACAATACAGACACAACGCAACTAATTTGACGAAATCGGGCAATGAAGATCCTCAACTGGTATGTGACGCGGAGTTTTCTGGTCGCCTTTTCCATGGCGATCGGCATCCTCACTTTCGGCATGACCGGGGCCAATTTGGTCAAGGTGCTCGATTACATTTCGCGCGGCATCAGTTTCGGCACGTTCTGCCAGTTCACGCTTTACATTTTGCCGATCATCCTCACCTTTACCGTGCCGTGGGCGGTCATGGTGGCGGTGATGCTGGTCTTTGGGCGGATGTCCGCCGACAACGAGATCACCGCCATGCGCGGCTGCGGCGTGTCGATCCTGCAGATCGTTTCGCCGATATTGCTGATCACGCTGATACTTACCGGTCTGTGCCTCTATCTGCAGGTCGAAGTCGGGCCGCCGCTGTTGCACAAATCCCGTTCACTGATGTCCAACGCCGCGATGGATCAGCCCATGGCGATCTTCGAGCCGGGGCAACCGATCAGCTATGACAACACGCTCATTTACATCGACGGCAAAGACGGCGAAGACATCATCAAGGGGGTGCAACTCTACACGCTTTCCGATCCCACCACGGTAGCGCAAGACGTTTCCGCCGTTTACGGCAAAATTTCCGCCGATCCGGAAAGAAAGATCCTCACGATCGACCTTTACGACTGCCTGATCTCCGACAAGAGTCAGGGGCACGACAGCACGATCGACCGCTTCTACACCCAAAGTCTGCAGTTCAACTTCAACTACGGTCAGCAGGCGAATATCGAGCGCGTCAGCGTCAAGGCGAAATACATGCGGCTGTCGGACCTCATGGGGCGGATCAACATGGTAAAGCAACTCAACCGCGACACCACCGAGTTGGAAGTGGAACTCAATCAGCGCATCGCTTTCGCGCTGGCGCCGATCGCCTTTTTGCTCCTGGGTATGCCGCTGGCGATCCGCACCAACCGCCGCGAAACTTCGATCGGCTTGTTTTTGAGTATCATTTTGGCGGGGATATTTTTCCTGCTGATCATCCTTTGCGAATCGTTGAGTTCGCACCCGCAACTCTACCCGCAATATCTGCTCTGGTTGCCCAATATCGTTTTCCAGTTGTTGGGGGCGTTCCTGATTTTGCGAATTTCCCGCCATTGAGGCGCGTATAATGGAAAAGCGCACCCTCGCAAATCTTTTATTGCTGGCGACCTTGATCGCGGTGATCTTTTTCGGGTGCGTCACCATCCAGTCGCTCGAGCGACTCCACCGCAGCAACCTGCAACTGCTGGAACAACTCAAAACCGTCCCGGCTCCGAGTGTCGCGCCGGAAAGGGCCGCCGGTGCGGCGGGGGAGATCGCCAACGCCCGCTTTTTTGCTCCGCAAGCCCCGGTGGGCGGCAAACTGGTGCAGGCGATCAGCGCCGAGCCGCCCAACCTCAACCCGATCATCTGCAACGAAGCGACCGCCGCGGAACTGGCGGCGCTCTGCTCCGCCACCTTGGCGGAACGCGACTGGGAAAACTTTGAAAAGTTCGTGCCGATGCTGGCGACCGAGTGGGAAATTTCCCCCGATCACCGGGAATTCCGCATCAAGTTGCGCAAAAACGTCTTCTTTCACGACTACGTCGATCCCGATACCGGGAAATTGGTCAAGGGCGTGGAAGTTACCGCCGAGGACTTCAAATTCTTCATTGACGTGATCCGCGACGAAGCGGTCAACGCCGCCCCGTTGCGGGTGCATTACCGCGACTTGGAAGCGATCGAGATCATCAATCCGCATGAATTTATCGTGCGGTGGAAACGCCCCTTTTACGGCGCGGTCGCCCTGACCCTCGGGCTCAGCCCCCTGCCCCGCTTTTTCTACTGGAATTACCCGGGCAAATTCGACGGCAGTCGCTTCAACAACGATCACTTGCGCAACCAGATGATCGTCAACTGCGGACCATATCGCTTGGAAAGCTACGAGCGCGACCGCAAGATCGTTTTCCGCCGCAACGAAAACTACTTCGGCAATCCGCTCGGCGTGGGAGCCAAACTCGAAACGATCGAGTTTGAGATCATCAAACACCCCAACACCCGGTTTCAGGCATTGCTCGGCGGCAAGATCAATATGCTCGGGCTGACCCCCGACCAGTGGGTGAGCCGCCGCGACGAGTTGAACAAACACCAGATCAACTGCCACCGCTATCTATCCAGCGCGTACAGCTACATCGGTTACAACCAGAAAAATCCGCTGTTTCGCGCCAAAGAAGTGCGTCAGGCGCTGACCATGCTGGTCGATCGGGAAAAGATCGCCCGCGAGCTCTACCACGATCTTGCCGAGATCGTCACTTCGCCGTTTTTCCCGGGGAGCAAATATTACGACCAGAGCCTCAAGCCGTGGCATTACGACGTCAAAGCGGCGCGGAAGCTGTTGGCGAAGTCCGGGTGGCGCGACCTCGACGGCGACGGGATATTGGAAAAGGACGGGCGGAAATTTTCCTTTACGATGCTGCAAGTCGCCAATCACCCGATCCAACAGCGGATGCTGCCGATGCTCAAGGAAAGTTTCGCCGCGGCGGGGATCGAGATGAAGATCCAGACGGTCGAGTGGTCGGTTTACATTCAGCGCTTGAATGACCGGAACTACGACGCCTGCACGCTGGGGTGGTCGAGTTCCTTTGACTCCGACCTCTACCAAGTCTGGCACTCGTCGCAGATCGCCAACGGCGGGAGCAACCACATCGGCTACGCCAATCCGGAACTGGATGCGTTGTTGGAAAGGATGCAGACGACCTTTGACCTGGCGGAGCGACAGAAAATCGCCCGCGAGATCGGCGAGATACTGCACGAGGAGCAACCTTATACGTTCCTCTTTTGCCCCTACTCGCTCACCGCGATCGACGGCCGTTACCAAAACGTCCGCGTCTTCTCTTTCGGCATCCCGGAAATCCTCTTTTATTTGCCGTAAGTGCTCGCCTTGAGCAAGAAATCGGCGGCATTTCCCGGCAACCGCGAATTTTTTCGCGGTTTTTTTGTACTTTCTCAAAAAAATTTGTAAGATTGATAAAAAAGCGGGCAGTTAGACTGATGAAGACGTAGTTTAACGCCACAGCTACCGTTTGCTTGGTGGCAAGCGGTATGGGTCAATAATCAACCAATAAGGAAAAATGCTATGATCGAAAAATTCATCAGCAAAGCGTCGAGCAGCAAGGCGCTCGATCCGGCGGCCTTTGTGAAAGAGAGCGTCAGCGAATCTTTCATGCCCAAGTACGACTGGGAAACCCAGCGCAACACCTGCACCTATGGCACCATGAAATGCACGTTTTCAGCGCAGCAAGGGTTTCAAGAGCAGTGGGAAAGCGATTGATCGGTTAAACCACTCGGGTTACCATGATCTGCAGATCTAACTTGTAACTTTAACGAGGCGGAAAAACTTTTGGGGCAATTTAATTGCTGTGGTAATTGTTTTCAAAAGTTTTTCCGCCGGATTTTTTTAAGGCTTTTGCCATGATTCTTGTAATTACCGGCAGTTGTGTCGGCACCGCCGACGACTTGGTCCGCATCTTCACCGCCAGAAATATCCCGGTATTCCGGTTCAATACCGACCTCTTCTACCGTTATCAGTTTCTCTGGCAGGGGAGCGATTGGGAGATCATCGACCCCTTGGAGCGGGTCTGCAACTCGCGCGAGGTGGAAATCGTCGTCATGTACAAGTGCCTCCTGCACCACGCGGATAGCGAATATGCCCAAATGGTCCAGTACCCCGACTACGCCAAAGAGATCATCAACGAGTGGTCGAAGTGTCTCGCCAACTGGGCGATGGATCGCCAAAAGTTGCGCCTGTGGCACCCGCACGAATACGCCTATCCCAAAACGCGCCAAATGGAGATCGCCCAAAAGTATTTCCAAGTACCGGAGTTTTCCCTGCACTGGGGGTTCCGGCTGGATCCCCGGTCGGTCATCGCCAAGCAACTGGTCCAGCGCCAACTGGACGACGGCGGTCTGCCCTTTGCCGGCATCGCGGATCGCGCCCAACTTGACCCGCTGTATCCGTGGTTGACTCAAGACGTCGCCCCGGGTGATCGGGATGCGACGGTGCTTTACATCAACGGCAAGGTGCACGGCTTTCAATTTGCCACCGCCCGGGGAAATCTGACCGACTGGCGCGTGACCCAGGGCACCGACGCCAACCGGTGGGAAAAGTGGGATGCCGGCAAAGAATTTGAGCAAAAAATCGACGCTTACATGCGGGAATTGGGTTTGAAGTTCGGGCGGTTCGATTTCATCATCGGCGGCGCGGCTCCGCAATTTTTGGAAGTCAATCCGCGCGGTCAATTCGGCTGGCTCGACGACGATCAGAAAACCCTGAATAACGAAGTCGTTGACGCGATTTTGGATCCCGCTTCCACCATCAAAATATGATTTGCCGGCGACGGGAAAAACCACATGCAGAATTCTTTGGTGGCGACGATAAAAAAGATCCGGTCGCTGGGTAAATGGAAAAATTTGGCGGCATACACTTGCGGCGCCGCGGTGAAATCGGCGCTGACGGTTGCCGTGCCCCTGCTGTTGGGTTTATTCATCGACCGCTTGGTCTATGGCGGTGATGCGCACCTGTTTTTCCTGCTCCTGCTCGGCGCCGCCGTCTTGGCGTGGCTGATCGAGCTGCTGCTCCGCAAGGCGATCATCCAAATTGCCCGCAATGCCGAAAAGGAGGTGCAGTATCGCCTGCTCGATGCGCTGCAAACGCTGAAACCGGCCGCCTTTGACCGCTATCCCACCGGCGAGATCGCCATAAAATTTTACCGCGACGCCGGGGCTTTGGAGCAATTCGTCGCCCAGATTTACCCCACTTTTCTAAACCTGCTTTGGGGATTTTTTTTCGCCCTGCTCGCCATTTTGAGCAAAAATCCCTGGATCGCGCTTCTCTATCTCGCGTTTCTGCCGCTATTGCTCCTTTCGCTGGTCTGCTTCACCCAAAAACTTACGCGGAGTACCCACTCCATTCGCTCGATGTACGACCACTCGATCAACCACACTTTTGAGCTGATGAATGCGCTCCCCTTTTTGAAGTCGATGGCGGCGGCGAAACCCTACTTTCGTACCGTCGGCACGACCTTCGGCACCTACAAGTCGATCAACCGGATAAACGACCGCGTCACCGTCGATTTCGAGTTTTGCAATCGCTTCATTCTGCTCGTCGGGGAATATTCCATTTTGGCGATCGCCGGCTATATGGCGTGGAAAAAACTCCTCCCGATCGGCGACGTCGTAATGTTTCAAATCCTATTCCTCTCGCTGTTCAATTCCTTTTCCGGCATCCTGCAGTTATTGCCCAACTGGAAGGCCACCCAGGAAAGTTTGAACTCCATTTTTGAATTATTGAGCGATCCCAACCGGGAAAGTGCGGAAAAACGCCCGCCCATTCCGACCGCCTTTGCCGAACTTTCGGCGGAAAATATCACTTTTGGCTACAATGAAAACTCTCGCGTTTTCGCGGATTTTTCCTGCCGCATAACTCCGGGCTCGGTCGTCGCGGTCGTCGGCACCAACGGTTGCGGGAAAACTACGCTTTTGAAACTTCTCACCGGGTATCTCGCGCCCGACCGCGGGCAGATCAAGATCGCCGGGCGGGATATTTCATCTTGGCAAATCGAATCCCTGCGGCAAAAAATATCATACGTACTGCAGGACCCGATACTCATCGCCGGCACGATAAGGGATAATATCACCTTGCGAAATCCGACGTACACGGAAAAAGAGATCGCCGAAGCGTTGCGCCTTTCCGGGGCGGACGAGCTGATCTCGCGCCTACCGGACGGACTGGATCACCCGATCCGCTTCGGCGGTTCGGGGCTTTCCGGCGGCGAACGGCAAAAACTTGCCATTGCCCGCGCCCTGATCCGCCGCCCGCAAATTCTGGTGTTCGACGAGGTCACCAATCATCTTGACCACCGGTCGCGGCTGAAAATGCGCGATCTGCTCGGCAAGTTGCGCCAGAGCGCCACCATTTTGTTGGTCTCCCACGACCCGGAAATCCTGCAATATTGTGATCAGACGATAAACTTGGAGTAATTACCGCTGTGAAGATTTTTATTTCAGTCTTGTTTTTGGCAGTTGTTTCGGGCGTACTGTGGCTGGTAAAAAAGCGCGCGTCCAAAGCTGCCCGCCCGCAACCCGATCTCACCGATTGGGATCTGAAATGTATGGCGTATCATGAAGCCGGTCACGCGGTATGCTCATACTTTTTGCCGGAACGGGAAAAATTGATCACGATCACCATCGACCCCACTTCGGAAGCCTTCGGCATGATCCGCACCGAACCGAGATCGCACCACAACGAAACACAAGTTTCTTTTTCCAGCATGATCTCGACGCTTTTGGCAGGGCGCCTCGCCGAGGAAATGTTTTTGGACACCATATCCACCAGTTGCGTCCACGATCTGGCTGCCGCCCGGAGTATCGCCGGAAATATGGTGATAAATTTGGGCATGGGCAAAAATCTCGGCGTCTGCACCATACCGGAGTGCGCCTACACGAGCGAAGAGTACAAAAAGCAGATCTGCCAAGACATCCAGGCGATCATGCAAGCGGCGAACTCCCGCGCCCGCAAGGTCCTCGCGGATCATCGCGCGCTCGTGGCGGCGTTGGCGGAAACCCTGCTGGAGCGCCGAACCCTTGCCGAAAACGAGATCACCGCGTTTTTTCAAAGCCACGGCGAAAAATAAAAAACTCCGCATACCGAAGTGGCATGCGGAGTTCAGTTTAAATCAAACTCAATTTTTGAATTTCAACACCGAGGGGTCGTAACCCTCGGGAGCCTGATAGCCCAACAGCTCGATGCAGGTCGCGGCAAGACTGCTGATGCCCAAGCCGCTGCGCAACTCGTGCTCGTACTCGCCCTTGCACTCCGGGTCGTAGACGATGCACGGCACCGGATTGAGCGAGTGGCTGGTCTTGCGCGCCGGTTTGCCCTCGCCATCCAATTTAAGCGAACCGTCTTTCTTGTGGTCCAGCATATCGTCGGCGTTGCCGTGGTCGGCGGAGATCACCAACACGCCGCCCGCTTTTTTTACCGCCGCGGTCAGCCGCGCCAGTGCTAGATCCAGCGCTTCCATCGCCACCACCACCGCTTCAAAGTTGCCGGTATGGCCCACCATATCGCCGTTGGGGTAATTGAGCCGGATCATGTCCGCCCGATGATTTTCGATCGCTTCGACCACCAGATCGGTGATCTCCGCCGACTTCATCCACGGGCGCTGTTCAAACGGCACCACGTCGGAGCGGATCTCGACGTACTCATCCAATTTCTCATCGAACTTGCCGGAGCGGTTGCCGTTGAAAAAGTAAGTGACGTGGCCGTATTTCTGCGTTTCGCTCACCGCCAGCTGGCGCACTCCGGTCGCGCACAGATATTCATCCATGGTGCGGTCGATTTCCGGGGGGCTGACCAGATAATGCTTCGGGGCGTGCAAGTCGCCGTCGTACTCCATCATGCCCGCGTAATAGACCTGCGGCACCGTGCCGCGGTCGAACTTGTCGAACTCCGCCCCACCCTCAAAGGCGGCGGTGATCTCCAGCGAGCGGTCGCCGCGGAAGTTGAAGTAGATCACCGAGTCGCCGTCCGCGATCGCCCCGACCGGCGTTTTTCCGTCGTCGGAGATCACAAAAGCCGGCAGATCCTGATCGATCGCCCCGGTGCGCGAGCGCAAAGTTTCCACCGCTGTATGCGCGTCGGGGAAATACTCCCCCTTGCCCTGCACGTGGGTTTCCCAGCCCTTGCGCACCATATCCCAGTTGGCACCGTAGCGATCCATGGTGATCACCATACGACCGCCGCCGGAAGCGATCCGGTAATCCGCGCCGTCGGCATTGAGTTCCGCCAGAAACTTTTCAAAGGGATCGACGTACTCAAGCGCCGAAGTTTCCGGCACGTCGCGGCCGTCGAGCAGGATATGGATGCGGGCGCGTTTTACGCCCGCTTCGTGAGATTTTTTGAGCATCGCCTTGAGGTGGTCGATATGGCTGTGCACGTTGCCGTCGGAAAAAAGTCCGATGAAGTGGAGCGTCGAATCGTTTTTCAGCACGTTGTCGATCGCTTCGCGCCAAGTGGTGCCCGCAAAAAGTTTGCCGCTGGCAACCGCTTCCTCGACGAGTTTCGCGCCCTGCGAAAAGACGCGACCGCAACCGATCGCGTTGTGCCCGACTTCGCTGTTGCCCATGTCGGCGTCGCTGGGCATACCCACCGCCGTACCGTGCGCCTTGAGCGAAGTCGAGGGGCAATCGGCGAGCAAGCTGTTAAAAACCGGCATCCGCGACTGCTTGACCGCATCGCCGTCGGCGTATTTGCCGAAACCGACTCCGTCCAAAATTGCCAGTACCACCGGCCCCCGCCGCGGAGTAAACGCGGGATTCTTTTTCAAAGGTTCGAGCATAAAAAATCTTTCCTCTTGCTATAGATTTAAGTTGTCCGATCACACAAAGGCGGCGGCAAGTATCTGCCCTGCCGCCGCCAGTATTTTTCCCGGATTATTCCCGGTGGCCGCTGGTCGCCCGGTGGCAGACTACGCCGCGCTTACTGGTCTCGATGAAGTTGATGAATTCCTGCACTTCCGGAGTCGGATCCATCTTTTTGAGCTCGATCAGCGCGTTGCCGGGGGTGAGATCGCTGCGATAGTAGATGCGGAAAATCTGCTTGATCGTCGCGATCTGCTCGCTGGTGAATCCGGCGCGGGTCAAACCGACTTTGTTGATCATCTTGACGCCGCCGTTGCGCCCTTCCGCCATCATAAACGGCGGCACGTCCTGCGAAAACGCCGAGCAACCGGAAATGATCGTAAAACGACCGACCCGGCAGAACTGGTGGATCGCCACCAGACCGGAAAGGATCGCATTGTCAAAAATCTGACCGTAACCGCCAACCACCGAACCGTTGACGAAAATCACGTTGTTGCCGATCTTGCAATTGTGGGCGACGTGACTGCAATTCATAAACATGCAGTTGTTGCCGATCTCGGTAGCGGATTCCGGCGCGGTACCGGTGTGGATCGCCACGCCTTCCCGGAAAATATTGTTGTCGCCGACCTTGAGGTAGCAAACCGCACCGGGGACCACCGCGTGATCCTGCGCCGGCTGTCCCAACGCCGCAAAGGGATGAAAGGTGTTGTTTTTGCCGATCGTGGTATGCCCGTCGATATTGACGTGCGCCAGCAGACGGCAACCCTCGCCAAGTTGGACATGCGGTCCGACGTAGCACAACGGCCCGACTTCGACGCTATCGGCCAGTACGGCGCCTTCCATCACGACGCTGGTGGGGTGAATCTTCGCCATTTGAGTTCCCTCTTTTTTAATTGTTCCCAAAAGGGTAATTGATTTTTACTAATATATCACCATTTTTTACATTGAGCAAGTTCTCCGGCGGTTGTATTTAAGAAAAAAATGGATTATTTTATATGCGGCGAAGATTTTGAGGAAGCGCTTTTCATGAGTCGGGAAATTACTTTGGTACTGGATCGGTTGCGGAGTGCGCACAACACCGGCAACATCTTTCGGATCGCCGAAGCCGTCGGCGCCCGGGAGATCATTGCCTGCGGCTATACTCCGGCGCCGCCGCACCCCAAGCTGGAAAAGACGGCCATGGGCGCGGATAAACTGGTGCCGTGCCGGGTGATGCCCGACTCGACGACGGCGGTGAAGCGTCTGCGCGAGGAAGGCTGTGCCATGATCCTCTGCGCCGACGCCCTGCCCGGTGGCGTCGAAGCGTGGGAAATGGATTACCGTTTCCCGTTGGCGATCGTTTTCGGCAACGAAGCCTTGGGCATATTGCCCGAAACGCTCGCGGCGGCGGATGGGATCGTTTCGCTCCCGATGCTGGGCAAAAAAAGTTCGATCAATGTCGGCAATGCCGCGGCGGCGATCCTCTATGCGGTGTTGGCAAAAAGTAAAGCGACGGTGAAAAAATGAAAATCAAATTGTTGGGAAAAAATCTGGACGAAATTCGCCCCCTGCTCCCCCAATACGACCTGATCGAGTGCGAAAAGGATTTTGAGTTGATCGTGACCCACGGCGGCGACGGCACGCTCCTCGGCGCCGAACGCGACTACCCCGGCGTGCCGAAACTCCCGATCCGCGACGCCGGCACCGCCGCCCCCTGCCCCGATCACAGCGTGGAAAAGCGTTTGGCGCAGTTTGCCGATCGCCGGGAACTCGTTTCCTGCCCCAAACTCTGCGGCGAATTCGGTGATCAGCGGGTTTACGGGATCAATGATCTAATGATCTACAACGACGACCGCCGCAGTGCGCTCCGCTACCGGGTCAAAATCGACGGCGAACTCTACGCCGGGGAAGTCGTGGGCGACGGCGTGGTGCTTTCCAGCATCCACGGCAGTACCGCCTATTATCGGAGCATCACTCACAGTATTTTCCGGGTCGGCATCGGCTTGGCGTTCAACAACTCCACCGAAGAGTTGAATCACTTGGTGCTCGGCGCCGACTCGACGGTGGAGATCGAAGTTTTGCGCGGCCCGGCGGTGCTTTCCGCCGACAACGATCCGCACCTGATCGCCATTCCGGAGCACGGAGTGGTGACGCTCCGGCAGAGCGAACTGTGCGCCCACATTTATCAGCTCAAGGATTTCATGTGCCCGGTTTGCCGCCGGTTGCGCCACCCGGATAAAACGCCGTTTTTCTGATGCCTATTTTCGGCAGAAATTGGCGATTTCCCCGGCGTCGCTGAAGGGATATTTGACTCCGGCAATTTCCTGCGTGGTTTCGTGCCCCTTGCCCGCGACCAGTACGATGTCGCCGCGTTCGGCTTTGCCCAGCGCTAACGCGATCGCCCGGGCACGATCCGGCTCGACCGTCACGCGAGCGCGTTCGGTGATCCCCGCCACGATCTCGGCGATGATGCTTTCCGGCTCCTCGAACCGGGGGTTGTCGCTGGTGACGATCAGCTCGTCGGCATACTTTTCCACCGCGCGCCCCATGCGGGGGCGTTTGCTCCTGTCGCGGTTGCCGCCGGCGCCGAATACGGCGATCAGGCGCCGGGGCTTCAGCTGGCGCAAGAGCGAAAGGACATTTTCCAACGCGTCGTCGGTGTGGGCGTAATCGACAAAGGCGAGTGCGCCATCAGGCAACTCGAAACGCTCCAGTCGCCCCGGGATCCGAACCGGAAGGGCGGCGGCGCGCGCCAGATCCGCCAGTGCGAAGCCGAGCGCGTGAAGCGCGAGGATCACCCCCACGGCGTTGCGGATGTTGTGCAACCCCGGCAGCGGCAGATAAAATTCCACGCTCTCCGCGGCGTTTTTCAGCGTAAAGCGACTGCCCGAATCGTCGCCGCGGATCGTATCGATCTGCCAATCGGCGCCGGGAGCTACGCTGAAACCGACCTTGCGGCAGGTCAACTCCCGATCGAGGCGGCGACCGTACTCGTCGTCGAGGTCGATGATTGCCGTGCCCCCAATTTGCAAATGCTCGGTAAAGAGCCGTTTTTTGGCGAGATAGCACGACTCCATATCGTGGTGATAATCGAGGTGATCGCCGGTCAAGTTGGTGAAGATCGCCGCCGCGCACTTCACCCCGAAACTCCGCTTCTGATCGAGCGAGTGGCTGGAAAATTCCATGGCGGCGTACTCCCACTTCGACTGCGCCATGTTGGCAAAGAGCCGCCACAATTCCTCGGCATCCGGGGTGGTGTGCTCGGCGGGAAGCGTGGCGACGCCGTCGCGGGTCTCCACCGTGGAAACCACCCCGCAGGCGTGCCCGAGTTGCGCCAAAAAGTGCGCGGCAAGAAATACGGTACTGGTCTTGCCGTTGGTGCCGGTCACACCCAATATGTGCAACTTTTCGTCGGCGCAGTGGAAGTGATGCTTGACGAGCAAATTATAAGCGGCGACGCTGTCGGAAACGGCGATGTGATCACTTTCCGCCGAGTTGCGCTCGCCGATGATCACGGCGGCGCCGTTGGCGCGGGCGGCGGGGATGAATTTTTCGCCGTCGGCCGTCACCCCCCGAATGGCGACAAACACCGCCCCCGGAGTCACCCGGCGGGAATCCCGGCAGATACATTCAGGTATCTCCCACTCCGCCGCCGGGGTACGGGAAGTTATCAGCGCCCCCAAAACCTCCTGAAAGGTTTTCATCGGGCGCCCTCCGGCAACGCCTTTTCCAAGGCGATGCCCCGCGAACCCTTGGCAAAAACCCAGTCGCCCGCTTGCACGCAATCGGTCAACACGTCGGCGCCGGACTCGGCAAAGTGCCGATCCCCCGGACTCGCGGAAAATTCCTCGCCGACCGTGATGATCCGGGCATGCGGAAAAAGCCGCCGGGCAAGCGCCATGATCTCGGCGTGAAACGCGGCGGAATTTTCGCCCAGTTCGCGCATCCCGCCCAGCAACAGTACGAGCCGCCGGTCGTCGATGCCGCCATCCGCCAGCTGGGTCAGCGTGGCGCGCATGCTCGCCGGGTTGGCGTTGTAAGCGTCGTTGATGTAAGTTATACCGTTGATCACGCTCTTTTTCATCCGCATCCCCGGCAAAACCGTGTGCGGCAAACCGGCGGAGATCACTTCCCCGGGGATACCCAAGCTCCACGCGGCGGCGGCGGCGGCGGCGGCGTTGAGCGCCTGGTGCCTGCCGCTCAAGTTCCAAGCGATCTCCCAACTTTTGCCGTCGGGCAACGTCAGCCGGAATCGACTGCTCGCCACGTCGCCGGATAAATACTCCGCCCGACAATCACAACCGGGGTCGGCGCCGAAAAAGAGCAACGGATGCCCGGCGAACGACCTGACCAAAATTTCCTTGCCCGCAACTTCAAACGGCAAAATTCCGTACCCCTGCGGCGACAATCCGGCGGCGATCGTGCCCTTTTCGGCGGCGACGCCGTTGAGGTCGCCCAGATTTTCCAAGTGGCAGGGCGCTATGGAGTTGACGATCGCCGCATCGGGCTCGGCACAGCAACTCAACGGCGCGATCTCCCCGGGAGCGCTGGTGCCCATTTCCACCACGGCAAAACGGTGGCAAGGGGTCAATCGAAAGAGGTTTTGCGGCACGCCGATATGATTATTGGTATTGCCCAAGGTGGCGAGCACCTGCTCCTCGCCCGCCGCCTCGGTAAGGATCGCCCGCACCATTTCCTTGACGCTGGTCTTGCCCACGCTGCCGGTGACGCCGACGACTTTAAGCGCGGGATTTTTCCGGCGAAAACTCCGGGCGAGCGCCTGATAAGCCGCCACGGTATCGTCGACCGCGATCACCGGAATATTCACCTTGGCGGCTGCGGAGCGCTTGCGGCGATCGATGCAGACGGCGGCGGCGCTTTGGGCGGCGGCTTCGAGGAAATCGTGCCCGTCGAACTTTTCGCCCGCTACCGCGATAAATAGTTTGCCCTCGCCCGATTGCCGCGAATCGGTGTACGCGCCGGTCAGCGGCGGGAGTTCACCCGAAAAAAAAGCACCGGGCAAAGCGCTTTTGACCTCACCCGGCGTAAGTATAAAATCAGTCATATCACTCGTTGATGTTCAAAATCTGCCGCACCGCATCGTTGCGGAAAACCAGACGGACGGTTTCTTCCGGAGTGATCCAGTAAAACCACGTTTCGTTGCGCAGATCGGGGGTCCGGATCGCCGGCGGCGGTCCGTAAGCCAGCAACACCTGACTCTGATTCATACCGGGCACCACTTCGCCCCGCTTGACCCGCGACAGATTTTTCGCCGGGATCCCGGCAAAGAGTTCCTCCGGCGGCGTGGTGGTAAAGGTGTAGGCGATGTAATCGCGCATGGTGCAGATCCGATAGCCGTCGTTGAATTTGATGCAATATTCCTTGCCCGCGGTGTCTTTGAAAAGGATCTTGTCGCCCCACCACCGGGTGCCGATCGGCTCGATCTCGGTACCGACCGGGATGAAAGTGCCCTGTTGGATATTCAGACAGCTGATATCCATGGGGTCGGTGTACCAGATGTTGTAGCGGGTATAGATTTTTTCGCCTTCCCGCAGCTGGAAAACTTCGGAAAAGACCACCGGTTCGGCACAGCCGAAAAGCGCCGCCGCGACAATCGCCAACGCCGCCAATTTAACTGATGCAAAAAGACGCATGGTTTACTTTTCCCCCGCGACTCCGAAAACCTGGGCGAGATCGACCCGGCTCCGGGCGGTGAGCGTGATCAACGTCTTGGTGTGGACGATGCCGGAAACATTGGTCATCTTGGTCGCGATGATCGACGCCAACTCAGCGTTGCCGGAAACCCGGATGACCGCCACCAAGTCGTATTCGCCGGCGACGGTGTAAACTTCCGTCACGCCGGAGATCTTTTCCAACTGATCGACGACCTGATCGATTTTCGCCCGCTCGACATTGATCAAAACAATACCGGTAACCATAACCTTGTGCCTCCCTGAAAACTTGTCATCCCTCATCGACGGCGCACGCGCCACCGTTGTTTATTATAGCAACAAAACCGGCAACTTCAAGACGCTCGCCGGACTTTTTTGCAAAAAACTTATTTTTCCGCGGATTTTTCGCCGCGCAACCGCTGGACATCCTGTTCGGCGTAGTTGATCACGTCGGAAAATTTTTCCGCGTTGCCCTGATCGGCATCGACCAACGACTGATGCGCCTCGGCGACGGTTTCCGCCAACTTGAGCGGCGAAACCGCCCCGCCCGAAACGGCGCCGGTGGCGTCGATGCCGCCGTTGTTGAATTCAAAAAGCCGATGCACGCCCAAACCGCGGAGCAATTTCACCAGCGTTTCCGAAGCATTGAGCAGGACCACCGTGACCCGGTTGCGCTGGGCGGTGAGCGCCAACATGGTCAGCACCCCCATAAAGGTGCTGTCCATCGCCACGCAATCGCCCAAGTCCACCCGGATCCCGCGAATGGATTCCGGATTCTTGGCAATTTCCCGCATCGGCACGGCGTACTCAAAGTTGGCGCGCCCCGCCACCCGGATATCGTAGATACCGTCGCGGTTGGAAATCAACAGGTCGCCGCTATTCATTTGGACTCCAGAACCGCCTTGATCCGCCGGATGCCCCGGCTGGAACTTTCCTCTTTCTTGATCTTGAAAACGCCCAGTTCGCCGGTGCGCTTGGCGTGCGGTCCGCCGCAAATTTCACAGCTGACGTCGCCCATGCGATAGACCTTGACCCGGTCGTTGTACTTTTCGCTGAAAATCGCCATGGCGCCGGTGGCTTTGGCGTCTTCCAACGACATTTCGGTACAGGTTATTTCCAAGTCGCGCTTGATCGCGTCGTTGACCAGATCCTCGACCTGCTTGAGCTGCTCCGGAGTCATTTTTTCCGGGTGGCAGAAGTCGAAGCGGAGCCGCTCCGGCGTGATGTTGGAGCCGCGCTGCTCGACGTGATTGCCCAAGACCTTGCGGAGCGCCGCCTGCAACAAGTGCGTGGCGCTGTGAAGCCGCGCGGTGGCCTCCGACTGATCGGCGAGACCGCCTTTGAACTTCTGCTCGTTGCCGGCGCGGGAAAGCTCCTGATGCTTGCGGAAAGCCTCCTCATACCCCTTGAGATCGACCTCAAAATTC
Organism: Victivallaceae bacterium; assembly: GCA_045635865.1. GTDB lineage: Bacteria > Verrucomicrobiota > Lentisphaeria > Victivallales > Victivallaceae > UBA1784. The sequence goes on from JAZTWK010000024.1 coordinate 26,793, forward strand.
TGCTCGCGCGCCATTTCCACGGTCAGCTCGATCGGGAATCCGTAAGTCTCGTAGAGATTGAAGGCATTTTTGCCGGAGATCACTTTCTTTTCGACGAAAGCGGGGACGCGGTCGATCATTTTCTGAAATTCCCGCGTGCCGTGGTCGAGGGTGGCGGCAAATTGATTTTCCTCGCGATCCAGTTCGGCAATGATCGTCGCGGAATTCTTGCGCAACTCCGAGTAGAAATCGCCGTACTGGTCGATCACCACCTGGGCGATCTTGGAAGTGAAGTTGCCGACGATGCCCAACTTGCGCCCCTCGCGGATGGCGCGGCGAATGAGCCGCCGCAGGACGTAGGGCGCGCCCACCCGACCGGGGATGACGCCGTCGCCGATGATGAACGAGGCCGCCCGCAAGTGATCGGCGATGATCCGCTCGGCGGCGGTGCGCTCGGCGGGAGCGGCGGTCAGACCCCGCACCCGATCCAGTTCGGCGAAGATACCGCCGAAAATCTCGGTGTCGTAGCAGCTGGACTTGCCCTGCAGTACGGCGGTGACCCGTTCCAACCCCATGCCGGTATCGACATTTTTCTGGGCAAGTTCCTCATAAGTGCCGTCTTCCTTGCGGTTGAACTGCATAAAAACGTCGTTCCAGATCTCGACCCACCGCTTGTCGGCGGGGTCGAACTTGGCGGGCGCGGGTTTCGGCCCGGTCCAGTAAAACATTTCGGTATCGGTGCCGCAGGGACCGGTTTCGCCGACGGGACCCCAGAAGTTATCCTTGCGGCCGAGCTTGGCGACCCGATCCGGGGAAATGCCGAGGCTCGTCCACAAGTCGTACGCCTGCTGGTCAAAGGGCACTTCCGCGTCGCCGCCGAAAACGGTCACCGCCAACATATCGACGGGGATGCCGAGTTCCTGCGGGGAAGTGAGGAATTCAAAGGAAAAGCGGATCGCTTCTTCGCGGAAATAGTCGCCGAGCGACCAGTTGCCGAGCATTTCAAAGAAAGTGAGGTGCACGGCATCGCCGACGTCGTCGATATCGCCGGTGCGCACACACTTCTGGCAGTCGGTAAGGCGCCGCCCGGCGGGGTGCTTGGCGCCCTGCAGATAAGGTACGAGCGGCTGCATACCGGCGGTGTTGAATAAGCAGGTGGGGTCGTTTTCGGGGATGAGGGAAGCGCTTTTGATTTCGACGTGACCGTGACGCACGAAAAAGTCGATGTACTTCCGACGCAGTTGAGCGGCAGTAAACATAATACCAAATTCCTTGATTGTTGAAGTTGACGATTATGGCTTAATGATAATATATACTACGGCGGACCTATTTGCAAGGGGGGGGCGGCGAAGTAAAAACGACATTTTTTCGCCAAACAGCTTGCATTTTGGAGTAATCCGGGTTATATTGAGAGCACCACCAAGCGGAGAGATGGCTGAGTGGCCGAAAGCAACGGTTTGCTAAACCGTCGTACGGGTAACACCGTACCGAGGGTTCGAATCCCTCTCTCTCCGCCATTTTTGTTGCCCTTTTTTCAATCTACCCAGAGAAGTGAAAAATTCTGACTTCCGCTAAAACTCGTTTACTCAAAGGGTTTTATAACTTTTCGCCCCGTGTGTTTGAAACACACTCAGAATCCGCCAGGCGGCCAAATTTGCCGGAATAATTCTGAGAATCGGCCAAAATTCTGAGTTTTTCTGCCGTTTTTGCCGATTCCCTGGGGAGACTTCAGATTTTTTGTGATACTCATATCCCGATTGGTCAATCGAGATAACGAACACCCGCCTTTTTATGCCCTTTTTCAGGGTGTCCGTTTCCCGTCCCCTGTCCGCTTTTTCATCATAGAAAAATCGAAATTACCCACAAAAAGACCCCTATTGTAACGTGACGGGTTATCCACATCACAAGTTCGGTTTTAGCGTGTGAAAATGTGAACCCTCGGCATGTCGAAGAATGCCGTTTAAAATACAACGGAGTCAATATCTTCCAGCGGAATCTCCGACCCGTCCTCCATGACCAGCGTCTTCTCCGGGACGGATACGTGCCGAACCCGACCGGTCACGGTCACATACGCGCCGCCGGTCTTCCGTTCGTCGGGAATAAAGTATTCGGCGGTCACTTCCGGACGGTCTTTCAGCCGGGCGGCAAGATCGGTGAGACGGCGGTCCAGTTCTTCGGTTTCCTGTGCGTCCGGTTTTTCCCGACTGCCGCCTCGGTTCACGTAATCAGGGAGCAAACAACTGAGGCGTAAGAAGCTGACGGTCGGATCACACGA
>JAZTWK010000025.1:0-3016 GCA_045635865.1 Victivallaceae bacterium
GGCGCTGGTGGTATTTGCCGAACTTCGCCATCACCTGCTGCAGATCCTGCCACGCTTCGCGCTTGGCGGCGGCTTGCCGCAACAAATACGCCGGGTGAAAAGTCGGCATCACCGGAATTTCGCCGTATTTTAGCCACCGCCCCCGCAAACGGGTGATCCCCTCGTCGATGCCGAGCAGATACTTGGCGGCGCTGGCGCCGAGCAATACGATCACTTGCGGCGAGATCAGCTGGATCTGCTTTTTCAAATAGGGCAGACACGCCGCCGCTTCTTCCGGGGCGGGGGTCCGATTGCCCGGCGGACGGCATTTCAAGACGTTGGCGATATAGACTTCCTGGCGGGAAAACTGCATCGCCGAGATCATCTTGTCGAGCAGTTCGCCCGCCCGACCGACGAAGGGGCGCCCGGTGCGATCTTCTTCCGCGCCGGGGGCTTCGCCGATGAACATCAACTTGGCGTGCGGATCTCCCTCGCCGAAAACCGCGCAGGTGCGGCTGCCCCGAAGTGCGCAGTTTTGGCAATTTTTCACCTCGCCGGCGAGTCCGACGAGATCGTTGCTCATCCCCGCGGGGCGATCGGCAAAAAACGCCTTGACTTCTTCACTATCCGCCGCGGGCAGATCCGCGCGCCGGGCTCGGGCGGCGACTTGGCAGAGCTGGTCGAAAAAATCCATCGTCCGTTTCCTCAAAAACTGTTTTTCCCGATATAAGATAACTCCGTTTCGCTACCGATGCAACCCCCGCGGCAGGGGAAATTTCCGGGGAAATATCGCTTTGCAACTTGACGGAACGGCAAAAACTGTGTATAATATGAAATTGAAAAATCAATCACAACCGCAAGGGGCGATTATGAACGAAATAACCAACGGCGAAATCCTAGTTCAGGCGGACAATCTGAAAAAGGTCTATCACTCCCGGACCGTGGTGAGCGACGTCTGTCTCTCGGTTCGGGCGGGGGAAGTCGTCGGATTGCTCGGCCCCAACGGCGCGGGCAAAACCACCAGTTTCTATATGGTGATGGGGCTGATCCGCCCCGACGGCGGCACGGTAACTTTCCGCGGGGTGGATATTACCCAAATGCCGATGTACCAACGCGCCCGGATCGGTATGGGATATCTGGCGCAGGAGCCTTCCATTTTTCGGAATCTTTCGGTGGAAAACAACATCATGGCGATTTTGGAAACGCTGGATATCACCCCCGAGGAGCGTTCGCGGCGGTTGGAGTCGTTGCTGGACGAGTTGGAGCTCGCCCGCTTGCGCAAGCAAAAGGCGATGACGCTTTCCGGCGGCGAACGGCGGCGGTTGGAGATCACCCGCGCCATGGTGACCAATCCGGCTTTCATCATGCTCGACGAGCCTTTCAGCGGCGTCGATCCGATCGCGGTCCACGACGTGCAGCAGATCATTTTGCAGCTCAAGAAGCGGGGGCTGGGGATCCTGATCACCGACCACAACGTGCGCGAAACGCTCTCGGTGGTCGACCGCGCCTACTTGATGTGCATGGGCAAAATTTTAATGGAAGGCCCCAGCGACTTTTTGGTCAACGATCCCAAGGCGCAGGAGTACTACCTCGGCCCGCAGTTTTCCATGTGAGGGGTCGAAATGATCATCGCCGTCGCCAGCGAGTGGGGGGAGAACTTCGACCGCTACGCCTTTTACCGGGTGGAAAACGCCAAGATCAAGGAAGAGCAGGTCATACCGGTACCGCCCGGCGGAGTCGCCGCACTCGCCGAACAGCTCGTGGGGCTGGAAGTCGATCTTTTGATCGCCCCGCCGATGAGTGAAGAAGTGGAAAACGCACTCCGGGAAGCCGGGGTCAAGGTCCTTTCCGGCGTAGTGGGCAAAGCGGGCATGGTGGCAAAAGCCTATCTCACCGGAACTTTGCAGTGGTGAGCATTATGGACAACGTCGAAAAGATCCGCGCTTATCTCAACGAAAACGATCAGTTCTGCCGCCACAACGGCATCACGCTCACCCATATCGAGCCGGGCTACGCCGAGGCGGAATTGGTGGTGACCGAAGCCGTGCTCAACGGCCGGGGCGTGGTGCAGGGCGGGGCGATTTTCACCTTGGCGGACTTCACCTTTGCCGGGGCGGCGAATGCGGCGGGGGCGGAATGCGTTTCGCTCAACTGCTCGATCTCTTTCATCCGGCCGGGTCTGCCGCCCAAACTTCGCGCCGTGGCGCGCGAACTCCACCGGGGGCGGCGCACCGGAGTTTATCAGGTGGAAGTTTTCGATTCCGAAAACAAACTGGTCGCGACGATGACCGCCAACGGTTTCCCCACCGGCACCACTTGGTTCAGCGATCCGCAGTAGTCCTTGCCGTTTTTTTCGCAAATCCGCTTGTCCCGCGCTTGCATAACCGCGCGCGGGAGTGTATATTTAACCACGAATATACCCTGACATCGGCAGGCGAATTTTTGGGAGGATAAAAATTATGCGCTTCGTTGACGAATTCATGGCGGCTTTCCCTTTCGAGGGGCTCACTTTTGACGACATTTCCCTGGTCACGCTCTATGCGGACTTTTTGCCGCACGACGCGGATGTTTCAACCCGCTTTTCCCGCAACGTGACCCTCAACATTCCTTTCGTCAGCGCGGCGATGGATACGGTCACCGAGAGCCGGATGGCGATCGCCATGGCGCAACTCGGCGGGATCGGCGTGATCCACAAAAACCTCAACGCCGAAGCGCAGGCGGAAGAAGTCCGCAAGGTCAAATCCTACCTCAACGGTCTCATCGACCACCCGGTGACTTTCCGCCCCGATCAGACCGTCGCCGAGATGATGACCGAAAAGCGGCGCAAAAAGTATTCCTTTTCCGGCTTTCCGATCGTGGACGACTCCGGCAAGCTGGTCGGCATCATCACCAACCGCGACATCAAGTTCCTTTCCGACTACCACACCAAGATCAGCTCGGTGATGTCGCAGCAGCTCATCACGGCGCCGGAATCCATTTCCATTCAGGACGCCTACCAGATCATGCGCGACAACAAGATCGGCAAACTCCCCATGGT
>JAZTWK010000026.1:0-2222 GCA_045635865.1 Victivallaceae bacterium
CGTCTTCCGCCGCGACGGCGCCGATAAAAGTGCCGATCGTCAACGCCAAAAGCAAATACTTGGCAAAGTTCTTTCGCATAGCCTGATTCCTCCTTATTTATTTTGCATTGGGTTTGTTACAAGTCGAACCGCCGATTTTCAAAACGGCGGGGATCGCTTTTCCCTCGATCGCTTTTTTGCCCCGGTTTTGGCAGATGATGTCGATCGCGGCGTTGATCATCGCGGGCAGATCGGGATCGACGGTGGTGATCGCCGGCGCGACGAAGTCGCCGAGCATGGTGTGGATATCAAATCCGACGATCCCCAACTCTTCGGGTACTTTCACTCCGGCTGCCAAGGCGCGGTTGAGCAATATCGCCGCCGTGGTGTAGAGGGGGCTCATCACCAGCGTGGGGGTTTTGCGCACGTCGACGTGCTCGCACAACTCCTGCCAGACCTCCCGGGAATCCCGGAGCGCAAATTGCTGGACTTTCCGGTGCGATTCGGTGATACCCTTGGCGAAGCCGTCGGCGCGGGCATCCAAAAAGCTGGCGACGCCCTCCATCCGAAGTAGCACGAAGCGCTGATATTTTTTCAGATCGATCTTGCGGATGAGGTTGCGCGCCGCCTCGCAGTCGTTGCCGTAAGTCGCGGAGTAACCGGCGAGCCGCCGATTGATCAAGATCACATTGGGGAGATTGCCGCGATTTTTGGCGAGGAAGCGCTCGTCGTTCGGCGACAGACCCAAAACGATGATCGCGTCGTAGCGCGCCGCCAGCGCCGGGCGCAGGACCCGGCTCAATTTGGCGCGGTCGTAAGGTTGATAACTGACATCCAAAAGATCCTTATCGCGCCGTTGCCGCAACTGGGCGTTGGTCTGGTGGGTCAATTCGCTGAAATCATCGTAAACCCAAGGGCTTAACACCAGAAGTTTGATATAGGCGTTGCGATATTGCGCCAACATCACGCCGGTGGCGTCGGGGCGGTAGTGGAGATTTTCGCAGACCTGCAGGATCTTCAATTTGGTCGCCGGGGAGATCCGGCAACCGGCTTCCCGCTGATTGAGCACGTAGGAAACCGTCGCCTTGGAAACGCCCGCCAGTTTGGCGACGTCTTCCATTCTGATCTTGCCGTCCTTCACCGCTATCCCCCTTTAAAATTTCCGCGTCGCCGCGCTTAATCTTCTTTCTTCCACTTGTCGTTTTCGCTGGTGGGGAAATGGTTGAGCGTGTAGCCCTGCGGAGCGCTCTCTTGGGTAACGTGCCCATCCAGCCACGCCTCGGTAAAGGTATTGTTGTGCGGTTGGGGGATCTGCTCGTAGGGCTTTTGCGCGGTGGTACTGCCGCCGAGGTGCCAACTGCCGGCGCTCATTTCGGTAACCATCGGGATACAGGACGGCGGAGCCGGGAGCTTGAGGTTATCGATCGTCCGGAACGGTTTGTAGCGGGCGGCGCCGACGCTGCGCAGGAACAAATCGTTGTCGTACAGCGAGTTACTGGTGGCGCCGAGGAAGAAACCGCACCGGTTCTTGTCGATGTTGGTCAAACTGCGCAACTGCATAAATTTTTCGCACCGCCAGACGTCGCCGCCCTTGGTCTTGTCGACCGTCGCGGTATTGCCGCTGATTTTGGTGATGACAAAGCTGTGGATGTAGTTGTTGTCGATCCAACCCAAAAAGTCGATCAGACTCATACTGCCCTGATGGCGAGCGTCGTACGGCAAGGCAACACCAGTGCCGGGCAACCGGCCGGCGTGATCGGCGGTATAGTTGTGGATCGCCCCGGATATCTGGCGATAATTATTCAGACAGGTGACCGCCTTGGCGGATTCCCGCGCCCGGTTGACCGCCGGGATCAGCAATCCGGCGAGAATGCCGATGATGCCGACGACGACCAACATCTCGATCAAAGTAAAACGACGTTGCATATTTTCCTCCACAATCTCCGGTTGGATCAAGTATACTTCTATCGGGTAATATACACCCCGAAAAAATGTTTTTCAAGCATTTCCGCAAGTGATAAGCGAGAACGGCTCTTTTCCTTTTCTTCAAGCATAAAAAACCCCGGTCGCGGGAGTTCCGCGACCGGGGTCGGAGTCGGGATCTTCAGATCTCGTCGTCGCCGGTGCACAGCTCATCGCTGGTGCAGTCAACGAAGCACGACTCGATGCCCTGCGCGGCAACGTAGCTGAAATCATTCAGCTCGGGCTTGGCATAAGTAAACTTTTCCATTTTTCTGTACTCC
>JAZTWK010000027.1:0-9060 GCA_045635865.1 Victivallaceae bacterium
ACCGCTTGGCCTCCGACTTCCGGAATTTCGGCTGCATCCGCTTGACAACGGCGTTTGGGAAATCGAACTTCCTGCCGCAACTCTTTGGCACGGATGCAATTATCTGTTGAATGTCGAGTGGCGGGGCGGCTCGGGCGACCGGGTCCCCGCCTACGCCCGCTATGTGGTGCAGGACGAAAAGACGTTGCTCTTTACCGCGCAGGTCTATCGCCCGGAAAACCCCTACGTTTTCCAACACGCCGCGCCGCCCCGACCGGAAGCGGAATTGATCTACGAGTCTCACGTCGGCATGGCGCAGGAAGAAGCCAAGGTCGGCAGTTTTGTCGAATACCGGGAAAAGATTTTGCCCCGAATTGCCCGCGCCGGTTATCGCACCATTCAGCTTATGGCGATCATGGGTCACCCTTATTACGGGAGTTTCGGCTACCACGTCGCCAACTTTTTTTCGGTGGCGAGCCGCTTCGGCACGCCGGATGAATTCAAGGAGTTGGTCGATGCCGCCCACGGCTTGGGATTGCGGGTCATCATCGACTTGGTCCACTCGCACGCGGTGAAAAACGAGCGCGAGGGCATCGCCAAGATCGACGGCACCAGTTACGCCTATTTCCACGCCGGGGAGCGGGGCGAACACCGCAACTGGGATTCGCTCTGCTTTGATTACGGCAAGATCGAAGTGTTGCATTTTTTGCTTTCCAACTGCCGGTTTTATTTGGACGAGTATCACGTCGATGGTTTCCGTTTCGACGGCGTTACCAGTATGATGTACCTGCACCACGGTTTGGGCAAGGCGTTCTGCGGCTACGACGACTATTTCGGCGCCGAGGTGGACGAGGATGCGATCACTTATCTCACTCTCGCCAACGAGGTGATCCATCAGGTCAACCCCGAAGCGATCACGGTGGCGGAAGATGTTTCCGGGATGCCGGGGCTGGCGGCGGATATCGCTGCCGGCGGCATGGGTTTCGACTATCGCATGGCGATGGGCGTTACCGATATGTGGTTCAAGCTCTTTGACTTACCGGATGAAAGTTGGAACATGTATTACCTCGCTTCCGAATTGCTCAACCGGCGGCGGGACGAACGCTCGATCAGTTATGTCGAGTGTCACGATCAGGCGATCGTCGGCGGCAAGACGGCGATCTTTACGCTCGCGGATGCGGATATGTATTTTGCCATGGATCGCCATTCGCAAAATGCCCGGATCGACCGGGCGATGGCGTTGCACAAAATGATCCGGCTCGCCACGGCGGCGACGGCGGGCAACGGTTATCTCAACTTTATGGGCAACGAATTCGGTCATCCCGAGTGGATCGACTTCCCCCGCGAGGGCAACAACTGGTCCTACGACAAGGCGCGGCGGCAGTGGCACTTGGCGGACGACGATAATTTGCGGTTCAAATTTCTGGCGGAGTTCGACCGGGCGATGATCGCCCTGGTGGGCGAGGCGGGGTTCTACGCCGCGCGGCCGCAGGTGATCAAAATCGACGACGCCGCCAAAACCGTGGTGGTGGAGCGCGGCGGCTACTGGTTCGCTTTCAACTTTCACCCCACGGAATCCTACCCCGATTTTGAATTTGAAGTGATGCCGGGCAGTTACCGATTGAGCCTGGATAGCGATGCGGAAAACTTCGGCGGTTTCGGTCGTCACGCCGCCGATTTGGTCTGGGTCCCGGAGCCGCGTCACAGCGGAGAATTCCTGAAAATCTATCTTCCCTGCCGAACCGCGTTAGTTTTACGCCGGGAAAATCGGAAAATTGATTGCAATTAACCGCTCGGCGGTGTATCTTATTGATGTGCGAAAAACAAAACTCATAATAGGAGAGCAAAATAATGGTTAGAGAAGTCAATGTTTGGTTCTTTGTCGATGTCGCCCGTCGCAATTTGCTTTGGCTGTTGCTGGCGGCGCTGATCGGCGGTTTTTCTTTTTGGTACGTCAGCAAATACCGGTTGCCCAAAAAGTACCAGGCGGAAGTGACGCTCTACATCGGCCGCAGTCAGGACAACAAGGGCGACAGCGATGATTACCGCACCGCCACCCGCGACCTGATGCTCGGTATGGAGCTTGCCAACGACTATCAGGAATTGATCGCCAGCCGGTGGATCAACGACGAGGTCCGCACCCGGATCCAGCGGTTGAACCCGGAATACGAACTCAATTATTCGGTGCGCGTCGATGTGGTCAAGCAGACCCGCGTACTCAAAATCAAAGTCGTTTGCGGCAATCCCGCCGAGGCTTGCGACGTCGCCAACACCTTGGCGGAAGTCTTTACCGTGGAAATGCCCAAAGTGTTGAGCATCAGCAACTGCCGGATCATCGACAAGGCGCGGATCAACAACGTGCCGATCCTGCCGCAGATCAATCACAACACTGCCGTCGGGGTGGTGCTGTTGCTGTTGGTGTGCTACGGCGTGTTGGTGTTGCGGGCGCTGACCGATACGCGGTTGCGGTCGCCGGAAAACATCATCCACGAGTTGGAAACTCCGGTCATCGGTACGGTGCCGCAGGATTTTGACGTGCAAAGCGGCGTGGACGAGGAAAACAACGCCTTGAGAAACCGCATCATCAGTTTGGAAGGCAGTCACTCCCGCTTCGATACTTCGGAATCCTTCCGGACTTTGCGGACCAACGTGCTCTACGCCGGGTTGGCGTCCAACGAGTACGGTTGCCGCACGTTCGTCATCACCAGCTGTCTGCCCGGCGAAGGCAAGACCTTTGTCAGCGCCAACTTGGCGGCGAGCTTGGCGGAAGCGAACAAAAAGACCCTGGTCATCAACTGCGACTTGCGTAAACCCGCTCTGGGCAACACCTTGGGTGTTTCTTCCGCAAAGGGCTTGGTCAATGTGCTGGTCGGCGAGATCAGCTTTGACGAAGCGGTTGTGCGCAACGTTTTGGATCTGCCGCTGGATGCGTTGCTGTGCGGTCCGATCCCGCCGACTCCCAGCCGGTTGATCCAGAGTCCGGAATTCCGCAACTTGTTGGCGGATCTGCAGACCAAGTACGAATACATCATCATCGACGCGCCGCCGTCGTTGGGGATTTCCGACGCCGCCGCGATCGGCGGTATGGCGACCGGCGTGCTGCTGGTGGTCGAAGCGGTGCGGTCGCGTTCCGAGATCGTGCGCAAGGTGTTGGATCAATTCCGTCAGCTCAACCTCAATATCTACGGGGTGGTGCTCAATAAATTCAACTACACCAGCGCCGGTTATGGCTACGGCTACGGTTATGGCTACGGCTATGGCTATGGTTACGGCTACGGCTATGGCTATGGTTACGGTTATGGCTACGGTTATGGCTATGGTTATGGACAGGAAGAGCACCACAAGCGCAAGAGCATCTGGTCGCGGATCTTCCATATCCATCACCACCATCACCACCATGCCAAAAAATCTAAATGATCGATCTGCACAGCCATATCCTGCCCGATATTGACGACGGCTCCAAGTCGCTGGAAACGACTTTGGAAATGCTCCAAAACGCCGCCGCCAACGCGGTGGATGTGATCGTCGCCACCAGTCATTATTCGCCGGAGGCCGATCAGCGCTATGATCAGGTCTTTGCCGAAGTCGCCCGGCGCGGTGCCGAATTCAACATCACGCTGTTGCCGGGTATGGAGTATGACTACGACCGCTTGTCGGAAGTTCGCCCGGAAGCGATCCGGGGCGTCGGCAATACCAACTGGGTGTTGATCGATTTGAAACAACCCTATTTGGCTTCCGGCGCCAATGAATTGATCTTCAACTTGCGGTTGCGGGGCAAAGAAATTTTGGTGGCGCATCCCGAACGGCTTTTCGGGCGGCGCTATCGGGAAAATATCAATAAACTGGCGGGGGAATTTGCTTTGCAGATCAACTCCGGCAGTGTCTTGGGTTGCTACGGCAAGGAAGCCGCCATGGCGGCATTGGATATCTTAACCAATTACCCGTGTTGCCTGATCGCGGGCGACGCTCATCGCCCGACGCATTACCGGTTTCCGGAGTGCGAAGCCAAATTGCGGCGGTTTTTCCCCGCGGAGATCGTCGACGTGTGGATGCGGGAAAATCCGCGGCGGCTGTTGGCGGGGGAAAAGTTGCAATCGGTGCAGGTGTCGCCGAGTTGTTGGCGGCGACTGCGGTGGAAATTGGATTTGATCATTAACCCGGCGAGGCATTGATGGATCAGTTTTTGCTTTTGAAATTGAATAACGGCATGACGCTTGAAGCGCGCGCCGATTGCGCCGTTTCCTACGAAGTCGGCACCCGGTGTCTATTCACCAAGGATTTCTATCAGGATGTGGCGGAGATCATCCGGCAGTTGGAGACCCCCTCCAAGCCGGGCAATCCCGCGGAATTGCCGGAGGTTCGCCACCCCGCCACCCCCGAGGAATTGGCGCAGTTTGAGGCCGGTCGCGCCAAGGATCGCCCGGCGTTGCGCACCGCGCAGGAGTGGGTGGATCGCTTGGCGTTGCCGATGAAGCTCATCAACGCTCACAACTCCAGCGACGGCAAGCTGGTGATCATCCAGTTTTGCGCCGACGGGCGGGTGGATTTCCGCGAACTGGTCAAGGAGTTGTCGCGGGCGCTTTCGTGCCGTATTGAGTTGCGCCAGATCGGGGTGCGGGATGAAACCTCTATGTACGGCGGCATCGGTGTTTGCGGGCAGACGCTCTGCTGTTGCCGGTTCCTGCACGAATTCAGTTCGATCAACGTCAAAATGGCGAAAGAGCAGGACTTGGCGCTTACGCCCAGTTCGATTTCCGGCGTTTGCGGGCGGCTCAAGTGCTGTCTCAAGTTTGAGTACGAGGGCTACCGCGAACTGGAAAAGAATATGCCCCGCAAAGGGGATTACTGCGAGTGTCCCGCCGGGAATGGCAAAATCTGCGACCGCAATCTGCTCACCGGTCGGGTCTCGGTGCAGTTGGAAAACGGCAACGTCGCCAGTTTCAACCGCGGCGACATCAAGGTTTTGCCCCGCAAGAATGCTCCCCGCAACAACAACCCCGGCAAAGCCAATTCCGAGCGGCGGCAAGCCGATGCTGAAGGCACTCCGCAGTCATGAGTGAAATTACTCGGCAACAACTGCTGGATTGGGATCGCGCCGGATTTTTCCCGCAAGCGGGGGAAACTCCGGCGGATTTCGCCAGTCGGGTCGATGCCGCGCTCGCGCGCCGGGCGGAACTGATCGCGCGACTCCACCGGGGCGAGACTATCGAGCACTTGGGCTATCGGATCCAAGGTGCGCAACTTATTCCGGAAAAAATCTACGGCGAGGCCGCCGGTTTGACCTCGCAACTCTTTGGTTTTGAGCATCGTGGCGCGTTGGGGATCTTTGCCGACGTCGGCGGCTGGCTGTGGGGCGGGTGCATGATCTCCGAGCCGGAAGAGCCCCTGCCGCTATTTATCCTGCGCCCGGCTTTTGCCCAAAAGCGGCGGTGGTTCTGCTACCGGCGCGAGGAGTTGCTGGCGCACGAGTTGTGTCACGCCGTCCGCCAAAGTCTGGAGGACGACGATTTGGAAGAATACTTCGCCTACCGCACCAGCTTTTCCCGGTTTCGGCGGTGGTGTGGCGACCTGTTCAACTCCGCGGGGGAAAGCGTGGCGTTTGCGCTTCTGGCGCTGGCGATGCCGATCGCGCAGACGTTGAAGCTGTTTGTATCGGAATCACTCGCTTGCATAATTCCGGTGACGTTGGTGGCGTTTTGGGGATTTTTGGCGTATCTGGCAGTGCGGACCGCGCGGCGGCACCACTTGATCTCCACCGCCCGGCGGAAGTTGCAAAACTGGGGGATCGTCGAAGCGATGCCCTTGCTTTTCCGCCTGACCAAAAGCGAAATTACCGAGCTTTGCCGCACCGGTAGTTGGGCGGACTATCGCCGGATCGCCGCCGAGCGGAGCGAAAAAAACCTGCGCTGGCAGGTCATCTGGCACCGCTTTTTCTGAACGTGCCGAAAAACTGCCGGAGTTCCGGGAAGTTGCCGAGTTTGGCGATCAGCAAATAGAGCAGCACGAATCCGGCTCCCGCCGCCGCCAGATTGAGGAATTGATTCAGCCACGGGCGGGAAAGATCGCAGTAGCCCAACCCGAAATAGCGGATGACGATCCCGGCGACCGCGGCGGCGCCGGCGCACTTGAATAAACTTGCCCCCAAGCTCCCCAACGGCAGATCGAAACCTTCCCGGCGCAGGATATAGAGCAACGTCAGGTTGCTGAAAAGCGACGAGAGCATCGTCGCCAGCGCGATGCCGCCTTGTTTCAGCGAGCGCATCAGTACCAGATTGAGTACGATGTTGAGTAGCAGTGCGGCGATGGAAACCCAGAACGGGATCATCACTTTTTTACGGGAAATGAAGCAGGGGATGATCACTTTGAGCGTGCAGAAAAAGGGAATGCCGCAACTGTAAAAGATCGCCACCATGCCGGTGGATTTCAGATCGTCGGCGGTGTAGTGGCCGCCGTAGCAGAGCAGTCGCAACATCAGTTCGTGAAAGAACAGGATCGCCGCCGCCATCGGAATACAGATGAAAAGGACTTGGCGCAACGAGTAAACCAACTCCTGACCGATTTCCGCCAGATCGTTTTCGGCGGCGGCACGCGCCATCGACGCCATCAACACCGAACTCATGGAGATCGCGAAAAGTCCGATCGGCAAATCGACGAGCCGATCGACGTAAGTCAATGCCGGCACCGCTTGCGCGCCGATGAAAGAGGCAATTCCCCGGTCGGCGACGAAACTCAACTGCACGATCGACCCCGAGAGCAATCCCGGCAGGGCGAGTTTGACCAAGTCCTTCAAAATCGGTCGTCGCTTCAAGCTCCAGGTGCGGAAAGACGGGAAGCGGTCGTAGTGATGAAGCAGCGCGATCGTGAGCAAAAGTTGCAGGGCGCCGGAAATCAGGACGAGCAGACTCAGTATTTTCAGTTCGCCCAAGCGGTCGCTGCCGGAAGTGCACCAGTAGAATCCCGCCAGACCGCCGATCATAAAGATATTGAGCAACAGCGAGCCGAGCGCGGGCAGGACGAAAACTTTGGCGTAGTTGAGCACCGCCGTCATCGCCCCGGTAAGGCACATGAAAATCGTGTAGGGCATCAGCAGCGGCACCAGCCGGAAAAAGATGCCGAGATAAGGGGGAAGTCCGGAAAAATCCAGTTTCAGCATGAGTAGCGCCAGGGCGGAAAAGACGATGACCAGCCCCGCCAGTACCATGCTCAACCAAGCGAAGACGGTCGCCAGTTCCCGGCGCACCTGCTTGGTGCCGCCGGCTTTTTCCGCTTCCGCCACCAGCGGGATCAGCGCCTGACCCAACGCGCCTTCGCCGAAAAGTCGCCGGAAAAGATTGGGCAGGGCAAAGGCGAGAAACCAACCGCTGGCGATCTCGCCGCCGCCGAGCACCAACGCCTCGAGGCGGACCCGGAAAAGTCCGAGGATCCGGCTCAACAGGGTGATGACCGAAATATTGATGCTGTGGCGGAGCAGACTGCGCTTTTCCATAAAATTCACTCCTCCAATTTGGGCAGGGCGGAAACGATTTCCTGCACCAAAAGTTCATCCGGCAACGCCGGGCCGGGGCAGATCGCCACTTGGGCGGAGTTGAAGATCGACTGGGTCATGACCCCGGCAAACTTTTCCCACAGCGCGGGGGTTAGCCGGTTGCCTTTGGTCGGCTCAAAGTTGATTCGCCAGTAGGTGATGGCGGCATTGACGCGTTTTTCCAGTTGCTCCAATGCCCCCGGTTCGTGCGGATGAAAGTCCAGACAGAAATCCAAGTTCGGCATCAGCAGGCGACGACGAAACGCCGATAATTCCGGCTCGGTCGGCACTTCCGGCGCGGGCAGTCGCAACCGCAGAAGCATTTGCATACGCTCCCGCAACGCGATGCCCAAAAGTTCCGGCAACAGTTTGGCGGCGTCGGAAGTCCGCGCCGGGTCGCGGAGCGTGCCGGATAGATCGAAGTCGGCGCAGACGTATTGCGCCCCCAACTCCGCCGCGCGGCGACAGCGTCGGCGGAAAAGGCGGCTGAACTCCAACTGCACGGTGAGATTTTCCCCGACGATCAATCGACTCAAATCGGCGGGGACGATCTCCCGGATGCCGCTTACGTTAAGTCGGGTCGGCAACGAAACATCGAGCAATTCGCCGGAAAGTTCCAGCGGTATCTTGGCGGCAAAAGTGGTGCGGCGGAAGGTTTCCAGCTGCTCAGGCGTGGTGAGCGACAGGGCAAAGGCGATTTTCATAGAAATCCCTCCTCGGCGAGCCGCTCCATGGTGATCGGTTTGCCGGGGCGCGGCGCCTCGGGTTTGAGCAGGTGGTGGATATATTTGCCGACCAAATCGGTTTCCAGATTGACCCAAGCGTTGCGGCGATCCGCCAAGGCGGTGCGCTGACGGGTTTCCGGGATCAGCCGGACGGCGAAGCGATCAAACTCCAAGCGGGAAACGGTGAGCGAAACGCCGTCGATCGCGATACTGCCCTTGAGGACGACTTCCGGGGCGAGGGCGGGGGGCAACTCCACTTCCAGTTCCCAGTCGCCGTCCGGCAGTTGGTGAAAGTTCTTTACCGCGGCGACGGCGTCGATGTGCCCCTGCACGATGTGGCCGCCGAGGCGGTCAGTCGGCAGCAGCGCCCGTTCCAAATTGACCCGACTGCCCACGGGAAGTTGCGCCAAGTTGGTGCGCGACAGCGTTTCCGACAGCGTATGAAAGACGAGGTTGCCGGCGGCGTCGATCTTTTCCAAGGTCAGGCAACAGCCGTTGACCGCGATGCTTTCGCCAAGGTGCGGATCACTCGGCGGCGTTTCCGGGGCGATCCCGAGCGAGTTGGCGCGGCGAAAAGCGATCTTGCCCAAACTTTGAACCAAACCGGTAAACATATTCAACTCCTTGTCTCGTTATTGGCGATCAACCCGGAAACGATCAAATCGTCGCCGCAGGGGAAATAATGTAAATCATTCAACTCCAAGGCTTCGGCGAGGGTTTCGGGATCGCTCCCGCCCACGGCGGGGCGGCTGTGGCGGCCGCCCAAAATTTTGGGCGCGATATGGAATTCCACCTCGTTCACGATCCGGGCGCGGAGCGCGGCACCGGCAA
>JAZTWK010000028.1:0-43211 GCA_045635865.1 Victivallaceae bacterium
CCGTGCGCTGATATTCCCCCAAAAAGGTGCGGCGATATTGCGGGTCGCGGCGCACGTCGTAGAAGCTGTTGAAAACGATCGGCACGGCGCACTCCGGCCACACCACGAGATCGCTGTCGGGGTGCGCTTGAAGCGCCCGCCGGGTCAGTGCAGCGTAAATTGCCAACGCCTCTTCCGCTGCGCCCGGCTTGGGGTGGCGCCGCTGACTTAAATTTCCCTGAATGAGCAACAGCTTGCGACTCTGCCCCGTCGGTTGCGGCCGACACCACTGATAGTAGCCCAAACCATACGCCGCCGCCAGCACGATCACTCCGGCGAGCGCGCCCCGATAGCCCTTGCCGAAGCGCCAGAGCGCGTAGAGCGCCGCCGAAACGAATGCGACAAGCAACGTGAGCATGCTCCCGCCCCACCACGCGACGGTCTGAAGCAAAAGCAAATTGCGGTACTGGGTCGCGGATAGATCGTTCCACGGGAAGAGCCGGGAGCGCCCCCACTCCGACAACGTGTAGAGCGTCGATGCCAGCACGACAAATGCCAGTTGCCGCGCCAGCGGCACGCCCTGCCGGATATAGGCGCATTTTTCCCGATAAGTCGCGCGATAAATGGCTTCGGGATAGAGGATCGCCGGGCGGAGCCACGTCAGCGCCGCGCCGAAAGCGCCGCAGAAAACGCCCACCGCGGCGGCGATGCAAAAGGGCACCGCCGGTTCGATCTCGCGCAAAAACCAGTAGCCCGGCAATGCCCACGCCACGCCCCAGATCCACGCGTGGATGAATCCCCACCCCGGTCGGTCGCTTTCCAGCACCCACAGAAGCGGGATGAAAGTCAGAAACGCCGCCCAATACCAATTCAGCGGCGCGAGGGCGACGGCATAGGCGAAACCGCCGAGGATCAGCGCGGCAAGGCGGAGCGCCCGATAACCGAATTTCAGCGGCCGGGATTCGTCCGGCTGCGTTTTTTGCTTTTTTTTCGTCCCGAAAACCATAGGTTTTCCCATTCCCGAGATTGACAACTAACTGCTTTTGGTGTAATTTACATCACATCACAAGATATGGCAAATTACGGATCTACGATTTTGAGTAAAAATATCGCTTCTTCGGTGGTCAAATACGACCACATTGTCATCGGCAGCGGTTTGGCGGGGTTGACGGCGGCATTGCAGCTCGGCCGCACCGGGCGGCGGGTCGCCGTGGTCACCAAGCGCGCCATCGACGAGTGCAACTCCAAAATGGCGCAAGGCGGCGTCGCCTGCGTCATGGATGCGTTGGATACCTTTGACGAGCACGTGCGCGACACGTTGGTCGCCGGCGCCGGATTGTGCCGGGAAAATGTCGTGCGCGAGATCGTCAAGCACGGTCCGGAAGCGATCCGGGAAATGATCGCCCTCGGCACCCGCTTCACCACCCGCGGCGACCTCGGTTTTCAGCAGGATTCCGCCGACTACGACCTCGGTCGAGAGGGCGGGCACCACAAGCGGCGCATCCTCCACGCCGGCGACATCACCGGCGAGGAGCTGGAAAGGGTGATGATCGAATCCGTGCGGGCGTTGCCCAACATCGACGTTTTGGAGTACCACATCGCCGTCGATTTGATCATCAGCCGCCACGTTTCGCCGCAGGAGCCGAACCGCTGTCTGGGCGTTTACGTTTTGGACATCAACAGCGGCAAGGTCAACACCATGATCTCGCCCAGCACCGTGCTCGCCACCGGCGGCGCGGGCAAGGTTTATCTCTACACCAGCAATCCGGATATCGCCTGCGCCAGCGGTATCGCCATGGCGTACCGGGCGGGGGCGAAGATCGCCAATATGGAATTCATCCAGTTCCACCCGACCGTGTTGCACCACCCGCAGATCCGGTCGTTTCTCATCAGCGAAGCGTTGCGCGGCGAGGGCGCGGTCTTGAAATGCCGCTACCGCCGGGGCGCGGAACCGGTGGAATTCATGGATAAGTACCACCCGATGAAAAGCCTCGCGCCCCGCGATGTGGTCGCCCGGGCGATCGATGCGGAAATGAAACTCACCGGCGAAGACTGCGTCTATTTGGACATCCGCCACTTGAGCGAAGACGCGCTCCGCCGCCGCTTCCCCAACATTTTCGACAAATGCCTCGAAGCGGGGATCAATATGGCGCACGACCTCATCCCGGTAGTACCGGCGGCGCACTTTGTCTGCGGCGGCATCAAGACGACGGTTTCCGGCGCGTCGAGCATCCCCGGGCTCTACGCCGTGGGCGAATCCGCCTGCACCGGGCTGCACGGCGCCAACCGCTTGGCGAGCAACAGTTTGCTCGAAGCCCTGGTCGTGCCCCGACTCGCGGCGCAGGAGATCGACCGCCAGTTTGCGGAATTGAAACGCCACCTGCCCGAAGCGGACGGCGTATTGAGTTGGAAAGACGGCGACGCCACCGATTCCGACGAAATGGTGCTGATCTCCCACAACTGGGATGAGATCCGCCGTTTCATGTGGGACTACGTCGGCATTTATCGCAGCAACAAACGCTTGGAGCGGGCGAAAAACCGTATCGTGATGATCAAAAAAGAGATCGACAAATACTACCGGGATTTCAAGGTCACCGCTGATCTCGTCGAGTTGCGCAACATCGCCACGGCGGCGGAATTGATCATCGACTGCGCCCGGAGCCGTCACGAGAGCCGGGGGGCGCACTACAACGCCGACTATCCGGATTCCGACCCGGCGCTGGCGTGCGTCGATACGATCATCGAAGCGGGAAAACCGGTTTACCATGAACTCTGATCTGCCCATTTCCCCCGCGGCGGCAGAGATCGTCGCCGACTTGCAGCACAACGGTTTTGAAACTTACATCGTCGGCGGAGCCATTCGGGATATCCTGCTCGGCCGCACCCCCAAGGACTTCGACATCGCCACCGCCGCCACGCCGGAAGAAGTGCGGGCGTTTTTCGGTCGCCGCCGCTGTCGGATCATCGGCAAGCGTTTCCGGCTCGCGCACGTATTGGCGGATGGGCAACTCTTTGAAGTCAGCACCTTTCGGCGCGCCCCCAACCGGAACCAGGCGATGCCCCACCCGGAAAAAGTCGGGCTGGACAACACCAACCTCATCACCGCCGACAACGATTTCGGCACCGCCGAGGAAGACGCTTTCCGGCGGGATTTCACGGTCAACGCCCTCTTTTACGATCCGGTAAAAAAAGAGATCGTCGATCTGACCCGGCAGGGATTGGAAGATATCGAGCGCCGCAAGGTCCGGGCGATCGGCGATCCGGCGTTGCGCTTTGAGGAAGACCCGGTGCGGATGCTGCGGGCGCTCAAACTGGTGGCGCAATTCGACTTCGATCTGGATAACGCCACCGAAAACGCGCTCTTTCCCCGGCTCAAGCTGCTTTCCGGCGCTTCGATCTCGCGGCTGTCGCTCGAATTGGAAAAGATCCTGCTTTCCACCTACGGCGACCGCCATTTGGAAGTCTTTCACGATTACGGACTCCTGAAATACTTTTTGCCCGAACTGGAAAAGCGCTGGGCGACTCCGGAGCGGGAACTGGCATTCAAACTGCTTTTTGAGCGCAACTGCCGGGTCGATGAACACCGCTACCGCAACAGTATTTCCCTCGCCTGCGCGTTGCTCGCCTTGCCCTTGGTCAACCGGGAACTCGGCGCGCAGGCGGACGGCTTTTTCCGCCCCGACCGGGAAAACCGCGACCGGATCGAGCCGTTGCTCTGCGAATTGTTTGCGCCCTTGCCGTTGATGCTCAAACTGCGGCTGGCGAGCGCCCGGATCATTTCGCTGTTGCCCGAATTTTTCCGCCGTCAAGAGTTGCCCAAAGAGTTTTTGCGCAACCACGTTTACGGTCATGCGCGGGAAGCGGCGATCATTTACGGCATCGTTTCCGGTCAAGATGCAGAAAAACTTGCCGCCCGCTGGCCGCTTCCCCTGCCGGAAACCGATCGGCCGCCCCGCCGCCGCCGTGAGCGAAAACCGAGGCGAAAATGAAGTTCCGCCGACTGCTTACGGCAACGATCGCGCTAGCGGCGCTGATCGCGCACGCGGAAATACTCACCGGGGCGAACGGCAAACCGATCCCCTACGCGGGCAAATTTTCCAGCCGGAGCATCGAACTGCCGCCCGCCAAAATTTCCACCACCCAAGTCCGCGCCGTCTGGGTGGCGACGGTGGAAAATATCGACTTCGGTCCGTTCGCCGACGCGGCGACGTTTCGCCAATCCGCGCGGCAACTGATGAGCCGCCTGAAGCAGGAAAACTTCAACACCGTTTTCTTTCAGGTGCGTTCCAACTGCGACGCCTGGTATCCGTCGGAGATCAACCCCTACTCTCGCTACTACTCCGGGCGCGAGGGTCAAGGCATTGCCGGGATCGACCCCCTGAAGATCCTGATCGACGAGGCACACCGCCAAAACTTGGAGTTCCACGCGTGGTTCAACCCCTACCGGGTAACCGGTTCCACTGCGCTTTCCAAGAGCAAATATCTGGCGACGCTCAGCCCCAAAAATTTCGCCCGCCGCCACCCCGAACTGGTGCTGGCGGTGCCGTTGCCCGGCGGCAAAACTTCGCTATTGCTCGACCCCGGAGCGCCGGCGGTACGTCAGCATATTCTCGATACCGTGATGGACGTCGTCCGCCGCTACCCGGTCGACGGGGTCCATTTCGACGATTACTTTTACCTTTACACCGACATCGGCAACGCCGACGCGGCGACCTTTCGCACCTGCAATCCCCAGAAACTTCAGTTGGGCAGTTGGCGGCGCAACAACGTGACCACCGTCATCGCCGCGATCAAGCGGTCGCTCAATCAGATCAATCGCACCCAAAAGCGCAAAGTGGCATTCGGCATCAGCCCCTTCGGCATCTGGGCGAACCGCAGTCACCACCCCCAGGGGTCGCTGACCGGGGGCAAAGAGTGCTACTTCACCTTGTACGCGGACATCCGGCTGTGGATAAAACTGGAGTTGATCGACTACGTGGTGCCGCAACTGTATTGGGGCTTCGCCCACCGCACCGCCGCCTACGCCGCCTTGGCCGACTGGTGGGCGGATCAGGTGCGCGGCACGCGGGTGAGGTTGATCACCGGTCACGCGGTGCATCGATTGGGTACTTCGGCGGAGTTCCCCGCCACGGAAATTTTTCAGCAGTTGCGCTACAATCAGCGCCGCCCGGAAATATCCGGCTTTGCCCTGTTTTCCTGCCGCCGCTATCTGCAACCGGCGGCGGCGGCGAAACCGGGGGTGGAAAAGCTCCGGCAACTCATGCGCACCCCCGCCAAGCGTCCCGGCTACCCCAACTGCCGCTGAATCAGCGGCTTTTGAGTACGATCACGGAAAACACCCGGTGCCCGGTAACTTTCAAACGGGTCTTGCCGTCCGCCTGCTCGGGGATCAATTCGGTGTCGCCGCCGATCGAATACTCGACGGCGGAAACGATCGGCTCGGCGGTCTTGACTTCCACGGTAAACTCCGGGGCGCGGTCGACGTCGCCGTGCACCAGTGTTTCGTGGCGGCTGACAATCGTCAGCGCCCGCGTGCCATCCGGCAGATCAAAAAGATTTCCCTCGAATTCGCCCGGCAGTTTAAAGGGATGCGGCTCCAACACCCACTGGCACCCCGCCAAAAGTTTCGTCAAGCGACCGCACTGGTGGAGCAAAAAGTTGATCCGCTCCGGGTATTCCGAAATTTTCGTCTTGTCGAAAGAACCGGCGATCGAGTAATTGCCGCCGCATACCAGACAGTGGCGGAACATCTGCTCAACGTCAAACGGCGACGAGGCGTAAGATGCCACCAACAGCGACTTCCCGCCGATCGTCATATACTGCACCGTGCGCGCGATCGTGCCGGAGCCCTCGGACATCATACCGTCCACCGGCTTGGCGACGTCGATATTAAAGGGGCCATTCGCCCAGACGGTGCGCCCGGCTTCGTGGAGCCGGCGGCAGAGGTAGTCAAGCGTATCGGCGCAACTGTCGCCGTAGTTGGAGACCCGCCGGTTTTTATAGGCGCTCCGGCCGTCGGCGTGGGCGAAATCCACCGCCTGATAGCAAAGCTGATCGAGAAAGACCCCGTCGATATCCGGATAGACTTCGAGGAAGCGGTCGATCTGGCGCAGGATATGCTCGCGGAACTTCGTGCCCCGCGCGGCGGAAACGAAACAGCAATCGAGCCAAGTCGGCATCGGATTTCCGGCGATGTCCCGGGCGATATCCTGCGGGAACTCCGCTTCCGCATAGGGGATGAAGCAGTCGCCGTAGCACTGGATATAGAGCATCGCCAATATCCGGTTTCGGTGAAGTTTGGCAATATGGCGATTGATCTTTTCCCGCGTCATCGGCTCGCCAGTCCACGATTTCGGGTAGTCGTGGTGGATAATGCTTTCCCACGATTCGGCTTCCGGCGCGTACTCACCGTACTTGGAAAAGTGGTTGTGCACTTCCGCCCAGGCGGGGGCGAAATTTTGGGTCAGGCGATCGACTTCGGCGTCTTCAAACTCCGGGTGGGTCATCAGAAACGGCCCGGCTTCCTCCGCCGGACGCGCCACAACCCGGGCGAAAAATTCCGGGAAGCGCTTTTTCCAAAACGCCAGAGTGCAGCGGTGATCCCCCGGTTGCCCCGAAATCAGCAAGGGGCACACCACCGCGTGAGAATCCGTCAACAGCAAGTTGGAAAATTCCACCTCGATCCCGTCGGAGTGATAGTCGCGCGAGGTAAAGGCGAGCCGCCCGCCCGGGAACTCCCCGTGGGGCACGCCGAGCAGGATGCCGCGATCCTGCGACCGGTTATAAAAAGACATGCACGGCAAGACACTGCCGTAACAGATGTCGCCGTAATACATTTTGCGCCCGCCGATCCACTGCATATCCGCGGGGAAGTCCTCGTACGCCGTCCACATTGTCCAACCGTAGACACTGGCGGGGAAAGGGATGAGTTCCATTAGGGTAATGGAGCGTTCCGGCGCACCCGCTTTCAGCTCGATCGTGATCACCCGCTTGAGGGCGTCGTCATCCTCGATCCACGCTTCGCGCAATACGAAATCCGCATCGGGCCAAGTATAGACGATCTCGCCGGGCGCCGTCACCCGACAATCCGCCTGACTGCCCAAGTAAAAGCGGTTGCGCAGATTGTCGCGCACTTCCAGTTCCGAAGCAAAGGCGCTCCACGGCTTGCCGCCGCAACATAGGGTGCGCAGACTATCCGCGCCGGTAAGTTGCAACTCCAAGGCGACTTCGCCACTTGTTTTCAGCGTAACCATTGCGATATTCCTTTCTCGTTTGTCGATTGCCGGAATAATATATTACCTTTCCCCGGCACCACGCAAAAAATTTTTTGTGTAAAATTTGGAGAAAAAATGTGGATAAAACCAATTATGGCGCGCAACCGCCTCACTCTTGTTTTTCCGCCGCCCCCAGTGCCCGCCGCCGCAGGTAGCCGGCATCGCGCAACCCCAACAGGGCGAAGAGAATCCTTTCCCGCCCGGTGACGATATCGACTTCGCACCGCGAGCCGAAGCGCAACGGCTGGTGCTCGGAATCGAGGACGATTTTGACCGGGTAGTAGTTGACATTTCCCACCTGCTCCGGCAGTTGATAGATCACGTCCACCACCCCGGTAAAATAGCCGAAATCCAGATAGTTGTACTGATTGCAGGAGATCCGCACCGGCTGACCGGGGCGAATTTTGTAGATCTGCTTTTCGTCGATGAGCGCGACCACCTTTTTGTTGCGGTTGGCGGAAAACTGCACCACCACTTCGCCGGTTTCGTAGTAGCCGCCCGCCCGGGGCGGAATGTCGGTCACGACCCCGTCGTCCGGGGCGCGGATGACGAAATCTTCCAATTTCTTTTCCTCGTATTGCCGTTCCGCCTGCTTATTGGCATAGCGTTGCTTGAGCAACAGCAACTCGGACTTCGCCCGGGCGATGATCTCCTGCGCCATACCGCTTTGCAGCCGCGCCCAGTCCTCCTCCAGCCGTTCGACGGTCATACGGTTGGAAATTTCCTCCAGTTCCGTCTGCAGAAACTCCCGCCGGGTGACCAGTTTCTGCTCGTAAAGTTTGCGATAGACTTCCAGTTCCTGCCGGGTGCGCTGTTCCTTTTCCCGCGCCTCCTGCAACAACTTTTGGGTGTGGCGGTAATATTCCGGCAAGGGGTCGCGCGTCAACAATGCCACATCCTTTGCCTTGACCTCGATCTGCAATTTCAATTCCTGAAGTTCGCGGTCGATCTGATCGATCCGGGCGCGCTGATCGCGGTCGTCGAGTTTCACCAGCACGTCGCCGAAACTCAACTCCTCGCCCTCGTGGTGGCAGATTTCCACGATCCGAGCGGAGACCAACGACTTGAGCGCGTACTCGCGAATGCCCGCCACCGTACCGCTGCCGGAAACCACGTCGTCCATCGTGCCAAAGAGCAACACCGTCAGCGCCACCAGAAGGAAAACGCCGATCGTGATCAACATCCGGCGAAACGCCCGCAATTTTTTCTGCAACGGCACCCGCAAATGTTCCGGACACTGTTTGATGCGCATATTTTTACTCCCGATCGGCAAGTTTTTTCTGACTTTGGTAGAGTTCCCGGTAAACGCCGGGCTGTTCGATCAATTCCTCGTGATTGCCCTGCTGGACGATCCTGCCGCCATCCATGACCACGATGACGTCGGCGTTGCGGATCGTCGACAACCTATGGGCGATGATGATGGTGGTGCGATCCTTCATCATGTTGTCGAGCGCCTGCTGGACCAAAAATTCCGAAACCGTATCGAGCGCGCTGGTCGCCTCGTCCAAAATCAAAATCGCCGGATCGGTCAAAATGGCGCGGGCGATGGCGATGCGCTGACGCTGACCGCCGGAAAGCATGGTGCCGTTTTCCCCGATGACCGTATCCATACCCAGCGGCAGATCGTCCACGAACTCCTTGACGTTGGCCATTTCGGCGGCGTGGTCGATCTCCGCGTTGGTGGCGTCTTTTTTGGCGTAGGCGATATTTTCCCGGATCGTGCCGGAAAAGAGGAAAGGCTCCTGCAACACCACGCCGCAATTATTGCGATAAGAGTTGATCGCCAACTGGCGGATGTCGATGCCGTCGACCTTGATCGCCCCGCCGATGACGTCGTAAAAGCGCAACAACAGATTGCTTATCGTGGTCTTGCCCGAACCGCTGGCGCCGACCAGCGCCACCTTTTGCCCGGGGTGGATCCGCAAATTGAAATCGGTGATCGTCTGTTCCTTATCCGTCTCGTAAGCGAAGTTGACGTTGCGAAATTCGATCTCACCCTTGAGCCGACCGACGTGCACCGGGTGAGGCGCTTCCTGAATTTCCGGGATCGCTTCGAGCAACGCCATGATGCGGCTGGCGCCGACCATGCCGCCCGCCAGCACCGCGCTCAAATTGGACAGCACGTTGAGCGGCGAAAGCGCCATGGCGATATAACTGTAAAAGGCGACGAATTCGCCGATCGTCAGCACATTGCGCTGGATCATCGAGACCCCCATGGCGATCGCCGCCAAGTGAGTGAGCAGACTCAAAAAATCGAAAATCGTCCACTGCCCGGCATTTTCGGTGGAAACCCGCGCCTGATAGTAAACCTGCGGCCGCATGGCGTGAAAGAAGTTGAGACTCTCGGTATTTTCCTTGCCGAAGACCTTGACGACCTTCACCCCGTTGAGGGTCTCCGTCAACACCGAGGAGATGTTGGAGTAAGTGTGCGAAAGATTCATCACTTCCCGGCGCAACTCCCGCCGGAAGTAATAATAGTTGAGGTAGTGAAGCGGGATCGTCGCCACGACCATCAATCCCATTTGCCAGTTGATGCAGAGCATTAAGCCGACCAGCATCACCAGCAGCACGAATTGCTCAATGAGCTGCGACAGCGCCCGCTGGGTGGAGTTGAGCAAAGTCACGTCGTTGAGGACGTTGGAGATCAATTTGCCGGTATGGTTTTCCTGATAGAAGCGCAACGAAAGGCTTTGCAGGTGGCGGAAAAGTTTCTGGCGCAGGTCGATCAGCATCCGCACCCCGGTATAGTCGAGCAAGAAGTTGGACATGTAGCGCAACAGCCCGCGCACGAGGAAGATCAGCACCATGATCGCCGCCAACACTCCGAACAGCGTATAATCGGCGTTGGGGATGACCCGGTCAATGGCGATTTTGAGCATCCACGGCATGGTGGCGCCGACGATATTCATGATGATGAGCGCCACCACCGACAGCGCGATCAATCCGCTGTAAGGCTTGAGGATCAGCAAAATCTTGCCGAATCGCTCCCGATCAAACTTTTCCGCCAACCCCCGATTCGGATCGTTCCTTTGGTCCGCCATGATCCTGCCCTGCCTTGCCGACCGAAATTTGTGTGCAAAAACGCGGCGAGTTTCGCCGCTATCGGTAAAATATACCGCCCGGCAAAATCAATGCAAGCCCCGACGCAAAATTTTTTCGCTTTTTTCAGCGATCGACCCGGCGATAAAACTCCACCACCGCGTCGGCGATCGCCGCGGCGAGCACTTTCTGGCGCGACGGCTGATTGAGTTTCTGCTCTTCCTGCGGGGTGGAAACGAAGCCCGCCTCGACCAGTACCGCCGGGATCGTGTTGTGCTCCAAGACGTAGAAGCGGGCGGAACGCATCCCCCGATCAACCTCGCCGGTGGCGCGCACGATGCCCCGCTGGATGAGAAACGCCAACATGATGCTCTCGTCAAAGTTGACCCGCGGCGTGGCGGGGGCGTAGGTTTCCAAACCGCTGGCACTCATTTCCGGCGAAGCGTTGTGGTGAAGCGAGATAAAAAGATCGAATCCGGCGGCGGCATCGCACCGCTGCTGCAAGGTTAGATAATGATCGTCGCGCCGGGTGAGTTCCACCGCAAACCCCTGCTCGAGCAGGGCGTTTTCCACCGCCAGAGCCAACGCAAGATTCAAGTTCTTTTCCACCGACACCGCGCCGGGCGCACCGATATCGTGCCCGCCGTGCCCGGGATCGAGCAAAATGCGCCGCCCGTAGTGGCGCGCGGTCGGATTTTTGAGCAAGGCGCCGACGATCCGCCGGGAGCGTTCCCCCAAGTGATAAACGCCGTCGGCATCGAGCTTCAACATTTCCGGCAGACAGATGCGGGAGTCGGCAAACTCAATGGTCGCGGAATTGGGGCAGAGCGTCAACACCCTGCCCTCGGCGGTTTTCAACTGCAGACCAGCCGCCGAAGCGGTTATCTCCGCCGGCAGTTGGTGCAACTCGGCATCGGCGGAGTAAACTTTTGTCGGCGGCGGCGCCGACGGCGTGGCACAGCCGCCCGCCAGCGCCAAAAACAACAGCAACAGAAACAATTTTTTCATTTTGACTCCTTATTCAAACTTTGCAGATGATTTTCCA
The DNA here is from genome assembly GCA_045635865.1 of Victivallaceae bacterium. GTDB lineage: Bacteria > Verrucomicrobiota > Lentisphaeria > Victivallales > Victivallaceae > UBA1784. The sequence continues at coordinate 11,338 of JAZTWK010000028.1, forward strand.
ATACCATCAATTCACTCGCCCCGAACCGCCGCCAACGGGCGGGGTCTCGGCGCACCGCTTCGAGCGCCGACGAGGCGCAAAAGGTAAAACTCCCCATCGCCACGGTGCTTTGCGCCGGGAAACGCTCCGGACGGATCGCGCCGGAAAGGCGCCCGGGAAATCCGGCGAAGCCGAAACTCGTCGAACTCTTGGACGAGCGCGCCAAACGGATCTCCTCGGCGAGCAGATTCGCCAACTCCTCGGCGGTGAGGGTGGCGACGATGACTTCCGAGCGATAGGGATAGAGATTGAATAGCTCCAGCCGGGTGATCGCGGCAGTGCGCGATCGCCGCCCCACTCCGCACTGGAACAAGCCGAAATCGCTCCGCGCGGCGGTGCGCAACGCCTCCGCCCCCAGCCGGGCAAAACCCACATCGTACTCGCGCGCTTCCGGCTGGGCAAGAATTTGCGGCAAGGTCGCCACCACGCGCTTGCCCGACTCGGCAAACGCCGCTTTTTGCGCGGCGCCCAGTTCGGCGATGTCCGCCGCCGCCGTTTCCGCCGGCTCGATGAGATACGAGGAAATATTCTTTACCCGCTTGAACCAGTTGAATTCGACCACCGCCGCCGCGGCATTGGCGCCGTGACCGGCACTCTGCAGATAATAGGCGGCGCCGAGCTTTTCCCCGGCGTTGGCGCGGTGGGTGTGCCCGCCGAACACCAGCTGGATCTCCGGAAAATTCCCCAACAGCTTCCGCAAACTGCCGGTTTTGCCGTAAATGCCGCGATGACAGACCAAAATGACCAGATCGACCGATTCGCGGCGGATCGCCGACAACGTGCGCCGCAAAAATTCTTCCGGCGCTTCGGCGGTAAACTTCTGATCGGGGAGCAATCGCGCCGCCTGTCGCTCCGCCCCCATGCCGATAACCGCACAGCGGATGCCCTTTTTCACCAGGATCACATAGGGCAAAACGCCGGGGAGTTCCGGCGCGCTCCAATCGCCCAGCACCGCGGCGGGAAATTTGGTCCGCAAAGTGCGCAACGCGGCGAAATCCCATTCAAATTCGTGATTGCCCCACACCCAGGCGTCGACGCCGATCCGGGTCAACGCCGCGACCATCGCCGCGCCCTGATCGGCATCGCTGTAAAAGTTGCCGGAAAAAGTGTCGCCGCAATCCAGAATTATATCCGGCTTCTCGGCGCGAATGGCGGTACCGAGATAAGCCAACTTATCCACCCGACCGTGCAAGTCGGCGGTGCAGACGATTTTCAACTCGACGGCGCCGAGCGCCGCGATCGAGCCGAAAAACGCCCAGAATAAGAGTTGGATCTTCCAATGCTTCAAGTGTTGCTCCCGGATTCGGTTTTGCACCAATATAACACCGGGAAGAATTTTTCGCTACCCGCCCCCGAAAAATTTTTTGATCGAACCGGGCGGCATTTGCAAAGGTTCGCCCCCGGCACTATATTAGAAAGTACCCCAAACCCGGTGGAGATGTTGCCGCTTTATGGAAAAGTTTTTGCGCGAAATTTTAAACAAACTGAGCCTGCGGGAAAAAATCGGTCAAACCGTCCAGACCCGGCTGGTGCTGATCGACGCGAGTTCAGACGATAAACTGGAAGAATTTTTCACCCGTTACCCGGTGGGGAGCATCTTTGCCGGGCCCGACGTGATCTCCCGCTTCAGCACGCCGGATAAGCCGCAATCGATCTTGACGCGGTGCAACTCTTTCAGCAAGGTGCCGCTATCGGTGGCGGGCGATCTGGAGCACGGCGGCGGCAAGGTTCAACTGCCCAGCCAAATCGCGTTGGCGGCGACCCGGGATCCCGAATACGCCTACAACTTCGGCAAATATTGCGCCCTCGGCGGGCGCGCCGCCGGATTCACTTGGACCTTTTCGCCGGAAGTTGACATCGCTTTCAACTGGGAAAATCCCGCCAACAATCACCGCGGCATGGGCGACGACCCGGAGTTGATCGCAACTCTGGGCGCCCAGATCGTGCGCGGCTTGCAGGATAACTTCGTCAGCGCCGGATGTAAACACTTCCCCGGCGACGGCTCGGATTTCCGCGATCAGCACATCGGCTTTTCGGTCAACCGGTTGAGCCGGGAGCGGTGGATGGCGACCTACGGCAAAATTTACCGAAAAATGGTCGAAGCCGGAACTCATTCCATTATGCCGGGGCATATTTCCCTGCCCTTTATGGATCCGAGCGAACCCTCGCCCCGCCCGGCGACGCTCTCGCGCAAAATCTGCACCGACTTGCTCCGCGGCGAACTCGGCTTCGCCGGCGTGTTGGTTTCCGACGCGCTGGTCATGGGCGGCTTCAATTTGTGGAAAACTCCCGGCAACCGGGTCGTCGAGTGCTTCAAGGCGGGGTTGGACGTGATGCTCTGGCCGGAGTTGGATTACTTCGACGCCATGGAAAGGGAAATCGAAAATGGCAACATCACCGAGGAGCGGCTCGACGAGTCGGTGATGCGGATCTTGCGGATGAAAGCTCAACAGGGACTCTTTACCACCCCGCCGCCGCCCTTGCCGGAAACGCCGGAAAAGATCGATCTCGACGGCAACGCCTTTGGCGACAAGATCGCCTGCGAGGGGGCGGTATTGCTCCGCAACGAGTTGGGAGTTTTGCCGCTGGATCAGAAAAAGGTGAAGAAAGTTTTGCTCTGGTTCGCGGTCAACCGCGAGGAAATCGTGGAGCGCGACTACGCAACGCTCAAGAAAGAATTTGAAAAGCGCGGCGCCGAAGTCGAAGTCCGCATCAACGGCAACTGCTTGGAATTGCGCGACATGGAGCGCGCCGGAAAACGCTTCGACGCGGTGATTTTCCTTTTCGACTCGTCGATGCACGCGATCCTCAACACCTGCCGGGTCATGGGACCGGCGGCGGAGTGCCTCTGGACGATCAACTGGAGCGAACTCCACCACCCGATCGCCGTGGGGCTGAACACCCCCTATCTCATCATGGAAAATCCCGCGCTTCCCACCGTGGTCAACACCCATTGCCGCGGCGAGATCTGCGCCCGAAATCTTCCCAAACTGCTTTACGGCGAAGTGCCGTTTACCGGCAGATCCCCGGTGAAATTCGGCGACCTCATGGGCGTTGATCCCGATCTATAATGTGGAGCAATGTATGAAACGTTTTTGGCTGTTTTTAGTTTCCGTTTCCCTGCTCGCCGGCTGTTCTACCGACATCGCGCTGTCGAATACCGGGCGCGACGCCAGATTGCAAAACGCTTATGAACTCATCGGCGAAGACTTGATGCAGGAAAGCCGCAATCTGCTCGCCAACTATCTTTTGCTGGATGATTACCGCAATCGCCCGCAAGTTCTGCTCAAGCGGCTCCATGCCATCGGGCAACGCGACCCCCGGCCGGAAATCATTGCGGTGCTGGCGGATGTATCGGTAAACGTCGCCATGCGCTTTGCCGGCGACGAGGATGAATCCATGCCCTACTTCCTGTCGGCGGCGATATACAGCTACGCCTATTTGGCGGCGGCGGACGATCCCAGCGCCGCTCCCTACGCTCCGGAGCGGGTGCAAATGATCCGCATTTACAACCTGGCGACGGGCGAACTTTTCGACTATCTCTATCGCCATAAACTCCACCGTCGCGATGGATTTTCGCTGACCGCGGCGGGGGGAGCCCGGGTGAATTTCCGAACTCCGGTCTACCACTTGCCACTGCCGGAAAACAAGTATCAGGACTTCCTGCTCGCCGGAAATTACACGCCGGAAAATTTCACCCACAACGGTCACTCTTTCGGTCTGGGCGTACCGCTGGTCGGTCAGGTCGATCCGATCCCCGATTCGCCATTGGCGCGCTACGCCAAACAGCAGTCTTTGCCGATAACGTTGGTGATCCGCTTTTTCGGCAAGGTCGAGGATCTTTCCGCCCAGCTGGATTTCATCGACCCGCGGGAAACCGAAAAAACCAAGATCGGGGACAACGAGATCCCGTTGGAACTGGATTTCACCACGCCGTTGGCTTTCATCGCCAGTCAGGAAACGCCATTCGGCTACGTCGGTTATATGCTCAACCCGCAAAAAAGCGCGGCGATGCAGGGGCTCTATCTGCTCGAACCATTTTCCCCCGACCGGATCCCGGTGGTGCTGGTGCATGGGCTCATGTCCAACACCTCGACGTGGATTCAGATGATCAACACGTTGCAGAGCGACCCGGTGTTGCGAAAAAATTATCAATTCTGGGGCTTTTCCTACTCCAGCGGCAACCCGATACTCTTTTCGGCATTGCTGTTGCGCAACGCGCTCACCGAACAGCGGGAAAAAATCGTCAAAGCGGGACTATCCACCGATAAATTCGACCGCATGGTGCTGATCGGGCACTCGATGGGCGGTCTGGTCAGCAAAACCACGATCGTCGACACCGGGGATCAGCTTATCGAGCTGCTGGTGCCGAAAGAAGAGCGCAAAAAAATTGCCAAATTGTCTCCGGAAGACCGGAAACTTTTTTCGCAAGTACTGCGAATGTCGCCGCTGTCTTTTGTCCGGCGGGTGATTTTCATCGCCGTCCCTCACCGGGGGTCGCGGCTGGCGAAAATGTTCTTCGCGGAAATGGCGAGCCGGGCGATCGATCTGCCGCATGATCTGATCGAAAAGGCGCATAAAATCGCTGCCGGCATGGGCGACAAAAATATGGGGGAAAATTTCCGCACCGGGATCGAGAACCTCGCGCCGGATGACCGTTCTTTGCTCGCCCTCGCGCAGATCCCCTTGTCCGCCACCGTGCCCTACCACTCGATCATCGGCAATCAAAAAGAAGCGGGCGTGCCGGGGGGAAGCGACGGCATCGTGCCCTACGAGAGCAGTCATCTCGACGGCGCTAAAAGCGAACTCGTGGTCAAATCCGGCCACAGCGCCCAGCAGAACCCGCTGGCGATCCAGGAGATCCGCCGCATCCTCATCGAACACCTCGATTCCTATCAGGATACCAAAGTGGAACACTTCAAAATTCGGGAATTGAAAAATAACGAATGAAAACGCTGCGTCGCATACTGCTTGTCCTCGGCAATCTGGTGCTGACTTTTTGGGCGCTGTGGGGTTTCGGGGCGATATATTTTAATTTGCCCGGCGGGACGCTCGGCAAAATCGCCGCGACGCTCGCATTAACAGCGGGGATCATCGGCGCGTGGAGTTTCAACTTCCGCTTCCGCTGGTACTTGCGCGGAGCGACGGTGGCGATTTTGGCGGCGATAACATTTTACTTTGGCTCGCTTACCCCCGAAAAATGCTTCGCCCATACCGTGTGGCAGAAATCTTGGGCTCGCACCCCGACGGTGGAGTTCAACGGTTCGCAGTTCACCCTGCACGACCTGCGGGATTTTCATTATCGCTCGACCGAAGACTTTGACGCGATCTACCGCGACGCCGATTACGATCTTGATAAGGTGCAGACCCTCGACATCGCCGTATCCCATTGGGACGGGATGGAGTCGATCGCCCACACTATGCTCAGCTTCGGCTTTGCCGACGGCAAATATCTCGCTTTTTCGGCGGAGACCCGACTGCCGGAGGGGGTGGAGCAGGGATTTCTGGGCGGCATCTACAAACAGTACGAGCTACTGATGATCGCCGCGACCGAGCAGGATCTTTTCGGGCTCCGCACCAATTTCCGGGGCGAGGAGTTGTACTTGTACCGCACTAACGCAACTCCCCAAGAGTGCAAAATGATCCTCGCGGGGATATTGAAGCGCCTCAATGAAATTGCTCAAAAGCCGAAGTTTTACCACAGTCTGAACCACAACTGCACCACTTCTTTGGCGCCGATCCTTTTCGCCTTTGCTCCGGAAAGTGCGGGAGATCTGCGACTGCTGGCAAACGGCTGGTGCGACGAACTGCTTTTTGACTTGAATATCCTTGCCCGCCGCCAAGGGGAAACTTTCCCGCAACTGAAGTCCCGCAGTCTGGTCAATCAATACCTGACCACTCCCCCCTCCGACTATTCCGCCGCGATCCGCCAGGGGATGAAATAAGCAAAAAACAGACGCCCCAACCGGCGGCACTTCCAAAAGCATGGATGCAGGCACAATCAAGACGTCTGCGGCTAATATAGCGCAAAAACCGCTATCGTCAAGTTTTTTGCCGCAAAACCGACAAATCAATAAGACCTATAGGACCTATAAGTCTTATTATCATCACTCAAACCATCGGTCGTGGTCACCGCCGGGATTCGACGACTCGGGCAACGCCCGAGGCGGGCGCCGCGCTCGTCGCGGCGCCACCGCACCCAAAGAATCCGGCGGGGTTGGAACGCCGTAAGGTAAAAAATGCGGTAGCATTTTGTCGAGGGGGAAGGCGGTAAAAATCAGCCTAAAGTAAGTATGCCGCCAGGATTCGACGACTCGGGCAGAGCCCGAGGCGAGCGCGAGCAAGCCGATGAAATCGGCGGCGCAGCGCAACCGCCCCCAAAGAATTCGGCGGGGTTTGTGCGCCGTAGGCGAAAAATGCGACAGCATTTTGTCAAGGGGGAAAGCGGTAAAAATCAGCCAAGCTGAATTTTTACCGCATTACCCCGGCAACCCCTACCGGGTTCGCCGGATTCGCCGTTAAAAAAATGGCAACCCCGCCAGGATTCGAACCTAGACTAACTGGACCAAAACCAGTTGTGCTACCATTACACCACGGGGTTGCGCGTTAAGGCATGAGTATAAAATAGCGTTTTGAATGAAAAAAATCCACTCATTTGATCGCTTTTTTTGTAAAAAAGTGTATATTATTGGATATTGAGCGAAAAACATCCGATCAAAGGGGGGATTTTTTATGTATCCAGTCGTACTGGAAATCGGCAGTTGGCAACTCCGCAGTTACGGGGTGATGGCGGCGATCGGTTTTTTGGCGGCGTCGTTTATCATCAACGCCAACCGCGACAAGGCAAAAATGACGCAAGACGAGGTGACGAGCTATTTGTTTTGCACGCTGATAACGGGGTTGGTTGGCGCGCGAATGTTTTACGTCATCCAGTTTTTCGATTATTATCGGGATAATCTGTGGCGGATCATCCGGATCGATCAGGGCGGACTGGTTTTCTACGGCGGTCTGCTGGCGATCGCGGCGATTTACGTTTTTTCCAAAGTACACAAGTTGGATTTTTTGGCGTTGTTGGATATTACGGCACCGGCGTTGGCGTTTGCGCACGCCTGCGGGCGGGTGGGATGCTTTCTCAACGGGTGCTGTTACGGGGGCGTCACCGAATCCTGCTTGGGGGTGCATTACCCGGCGGGGAGCGAAGCGGCGAACAAGTACCACGGGGCGGCGTTGCACCCCATTCAGCTCTACGAAACGGCGGAAAACCTCGTGCTTTTCGCGCTGTTGATGTATATCTGCCGGAAATCCAAGCGGGGCGTGACGACCGGTTGCTATTTGGCGATCTACGGAGCACTGCGCTTTGCCAACGAGTATTTCCGGGGCGACAATTATCGCTTTTTCGGTCTTTTCACGATCGCCCAACTGATCGGCTTGGTGCTGATCCCGATCGGTGTGGCGATAATCCTTTACTTCCACCATGCCGACCGACGTGCTTGACATCGTATTTCCGGCGGAAGTTGCGGGCGAACGGCTGGATCAGGCGTTGGCGCGAAGCTTCCCCGACCACTCGCGCGGCTATTGGCAAAAGCTGATCAAAGCCGGAAAAGTGAAACTCGACGGCGAAGTGCAGACGGTCGCGCGGTATTTGGTACAAGCGGGCAGGAAAGCGCAAATCGAATTGCCGCCGCCGGTCGAAAATGAACTGTCGGCGACGGAGTTCGCCTTTCCCATCCTCTTTGAAGACGACGAAATGCTGGTGATCGACAAGCCGGCGGGGGTCGTGGTGCATCCGGCGCCGGGGAACCGCTCCGGCACGGTGGTCAACGCGTTGCTCGGTCGCTACCCGGATTGGGAAAAAAAGTTTGCCGAAGCGGCGGCGGATCGCCCGGGGATCGTCCACCGCTTGGATAAAGATACTTCCGGGGTGCTGGTGATCGCCAAGACGGCGGAAGCGCTCTTTAAGTTGAGCCGCACCTTTGCCGACCGGCAGACCGGCAAGACTTATTTGGCGCTGGTGCGGGGAGTGCCGCCGCGCCCGACCGGGGAGATCGAAACGCTGATCGGCCGCCACCCGGTCAATCGGCAAAAAATGGCGGTGGTCGATCGCAACGGCAAACCGGCGCTGACCCGCTATCGGCTTCAAGCGACCGGGAGGTTGGGGAAAATTCCGGTGTCGGTGCTGGAAGTCGCCATTTTCACCGGTCGAACTCATCAAATCCGGGTGCATTTATCGCACATCGGTCTGCCGGTATTGGGGGATAGTCTGTACGGCGGCAAGGCGGCGCAGATCGGCGACGCTCCCCGCCAGATGCTTCATGCGTGGAAATTGACTTTGCCTCACCCGCAAAGCGGGAAACTGATCACCTTGGTCGCGCCGGTGCCGGCGGATTTCGCCGAACTGAAAAAGCGGATCACTTTTTCGACTGATAAGCCCAGTCAATGAGCTTGCGCACGAAGCGATCACGGTCGTTGTGACTGGGGAAACCGGTCACGCACCCCATGATCCGGCGGCCGTTGCGCAACACACTAAAGGTCAAACAGAACCCGGCGGCTTTGGTGTAGCCGGTTTTCATGCCGTCCACGCCGGGATAGCGCGGATTGATCAACCGGTTGGTGTTGACGAACACGGTCTTTTTCGCCCCCTCGCGGATCGAACTTTGCTGAATGGAAAATTCCTTCATCAGATCGGGATATTCCAACAACCGTTCGCCCAAGAGCACCATATCCCGGGCGCACGCCTGCGACGCACCCAGTTTTTCATCCGGCAAGCCGTGACTAGTGGTGAATTTCGCCGTCAAGCCGAGTTCCCGGCTGCGCTGATTCATCTTTGCCAAAAACTTTTCCCGGTTGCCCGACACGATGATCGCGCAGGTTTCGGCGGCGTCGTTGGCGCTCTTTACCGCCGCGCCGCGGATGATCTCCTCAAGTTGAAATTTTTCGCCCGGATTCAGCCACAACACCCCGGTACGCTTGACTTTCAGCGCTTCCGGGGGAATGGTGATCTCGGTGTCAAGCGAAAGTTGCGGATTGCGCTCCAACTCCTCAAAAGTGAGCAATAGCGTCATCATCTTGGTCATTGAAGCGATCTGCACCGGGGTAGTCGATTTCTTTTCCCACAGCACCTGCCGGGTATCCATATCGACGATGATGCCGGTTTTGGCATTTTCCGCCCCCGGCACCCATTTTTTGAGCGCATCGCCGTGAATGGCGGAGCGGTAATCGAATTTCTGCCCGAAGCGGGGATTGGTGCTTTTTACCCGATAGTGGCGGGGCGGCTTGCTCGGCTGAACTTCCGACGGCACCGTTTCCGTCGGCTTCGGGGCGGATTCGGTGACGTTTTCGGGGGTGCTTCCCGGCGGGAGATTATCCGGCAACGGCGGATCGTCTTTGGGCACGATCGCCGAGATCACCAACCAATGGATCGCCGCAATAACCAGCAAAATCGCCGGGAGCAACAGAAGCCGCCAACCGTTCCGCTCCGCCACCTTACGCCTCCAGATGGATCAGCTTTTGCTCGTAGGCGAGGTTGAGGGCGCTGATCAGCGCCGCGATCGCCGCCCGGTCGATGTTGGAGTGTTCGCCCGCGCCGTAAACCAGTTCGCTGGATTCCGCCGAGCAACGCAGACCGACGAAAGCGATCGCGTGCGCGTCGGCATCCTTGCCGAGGGTCTGCTCCGAAAAGTCCTCGAGTTTGAAAAACGAGAGCAATCCGGAGCTCTTGAGCGCGTGCACCACCGCCGACAGCGGCCCGTTGCCCTGCCCGGTAAGTTCGTACTTCTTGTCGCCGATGAACCAGGTGAAGTTGACTCCGCTCAACTCGCCCGCCGAGGCGCGCTGATAATTTTCCATGCGGAAAATGCCGGAAATGTTGACGAATTCGCGGTGGAAAATTTCGCCCAACTTGGTGGAGTCCATTTCGCCGCCAACGTTGTCGATGTAAGCCTGCACCGCCGCGCCGATCGCCGGGTGCATGCTTTTGGGCGGACGCACGCCGAATTCGTGCTCCAACACAAAGACCACGCCGCCCTTGCCCGACTGGCTGTTGATGCGGATGAGCCGTTCATACTGTCGGCCGAGATCGGCGGGGTCGATGTGCAGATAGGGGACTTTCCACTTTTGCTGGAAAAATTCGCTGATCTCGTCGCGCTTATCCAGCCCTTTGCGGATCGCATCCTGATGCGAACCGGAAAAGGCGGTGAAAACCAGCGCCCCGGCGTAGGGGTGACGCGGATGCACTTCGATACCGGAGTTGCGCTCGACGATCCGGATGATCTCATTCATATTGCTGAAATTCAGCCCGGTGGGGATGCCGCGGGACTCCATATTGAGCGCCAGCACGGCGATATCCAGATTGCCGGTACGCTCGCCGTGACCGAAAATCGTCCCCTCGACCCGGGTGGCGCCCGCCAGCAGCGCCAACTCGGTGGCGGCGACGGCACAGCCCTGATCGTTGTGCGAGTGCAGACTGATGCGGGTATCCGCCAAATAAGGATAGTTGCGGCAGAAATACTCGATCATATCCGCATACTGGTTGGGCGGGCGACGCTCCACCGTGGCGGGCAGATTGAGCACAAAAGTATCCGGAGTGGATTCTCCCCAGGTTTCCTTGACCGCGTTGCAGACTTCCAGCACGAAGCCGAGGTCACTGTCGGTAAATTCCTCGGGGCTGAATTCATAACTCACCCGGTCGAGCAAACCGGCTTCGCCGATCGCATCCTTGACCATCCGCGTACCGTCGATCGCCATTTGCAACACCGTTTTGCGGCTGTTGCCAAGCACGAAACGGCTGTGCAGATCGCTGGTAGCGACATAGCAGTGGGCGATCGCCTTGCCCTCCAAGCCGGCGAGCGACTCGATGGTGCGCTTGATGAGGTGCTCGCGCGCTTGGGTCAGCACGGAAATCCGCACATCGGCGGGGATGAGTTTTTCCTCGATCAGCCGCCGGACAAAGGCGAAGTCGTCGCCGGAAGCCGAGGGAAAGGAAACTTCGATCTCCTTGAACCCGATGCCGCAGAGCATCTTGAAGTACTCCAACTTCTGGTCGGGATTCATCGGTTCGGGCAACGCCTGATTGCCGTCGCGCAGATCGACGCTCGTCCACACGGGGGCTTGGGTGATCACCCGGTTGGGCCACTGCCGATCGGGCAGATCGATCGGTTGCGGGTAACGATATTTGGGCATTTCTGACATTTTGCTTTCCTAAATTTTAGTTCAAAATAAGTAAAAAACATCCGCCCGGTACGGATTTACCGGTGCGGCAGAGTATGGCGCGATCGATCTCAACCGTCAGAAATCGACCGCGCTACGCAATCGAAGCCCCGCTCCGAGGTCGGATCGATCAATCGTAAATTTTTGACAAACCGAATTTTTCATGGTATAAAATATACCATGCCAAAACGCCAATATCAAGCAAAAAAAACACGAAAAAGGCAAAAAAACGGCGGCGGATGATCCCGCCGCCGCCAGTATCAAAAACTCCGCGCCCGGTTCAGCGATAAAGCGGACCGAAGTTGGCGCAGGCGCGATAGTCGGCGCCCTCTTTATCCATGCCGAATGCCGCCCAAGCACTGGGCCGGAAGATCTTTTCTTCCGCCACGTTGTGCATGCAGACCGGGATCCGGAGCATCGAAGCGAGCGTGATGAGGTCGGCGCCGATGTGGCCGTAGGTGAAAGCACCGTGATTGGCGCCCCAGTTCGCCATGACGCTGTAAACATCGGTGAAGGCGCCTTTGCCGGTGAGGTTGGGCACGAACCAAGTGGTCGGCCAGCCCGGATCGGTGCGCTTGTCGAGGATGTCGTGGATCTTTTTGGGCGGCTCATAGGTGAAGCCCTCGGCGATCTGCAAGACCGGGCCGAGGCCCTTGACCAAGTTGATCCGGCTCATCGTGACCGGCATGCCGCCGCGGGTGAGGAAGTGGCTCGAGAAACCGCCGCCGCGGAAGTAGCCCAAGCTCGCGGGAGTCCACTCGGTGGCGTCGAGACACGCCTGCGCTTCGGCAGGGGTGATGTCCCAAAAGTGCTTCATTTCCGGCTTCTTGCCGCACCGACCGGTGGCGTCGAGGGTGGTCGCGCCGCTGTTGATGAGGTGGATCATGCCGGGCACCGGCAGTTTCATACCGGTCGCCGCCTTGACCGCGTCCGGACTCCAGTAGGTGCGCACGTCGCTGAATCCGGCGGCGCGCCCGGTCACCAAGTGGCTGAAAAGCATCGCCACGCCGTTGCAGGCGTCGTTTTCGGTGGCGAAAACGAAGGCTTCGCGGATGCCGTTCCAGTCAAAGGAGGTGTTGAGCAAGGTTTCCATCACGTCGCCGTTGGGCATGTGGTCGGTCCACTGCCGCTGACCCTGAAAACCGCCAGCGATGGCGTTGTGCCCCATGGCTTCCTCGCCGAAGCCGAGCTTCGCCAGTTTCGGGTTGCCGATGAGCAGATCGCGGGCGATCATGGTCATCTTGATGCAGTAATCCCAAATCTTTTTCTGCTCGGCGGCACTCTTGCCCTGCTTGCCGTTGTAGATGTCCTTGCCCTGCTTGCAATACTTTTTGACCCACTTCTGGGCGAGGGCAAATTCTTCCGGATCGTAGATGTTTTCGTTGACGCGGCGGATGATCTCGGTCATATCGACCGACTCGCACCGCATGTTGAGGTAGTCCTCAAAGAAAGCGGGATTGACGATCGAGCCGCCGATACCCATGGCGACCGAACCGATGGAAAGATAGGATTTGCCCCGCATGGAACCGACCGCGATCGCGGTGCGGGCGAAGCGCAAAATCTTTTCCTTGACATCATCGGGGATCGTGCGGTCATCGGCGGATTGCACGTCGTGGCCGTAGATGCCGAAAGCGGGCAGACCCTTTTGGGCGTGCGCCGCCAACACCGCCGCGAGGTAGACCGCGCCGGGACGCTCGGTGCCGTTGAAGCCCCAGATCGCCTTTTGGGTCAAGGGATCCATATCCATAGTTTCGGCGCTGTAGCACCAGCAGGGGGTGACCGACAGCGTGGCGACGACATTCTGCTTGCTGAACTTTTCGGCGCAGATCGCCGCTTCGGCGGCGCCGGAAATGGTGACGTCGGAAATGACGCACTCGACCGGCATGCCGTTGGGGTGACGCAGCGTGGAGGAGATCAGCTCCGCCGCGCCGCGCGCCATCGCCATGGTCTGCTCTTCCAGGCTCTCGCGGACGCCCCGACGCCGACCGTCGATGGTCGGGCGGATGCCGATGCGCGGCATATCCGAGTAGAAGCGGTTGACCGGTTTGTTCTTTTTGAAGTCGCTCATAATTCATCCTCCGTGATACTTTTGGATTTTTTTCGCCAAAAGTTGGTTAAAATATGCACCGTTTATACTATAGCGCGCGGGCAGGGAATATGCAAATTTATTCTCGCCGGGAAAGGTGATTTGCTTTTTGCCCCGAATCGAGTTATATTCTTTGCCTGGTTCATTTTTAGGCAAAGGAGGGTACGTTTATGAGTTTTCAAGCGGCAAAAGATTGTTACGCCCGCTACGGCGTCGATGTAGAAAAGGCGCTGACCGCACTGGATATGATCCCGGTGAGCCTGCACTGCTGGCAGGGCGACGACGTCAACGGCTTTGAGAGCGATTCCGGCTTGGATGGCGGTATCGCGGTGACCGGCAACTACCCGGGGCGCGCCCGCAACGGCGACGAACTGCGCGCCGATTTGGATTTCGTGCTCAAACTTATCCCGGGCAAAAACCGGCTCAATCTCCACGCGATCTACGCCGAGACCAACGGCAAAAAGGTCGACCGCGACCAGATCGCCCCCGAGCATTTTGCCCGCTTCGTCGACTGGGCGAAAGCGCGCAAAGTCGGCTTGGATTTCAACCCGACCTTTTTCTCGCATCCCCGATCCGCAAGCGGCTTTACTTTGAGCAGTTACGATAAGAGCGTCCGCGACTTCTGGGTCGCCCACGGCATCGCCAGCCGGGTGATCGCCGAAAGTTTCGGCAAGGCGCTCGGCAACACCTGCATCACCAACTTCTGGATCCCCGACGGCTACAAAGACACCCCCGCCGACCGCCGGAAACCGCGGGAGTTGCTCATCGACTCGCTCGACCGCATTTTCGCCTACCCGATCGATCAAAATTGCAACCGCGACGCGGTCGAGAGCAAACTTTTCGGCATCGGCTCCGAAAGCTACGTCACCGGTTCGCACGAATTCTATATGGGCTACGCCCTCACCCGCAATAAAATGGTCTGCCTCGACGCCGGGCACTTCCACCCGACCGAGAGCATCGCCGATAAGATCAGTTCCATTTTGCTCTTTTCGCCCGAAGTGTTGCTCCACGTCAGCCGCGGCGTCCGGTGGGACAGCGACCACGTGGTGCTTTTCAACGACGAGTTGCGCGCCATCGCCGCCGAGATCATCCGCTACGGCTGGGCGGACAAAGTCCACATCGGCTTGGACTACTTTGACGCGAGCATCAACCGCCTCGCCGCGTGGGCGGTGGGGGCGCGCGCGATGAAGCAGGCGCTGCTCGCCGCGTTGCTCGAACCGACCGCGCTCCTCGCCCAGCTGGAAAGTTCCGGCGACTACACCGGAAGAATGGAATTGCTCGAGCATCTCAAAACCATGCCGCTCGGCGAAGTCTGGGCGGAGTACTGCCGCCGGAGCGACGTGCCGGTCGACGGCGAGTGGCTGCCGCTGGTGCGCCAGTACGAAAAGGACGTGCTCGCCAAGCGCTGAAGCTCCTCTCGCAAGCCGCCACGCGGGAGCGAGAAAGCGATTGAGGTATGCGAGGTACGACGCTTCTTTTGCTACGCCTTCTGGTGTGAACGGCTTTCGTATATTTTCCGCCGACCTAATTATCACAAGTAAACCGAACGGAACGTTTGAGTTGAAAGACCTTACTGGTATAAAAGAAAAAACGGTCGTTTCCCAACCCTCTACGGTGGAGGGTTCCAAAGGCACCGGGGTGTCTGCTTCCGACAGAAGCAGGCCTCACGGCAACAAACGACCGCTCTGCCGATAATATACCACCTGACGGCGCAAAGTCAAGCGGTTCTGTCCAATATCAAACCTTTTCGAGAAGCGCGGCGATGGATTGGTATCGTCAGATGCACCCACTGTTTGACTTCATTATGGAATGGACAGGAAACCACGGTGGCGTCAATCCGGGCGCCGGAAGTTCCCGCTTCCGGCGCTTTTTTTGCACAAAAAAACCGCCCCCGGACCGGGAGCGGTCGAATTGATCGAATCGCTCAGTCGAGCTTGCAATCCTTGAGGCTCATGAACTTCTTGGAAAGGAGTTCGCAGCCGCCTTTTTTCACGATGCAACCGCGTTCCCAGCGCAGGCCGTAACCGTTGCCGGTGAAGAAGGTGTCGATCTGGTAGGTCATATTTTCCTGCAATTTGTACTTGCTGGTGGTTTCGATCCACGGACTTTCGGTTTCCATGATGCCCAAGCCGTGCACCGGGCCGTAGAGCATGTAGTCTTTCCACCCCTCGGCGCAACCCCAGTCGTAGTACTTTTGCGCGATGCTGGAAGCCTGGACGCCCGCTTTCATCAGCTCAAAGGTGAACTTGTGGGCGCGCAGACCGAATTCGACCAGCGCCAGCTGCTCTTTGGGCAACTTGCCGAAGTAGACCGGCAGACCGATCGACGAGCTGTAACCGCCGACCCGGGCGCCGATGTTGAGCTGGATGATCTCATTCTTTTTGAGCTTGGCTCCGGTCGGACGGCTGATGCCGTTGCTGGTGCGGTCGCCGCCGAAGCAGTAGAGGCTGTGCCCCTCGTACTCGCCGCCGTTGGCGTAGATTTCGCGCTGGGCGATACCGATCGCCTGAAATTCGGTCATGCCGGGCTTGAGCTCGTTGAGCATCGCCTGCACCGCCTTTTCCGCGACCTTGAAAGCCTTGCGGTGGCAGTTGAGTTCGTTTTCGCTCTTGAACCAGCGCAACGGGCGGAAGACCTCGTCGGCGACCACCACCTGCACTCCGGGCAACTGATTGGCGACCGCGTCGAGCGTCGGCTTGGTCATCACGGCGGTGCCGACCAGACCCAATTTTTTCAGCTTGCGACGACCCATCGCCATTTTGACCACTTCGGGATAAGTCGCCAGCGGGATGCCGGGATAATCGGGTTCGGCGGATTCGCGGTAGTTGAGCATCAAGGCGATCTTGGGCACGACACTGCGGCCCTGCGCATACTTGAGACTTTCCGGACCGATCAGCAGCACGGCGTCGCCCACGGCGGGAACGAAGACGCCCGCCTGCTCAAAAGTCGGCCAATACTCGGTGAGATAACGGACATTGGCGAAGTCGGACTCGGTACCGTGGACCAGACAGGCATCCAAACCCGCTTCCTTGATCCGCTTCTGGAACTTGGCGATGCGCTCGAAATACTCGGCTTTCGGAATACAGACAGCAGCCATAGTTTAACCTCCATGATTAGTTTGCTTACACTGGTGGCTACGAGTGTTCAATTACTAACATAATCCGCAAAAAAGCGTTTTGCAAATGCAAAAGAGCCATTTCCTGCCAAAGTTTTGCCCGAAATCCCCCCGCCGGATCGCCATTTATTGGGCAAAAGGGCAACAAATAGTGTTTAAAAGCCATAAAATAAATTGGCAAGCCGCCGAGTGAAGTGCTATTTTATGGTAGGCAAGACAACCCACCTTAATAGATTAAGGAGAAGCATTATGAAGTCCGATCTTTCCGGTAAAGTTGCCGTCGTCACCGGCGGCGGCGGCATCCTCTGCAGTGTCATGGCGAAAACGCTCGCCAAAAGCGGCGCGGCAGTGGCAATTCTCGACTTGAAGCAGGAAGCGGCGCAAAAAGTCGCCGACGAAATCATTGCCGCGGGCGGCAAGGCGATCGCGGTTTCCGCCAACGTCTTGGAACCGGCTTCGCTGGCGGCGGCGAATGAAAAAGTCGGCGCGGCGCTGGGCACTTGCGACATTTTGGTCAACGGCGCGGGCGGCAATCATCCCCGCGGCACCACCAGCAAGGAATTTTTGTTCCCCGAAGATCTGGCGCAAAAGGTCGAGGGGGTCACCACCTTCTTTGATCTCGATCCCGCCGGAGTCGGCTTCGTTTTCAACCTCAACTTCCTCGGCACGTTGCTCACCTGCCAGGCGTTTTGCCGGGATATGGCGAAAAAGGGCGAAGGCATCGTGGTCAACATTTCCAGTATGAACGCCTTTACGCCGCTCACTAAAATCCCCGCTTACAGCGGCGCCAAAGCGGCGATCAGCAACTTCACCCAGTGGCTCGCCGTCCACTTTGCCAAAGTGGGGATCCGGGTCAACGCGATCGCGCCGGGATTTTTCCTCACCGATCAGAACCGGGCGTTACTCACCAATCCCGACGGCTCGCTCACCGCGCGCGGCAACACGATTTTG
Organism: Victivallaceae bacterium; assembly: GCA_045635865.1. GTDB lineage: Bacteria > Verrucomicrobiota > Lentisphaeria > Victivallales > Victivallaceae > UBA1784. Next base: position 28,734 of record JAZTWK010000028.1, read on the forward strand.
ACCCACACGCCGCAGGGGCGCTTCGGCGTGCCCGAAGACCTGTCGGCGGCGTTGCTTTTCCTCTGCGATGCGGATTCGAGTTTCGTTGACGGGATCGTCCTGCCGGTCGACGGCGCCTTTGCCGCCTTTTCGGGGGTGTAGAAAATGAAATTCAATATGGAACCGACTTTCCGCTGGTACGGCGCCAAGGACCCGGTGCCGTTGCAGTTCGTGCGCCAGACCGGGGCGACCGGGGTGGTCTCGTCGCTTCACCACATCCCCTACGGCGAAGTGTGGAGCGTCGAGGAGATCCAGAAGCACCAGAAGCTCATTGCCGACGCCGGGTTGACGTGGAGCGTGGTCGAGAGTCTCCCCGTCCACGAGGACATCAAAACCGCCAGCGGCAACTACAAGCAGTACATCGAAAACTACAAAATAAGTTTGCGCAATCTTGGCAAGTGCGGCATCAAGGTCATCACCTACAACTTCATGCCGGTATTGGATTGGATCCGCACCGATCTGCGCTACAAATTGCCGGATGGCTCCGAGGCGCTCTACTTCAATCAGGCGCAGTTCGCCGCCTTTGAAGTTTTCATTTTGCAGCGCCCGGGGGCGGAAAAGGATTACTCGGCGGAAAAACTCCGCGAGGCGGAGGAGTTCTACCGCTCGCTCAGCCCGGCGGAAGTGGAACGCTTCACCACCGGGCTGATCGACAACTTCCCCGGCTTCAAGGGCGTGACGCTCAAAGACGTGCGCGCCATGCTTGCCAAGTACGCGTCGCTCACCCGCAAGGATTTGGAAAATAATCTCAAATACTTCCTTTCCGAAGTCTGCCCGGTGGCGGAGGAAGCCGGCTGCATCATGGTGATCCACCCCGACGACCCGCCCTATTCCATTTTGGGTTTGCCGCGGATTTTCAGCGACATCAACGACGTCCGGAATCTGCTTGCCATGGTCGATTCGCCCGCCAACGGCATCTGCTTCTGCTCGGGTAGCTTCAGCGGCAGATTGGACAACAATGTGGTGGAAATGTTCAAGGCGTGCGCGCCGCGGGTCGGCTTCGTCCACTTGCGGAGCACCCAGCACGACGGCAAGGGCAACTTCTTTGAGGCGAACCACCTCGAGGGCAGCGTGGATATGTACGAATTGGTCAAGGCGATTTTAGAGGAGCAGATCCGCCGCTACAACGAGGGGCGCGCCGACTGGCGGTTGCCCTTCCGCCCCGACCACGGCCACACCATGCTCGACGACTTGGCGAAGCCCCCCTGCCCCAATCCCGGCTACACCGCGATCGGTCGGCTCAAAGGCATGGCGGAAATTCGCGGAGTCGAGTACGCGATCCTCCGCTCAATGGGCAAGTGACCCACAAAAAACTCAACCGCGGTCAAGCGACCGCGGTTTTTTTGTGTGGTGGATAAATTTACAGCGCAGCGACTTTTGGCACGAACTTTTTGATAAAATCAAAGCTGCTCGTATTTTTCGTCCGCTCGGCATAGACGATGCAGTCAAGCTCGTATTCTGCTTGCAGATTCAGCCAAAACTGAGCGGTCGTACCGAACACCCGGCTGAAACGCATCGCGGTATCGGCAGTGATCGCCCGCTTGCCGTGGACGATCTCATTGATCCGCCGCGGCGGTACTCCGATTTCCCGCGCCAGACGATTCTGCGACAGCCCCAGCGGCTGCATAAATTCGGTATCCAATATTTCCCCGGGGTGAATCGGCGGCAGATATTTGTCTTCGTTTGCCATAATTTCCCTCCTGCTAATGATAATCCTCGATCCTCACATTTTCGGCGCCACCGCACCAAGCGAAAGTGATCCGCCACTGTATGTTGATCCGGATGCTATAAAATCCGGAACGCCCGTTTAAAGCCTCAAAATGATTCCCGGGCGGTTTTCGCAAATCCTCCGGGGCGACGGCGGCATTAAGCATCAACAGCTTTTTTCGGGCGGCTTGCTGAATATCACCCGGTAACTTTCGGGAGCGTTCGCCCCGAAAAATCTTTTCCGCTTCCTTTTCGCCGAAACTTTTGATCATTGCTCTTCTCCCTGCCGACATTCAATATAACGCGCCGCGTTATATTTTGCAAGTTTTCACGCGAACTTTTTTCAATTCCGGCGAGATCTTGCTGATTTTTCCTACTCAAAAAACAACGAAAACAGCATAACTGCTAAAGCAGTTGTTCAACTTGTTGAAAAATCAATCCGCCGCGACTGGCTCGGCAAGGAGCGTTACGAGATATGGAAGCGGGGCAATCTGCCGCTGGATCGCTTCATACCGCCCTACCCCAACCCGCGGATGACGGTGGCGAAGCTCCGGGAACTTGACAAAGAGAGCTTTGCATTGATTGGCGAGGCGGCAAAGCGCAAAACCACAAGCAACTTTTTCGATGTGAGTGACGATCCAAGCAAAATTATCCGTGATGATGCAATCAATCTATCCCGCTACAACGGAAGTCGTGGGCGTGAGCAATGGGACATCATCCCCGACGAAGTAAAAGCGGTGTGGAGTAAGCCCGAAGTTCGCGGTATTCCGAAGTCCTTTATGCTTCGGGATGATGAAAACCATTACGGTTTTATTATCAAAAACGGGGCAGGTGAAGTAACGGATTTTTTTGTGGCACACAACAACGATCACGCCGCTTTGACTGCCGTCCACGAAACCGGACACATGATTGATGTCATTTATCTTTCCGATGCACAGCGAAAGCAAATACTGGATGTCGTGAAAGCATCAAAAGAGTATAAAATACTGGAAACTGAATACGAAAGATTGCAAAACAATGAAAGTTTAACAAAACGCGAAAAAATATTTTTAAGTGATTTGAAAGATTTGCGTAAAGAAGATGAACTAATCGCCAGATCTTATGTGCAGTTCATCTCAACAAAAAGCAAGGGGAAATTACTTGAACAGCTCAAAAAAAATGCTATATTAAACAATGGTAACAACAGATATTTTGATTCTGTTGCTGAAGAGTTAATACGGCTTTGGAATATAGTAATATAATTGCGTTTTTTATGAAAAAACACCATAATAATCCGATAATAGCTTCTACTTTTGAGTTTGATTGGAGCGACTTAGACAAAGGTATTGTTCGATACAAAGGACAACCTGTCATTGACACCAACGAAACAGAAAAAGGATGGCTTGAAATGCACTATTGCGACGAAAATGGCAATTTAATTCCTAACACCCCGACTGTCATTATGCGCACGGAGCGACGGGAATAAAAAAATCCTCATTTTGCCCCGCCAACGCATTGCAATGGTTTAGCGGTATATTAGAGGCATTACTATGGTCGTAGGCGACCCAGTGGGGCGAAAGCCCCCCTTTTTTTAACCGCTCCGCATCCGCCCGAGCGGTTCTTTTTTGCCCAAAAATCGCCCTTTTTTGGGCAAACGCCAAAAGTTTGCACTTCTTTTGCGCTTTTTTGGGCGTTTCGGTTGACACCTTTCCTATTTAGGCGAAAGCGGCGACAATGTGCCGCCGCACCAAAAAAGAGAGGTTAGGATTTCAACGCGCCGGGACGATGTTTAGCGGCGAGGGCAAAGTGAGGGTGTCGATCAACTCCAAATTGCCGGAGTCGTAGGCAAAAGCCGCCACCGCATCACCACTTTCATTGGCGGTGATGAAAAATCTGCCCCCGGCGACGAAATTGCCGTCGCGGGGGTTCCTGCCGCCGCACGGGATATTCACGACCTGCCCCAAGGCGCCATGGTCGATCGGGCAAATGGCGACGGAGTCGTGCCCCCGGTTGGTCGCCAGCAAAAACTTTTCGTCCGGAGATAAGCGAATGGCGGCGGCGGTACTTTCGCCGATGAAGTTTTCCGGCAAAGTACGGCATCGATCAATCACTTCAAACCGCCCGTCGCGATACTTGAGGGCAAAAATCTCGTTGCTCAACTCGGTCACCAAATAGGCGAGATCCCCGGCGGCGGAAAAAACCAGATGCCGCGGGCCGCTGCCGGGGGGCACGATCTGATTGTGAATGACCTGCGTCTCGTCGAGCCCCGCCGGAGTCAGGGCGTAAGAGATAATTTCATCCAGCCCCAAGTCCACCACCGCGAGAAAGCGGCGATCCGGGGTGATGTTGACTTGATGCACATGCGCTTTTTCCTGCCGCTTCGGATTAACTCCGTGCCCTTGGTGATGAATGGTCTTGACCAACCGGATCGGGGTGCCGCACTCATCGGTTTCCAACTCGGAAAGGGAGCTGTCGCTGTAATTTGCCGTATAAATTCGCTGCCCTTCCGGGTAAATCGCCAAGTGGCAACTGCTGCCGGCGATATCAAGCGGAAACGGCGCCGACGCGGTAAATCGGTCGAGCGCAAGGGTATAGAGCACCCCTTTGCCGTCGATGATCCCGGTCGCGTAGCCGACTTTTCTGCCCGGGGCAATTTCCAACCAGTTGCTCACCGGCACCGGACAAAAACCGTGCGGGGAAATCTCGCCGTCGGCAGTTATATTATAACGATACACTCCGCCCTGCGGCGTAGAAGTCCGGGCAACGACGTAAAAAATTCCCTCTTCCATATTCCCTCCCGTTTAACTTAAAGTTGAAATTTTTTCCATTAGTAACAAGCGCCGCCCCCGCCCGCACCCCGCCGTTTCCCGATAAACGATTTGGTGCCCGGAAAGTAATTCACCGATCGTTCGGTTGAAGTAGCCGCTGTAAGGCTTCACGCCGAGCGCCGAAGCGATGCGGATGCGGGTTTCCGGACCGTTTTGCAACATTTCCAAGATGCGACTGGCGAGTTTTTTCCGATTCCGTTTCCGATATGCCGGGGCGACGCTTTTTCGCTCGACCAGCCGGAAAGGAATATAAACGTTGACTACCCTTTCGCCCCGGCAAAGGGCGGCAAGCAGATCGACCGCCGCCTCGCAAAGTTGCGTGTAATCCATCGCCATACCGGTAACCGGCGGATCAAAGTAGGGCAAAACGTCTTTTTGTTCCCAACTCACCAGGCTGACTCTGCCTGGCACATTCAATTTCAAACTTTCGACCAGTGACAGGGCGCTTCTCGCCGCCCCTTCGTCGACGGCGATCAGCGCGGTCGCGCCCCCGGTCAGTGCCTGCTTCAGCAAAGCCAGGTTTTCGGCAAAAGTTTTTTCGCGCATACCAAAAATACAACGCTGTTCCGGGTGCTGGACGCGGCGGGATTTCAAGTACTTGTAAAACCCCTGATAACGGGTGCGGCGCTCCTCGATCTCTCGAGGGTCCGGGGCGAGCAAAAAGATGCGACGGTGTTCCAAGGCATAGAGTTTATCCAGCAGTAACTGCATGGATTTTTCGCCATCCATATTGACGTAAGCCTGCAGGGTTTTACGGGCAGACAGCGCGGGATTCGTGTTGACTCTGACCAGCGGTAACTGAAAACGATCGAACCACGCATCGGTAAGCGCCGGCTCCCACGAAATGCTGATGCCGCCGTCGATCGTGTGGTTCAACAGCACATCCAAATCGTCTTCCTGCACGATCTCCATGCGGATACCCCGCTGGCACAATACGTAGGTCATGGCGTTCAGCATCGACGCCACATAGCCATCCAGCCGGAATCGCCATGGGGCGGGCAAAATCAGCACGACGCGATGCAGTTTTCCCCGCGTATTCCGGCGGTAATTCAACCGGCGCGCCGCCGTCAATATTTTGCCGCGCAGAAACTCGGAAACACGCGGGCGATCGTTCATCACTTTGGAAACGGTCGATTGCGAACACCCCGCCGCTCTCGCTACATCAAAGCCGGTGATTTTTTTATGGGGGTTTTTCATTTCCGAGCTATTTTTGCCCTATTTTATTTTGCCCTTTTTACCATAAAATATACATTACCTTTGCCGATCTTTCAAACCAAAGCAAAAAATTATTATTTTTTATTCTCAAAAAAAATTTTCCCTAAATTGCATTTCGCCACCGCGCGGGGTATATTCTTAAATCAAAGGCGCAATGATCAAGTATGGAGTAGCTATGATAAAACTCGGAGTGTTCCTCCCCCCGACGCCGGACCGTCGGTGGAAATTGGCGGCTCAGGCTGGAGTCCGATACGCGGTCTGCCGGATGAATCTCGCGTTTGACCCGTTTTGCCTCGATTCCATGGCGCAGGCGCAAGCCGGATTTCGCGAGGCGGGATTCGAGATCGCGGCGCTGGAGGGCGATCAGTTCGACATGTCCCGGATCAAATTGGGACTGCCCGGCCGCGACGAGGATTTGGAAAATTATCGCCGGATGTTGACCAACATGGGCAAACTCGGCATCCGCATCCTCTGCTACAACTTCATGGCGGGGATCGGTTGGTTCCGGTCGAAAACGGATATCCCCTACCGCGGCGGCTCCCTGACCAGCCGTTGGTCGCGCGACGATGTGCCGGAAGAAGTGCTTAAATTCAGTCACGAAAAACTGTGGGAAAACTACACCTATTTCCTCAAAGCAGTACTCCCGGCGGCGGAAGAAGCCGGGGTGCGGATGTGTCTGCACCCGGACGATCCGCCGGTCGCCGAGTTGAAAGGGTATCCCCGCATTTTCACCTCGGCAGAGGCTTACCGGACAATGTTGAAAATTGCCAATAGCCCCAGCGCCGGGATCACTTTTTGCGCCGCGACGTTTCGCGCCATGGGGGAAGACGACTTGGCGCTGATTAGAGAGTGGAAAGATAAAATTCCCTTCGTCCACATGCGCGACAACCAGCCGCTCCCCAACGGTTTTATGGAAACTTTTCACGACGACGGGCCAACCAATTTGGCGGCTCGCTTCCAGCTGTTAGACGAATTGGATATGGATGTACTCGTCCGCCCGGATCACGCGCCGACCATGTTCGGCGAAAACAACGACGAGCCGGGTTACGCCGCCTTGGGACGGATTTTCGCCATCGGCTACTTCAAGGGCATCTTGAGCATGCTTGAAAACCCCAAATAGAGGATGATTCCATGAAATTTTCGCTGTGTCTCTTTTCTTTGTTGCTTTGGGGCTGTGCCTGTGCCGATCCATTGCCGACCCCAACGTATAAAAAACTGCCCCGGTGGCACGGATTCAATCTGCGGGAAAAACTCTACTACAACAATGGAGCGCGGCAAAAATTTTCCGAAGAAGATTTTCAAATCATCCACGAACTCGGCTTCAACTTCGTGCGCATCCCGATGGACTACCGCTGTTGGATCGTCGATGGCGATTGGGAAAAATTCGACGAGGAGGTGTTGAAAGATATCGACGAAGCAATCGAATTCGGCAAAAAGTACGATATCCACGTCTGCCTGAATTTTCACCGCGCCCCGGGATTTACGGTCGCCAGCCCCAAAGAGCCGCGTAACTTGTGGACCGACCCCGAAGCGCAAAGAGTTTGTAAACTTCACTGGCAAATGTTCGCCCGGCGTTACCAAGACGTTGACCCCAAATATTTGTCTTTTAACCTTTTCAACGAGCCCAACGGCGTTGCCGAAGAAGACTACGTCAAGGTCGTAAAGATGTTGGTTGAAGTTATCCACGCGGAAAATCCCGATCGGGTGATCATCGCGGATGGTCAGTACTGGGGTTACCAGCCGGTCAAATCGCTCTTTGACGTGCCGGTGGCGCAGGCGACCCGCGGCTATCAGCCGATGCCGATCACCCACTGCAAAGCGCCGTGGACGAACTTCGAGCGCTACCCCGAACCCGTCTGGCCCTTCCCCCATGCCAACGCATGGTTCGCGGGGGAAAACTTTTCCGGCGGAGATCCGCAGGAAGCCATGACTCCGCTCCAAATAAATCTATCCTTGGATAAACCGGCGAAGTTCCGGATCAAGATCGGGCGCGTTTCGCAACACATTGTCCTCCACGCCACGCTCGACGGCAAGGAGGTCTGGCAAAAGGAATTTACCCCCGGACCGGGCAAGGGCGAGTGGGAAAAGGAAAATTATCTCCCCAGCGCCGGCATCTACCAAAATTACTACAACAAAAGCTACGAATTTGATCTTCCTGCGAATGCCAAAGAGCTCATCATCCGGGCGTCGAAAGGCGATTTCTGCAATGTGTTGGAACTGGGGATCACCCATGCAGGGGAAAAAGAAAAGCGGCTGATCGTGCAGAGCGAATATCGCGCCAAAAACTTCCCGCTCGACTTCCGAAACGGAGCGTGGGATGTCCAGTACAACGGGCGGGAGTGGTATTGGCAAAATTACATTGAGCCCTGGCTCGAAGCCCAACGCCACGTCGGGGTTTTCGTCGGCGAATTCGGGTGCTACAACCAAACCCCGCACGACATCGTGCTGGCTTGGATGGAAGATTGCCTTTACAACTGGAAAAAGGCCGGTTTCGGCTGGGCGATCTGGCAGTTGCGCGGTCCTTTCGGCATTTTGGATAGCGACCGGAAAGACGTTGAATACGAAAACTTTCACGGCCACCAACTCGACCGGAAAATGCTCGACTTGCTGTTGAAGTACAAGTAAGGGCAAGCCACGAATTATGGCGAGTCGGTCGCATTGCTGACCGGCTCGCCGCTTTTTTCGGGGAATTTGGGCAAAAAAAATGGTACCGGAGATGGGACTTGAACCCATATGGGGGTTACCCGCTTGATTTTGAGTCAAGTGCGTCTGCCATTCCGCCACTCCGGCACGGTTCTATTAAAATATCACCCACCCGGAATTTTTTCAAGTACCACGCGAAAAAAAAGTCTTTTTTGCTTGCGAAAAATCCCCCCGCAAATTATATTAACTGCGGTAAACGTTCAAACCGAAAAGGATATTTCAAAATGGGCAAAACCGTAGCTCAAAAAATCTTCGCCACCCACGAAGTCGATCGCCCCGGCAACGGCATTTCCGTCATCCGGCTCGATCGGGTCTTCTGCCATGAGATCACCACCCCGATCGCGGTCAACGACCTCGTTGCCCGCGGGCGCGACGCCGTTTTCGACTGCGCCAAGATCAAGGCGGTCATCGACCACGTCACCCCTGCCAAAGACGGCAAGACCGCCGAGCAGGGCAAAACGCTCCGCGACTGGACCCGCCGCCATAACATCACCGACTTTTTCGACGTCGGCCGCAACGGCGTCTGTCACGCGATCTTCCCGGAAAAAGGCTTCGTCCGCCCCGGGTTCACTATCATTATGGGCGACTCGCACACCTGCACGCACGGCGCCTTTGGCGCGTTTGCCGCCGGAGTCGGCACCACCGACTTGGAAGTCGGCATCCTCAAGGGCGTCTGCGCCATGCACGACCCCAAGACGATCTTGGTGCGGGTCAACGGGCAACTCCGCCCCGGCGTCTTCCCCAAGGATGTCATTTTGACCATCATCGCCAAGCTCACCGTCAACGGCGCCACCGGGCAGGTGATCGAATTTGCCGGCAGTGCGATCGAAAATATGGGTATGGACGGCCGCATGACGCTCTGCAATATGGCGGTCGAAGCCGGCGCCACCTGCGGCATCTGCTACCCGGATATGACCACCGTCAACTATCTTTGGGAGCATATCAAATCCGAATTTCCGAGCAAGGAAGCGGCGCTCGCCGAGTACAGTCAATATCTGCCCGATCCCGATGCGGAATACACCGCGATCTACGACTTTGACGCGGAAAAGATCGAACCGGTCGCCACCGTGCGCTACAAACCCGATCAGGTCGTCCCGGTGCGGGAACTTGCCGGCACTCACGTTGATCAGGTTTATATCGGCAGTTGCACCAACGGTCGGCTCGAGGACTTGCGGGTCGCCGCCCAAATTTTGCGCGGCAAAAAAATCGCCCCGACGCTTCGGGCGATCATCTCGCCCGCCACGCAGGATATCTACGCGCAGGCGCTCCGCGAGGGGCTGATCGAAATTTTTGCTGCCGCCGGGTGCTGCGTCACCAACCCGACCTGCGGCGCGTGTCTCGGCATGAGCAACGGCATCCTCGCCCCCGGCGAAGTCTGTGCCTCGACCACCAACCGCAACTTCAACGGCCGCATGGGCAAAGGCGGTATGATCCACCTGATGAGTCCGGCGACCGCCGCCGCTACCGCCATTGCCGGAAGCATCTGCAACTCGGAACTTTATCAGGGGTAACTCAAATGAAAAACTTCAACGGCAAAATCCTCTTTCTCGACCGTTCGGATATCAACACCGACGAGATCATCCCGGCGCGTTACCTCAACGAGGCGACCAAGGCGGCGCTCCAGCCTTTCTGTCTGGAAGACCTTTCCCTGCCCGGATTCGACCCGGCGCGCGACGTCGCCGGACATCAGGCGATCGTCACCCGCGACAACTTCGGGTGCGGCTCCTCGCGCGAGCACGCTCCGTGGGCGCTCGAGTGCAACGACATCAATATCGTGATCGGCGTCGGCTTCGCCCGGATCTTCCGTCAGAATATGTATAATTGCGGTATGATCGCCGCCGAGCTTCCCGCGGAGCAGATCGACGAGATCTTCCGCGAATTTGCCGGGGCGGAAGCGACGCTCACCACCGATCTGGATGCGCAGACTTTCACCATCACCGGTTCGGGAAAAACCCGGAGTTATCACTTTGAGATCGGGGATTTCGACCTCGCTTTAGTCAAGGCGGGCGGCTGGGTCGCCTACGCCGACGCCAAGTACTGATTCAAGATGCCGACTTCGGATCATTTGCGGCTCGTTTTCTGCGATTCCGGGCTGGGCGGCTTGGATATCGCCGCCGATCTCGTTGCCGCGCTCCGGCGGGGGTCGCCCTTTCGGCAGGTGGAGCTGGTCTGCTTCAACGCGTGGCTCAGCCCCGGATTGGCGTTCAATCAACTCCCCGACTTCCCGGCGAAGTTTTGCGCGCTTCATCGGGTGATGCAGGGCATCTGCCGACTTGAGCCGGATGCGGTGATTTTCGCCTGCAATACGCTGTCGGTGATCCGGGCACGGGACCCGGAATTTCCGAGTTATCCCTTTCCCATAATCGACATGATCGAACCGGCGACGGAACTTTTTGCCCGGAAACTCCTCGCCGAAACGGATTCGCAACTGATACTGCTGGGCACTTCCACCACGGTCGACAGCCGAGTCTATCAGGAAAAGCTCCGCCAGCGGGGGGTCGCGCCGAAGCGGGTGATTTCCTGCCCCTGCCCAGGTCTGGCGACGCAGATCGAATACCACCCCAACGGGGCGGAAGTTGCCCTGATGCTCCGCAAATACGCCCGCAGTTGCCGGGCGAAGATCGGGTCGCCGCGCCGCCTTTACCTCGGGCTCGGCTGCAGTCATTTCGGTTACATTTCCGACCTCTGGCGCGAAGTCTTTGGCGCACTCGGTGCGGAAATCGAACTGCTCAACCCCAACCGCGAAGTACTCAAAGCGGAATTGCCCAGTTGGTGTTCAAGCGGCGCGGAAGTTCCGAAATTGCACATTCGCATTTTGACCAAGGTGCCGATAGCTCCCGCCAAGCGCGAAAATATCGGCAGTCGGATCGCCGGACGCGCCCCGGAACTGGCGGCGGCGCTCCAAACTCCGGAGCGACGGCTCGACCTCTTTTAGTCGTCAATCCCGCGACGGCGGATTGGGTTGCGCGGACAACCGGAATTGGATCGGCGGCAACTGACTGCCGGCGAGGAAAGTTTCCACCAAACGCTCGCAGGCGGCATAATTTCCCCGTTCGACCCAGTAAATATCGACTCCCTCGCGCTCCATTTTGCGAAAGAAAATATCCTGCCGTTTGGCGAATTGGCGGATGCGGTTGAGCAAGTTGCGGTGCAGGGCGGCGAAATCGACTTCGCCGTGCAAATAGCGGGAAATTTCGCGGTACTCCAAGCCGAAATACTCCAACTTTTCCCGGCTCACGCCGGAATCGAGCAACGCTTTCACCTCGTCGATCATCCCGGCGGCGAAGCGGGCGTCGAGCCGCTTTAAGATGCGTTGCCGCACCTCGATACGCGGGTAAAGCACCCCGAGCACCAGATTTTTCAATTTGATCGGCACCAGGAGATCTTCCGGCAGGTGCAGATCGCGGCTCGTGCGGGGCGCGGCGTGGTCGCGGATCCCGCCGGGAAGCCCATAGCCCTGCACCAACGCCGCGACGTAAAGCGCACTGCCGCCGCAAATTATGGGAAGTTTTCCCCGGCGGGCGATATCGGCAATCGCACCATAAGCGTCGCCGCAAAACCGGTAGAGATTGTATTCCTCGGTCGCCGGGTCGGCGACGTCGATGAGATGATAGGGCACTTCGCCGTATTCGGCGAGATCCTTGCCGGTGCCCAAGTCCAATTTCCGGTAAACCTGCCGGGAGTCGGCGGAAACGATCTCGCCGTTAAAACGCCGCGCCAACTGCACCGCGAGAGCCGTCTTGCCGGTGGCGGTGGGACCGGTGACGACGACTGCGGCGACTTCCCTTTGGGAAGATTGATAAAAATCGCTCATAAAATCCCGGTTTTCGGTTGTATTTTTGTTGCGTTGCGTACATATTATGATATGACTTGAGTAAAATTGCAAATCCGAAATCGATTTTATGAGCGAAAAACAACAAACTTTAGCCAAATCCGCGTTTCTTTCCGGCATCGCGCTTCACACCGGCGACCGGGCGACGCTCCGGTTGCTCCCGGCTCCGGAAAATCAAGGTATCGTCTTCCGCCGGGTCGATCTGCCCGGCAAGCCGGAAGTCCGGGCGCTGGCGCAAAATGTGGTCGACGTTCAGCGGGGCACGACGATCGGCTCCGGCAAGGCGTTGGTTTTCACCATCGAGCACATCATGTCGGCGCTCCACGCCTGCAACATCGACAACGCCATCGTCGAAATGAATGGGCAGGAACCGCCGATCGTCGACGGCAGCAGTCGCGCCTTTTTTGAGCTGATCGGCGAAGCCGGGATCGTCGAGCAGGACGCCCCGGCGCGCTACTTCACCCCCGCCGCTCCGGTGCGGGTGGTCAACGGCGCCACCCAGATCGTCATCTTTCCCGATCCGGAAAAGTTGCAGATCAGTTGCGTCACCAACTTCAAGGGTTGCCCCTTTGACCCGCAGTTTTTCGAGTACACCCTCGACCGCGACACTTACGCCGCCGAGATCGCTCCGGCGCGGACCTTCGTGGACTACCGCGACCTCAAAATGCTGATCGGCATGGGTCTGTGCAAGGGCGGCAGTCTGGATGCGGCGGCGATCATTCATCAGGGGGCGATCATCTGCAAGGAAAAATTGCGCTTCACCAACGAGATCGTGCGGCACAAAATTTTGGACCTCATCGGCGACCTCTATCTCACCGGGGTCCGGGTGCGGGGCAGCGTGATCGCCATTCGGCCGGGTCACCCCCGCAACGTCGAGCTTTCCACCCGTCTGGCGGCGGAGATCGATCAATCATCCAACTAAAAGGGAATAAATATGAGCAAAGTTTTCAGCATTGCGGAAATCCAGTCCGTGCTCGGCAAAAAGGGCATCTTCGCCATGTTGGATCGGGCGGAAAAAATCGACGACACTCACTTCGCCGCGATCAAACTGATCTCGATCAACGAAACTTATTTTCTCGGTCACTTCCCCGGCCACCCGATCATGCCGGGCGTGTTGCAGCTCGAAGCGATGCGGCAACTGGCGGAGTTGGCGCTCCGCCCGACCCTCGACCCCGAAAAGAAGCAGGATATTTACCTGCGCCGCGCCGACAAGGTGCGGTTCCGCCGCCCGGTCAACCCCGGCGACCGGATCAAAATCGAGATCGAGATCACCGGCAAGGATGAAGCCGGGGCGACCTTGGTCAAGGGTACGGTCTCCACCGCCGCCGGATTGGCGAGTCAGGCGAATATGACGATCGACCTGCGCCCCCGAGTCTGGGATCGCGGAATGCCGGAGTTCCCCAACGAAAACGATTTCCGCCCCGAGAGCATCAAGCTCGACGTCAACGGCATCATGAATGCGATCCCGCACCGCTATCCTTTCCTGTTGGCGGACTACATCAGCAAATTCGACGGCGACGCCATAATCGCCACCAAAAATCTTACGATCAACGAGCCGTTTTTCGTCGATGCTCCGGCGGAATTTCCGGTTTTGCCGGAAGCCTTCCTCTGCGAGATCGCCGCGCAGATCGGTTGCTCCTTTGTCCTTTCCTCCGAAGCCAACCGTGGCAAGATCGGCGTTTTCATGGGGATCGATCAGGCGGAATCTTTCGCCCCGGTCGGAGCCGGCGATCAGTTGGTCTTCCGTTCGATGATGCCCCCGACGCAATCGAAGTTCGGCAAGGGCGGCGCCGAAGTCTTCTGCGACGGCAAACTCGTATTCCGTACGATGATGATGTTCGCCTTGGTCGACGCTTGAAAAAAGTCCCTTTGTCATGAGCAGATTGCCCGACATCGTCACCGCCATTGAGTTCGGCACTTCCAAAATCACGGTCTTCACCGGGGAGTGCAACGGCTCGGCGACGCCGCAGATCATCGGTTACAGTTCGCAACCGGCGCGCGGCGTCATCTCCAAGGGCGAGATCCGCAACGCCGAAGAAGCGGTAAAGCTCTTGGGTGATGCGCTCCGGGCGGTCGCCGCCGACTGCGGGCGAAATCCGGAAGAAAGCGCCGTGGTCGCGGTGTTGGTCGACGGTTGCGGCGTTTCCTCGCAACTTGGCATCGGCACCGCCAAGG
>JAZTWK010000029.1:0-10362 GCA_045635865.1 Victivallaceae bacterium
CCCCGACTCCCCGCCCTTGGCGCCACTGGAAATACATGGTGCCGTCGGCGCCGTGGGCGACCGCCCACAGCATTTCACGCTGAAATTCACCGGGCCGCCGGATGTGGGCATAAGGGCGATAATTGGGGATGCCGGGGGCGGATTCCATCATCACAAAGGGTTTATCCTGCATGGCGTAGTGCAGATCGTGGAGCATGGCAAAGCGGGTGGCGACTTCCAACTCCTCGCCGCGATACCACATCGGGTAACAGTCGTCGGCAATGAAATCGCAGTGCCGGGCAAGTTCGTAGTAGTCGATATCCGGGTGCAGACCCATCATATTGGTCGTGACCGGCGCGTCGGAGTATTCCCGGATCACCGACTTCTCAAACGCGAGATAATCCGCCAGCTGGCGCGAGCAAAAGCGTTTCCAATCCACCCGCAGGGCGTCCAACGTCGGGTCGCGGGGATCGATCTCGGTGAAATCATTGAAGCGATGGCTCCAAAAAGCGCTCCACACCCGTTGATTAAGCTCCGCGATGGTATGATACTTTTGCCGGAGAAAATCGTAAAATTTATTCAGGCAATGCTCGCAGTAGCATTCGCCGCTCAACTCGTTGCTGATGTGCCAGCCCAACAGCGCGGGGTGATGCCCGTAGCGTTTGGCGATCTCGGTGTCGATGATGCGGGTGCGCTCCAAAGTGATCGGGGCGGAAAGGCAGAGGTTGTGGCGCATCCGGTAAAACTCCCGGTTGCCGTTGACGTCGACCCGGCGGCACTCCGGATACTTTTTTGCCATCCACGGCGGCCGCGCCCCGGTGGGCGTGGCGAGAAAGACTTTCTTGCCCGCGGCGGCAAAGCGATCCAGAAGTTTATCCAACCAGGAAAAGTCGAAGACCCCCTCGTCCAACTCCAGTTGCGACCAGGAAAAAATGCCGACCGAAAAGGTGTGACAATGCGCCATATCCATAAGGCGGAAGTCGTCGTCAATGATTTGGGGCGTCGCCAAAAATTGATCGGGATTGTAGTCGCCGCCGTGCAGAATATGCGGATATTCTGGGAACAATGGGGTGCTTTTTTTCACCGCTACTCTCCTATTCAAAGGTTGAAATCAGTGGTTTTTGAGATCCAAAGTCGGGGCTTCATCCTCGACGTCTTTGCCGTTCCAACAGTAGGTGCAGAGTTTTTCGCGGGGCACTTCGATCGCGTCGAGCAACCGGTTCAACTCCTGATAGCGCAGAGAAGTTACCCCCATGCTCTTGCGGATCTCCTCGACCATGGCGAGATATTCCGGGGAATTGAAGACCAAATACTTTTCCACCAGTTCGTCGGGCACGTCGTCGACCTTTTCCAGCTTGGCGATCGCCCGGCGGGCGGCGAGATCCATATTGCTCTTGGAGCGCGAGAAGTTGAGGAACTTGCACCCGAAAAGGATCGGCGGGCAAGCCGAACGCATGTGTACCGCTTTGGCGCCGTAATCGTAAAGCCGCACCACGGTATCTTTCATCTGGGTGCCGCGCACGATCGAGTCGTCGCAGAAAAGCATCCGCTTGCCGTTGATCTGCTCCTCGACCGGGATCAATTTCATCTTGGCGACCAAGTTGCGTTTCTGCTGATTTTGCGGCATAAAACTGCGCGGCCAAGTCGGCGTGTACTTGACGAAACTGCGCTTGTAGGGTTTGCCCGAAGCGTTGGAGTAACCGATCGCGTGCGCGATGCCGGAATCGGGAATGCCGCAAATCGAATCGACTTCATCGAGCATATCTTTATCGGCGGCGGCGAGCGTCGTGCCGTTGCGGTAGCGGGCGCTCTCGGTATTCGCCCCCTCGTAACAGCTCGACGGATAGCCGAAGTACACCCAAAAGAAGGTGCAGATTTTCATCGTGTCGCCGGCTTCCCGGCGGATGACCGCTTTGTCGGCGGTGATTTCCACGATTTCCCCCGGGCCGAGTTCGTGCTCGACCTTGTAATCCAAATTGGGGAAAGAGGTGCTTTCCATAGCGACCGCATAGGCGCCCGGCTTTTTGGCGATCACCACCGGAGTCCGACCGTAGCGGTCGCGGGCGGCGTAAATGGCGTCTCGGGTCAAAACCAGCATCGAGCACGAACCGGAAATCACCTTTTGTGCGTGTTCAATGCCGTCGAGGATGTTGTCTTTGCGGCAAATGAGCATCGCCACCAGCTCGGTGGGATTGGGGCCGCCCTCGGTGTGTTCGGCGATGTGGCAGTAACCGTTGGCAAAGAGCCGTTCGACGATCTGCTGCTGATTGTTGATCTTGCCGACGGTGACGATGGCGAAACTGCCGAATTTGCCGGAGATCAACAGCGGCTGATCCTCGGTGTCGCTGATGACGCCGATGCCGGAATGACCGGAAACCTGATCGATCTCACCGTCGAATTTGGAGCGGAACTGGGCGTTGGTAATATCGTGGATCCTGCGGAAAAAGCGGCCGTCGTTTTGCAGGACGGCGACGCCGCCGCGGCGGGTTCCCAAGTGCGAGTGATAATCGGTACCGTAAAAAAGGTCATCGACACAATCCGTTTGGGAAAACACCCCGAAGAAACCGCCCATAGTCTGCCCCTCACCAAGGAATTGGAATTACTCTGCAAATAATATAGTGCCGGGCGGGCGTTTTTACAACTATATAGCGTAAGAATTTTCACCCTTCGGCGGTCGGCGGAAAGGCGGCGAGATACGCCCGGTGAAGCTCCTTGTCGCCGTAACGATCGGTCGCGGCGCCAAGATCGGCGGCGGAGTAGTTGCTCCGAATGCCCGCAACGGTCAATACTTTTGCCTCAAGGTCGGCGGAAAAATCGATTTGCCAGGTGCGACAGCCGATGCTCCACTTGCCATCGCCCTGCTCCGTCAGGCGCTTGCGCCGGGCATTGAAAGGGTCGAGCGAAAGCTGCACCTGGCAGAAGTTGGCGATGTCGGTGCCGCCGTGAGCGCGGATGAAGTCGATCCGCGCCCGGGCTTCGGGGGTGAAGACGAGACGGTAGGAATCGACCGCGGCTTCCTCGAGCCACGCCACGCGCGAATCGGGGAAAGCATCGACCGCCGGTATATAGGGCTTGATGTCTAAAATCGGGGTGCCGTCCAAAAGATCATAGTTGCGGATGTAGAGTTTGCGCCCCTCGACTTTTTCGAGTTGGACGCAGCTTATCCCGATGCGGTTGGGGCGATGCGGCGACCGGGTGGCGAAAAGCGATATCTTGCGATGATTGGGGGATACCGGCGGCTCGACCCGGCTTTTCCACGTTTCGTTGAGGTGAAAGAGGAAAACGACCCAGATGCGTTCGACGCCCGCAAGGTCACTGCAGGCGTCGATCAAAGCGGGATCGTCCTCAAGCAGAATGACCCCGGAGTTGTCGGCAAATGCCCCCTGCCGGGGCGTTTCAAAGCGAAAACGCTCGGGGCAGGAGAAATATCCGATCGGTTCGATGTTCCACTTCATAACCGCTGAATATGTGTTGCACGCTCAACGCGGGATCATTGGCTCTCGAGTTGGCTTTTGATCCGCTTCAATTCGGCGGAAACCTCGTTGGCGAGATCGGGGTTGACAATGGTTTTACTGCCGTTGCACCGGCGACACTTTTTCAAAGTGCAGCGGCATTCTTTGCGGCAGTCAGTGTATTCCTCTTGCCGGTTGCGAAACACCTTTTTCTTGCCGGTGCCGTTGCAGATGAAGCACTTTCGGGTGTTGTTGCAAACCTGACAATCGGGGTAGCCGCTTCCGCCACACGCCGGACACTTGATATGGATGTGTTCATCGGTGGATAAGTCGATCTGGGCCATTGTCAGCAAACGGGACGATTTCACCTCTTTGCCCTCGCTGATACTTTGGTAAACGAAGAGTTTTGCCACTTTTGCCTGCAATTCCGGTGGGAGTTTTTCCAGTTTCCGGATGACGTCGCCGTCCTTGCCGGTTCCCGAAAAAATATCCGCTATGTCTTGAGCCGTGGCTGCGGTCGCCGCCGGGGTCTGTTTTTTGGCGGATTCGGATTTCAGCAGTGTGGGGAGTATCGCCGGATCAAATTTGCACCAAACGCCGATCCCGACCCCGATCACCACGACGAGCAAAACGCTTACGATCAAAATTTTGACTATCGGGCGTCCCCGCCGCGGAGGTTCCGGGGGAACGACTTTTACCGCATTGGCTTTCTGGTCGATACCCTCGGGAACTTCCAGTACGAAATTGCATTTGGGACAAGAGATTTTCATAGTGCACTCCGGATAAGAAAGTCGTTGAAAATAAAATATCACCGCTGCGGCGGTTTTGCAAGTTGATCTCATTTGCATTTGCCGGAGGCAAATGGTATATTTACTCTTGCAACATAAAGGATCGGATTTTATGAACATCAACTTCAGCGACCAGTTTTCGGTGGATACGCGTTCGGCGATCAAGCGGATCGTTGAGCGGTATTCCCGGCAGATAAAAAATCAACCGACTACGCTCGATTTCGGTATTGATGCCAAATTGCCGGAAGAAGCCTTTGCCGTTTCCGGCGATGCCGCGATCGAAATAGTCGGCGGTTCGCCGCGGGCGGCGATCTACGGTTTGGGCAAATGGTTGCGTCAAGGTGATTTCCGGGGGCAGGACGCCCCGCAAAAGCCGGAGCGCGGCATTTACTTTGCCACCCACTTCGGAAACTTCTACGACCACGCCCTGCCCCAAGAGATCGCCGACTACCTCGCCGACCTCGCTCTCTGGGGTTGCAATATGGTCAGCGTCTGGCTGGATATGCACCACTATTCGGGCGTCGACGACCCGCGCGCGGCGGCAAAGATCGCTCAACTTAAAAACATCTTTTGCTCCGCCAAAGTGTTGGGGCTGCGCACCAATTTGCTCTCGCTCGGCAACGAGGCATTTGCCGACAGCCCGGTGGAGTTGCGCGCCGATTACCACGGCGGCAAAAACAATTATCGCAGTGATCTATCCGGTCACTATCATGTGGAGATTTGCCCCAGCGCCCCCGGCGGTTTGGAGTTAATCCTCGCTCAGCGCGAAGCCCTGTGGCGAGCCTTTGCCGACGCTCCGGTCGATGCGGTGACGATCTGCCCCTACGATCAGGGCGGCTGCACCTGCGCCGACTGCGCCCCCTACGGCGCCAACGGCTTGTGGAAGATCATCCCCGGGCACATCGCCTTGAGCAAAAAGTATTTCCCGAATTGCGAAGTGGAACTTTCCACTTGGCGCTTCGACTCCTTTACCGACGGCGAGTGGGCGGCGCTCTTTGCCCGCCGGGATTTGAAACAGATGATCGACCGGCTCTATATCGATCCCGCCGATCTACCTGAAATTGCCGACGGCGTGCCGGGGGATCTGCCGGTCGTCTGTATGTCGGAAATCAGTATGGAAGGCATGCTCCCGTGGGGCGGCTTCGGCGCCGATCCCCAAATCCATAAATTGGATGCGGAACTGGCAAAGTCCGGCAACATCGCCGGTTTCCGCCCTTACTCCGAGGGGATTTATGAGGACCTGAATAAGATCCTCATCCTCGCGTGGAGTTGGCGGGCGCGGCCGTTGCTGGATATCGTGGCGGAATATGCGGACTTTTACTTCGGCTCCGGCAACGGGGAAATCGTTGCCCCCGCCGCGGCGCTTCTGGCGGACGACCTCGACCACGCGGCGCGTTTCGCGCAGGGCGAAGTCCGTTGCTCGCCCTATTCGCTGGAAAAACTTGATCCGCATTTGCCCTACGAGCAAAACTATGTCACGGGGAAACTTTCCCCGGCGCGGGCGAATACGGCTTGGGAGTTGCTCCAACAAGTCGCCCTGCCCCCATTTGCCGAGGCAGAGGAAAATCAACTCGCCGATCCCGGCGCGTGGCGGTGGCGGTTGCTGGCTTTGCGGGCGACGATCGATGTGAAATTAAGTCGCGGCGAAGCCGTCGAAGCGGAGCTGGCGGAGCTTTACGATCTCTATCGGGCGACGGATCACACTATGCCCTGTCTCATTCCCCCCGGGCGGGAAATCATGCGCCGGATCATCACGGCGGGCGTCGATCAGCACATCTAAAAAATAAGACCTATAGGTCGTATAGGTCTCATTGTTTTTTTTGCCAAAAAATTCACCTTCCCAACGGGATGATTTTTTTGCTTGCAAAAAATTAACCTCCCTAACGGGATGATTTTTTTGCTTGCAAAAAAATGGCTCCGGCAGGAGGATTGCCGTTCGCTGCGCTCACTGCCGCCAGTCGGCGGCCATCCGCTTCGCTCCTCGAACCCGGGGTTCGATTTTTTTGTTGCACAAAAAAACGACCGCACTTTCGTGCAGTCGTTATCCTTCTTTCTCCGCATTGTTTTTGCCATGGCAAAAAAATGGCTCCGGCAGGAGGATTCGAACCTTCGACCAAGTGGTTAACAGCCACCTACTCTACCGCTGAGCTATGCCGGAGCGTGATATCGTTTTATAATATATGCCCGGAGACCGGGTTTTTCAAGCGATTTTTTGCTAAAATTACTAAAAATTCGTCAACGGCTTTTTGCCGATCGCGTAAATATTGAATCCCAACTCAAAAAGTTTCTGCCGATCCAACAAATTGCGGCCGTCAAAAATGAATGCCGGTTTTTCCATTTGAGCATAGATTTTGGCAAAATCCAACTCCTTGAATTCCTGCCAATCCGTCGCCACCACCAACGCGTGCACGCCCTTGGTCGCTTCATAAGGATCGGTGCAGAAAGTCACATCCGAGCAACCCGCCAGATCCAGCTTGGCGTTTGCCAATGCCTTGGGATCGTAGATGAAAAGTTTGGCGCGTTCCGCCAACAGCTTGCGGCACACCGCGATCGCCGGGGATTCCCGGGTGTCGCCGGTATCCGCCTTGAAAGCAAAGCCCAGCACGGCGATATTTTTATCCGCCACCGTGTTGAACATCGCCCCCAACATCGTTTCCACGAAGCGGGTCGCCTGATAATCGTTGATGTCCACCACCTTTTCCCAGTAGGCGGCAACTTCCGGCAAGCCGTAGTGCTCGCACAAGTAAACCAGATTGAGAATATCCTTTTTGAAGCAGGAACCGCCGAAGCCCAACCCCGCCTTGAGGAATCTCGCCCCGATCCGGCGATCTTTGCCCACTGCCGAAGTCACCTGATCGATGTCGGCGTCAGTGCGTTCGCACAGCGCGGAGATCGCGTTTACCGAGGAAACTCGTTGCGCGAGCAACGCATTGGCGACCAACTTGGTAAGTTCACTCGACCAGACGTTGGTGGTGATGATCTTTTCCCGCGGCACCCAGTGCTCGTAAATTTTGGCGACTTCCTCGACCGCCCGGTCGCCTTCCGGCGTTTCCATGCCGCCGATCAGCACCCGGTCGGGATTTTCCAAGTCGCTGATCGCCGTGCCTTCCGCCAGAAATTCCGGGTTGGATACGATCTGAAAGTGCAGTCCCTTGCTGTTGGCGTGCAGTACCCGGCTCAACGCTTGCGCCGTACGCACCGGGAGCGTGCTTTTTTCCACTACGATCTTGTCGCTGTCGGCGTGCTCGACGATGCTGCGGGCGGTCTTTTCCAAATACTGCAAGTCCGCCGCCTTGCCCGCCCCGGTGCCGAATGTCTTGGTCGGAGTGTTGACGCTGACAAAAATGATGTCCGCCCGCTTGATCTCGGCGGGAATGTCGGTCGAATAAAACAAATTGCGGTTGCGGCAACGTTTGACCACCGCATCCAGCCCCGGCTCGTAAACCGGAAGCTCGTCGGAGTTCCAGGCGTTGATCCGCGCCGCGTTGATGTCCACCACCGTCACCCGGTAGTCCGGGCACTTGTCGGCGATTACCGCCATGGTCGGGCCGCCCACATAACCGGCGCCAATGCAAAGAATGTTTTTCATAGTTTTACCCATAAAAAAGTCGGTTTCCGATACTCGATAGAAAATATACCCCGCGCGCGAGCAAAAGTCAAGCTTGCACGGCGGCTAATTGCTCAAGTTGATCCACGGCGACTTCCGCCCGGCGGGTGAAATCGACTTTTGCACTGTACTCGATCGCCGCGGCACGGCGCGCTTCGGCATGGGCGATCACCTCGTTAAACTGCTTCTCAAACTTCGCTTGATCCCAACTTGCTTCGTCGCCGATCACCACGCCGTCGGCATCGGCGACCAGCGGCGCAAAGCCGCACACTCCGGAAGTTATCACCGGGCAACCGGAAGAGATCGCTTCCGCCAGCACCGCCCCGGCCGCATCTTCGATCGCCGGGTGGATCAGCACGTCCGCCGCCAGCAGAAGATCCGGCACATCGTTGCGGGCGCCGAGGAAAATAACGCGCTCCCCCACCCCCAGACGGTCGGCGAATTGTTGCCAACGGCGGGGATTGAAATCACCCGCCACCGCCAAAATTACTTCCTTGGGCAGTTGCGCAAGCGCCCGCAAGGCGCGTTCGCCGCCCTTGAGCGCGAAGTTGGAAGCCACCATCAGCGCCAGTTTCTGGTCGGAAGATATGGATAATTCGGCTCTTTTTTGTGCCCTTTTGGCTTCGGCGTCGGCACCGCGCCGACAGCGCGGGTCGATCCCCGGCGGCAGGTAAAGAAATCTTTCATCCGGGATGCCGTAACACTTTTGATAATCCCGCTTCTGCGCCGGAGCGATATACCAGATGCGGGTGGCGGATGGCGGCGCCAGTGCCGACTTTTCCAATTTTAAGTAAGTGCGGTAGCGAGGTAAAAGATTCAAAATCAAGCGGGAGTGCTTTTTTGGCATTTCCGCGGCGTAACAATTATCGGCGGCGAAATAGAAATCGCACCCGGGGATCCGGTTGAATGCGGCGCTCACGGCAAAATCCCCCGCTTTCAGCAAGGCGGGGAATCGTGCGGCGAACTCGGCGGCGCGGCCGTGATTGGTGCAACTGTCGAGCTCGACCAGGCGAGTCTGCAGTCCGGCGGGGAGTTCACCCTCGATCTTGCCGGTAAAAAGCGTAACTTCGTGGCCGCGCGACAGGGCGCAATTTGCCACGCGCATCAAGTCGCGTTCCAACCCGCCGTAGGGGAAGTAGCGGAATGACGCCAGCGCGATCTTCACTTGGTCGCGCCCTTGCCCACGAAATAGGTCTTGATCGGCGGGAAGCCGTTGAATTCCACCGCCGCATAGCTCGCGGTGTAGGCGCCGCAGGTGAGCCAATAAACCTTGTCGCCCGGCTTGATGTATGCCGGCAACGGATTGCGGAAGTATTCGTACATCACGTCCTGACTGTCGCAGGTGGGACCGGCGATGATGAAGTCTTCGCAATCCTCGCCCCGGGCATCGCTGTAAAGCGGATATTTGATGCTCTCGTCAAAGGTTTCGATCAGTCCGTTGAACTTACCGACGTCGACATAGAGCCAACGATCAATGCCGGTGGCGGACTTCTGACTGACCAACACCACTTCGCTGACGATCACGCCGGCGTTGCCGACGAGACTGCGCCCCGGTTCCAAAATGATCTCCGGGAAGTCGTCGCCGAAATCTTCCTGCAGATAGCGGGTGATCTCCTCGGCATAGACGGTCATTTCGTTGGTCTTGCTGATGTAGTCGGCGGGGAAGCCGCCGCCCATATTGATCATCTTGAGTTTGATGTTTTCGCCCTCAAGATAGTCGAAAATATACCGGACTTTGGCGATCGCCGAGTCCCACGAACCGATATCCCGCTGTTGCGAACCGACGTGAAAGGAAACTCCGTAAGGCTCCAAATCCAGTTTTTTCGCCAACATGATAAGGTCGATCGCCATGTCGGGGTGACAGCCGAATTTGCGCGAAAGCGGCCAGTCGGCGGTCTCACTGCCCTCGCAAAGGATGCGGCAGAAAACTTTGGCGTGCGGAGCATTGGTGGCGATGTTGTGCAAGTCCCAATCGCTGTCGGTGGCGAAAAGCCGCACTCCATGTTCGTAAAAGTAGCGAATATCCGCGGCTTTTTTGATCGTATTGCCGTAACTGATCCGCGCCGGATCGATCCCCAACGACAGCACCCGATCCAACTCGTAGCGCGAAGCGATGTCGAAATTCGCCCCCAAATCGCGGAGCATGGAAAGCACCTCGACCGCCGGATTGGCTTTTACCGCGTAGTAAACTTTGGCGAAGGGGAAATGGTTGCGCATTTCCTCGTACTGCCGCCGAATGATATCGAGATTGACCACCAGAAACGGCGTGGGATGCTCGTTCGCCGCCTGCTGAAACAATTTCCACTCTTCCGGAGTGTAGTAGTCGTTGATAACCACTGACATGTCGCTCTTTTTACCTTATGTTTCGATGATTAAAAAAACGTGTCGCCCAAGACCGCCAGTTGGTCGGCGACGAACTCCGAGGCGGCCTGAAACGCCCGCCCCCGGTGACTGATGCGATTTTTTTCTTCCGGCGGAAGTTCCGCCAAGGTTTTATCATACCCGTCGGGGATGAAGATCGGATCGTAGCCGAAAC
>JAZTWK010000030.1:0-2696 GCA_045635865.1 Victivallaceae bacterium
TCAACTTTTTCAGCTTTTTCCCAGAATATATTTCTGCGTGCGCCAAGTACCGCTGAGGAAATAAATTCCCCCGATGAAAAAGGGGATCGTGCCGGCGATCGCATTGCCGTACCAAAAGCCGTAAAATTCATATCCCAGCCCCCAGCCGAGCCAGAAGCCCAGCCCCACCCGGGCGATCACGCCGTCCAAAATTGCCACGCAAAGGTTGAGGTTGTAGTTGCCGGTGCCGTTGATCAGCGAAAACATCGGCGGCCGCATCGCCGCGCCGGCAAAGAGCACCAACGCCACCGGCACATAGCTTTTCGACAACTCCAAAACGTCCGCATCGTGAGTGAAACAACCGAATACCGCCAACGGAAAAAGCAAAACGATCGCCCCCATGGTTGCGGAGATCGCCCCATTGATCGCCAACGAGACCCGCACCACCTGCGGGACCCGTTCAAATTTGCCCGCCCCCACGCACTGCCCGATCATCGAGCTCCCGGCGGTGGCGAGCGCAAAATTGGTAATGTTGACGATCATGCTGAGTTTGTTGCCGATCCCGTTCATCGCCGCGACCACCACGCCGTAACCGTTGATCGACGAGTTGACCACCAACATGGAAAAGCTGATCGCCGCGCTCTGGATGATCATCGGCACGCCCAGTTTGAAAAGCGGCGCGGCGCTCGCCCAATCCGGCAGAAAACTCCGGAGCCGGAAATCGAAACCGAAACTTTCCCGGCGGCGATAGAGGAACCACGCCGCCAAGCCGAAACTCACCGCCTGACTGCTGACCGTCGCCACCGCCACCCCCAAAACGCCCAAATCGTACTTGATCACCAACAACAGATCCAGAGCCACGTTGATCGCCGTCGCCACGGCGACGAAGTAAAGCGGGTGGCGGGAATCGCCCATGCCGCGCAACACCGCGCTCACGCAGTTGTAGCCGGAAATGAAAATCAATCCGGCGGCGCAGACTCCTACATAACTCCGGGCGTGCGCCCAGGATTCCGGCGGCGTGTTGACCCAGCCGAGCAACTCGTCCAACCAGACAAGACAGAGCGCCCCAAAGATCAACGCCCCGAGGAACAACAAGGTAAACAACGTGCCGATCGTCCGATTGAGCCGCGCCTTTTCCTGCGCCCCCACCAACTGCGAAACCACGACCTGCCCCGCGTTGGCGATCCCGATCGACACAAAACACAGTACATGCAGAATATCCGCCCCGATGGAAACCGCGCCCAAGCCGTCCTTGCCGGTGAAGTGTCCGATCACCACCATATCGGTAAGCGCGTAAACCGTCTGCAAAAGACTGGATAAAAGCAGCGGCGCGGCAAAAACGACCATCGTACGGATGACGCTTCCGCCGGTAAGATCCCGGATGATCTGCGGCTTTTGGCTCATAGATTGCACCACAGCGCCAAGCTGGCGCCGATCCCCACCATTACGGGTATGGAAAGATTATCGTCAAGGTGAAGTTCCTCGTTAAAAAGCTCCAAAATGGCGGCGCCGATCACACCGACGATGCCGCCGAGCGCCACCGCAAACGGAAATGCGCCCGCGCCGAACCACCCCAGCACCGTCAACACCCCGACCACCACAAAGGCGATCGTGCCTTCCCAACTTTTGCCGTTGGCAAAGCGATGCCGCCCGAAGCGGCGACCGATCAACGCCGCCGCCGTGTCGGATAAGATCATAACCATCATCGCCAATGCCGGCAGCGGGTGCGGAAAGGCAAAAGCGCAGATCCCCGCCGCCAACAGAAAGGGCGGCGAACCGCTGGGGCGGAAACGCTCGTGATTGTCGCGGAGCATCTTGCCGAAGATCCGCCCGTAAAGCGCGGTGATCATCCCCCCCTGCCCCCGGTAGTAGGCATATTCCAAAAGATAGTTCAAGATCGCCATGACCACAAAGGCGATCCCGCAGAGCAACGGCGGCAAAAAATACAGTGCCGCCACCATCCACAACGAACTCAAATGCACGCTCTTGCGCAACAACTCCTGCCGAAACGATATTTCCATACTCACTTATCCTCATTAAGCTGCCAGAGCTTGCGGCTCACCCGCCGATAGTAGCCCCACAGGCAATTTTTCACCAGCCAAATCGCCGCGCTCAAGCCGAAGGGGTAGCAAATGTGCTTCTCCCGGTGCCGCCACCTCCGGTAGATCCGGCGGGCGAACTTTTCCGGCGAAGTGCGCCCCGAACCGGGCGAATCCGGCACCGGGCGATCTCCAAACGCCCGTCGGGAAAACCCGGTGTTGATCTGCCCCGGGGCAACGTCAATCACCGTGATTTCCGGGACTTCCAATGCCAACGTGGCAGAAAACATCGACAACGCCGCTTTCGCCGCGCAATACGCCCCCATGCAGGGCACCGGCAACTTGCCCGCCGCCGAAGAAATGTTGATGATCGAGCCGCGCCCGGCGCGCAATACCGGCAAAAATTCCCGCGCAAGGGCGATCGGCGCCAAAAAATCCAACTCCAGAAGTTGGCGCAAATCCGCCTCGCTCAACTCCGCCCAAGTGGCATAGGCACCGCATCCGGCATTGTTGATCAACAAGTCGATTTTGCCGAAGCGCCCGATAATAGCCTGCGCGGCACCACATCGCTCCTCCGGTTGCCGGAGATCGCACTTTTGCCAAAAAGCCAAGGAAATATCCGGCTCGCGGCGGCTGATGCCGATCACCTGCGCCCCTCGGCGGGTAAACTCTTGGGCG
>JAZTWK010000031.1:0-33337 GCA_045635865.1 Victivallaceae bacterium
TCTTTGATGATATTAAGGATGGCCTTGTAAGTAAAATGCCGGCGAATAGGATGCAGGATATGCTGGGGCAGGGATTTTCCATGCTCGACCAGATTGCAGTTCCTTTGATGCCTCCGAAAATGCCGGAACCGCCGGTCATGCCGGTTGCCACGGTCAGCAGATATTTACGCGCCATGCGGTTGGCGGACATGAAATCCGCCACGCCGCGGTTGTACTTGCGCGACCACAGCGTAATGGCGATCATGCCGACGATCAGTACCGAAAAGAAAATCCAAAACCACACCGTAAATTCACTGCTCATTGTTTCCCCCTGACTTTATACCCGAGTACAGTTTGTCATATTATACCACCGCGCGAGCCTTTTTTCAAGCAACCGGAGTTCAAAAGACCGGAAAAATGGGGCAGGGGACTATTTGCGGCGGATGAAGACGATGGATTCCGCCGGGACGCGTTCGAGCTTCGAGATCGGGGTGACCTTGCCGTCGGCAGTGGTGATCGAATCCAACTCGTAACCTTCCGGCAACTGGAGTTTGAGGGATTTGACTTCATCCCAAAACCACAGCGCCGCGCCGGTGTCGCTGATCCAACTGGTGCCGAACGGCGTTTCCCGCACGACCGGAATACCGATCTTTTGGGCGAGTTTTTTGCAGGTGGGCACGAATTTGAGGATGCGCTCGACCGTGGCGATTTCCCCCGGCACCCGCTCAAAGTTGAACCAGTAGCCGTCCAACTGGGTATACATATAGCAGTTGAACATCGCCATACGGAAAAAGTCCACCGCGAAACCGTCGCCTTTTTCATCCGTGCGCGGCTGCATGCCGACCAGACAGAATTCCCGCCCGGCAAAGGGCGAGTAGAGCCGTTCCCGATACCAGTAAGTGTCGAGAAACATCGGGTTGGTGCCCTCCACGCCGACCGGGAAGTCGTGGCGATCGAATTCGCGGGCAATCTTCAACATACCCTCGATCCCCGGCGCAGCGGGGAAGGTGGCGTAGTTGACGTTGCCCGAAGCCTTGCCGTACATATCCAGATAAATGCCGGTCATACCGTTGGCGGCGGCGGCGTCGAGCACGCGGAAATACCACTTTTGGAACTCCGGATTGGTCAGGTCGATCACCGGATAATGACCGCCGTATTGGTAGATCTCGCCGCGCTCGTCGGCGTAAGTCTGCGTGCCCGGTTCGATCTCCGCCAACTTGTGCGTATTTTCCCCCTTGGGGACCCGGATGAACCAGTCGGAGTGGGTGAATAATTCTTCGGCGGCACCGTGGGTATAATCACCCGCCGTCCACGGGAACGTCTGCATTCCCGCCGCGCCGATTTTGGCAAAACAATCTTTCTGATCCGGCAATTTTTCGATCGCCGAGGGGCAGATCGGCATGGCGTAGCGCATGAAGCCGCATTTGCCCGCCAGTTTGATCACGACGTCTCTTTCCGCATCCGAGGCGGTATTCAAGTGGGTGGCGGTCGGAAGCGGCGCTTGTTGCCGGGTGCCGATCTTTTGGGTGATCCGCCGGCGGATAAATTGCGGCCACGCAATGTAGGCATTGTGGTCGTCGCCCTCGGCCTGGGGAGCAAAGCCCCGCCAAAGCATCCGAGTGGAGCAGGGGGCGGACTGCATACCGATATTTATGGTGGTGAGCCCGGAAATTTCCTTGTCGCCCTCGTCGCGGGTCCAGCGCGCGGAAACCGACATCGGGTAATCGGGAAATTCCACATAAACCCCGGCGGGGGCGGCGAGATAACTGAATGCCTGCCCGGCGGAAAAGTATCCCCACGGCTGGGAATCCCGCTTGCCCTTGCTCATATCGTATTCGGCATAGCCGCGCGGCGGCGCGTAGCAGGCGAAGCGGCGAAGTTTGTGGCGGGCGAGCGATTTGCCGAGCCGGAGCTTTTCGGCAAAGAGGAACGCCCCGATCTTCAATTTCGATTCCACCACGAAAAATTGATCGCCCAAACCGGCGTAGGTGCGACCGTCGAGGATGAAATCCGCCGCCTGCCAAACCCAGCGGGCGCGGGTCGCATCGTTGGCGGTCAATTCGATCACCGCGGTATTTCCCTCGGCTTTGACGTCCTCGACCTGCCAAGTCAACTTGGCGAAAACTTGACCGGAAACCGTGGCGCGCGTGTACTCGTAAGTATCTTTATCCACCCCGTCGGCGATCGCACGTTTGAGTTCGATCTTGGGCACGGCAAGTTGGCGAACCGCCGGTTCGGTCAGCCCGGGGTAGGCGAGTTGCAGCGTGCCCGTCGGCGCGACCTTGATCTCGCTGCCGTTGGCAAAGCGAATGGTGTAATCGTTGTCTTGGCAAAGGATCTCCGGCGGTTCGGAACAGCTTTTTTCCTGATCGTTCACCGCGGATAATTGATATTCCAATTCGTCGATCGGGTGGTGCGGCACTTGGCGCGGCGTCGGGAAAAGCAACTTTTCCAGCGCTATTTCCGGAGCTTTGCCGGCGGCTTCCGCCACCATGGCGGCGACCAACGGTTGACCATACGCCCACATGAAAAGCTGAACCAAAGAATCGTAGCCGCGCCCCCAGTCGTCGTTGAAAAACAACACCTTGCCCTTGCCGTAGGTCTTTTGCACCAAAAAGACGTTTCCCGCCCCGGCGGGGCCATTCATTTTCATCACGACCGCGGCGTCTTTTTGGGGGATCACCCACCGCGGCGGAGCCATCACGCCCCAAGATTCGGGCAAAACGGCAAAGTTTTCGTATTGCGCATCGCGGGTGACCTGCCAGTCGGCGGCGCGGAAAGCCTCCGGCGCGGCGGTTTCCGCCACCGGCGCCAAATCGCCCAACGCCGCCAGCGGGGCGTCGCGATTGATGATCAAGCCGCCGCCGTTGCGGACGAATTCTTTTAACTGCTCGACCCGTTCCGGAGTAAAGAGCAACGCTTGCTTTTTCGGGGTGATGTGAGTGATGAAAAGCACCTGATATTCGCCCAGCTTGGCGAAGGCTTCGGGCAGGACGTTTTGCGGCACCGGCTCCACCGGATCCGAGGGAAAAACCTTGATCGAGCCGCCCAGCCCGCCCAGCAATTTGCTGTCGCAGTTGACGACGGCGAAGCCGGCTTTGGTGAGGAAATCGGCAGTCCCCCGCGCCACCCACGGGCGCCCGCCGCAGAGCATCAAAACTTTGAGCCCGGTTTTGCGGCTGGGGGCCGGCAAGGTCGCCGAGGGTTGAATGTTTTGAGTATCTATCGGCAACCGCGGGAGCGCATCGAGCGACTCCGGCGGAGTAAATTCCGGATCAGTGGTAAAAACGAAAGCATCCAGTCGGCAGATCGGCGAGTGCGCGGTGAGCGTAAGCAAATGATCGCCGGCTTTCAATTCCCAAGCCGGGGTGACCTTTTCCCAAATCGGCTGGGGTTTCTTATTCGGCAACTTGCCGTCGCCGAAGGTTTCGGATTTCTTTTGGTCGATCTGCAAATCGGCGGTACGGAAGTTGCCGCCGTAGGAAAAATTGCGAACCCAAACTTGCCAGTTGCCGGATTCCGGCAAGGTGATGCGGACCGTAGCCGTGTTGTTGGCTTTGCCGCCGAGGATAAGTTTGCCGCCGAAAAGTTCCGGCGATTCCGCCTTGGGCCAAGCGGGGGCGAGGGCTTCGGCTTCCACCCAGAGCGTCGCGGCGTTGAGCCGCAACGCCCAGGTGAAAACGATACAGAAAGCGAATAGAGCTTTTGCTCCGGTAAGCAACCGAATTGGAAAGGTTTTTCCCATGCGCTCTATTCGCTTTCCTGGTCGAGGATATCCGCCTTACTTGGAAAAGTTGCGGATGTCTTCGATCAACCGGGTCATCTCGATCGCGGATTCCGCTTTCAGCGTGTTCTCGACTTTGCCGAGCACCGCATCGCGGAAGTGTTCCAGCTCGCAGACGAACGCTGACTTGGTCGCCGCCGGAATGTCGACGACTTTGAATTCCTTGGTGTGCATGATGATCCGATCCGGACGCTCGACCCGCATATAGCCCTGGTCACCGAGGAAGGTGAAGGTGAGATCCTTGAACCAGAAACCGCACTCCTTGGCGTACATGCCCTGCAACAAGGCGGTCACGCCGTCGCCGTAGTTGACCATCGCGTGGAAGGCATCTTCCTTGGGCCAGCCGAAGCGATATTCGCAACGCGAGCTGAGGACTTCCTTGGGCAGCTTGCCGGTGATGAAGGAAATGAGGTCAAAGTCGTGGATGCTCAATTCATACATCGCGCCGACGTTTTTGACCCACTGACCCTCGGGGCGATCGTTGAACTGCTGCTGCTTGGTCGAGCAGATCGAAACCAGTTTGCCGATCTGGGGAAGCAATTCTTTGGCCTTGATGAAAACCGGCTCGTAGCGCATCTTGAAACCGACCGACAGGACTTTGCCTTGGGCCTTGGCGAGCGCGGCGAGTTCTTTGCCGGTTTCGACTTCGGTGGTCAGCGGTTTTTCCGAAAAGACGTTGTAACCGGCTTCGAGCAGGGCTTTGACCACCGGATAGTGGGCGCGCGGCGGAGTGACGACGCTGACGCCATCCAAATCCTTGGGCAGCTGGCTGATGTCGGTGAGCGGAATGGCTCCGCAACCTTCGGCGACCCGCTGGGCGGCTTCCGGCTTGAGGTCGACGACCGCGACCACCTTGACGCCCTCGATGGAGCTCCAGCTCCGGGCATGAGCGTTGCCGATGCCACCGCAACCGACTACTGCTACTTTGAACATGATTCCATTCTCCTTGTTTTGATGTTTTTCACCGTGAAAAACAGTTTTGGTTAAATATTTCCGTCGTCCAATTTCAGCACGACCGTATCGTAACAAGCCAATTCCCGGCGGATGATCACCCGATTTCCGGATGTTTCATGATCCACCGGCACCCATTCGCCCGCGCCGTTGAGTACGGCGACCCCCTGAACCGGGAAGGCGGTTTCCAACTCGATCTCCCGCAGGGGATCAAAGGAAAGGTTGACCATGCCGACCAAAAATCCCCCCATGGCGCGTTTGCCGCACCGCAGATAAATTTTTTGATCGATCGTCGCCACCACCGGCACGGTTTCGGGATCCAGCTCCCGCAACCACTCCAGCAAAGCGATCTTGCGCGCCGGACCGTGGGTGTTGTAAACTTCGGAATCCACCTGCAGCGCCGTGACCACCACCCGACCGCCGAAAGGATTGTCGTAAACGTAACTGCCGACCCCGACGATCTCGCCGGTCGGCGCGGCGGCGAAGTCGCCGAGGAAAAAGTCGCTGAGAATTTTCGCTTCGGGGGCGAGGTTATCCAAATGCGGCATCGTCATATTGTTGAGCATGGCGCAGTGGGTGCCGCTACCCCGCATGATCTCTTCGCTCAAGCGGTATTCCTTGACCACCGGGTCGCAACCGATATAGTCGCGCAGACCGCGATCGGCGATCTTTTTGGCGGCGTCGCCGTCGACCAATGCCTTGCCCGACAGCACCAGCTTCAACGCTTCGTCGTCAAGGTAGTCGATGATGTCGCCGGTGAGCAGTACCACCTGCTTGCCGTCGAGTTTTTCAAACCGCCCCGGAATGCCGAAGACGTTGAACATTTTGACCTGCCAATCCGCCCAAGTGTAAAAGCCGGTGCTGAAGTGCGCCGGGTTGAACCGGGCGGAGGGCTGAAAGAGCGGCGTCACCGCGCCCAGCCACTTGACTTGCCGGACTTCCGAGAGAAGTTGATCGTAGAAACCGAGGTTTTCCTTAAGGATCTCCTCGTAGCGATAGCCATTCATCGGGCGATCGTCAAGCAGATTGGCGATCCACAGTTTCGCCCCGGAAACGCCGTTGAGGATGCCCCCGGCGATGTGAGTGTGCATGCTGAGCGCCGACTTGCTGAAGCGGTCGTGCGGGCAGGTATCCGACTCGTCGAGGATGCTGTCGAGCTTGCCGGCGGCGTCAACGCTGAAACTGGTGTGGTACATCGCCATATTGAAGTGGCGCGGATCGGACTCCATATAAAGCGCATTGTGGATGCGCATGAACGATTCGTTTTTACCTGCCAAAGTCCGGGCGATCTTGCCCATCATCACATATTCGGCACCCCCGGCG
The DNA here is from genome assembly GCA_045635865.1 of Victivallaceae bacterium. Lineage (GTDB taxonomy): Bacteria > Verrucomicrobiota > Lentisphaeria > Victivallales > Victivallaceae > UBA1784. The sequence continues at coordinate 6,038 of JAZTWK010000031.1, forward strand.
CAGTAGCCGCACCGGATAGTGTCGTCGACCGAGTCGATCGCCCGGCGGATCAAGCCGGCGAAATCCAACAGCAGCTTTTCGCGCTCCGCCTCAAAAATCTGCACCACCGGATCGTCGGCGTCGGCGCGGAGCAGATACTCGCGCAACTCGGTGTGGTCGGCAAATTGCCGGGGCATTTTGCGATTGTAAAGCTCCATGTGAAGCGGGCAGAAGCACTCCGGCCCGTTGGCGCTGTTGTTGAGCAACCGCAGATCGTCGTCGATCAGGAAAAACGCCGGTTTTTCCTCCGCCAACATGGCGATCGATTCAAAGACGTACTTGCGGAAATTTTCATCCAGCATGCAGTGGCGATAGACGGTCTTGCCGAGGATATTTATGGAGTATTGCATCGGCTGTTTGCAGATCATCCGACCGTTCCAGCCGTGACCGACCAGACTCTGGACCAGAATGCCGACTTCGATATCTTCCCCGGCGAGGGCTTCTTTGAGCTGACGAAAGGCCTGTGCGTAGAGCCGCGGCTTTGCCATGATGTCGACGTTTTGCGGTTGCAACGTCATGCAATAGGCATTTTTGGTGATCCCGGAATTTCGGGCGACGCGGCGGGCTTCGCTGACGACAAAATCCATCTTCCCCGGCAGGAACGGGGTGATGTTGATGAAATTCATTTTCTGCATAAGCTGAATCCCAAAAATTTTTGACTACGGACTTACTATATCGCCAAAACAGTTGAAAAGCTAATTTTTTTTGCTAAAATTTATGCAAAAGCATAAAAAAAACGACCGTTGTCGATCGGCAACGGTCGTGAGTACGCTCAATGGCGAACTTTTACTTGGCTTCCGGCTCCAATTCCGGAATGTCGGACATCTTGCCTTCCGGATTCAATTCGGCATTGGTGGTGAAAAGAATTTCATCAAACCGGCAATAGGGGCGACCGACGATCTTGAACTCGGTAACGCCGGCTTCCAATTTCACCGGGAAGGGCGCCTTGCTCCACATCCAGACGCCGCCCTTGCCGTCGGGGGTAGCTTCGTCGCCGAAGGTACCGATCTTCTTGGACTTGCCGTCAACGGTGATGGAGATCGTACCCTTGCGGCTCTTGCCGTTCATCGAGTAGTCGCGGACCCAAATGTAGTACTTCTGGCTTTCCGGGATGTCGATCTTGGCGACCGCGGTGGCGCCGGCTTTGTTCTTGCCGAAATAGATCAGCTGACCTTCGGAAGCCGAACCCATGCCATGCGACTTGGCATCGCTGCCCTCGGCGACGTCCACGAGGGTGAACTTTTCGCACTCGACTCTGAAATCAATGGCACTCAACGAGAGCGCCCCGGCAGCAACCGCCGCCAACACGAGAATTTTTTTCATCATTCAATCCTTTTTTTGCTTTATAGCTTACTTGGTTTCCGGTTCCAATTCCGGCACGTCGGACATCTTGCCTTCCGGATTCAATTCGGCATTGGTGGTGAAAAGAATTTCATCAAACCGGCAATAGGCGCGACCGTCGATTTTGAATTCGGTAACGCCGGCTTCCAGTTTCACCGGGAAGGGCGCCTTGGTCCACATCCAGACGCCGCCCTTGCCGCTGGGGGTAGCATCGTCGCCAAAAGTACCGATCTTTTTGGACTTGCCGTCGATGGTGACGGAGATCGTACCCTTGCGGCTCTTGCCGTTCATCGAGTAGTCGCGGACCCAAATGTAGTACTTTTGGCTTTCCGGGATGTCGATCTTGGCGACCGCGGTGGCACCGACCTTGCCCTCACCGAAAAACATCAACTCACCCTCAGAGGCGGAGCCCATTTTGCTGACGCCGGCTTTGTTACCGGGTTCACCCACGATATTGAACTTTTCGCACTCGACTCTGAAATCAATGGCGCTCACCGAGAGCACTCCGGCAGCAACCGCCGCCAACACGAGGATTTTTTTCATTTTTATCTCCCTTTTTTTGTGTGGTCTCTTGCCCACAGCTACCAAGAATATAGCACGGTAATGGCAAAAAAGCAAAAATTTTTACCAAAAAATCTGCGTTTTGGTTACTTGACGACGATAAACGGCGCCCCGTAAGGCTCCAGTTTGACCCGGATCACCAGTCGGGTGTCGTTATCGACCAACACCTCGTGCGGCACGTCGCAGGATACGAGTTTTTGACTCGGAGTTTTCTTGCGATAAGTCACGGTGGAAATCTGATCCTGCTCGGTGCGGTTAAAGAGACTCAACACCACGCCGTCTTGAGTTTCCGCCCCCAAGAGCCGCCCGAAAGTGCTCGTGGCGTCGGCATCGCCGAAGCGGGAGTGGATCTCGCGGATCGCGTGCGAGAGTATTTGACTCATATTGTCCCGTCCCAGCCCGCTGTGCTCGTGGAGCATATCCGGGATCGCGGCGGTCGGGGCGACGTTGAAAAAGATCGCCGTCGATTTGCCGTTGCGTTTCGCCGTCAGCACCGGGCGGGTGTCGCCGGCAAGCAACACCTCGGCGCCGTCGGCGACGTAACTGCCGCCGAAACGCTCCTCATTGATGAACTCTCTCTCTTTGGGCAGGAAGTTTGCCGTGCCGGAGATCGTTTCGATGTGCTTGAATTCGCCGCTGTCTTTCACGCCAAACAGATCTTCCAGACCGTCGGCGCGCTCAAAAGTGACGAGCGACACGCCCCTGGCGTGCAGTTTGCGGATAGCTTCAAGCGTTTCCGCTTTCATGCCGCGCAAAGGCGGCAGGAAGAGGATATCCACTTTTTCCGCCGGGAGCGTGGCGAGGTTTTCCTCCAGCAACTGGAAGCCGTTGAGAATGTTGTGCGCAGCGGCGGTTTCGGCGGCGTAAGGTAGGGATTCCCCGGCGGTGATGAGCGTGGCGATCTTGGCGCCCTCGCCATTTTTCTCCTCCGGCTCGATGATCTTGGCATTTTTGGCGTTGGCGTTCCACGAATCCCAACTGAATAAGTAGGCGCTGGTCTTGAGCGGCGCCACCGGCAGATGCCGGGTGATCTTGCCCCAGGCGCGGATGAGGTTTTGTATCTGCTCGTCGGCGATATCCACGCGGGCCTGGAAGCCGAAGCGGTTCCAAAAGCCGAAGCCATTTTTGCCCCAGTAACCCGTGCCGTAAACATAATCGTAAACCCGGTTTTTGACCCGGATCGGCCAGCAGTTGGTCGATTTACCAAAGGGCGGGTGCGCGTAGATCAATGCGCCATCGGGATTGCCGCCGCTGTTGCGATAGATTTCCGGCGTGAAAGCGAAATCCGGCTGGTACATCGAAAGGGCGCCGAGCAGGAAAGAGCCGCGCGGCGGCTGATAATCGCAGGATTCCGGGTAGTCCTCGTAGATAAAGTAACCGACTTCATCTTTGGTCAAGTAGTAGCTGGACATCGCTTTCCACGATTCCAGACCGAGGTTGCGGCTGTTGTAGATCGGCGTCGGTCCATACCAGCCCACTTTGAGTTTGGGATTGTCCTTGCGAAGAAGTTCCAACTGATCCCGAACCCGTTGGGCGAGGCGGCGATTGGCGAACTCCAACCACTCGACGAGGTAGTTTTTGATCGCGTGATTGTAGTATTTGATCGGGCAGTTCCTGCCCTCGGCACGGAGCTTTTTCATTTCCGCTATATCAAAGAAAGGATCTTTGGTCGTCTCGGCAAAGGCGATGAAATCGTCAAACTTGTAGCTTTTGTAGTAGCCGTAGTTGCTGCCGGCTTCCAGTTCCACCCCAATGTGGGCGATGTCCGCCTCTTTGAGGATGTCCAAATTGTCGGCGATGTGCCACTTATCCAGACAACGCGAGCCCAGCCACGCGAAATATTTTCGCCCGTAGGCGTGAATCGTCGGGATGATCTTGTTGTCGCGGGCGAACCACGGCAGGAAGTTCGCCAAAGCGGTGTAGTGCGGCGAGTTGACCGTGGCGTCGAGATAGGGGTCGAAAGTGTCGCACTGATTGCCGCGAGTCTCGGTCCGCATGCAGTGCAGGAAAGGCATTCCCGACTGCAAGGGGGCAGGGGGCGCATTGACGTCGCGCGGCATCACTTCAAAGGCGAAGTGCTTTTCCGCCGGGAGCGTCGGATCGGTAGCTTTGAGCCGCAGATGATAGACCCCGACCGGGAGTTGCTCCAACTCGAGCGAATATTTCCGCGCCGCCAGTTTCCGCACCCCGAAATCGATCGTCGGCAACTCGGTGGCGGCAGCTTCGACCGGGCGGATCTTTTCCATAAAGGCGTTTTCGAGGTCGATCTCGACTTGGGCGGGAAGTTCCGCTCCGGAAATTTCAAAATCGAACTTCAGCTTTTCGCCCTCGATGAAAAAGTGGTTTTTTCTGGCGAAATTGACCGCCTGGTCGTAGCGCGGATCGCTCTTGGGGATCCGGGCAATGATTTCCTTATCCGAAGAACTTTTAAGCTCCACCTTGACCCGACCGGTCGAGTAGGGGAAGACGCTTTCCAGCACTTTGCCGGTGAGATCAAATGCCGTTTCGCTCGGACTTTCCGCCAGTTCCTGATAGAGCGAATAGTGGAGTCGCTCGGCACCGAGGACCAAATGGAAATCCCCGTCCGGCTTGACGAAGCGGATAGTCCGCTTCATCGGCCACTCCGGGCGCTCGTTGAGGATGTCATAGAAGTAGTCCGGAGCCAATTCCAGCACGCCCAGGTGCCAAGTGCCCTTGTGCAGCATGATCTTGTCGGCGCTTTGATCGGTAACGATCTTGAGATAGGGATCGGTCAATATCTCCGCCCGCCTGCCGTGGTAGTTGCCCTGACCGGGCTTGGTGTAAAACGAACCGCCGGAAACTTCGAGGTCCGCCTGACAAAACGTACCGAAGTCCTGCAATTTGACGTCGCAGTAGATCGGGTCGATGAAAATGCTCTTTTGCGCCAGTCGCACCCGGAAGTTCTTTTCTCCGGCGGCGACCAACTCTTCCTTACCGTAAATGGCGGCTTCCTTGAGCGTTACGATGTCGGGGAACTGGAATCGGCCGATCGCCACCCGCCCGGCGCCGAGCGGCGCATTGTCAAATACGACCTCGTGATCGTTGAGCTTGGCAACGACTTTTCGGTCAAGGAAAAAGACCGAAAAGCGGCTTTCGGCGGCAAGTTCATCGGCTTTGAGGGGAAAGGTCTGCTGGGCGATCTCGGTGAAGTGATTGTCGCACACCGTGCCGAGCAGCATGACCGCCCGATCCTGCTTGGGCACCTTGACAAAGCGCGCCGAGAGCCCGCGCCGGGTGAAGGGATCGAAACGGAAATCGATCCGCATCGCATAAGGGTACTTGGCGTTGTATTTTTCCACCGTAAAGACGGTTGTTACGCCGCCGTCGGCAAGTTGACCGGTGATCGGCATCATGCAGTCGCCGGAACCGATCAGCCGGCATTTGCCGTTTTCCATGCGGATCGCCACCACCGGGAGCGCGTTGTACTTCATCACTTCCCAGTTGCCGGGCACGGTGCCGCGAGTGATTTGAAAAGTATCCTTGAGCAACAACGGCTCCACCGCCGGGAGCATACTGATCGTCATCAAGGCTAAAAACAGCAGGGCTCTTTTCATGGCAAATTCCTTATGTTTATTTAAAGATCATAAATGCAGTATCGGCGCAACGCAGGCGCACCCGGATGGTGATTTCCGCTTCGTTTTCCGCCAAAATGGTGTGCGGAGCGTCGCAGGAAACGAGTTTTTGATCGGCATTGAGTTTGCGGAAGGTCACGGTCGCCGGGCGTTCATAGCGCTCGAAATTGGAAACGACGAGCACGGCGCCGTCGGCGGTCTTGGCGCCGATCAGCCGACCGCAATCAGTGGTCGCCCCGGCGTCGCCGCTGCGGCGGTGGATCTCCGCCACCGCCAACTTCATCAGCTGGCTCATCACCATTCTGCCGATACTGCCGAAGCGTTCCGGCAACATATCGACGATCGACGCCGTGGGCGGCGCGTTGAAAAAGTATGCCGTCGCCTTGCCGTTGCTATGGGCAAACAGAACCGGGGTCTCGCCGGAGATCAGCACCTCCGCCCCCGCGGCGGCGTAGCGACCGCCGAAGCGGGCATCGGCGATAAATTCCTTTTGCTCCGGCAGGAAGCCCGGCGTACCGGTCATTTGGGTTACCGGGGTGAATTTCCCGGTATCGACTACTCCGAAAAGATCGGCGAGTTCGCCGACATTTTCAAAGGTGACCAAAGACACCCCGGCGGCGTAGAGTTGACGAATTTTTGCCAGCACTTCCGGTTTTATCCCGGCGATCGGCGGCAAAAAGAGGATATCCACGTTTTCAGGGATAAGTTTTTCCAGATTGCCGTCGTGCAGCTGGAAGCCGGAAAGCACCCCGGCGTCGGCGGAGGCTTCCGCGCAGAACGGAATGGACTCCGTCGCCGTTTTCAGCACGTTGATCGACGAGCCCTCGGCTTGTTCTTCGCCCTTTTGCACTACGCCGCTGCGGTCGTTGGCAAGCCAGGAATCCCAACTGTAAACGTAAGCGCTGCTGCGAAGCGGCGCCACCGGGAGATTGCTTTGGATATTGCCCCAGGCGCGCAGGAAGTTTTCCGTGCGTTCCGCCTCAAAGCGCATCAAGCCCAACTGGAAGCCGAAGCGGTTCCAGAAGCCGAAACCCGCTTCGTCCCAATAGGCGGTGGCGTAAACGTACTCGTACATACGATTTTTAATCAGTGGCGGGATGTTTCGGGTGCCCAAGCCAAATGGCGGATGCGCGAAAAACACCGCGCCGTCGGGGCACCCCTGTGTGCCGGGGCTGTAAAGTTCCGGCGTGAGCGGCAACTCCGGCATGGTCATCGCGATCGTGCCGAGGAAAAACGATCCGCGGTGCGGCAAATAGTCGCAGCTTTCCGGATAATCCTCATAGAGCAGGAAACCGACCTGATCGGGGCGGAAGTAATAGGCGCACATATACTTGAGCATTTCCGCGCCCCGATAGCAACTGCCGTAAATGGCGGCGGGGCCATATTTGGCAAACTTGAGTTTGGGGTTGTCGCGCCGAAGTTCCTCGAGGGCTTTTTGCAAGCGGTCGCTGGCGCGGCGCGAGGCGAAGTCCGCCCACTGCGGCCAGTGGCACGATATGGTGTGATCGAGATACTCATCCGGGCAACGCTCGCCCGCGGCGGCGAGTTTTTTCAACTTTTCCACATCGTAAAAGGCGTCGCCGCTGCTTTCGGCAAAGGCGATGAAATCCTGCAGGAGATAGTCGCGGTAGTAACCGAATATCCCGCCCATTTGCAACTCGACGCCGATATGGGCGTAGTCGGCATCTTTGAGCAGGTCGCGGTTTTCGGCAATGTGCCAAGCGTCGGTACAGCGCGACCCCAACCACGCGTAGTAACGCCGCCCAAAGGCGTGCAAAGTCGGCACGAGGTGATACTTGCGGGCGAACCACGGCAAAAAGTCGCAAATGGAAACGTAGTGCGCGATATTGCCCGGCGTCGCCCGATAGGGGTCGAAGCCGTCGGTATCCAGCCCCCGGGTCTCGGTAAAGCAAGTATGAATGGTGGGCAACCCCGAAGTTTCCGCGGCGGTCGGCGCACCGGCGTCGCGCGGCATCACCTCAAAGGCGAAACGGCGGCTTCCGGGCAGGGTGGGGTCGAGCGACGTTAAAGCGAGGTGATAGACTCCGACCGGCAGTTCCGGCAGGGTGAAGCGATAATTCCGGCGTTGCAGGGTGCGGAGCTTGGCTACCTCGATGATCTCCACTTTTCCCGCTTCGGCGTCGATTTTGCCGCGGTCGCGCAAAAAGGCGTCTTCAAAGCGGATCTCCACCTCGGCGGGTATCTGATAACCGGTCACGGCAAATTCAAAAGTCAGTTCCCGCCCGGCAAGGAAGTAATGATTGTTCGCCAAAAAAGCCATGACCCGGTCGTAACGGGGATCGTCTTTCGGGATCCGCGCCGCCAAGTCGGGATCGACCGGACTATTCAGCGTAATTTGCAGATGATCTTTTTCCAGTACGGCAAAATCGGTAAAGAGCACCTCGCCGTTTCGCGTAAAGACGGTTTCCGCCGGGGTGGTTTTCTGTTCGGTCAAGTTGCCGTAGAAAAATTCCTCGCCGCCTACTGCGAGCAGGAAATCGCCCTGCGGCTTGACGAAACGGATTTTTCGGCTAAAGGGCCACTCGGGCAGGGGGTAGATCGTGCCGTAGTGAAAGACCGGGGCGATCTCCTTGCAGTGGAGCATCAGCGTACCGTCGTAAAGCGTGTACTTGCAGTCTTCGGTGGCAGTGATGACTTTTAAGTAGGGGCGGACGATCTTTTCAAAGCGCATCACGTGGTAGTTGCCTTCGCCCGCCGGGGAAAGGTGGGAGCCGCCGGAAAGGGTCAGCTCGGCTTCAAAAAAGTCGGCGTACTCCGTCAAGGTCAAGTCGGCGAAAACCGGGTACTCGTCGCTGGTCTGCGCCGGATTCACCCGGAGGTGGAGTTTGCGGGTTTCGGCAGGGGTAAGGGGTTCCGACCCGAAAATCGTAACTTTATTCAGCCGGACGATGTCAAAGAAATTGCCGCGCCCCAATGCGATGCGCCCGCTCCCCGCCGGACAATCGGAAAACTTCGCCGCGTGAGCGTTGTATTCGATCGTCAACTGATCGCCGGAAAACTCTATGGCAAAGCGATTTTGCCCGGCGAGTTCCGCGGGTGCCAAATCCACCTCGGTTTCAGCGAGCGAGGTAAAGACGTTTTCCGCCAGCGTGCCGTAGCACAATTTTGCCCGATCCGCGTCGGGAGTTTTCACCAAGCGGGCGGAAAGTCCCCGGCGGCGAAAGGCGTCGTAACGGAAATCCACCCGCAGCATATAGAACAACGCCGGGTCGTATTTGGCGACCGTGAACTCAATTTCCACCTTGCCGTCGGCAAGTTCCCCCAAAATCGGCATGTAGCAGTCGCCGGAAACGATCATTTCGCCTCGGCCGTTTTTGACCACCAACGCTTCCGGAGTGTTGGCGCTGTACTTGACTTTTTCCCAGTTGGCGGGCGCGGAACCGCGGGAAACGGTGAAGTCTTCGACAAAAATCGGGTTGAACATACGAGAGTCCTTGCTGTGTCTATTTATATTTTACTATATTGGTAACGATCACTTGTCCTCGCTGGGGTCGTGCCAGATATTTTTGCCGAGGACGGGTTCGACGTGCAGGTCGCCGTAAAGCGTTATCGTGGCGCCGTTGTGCGCCGGTTCGATATTTGCATAGGCGGAAGTCGTATTTTTGTTGAGTTCCGCGACCAGCGCCACCTTGGAGGTGTTGCCGGTGGCGAGCAGACTCATCCGCTTGGGCTTGGTCAAGCCGGGGTAGCCGAAAGGATAGTAGTACGGTGAAGTGCTTTTGCCGCTTCTTACTACAAGGCAACGCCGATCCGTCGGTTTGGCGTTAAGTGCCGCTTCATTGCTCGGGCACAACCAGATCCCGGTGGAGTTGTAGCGGCCGCTGCTGTCGGTGGTCAGCGAGTGGATATAGGCATCCAAACCGAACATCAGGGTATTGGTGCCGCCGAAGTATTCAAAATCAAAACCGACGGGGTTGAAGACCAGCGCGTACTGCGGCCCGGGCAGGAAATTGTTGTTGTCGGAGCCGTACATCGGGAGCGCCGAGGCGATCTGCTTGAAATTACTGATGCAGGTGGTGGTGCGGGCACTTTCCCGCGCCCGCTGCAGACTGGGCACGAGCATTCCCGCCAACACGGCGATGATGGCGATGACGACCAAGAGTTCGATCAGAGTAAAGCGGAATTTCATTTTACCAAAATAATTGTCGAGCCAGACTTTTATCTCCGGTGGATAATCTACTGCCGGGGAAGTGGTTTTGCAAGTCTAAAATAACTAAAAGATGAAAAAAAGTACGGGCGGCAAAACTGCCGCCCGTACTGAATTATCCCAAGCGGGAATTAAGCCCGTTTCTTGGTCGCCTTTTTGGCAGTCGCTTTTTTAGCGGTCGCCTTTTTCGGCGCGGCCGGCTTCACGGCCTTGGCGGCTTTTTTCGCCGGCTTCGCCGGTTTAGCCGCTTTCACCGCTTTGGCAGCAGCCTTGGCGGGTTTCGCCGCTTTCTTGGTCGCCTTCGCCGCTTTGGCTTTGGCTACCGTCTTTTTCGCGGGTTTATCCGAAGCCTGGATGAAGCTCTTGATGTAATCAAGGTTGTGCTTCATGCCGATTTCGGCATCGGGCAATTCTTTCGGATACCAATACTTCTCGTACTCGTCGCTGATGTAACCGGTGTAACCGACATTTTTGAGTTCGGTGAGCACTTCCGGCCAGCGGACGGTGCCTTTGCCCATGAGGCAGGAGGTCTTTTTGATCGGGAAACGCTGTTCCAAGGTCCAATCCTTGACGTGGCAGTGGACGATGTAGGGCGCGGCGGCGCGAACCGCCTCGGCACCGACTTCGACGCCGGCGAGCTCGACCCACGCGTAGTCAAAGAGGATACCGACGTTGGCCATGTTGATGTCTTGGACCAGACGGACGGTGTCGCGGATGCTCATGGTCATCGAGCCGACGTGGGTTTCCACGGCGATGCCGACGCCCAGCTTCGCGGCGTATTCGGCGACTTCCCGGATACCGGAAACGGTGAGGCTCCAGCAATCGCAGAACCAGAAACCGGGCACGGCGATGTGTTGCTTTTCGCCATTATTGTCGATCTCGGCGACCTTGGCGGTGCTCCACGGCTCAATGCCGCCGTAAACGCGGATCAACGGGCAATGCAGGATCTGGGCGATCTCGGCGACGCGCTTCAGATTCTTGATGACGTTGCCACGAGCCTCGGGGCGGACGAAATCCTGATAATAGCTGACCAAGCAGGAAAATTCCATGCCGGCGTCTTTCGCCGCTTTGTAAATTTTCTTGGCTTCGGCGTTGGTCAACGTTTCGCTGTTGATCTGACCGTCTTTGGCGACGCGGACTTCCACGCCGTCATAACCGATTTCCTTGAAAAGGCGGATCGCCTCGTAGATATCCAGGCGCTCCCTCATTCCTTCTCTTCCCATACCCATAGTATGGCCGGAAAACTTGATTCTGTCGTTCATTTTACACTCCTTATGATTTGTCAGCGCCGGGCGGTTCACCCGGTGCTTATGAACGCGCATCCAAAAATGTACCTTATATAGATTACTGCCGAAATGGTGAATTTTCAAGGAAAAACCGCGTTTTTTTGCCAAAAAACCGCATCTGTACGGGTTTTTACTTGACAAAATTGCAAAAGTGTGGTATCTTTTATAGAGCCGGAGAAAGGCAAACCTTTTTCCGCCGGCAGACAGCCGGATGATGTTTTTACCCGGACATCAGGCGTGAAAAAACATCAAAAAAGAAAAGGAATTGTAAAAATGGCTGACAAGAAAGAACTTTTTGCTGACGGTCTCGGGCAGATTCACTTCGCGGGCGGGATGGTTCGTTTTGATTTTGTGACCCTCCAGCCGGAAGGCGACGGGCAGGCTCCGGTTCCCCAGAGCAACGTCCGGGTCATCATGCCCCCGCAGGCCTTCCTGGCGACCTTTAACTGGATGCAGCAGCTGATCGATAAATTGGTCGAAGCCGGCGTGTTGCAGAAGACCGAGAACAAGTAAGTCCGGGACTTGATCAGATCATGATTTTCATCGGCAAACTGAATGATGCGGAGTTCTCTCCGGATCTGGCGATTTCCTTCTGCGGCGTTTTGCCGTCGGCTGAAGTCGCGTTTGGCTTTGCCGGTGAAAATCGGATCGGCGACTTTTTCGGTATTCGCGGGGAGCGCGCGGAGTTAGGCTTTTCCGTGTCGCTCCCGATGCCGGAATTCGCCAGAACGCTCTCGATCTCGATCGGTGCGGTGATTTCCCGCTGCACCTATCGGATCCGGCGGATTTGCGAACGTTTTTGCTGTACGGTCAGTGCCATTTGCCGACGGGTAACGGCGAAGTGCCGCCGACTGTATCGCAACTGGGAGAGTCCGCTCCCCCTCACGTTTGAGCACGTCAGCCGGGTAGTCTTGGGCTGGCGGCTATGAGATAAGCCGCTTTCTTGGGGTTTTCTCCCCCGGAGTTGCGAACTTAAAATTGCTTCGAGCAAGCAGGGTTAAGTTCGCATTTTCGATTTTAAAGGGGTGGATTTGCTATGAGCGACGAAAAGAAATTGCCGCAGTATGAGTTCCGGACTCCGATGCTCGCCGCCGGGGCGCGTACGGCTCAATATCAACTGACCAATGCCAACATAAATACCAGTTCTCTCTCGGTAGAGCAGGCAAAGGTCAATTCCGTGCCGCCGATCGGGCCGGAGATCGGTCCCGATCCCCGCAACGCCGAAGCTACGGTGAGAATGTCGGATATGCCGTTTTTCACCGATGACAATAAGATATTTTACGATTTCTGTCACGGCTTCCGTATCCTCGCGCCCAAGGGAGATTACCGCATCAACGCCTACGATACCGAAAGCGGCATGCTGCTGGAAAGTTACCCCTACACGGGGGACCGGATGTTTGTGGGCGAGCGCAAATACTACATCCCCTGGCGGATCGAGTTGATCGACAACCGGAGCGGCAAGGCGGTATTCACTCACACATTTGATTGCCAAGGCAAAGAGGTTTCGATCGTCATTCCCGATGGCGGGTTGGGCGACAATTTGGCGTGGATGCCCTACGCCGAGGAATTCCGCCGGGTCCGCGGTTGCAAAGTAAAGTGCTACTGCGGCGAATGGCTGATCCGGATCATCGCCGAGCGCTACCCGGAAATCGAGTTCCACAATTTGAATGGGCGCCCCCGGTTGGAGGGGTACGCCTGCTACTTTTTGGCGATCTTCCCCAAGGAGCGCAAAAGTTGGCGCCCCTCGGATCACCAGAATTTCGGTATGCAGGGGTCGGTCGCCAAACTTTTGGGCTTGGAGCCGAAGCCGCTGAAAATCAACTTGAAACTGGATAGTCCGCGGCCGTTCCCCGAGCCGTTTGTCTGCATTTCCGCGATGGCGACCAACCCGGCGAAGTATTGGAATTACCCCGACGGGTGGAATATCCTGATCCGCCGCCTCAAGGCGCGGGGGTATCGGGTCCTGGTCATCGACCGCGACCACGATCTTTATTTCAACAATGTAAAATACACCGTGCCTTCCGAAGCGGAGGATTTCACCGGGCGCAAGCCGATCACCGAGCGGATCGCGCTCTTGCAGCACGCCGCCTTTTTCATCGGCTTGCCCAGCGGGTTGTCGTGGTTGGCGTGGAACTGCAACGTGCCGGTGGTGATGATCTCCGGCTTCACGCTGGATGGTTCGGAATTTCCCACGCCTTACCGGGTGACCAACTTCCACTTCTGCCACGGCTGTTGGAACGACAGCAATCTTTTCTTTGATATGAAAGTTCCGGTTTGGTGTCCCCGGCACCTCGGTACTCCGCGCGAAATCGAGTGCACCAAGGTGGTTTCCCCGGATATGGTGGAGCGGGCGATCGACCGCATCCCCGGAGTTTTGCCGAAAAAGGTAGAGGAATAACGCCTTGCCGGTCAAAACCAATTCTCTGCGGTTGCTGGAGTTATCGCAGGTAAGTTACGTGCCGTGCGAATATCCGATCGCCGACGGTCTGATCGACGCCAAGTCGATCGCCGTCAAGATCGGCATTCCGCCGGAGCAGTGCTTCAAAACTTTGGTGACGGTCAATCCCGACCGGGAAAACTTCGTTTTCGTGATCCCCGCCACCGGGGAACTCGATCTCAAAAAAGCCGCCAGGGTTTCCCACAGCAAAAGTATCGAAATGATCCCGCAGAAACAGCTTTTGCCGTTGACCGGCTTCATCCACGGCGGCTGTTCCCCGATCGGCATGAAAAAGGCGTTTTCCACTTTTATTGAGGAAAGCGCCATGCTTTACGACTTCATTTCGGTTTCCGCCGGAAAGGTCGGTCTGTGCGTCAAACTTTCGCCGGAAGACTTGGCGGGCGTGGTCGGCGCGGAGTTCGCCGACTTGATAAAATATTGACTTTTGTCGGTGGCGAAGCGGAAGTATGGATTGCAAGCGCCGCCGAATGGTGTTATTTTATATAGACGACCGAATGTTTTTGCTTTTTCAATATAAAGAGAGGTAAATATGAGCCAAGCAGTTACCGAGGATCGCCCGCAGGAGCAGGGGGCGTTGAACGAGATCATCCGCCAGCGGATCGCCAAACTTCAGGAGTGGGAGGACGCCGGGGTCAAACCCTTTGGCGCCGCCTTTGACAATGTGCAGATGATTGCCGATGTCCGGCAGTTGCCGGTTCCGGAAGCTGAATCGGAAACTCCCGGCCCGGTCTGCCGGGTCGCCGGGCGGCTGATGGCAAAACGCGGCATGGGCAAATCCATTTTTGCCGATCTGCGCGACAGTTCCGGCAAGATCCAGCTTTTTGCCGGCAAGTCGGATCTGGGCGACGAGGCGTTTGCCTTGGTCAAGAAATTGGATGTCGGCGATATCGTCGGTGTCGACGGCGAGCTTTTCCGTACCAAAATGGGCGAACTGACGGTGCGGGTGAAAAAATGCACGTTGCTTTCCAAGGCGCTGCGGCCGTTGCCGGAAAAATTCCACGGCTTGGTCGATGTTGAGCAGCGCTATCGTCAGCGTTATTTGGATTTGATCTCCAACCCCGAAGTGGTGCGGGTTTTCAAACAGCGCAGTGCGATCATCAGCGAGATCCGCCGCTTCTTGGAAGGGCGCGGCTTTATGGAAGTGGAAACCCCGATGCTTCAGGGCATTGCCGGCGGCGCTTCCGCCAATCCATTCAAGACCTATTTTGAAGCGCTCAATATGCCGATGTTCATGCGGATCGCTCCCGAGCTGTATCTCAAGCGGTTGCTGGTCGGCGGTTTCGAGCGGGTTTTTGAGCTCAACCGCAACTTCCGCAACGAGGGTATGAGCCGCCGCCACAATCCCGAATTTACCATGTTGGAAATCTATCAGGCGTACGGCGACTGCCGTTCGATGATGGAACTGATCGAAACCATGATCACCACCGTGGCGATGAAAGTGGTCGGCACGCTCAAGATCGATCACGGCAACGGCAAAGTTATCGACCTCACCCCGCCGTGGCGCCGGGTCACCTATCACGACTTGGTGCGGGAAAAGGGCGGCGCCGACTGGTTTGACATCACCCCCGCCGAACGGTTGGAACGCGCCAAGGCTCTGAAGTTGGACGTCAACGAAAAGATGAGCGACCTCGAGGTCACCAACGAACTGTATGAAAAGCTGGTCGAGCCGAACAACATTCAGCCGACCTTTGTGATGCGTCTGCCCGTGGAGTTGCTCCCGCTTGCCAAGGGGTGCGACGACGATCCGTCGCTGGTCGACGTTTTCGAGTTGGGCATCAACGGCGTGGAAGTCGCGCCGGCTTACAGTGAACTCAACGATCCGGTAATTCAGCGTCAGCGCCTGATGGATCAATTCCGGCAGAATTATCAGGAGGGCGATCGGGTCGAGGACAAGGTGGACGAGGACTTCCTCGTCGCCTTGGAGCAGGGGATGCCCCCCGCCGGCGGCATGGGCGTCGGCATCGACCGGCTGGTGATGATCCTCACCGGTTGCGAAGCGATCCGGGACGTGATCCTTTTCCCGCAGATGCGCCCGCAGCAGCGATAAGTTCCCCAAAGAAAAATCCCGCGTCTCCGGCAACGGCGGCGCGGTTTTTTATTGCCCGATTTTCTGCAATTCGGCGATGACGACTTCGGGGAGCAGTTGGCGCATGCAAAGATTGTCGCCCCGGGGGCAGACCCGGCGCCAGCAGGGGGAGCACTCCGTCGCCGCATTGATGATGTGCCAACGCGGGGATATCGGCGCGGTCGAGGTGTAGTCGGTCGGGCCGAAAACCGTGATGCCCTCCGCCCCCAGCGCCGCCGCCAAGTGCATGATCCCGGAATCGTTGGCGACGACCGCCTTTGATTGTTTGATCAGCCACATGAGTTCGGCGAGATTGGCGGTCTTGCCACTCAAATTGACGGCGCGATCCGCCGGCAAGTTGGCGATCACCTCTTCGCCGATCGCCCATTCGGATTGCGAGCCGACCACGGCGACGGTGCCGCCTTGCCCCAGGTGGAACTCGGCAATGCGGTGGTAGTAGTCCGCCGGGTAGCGTTTGGCGGCGCCGTAGGCGGCTCCGGAGGCGATGAGCAAAAGATTGGGAGCCTCGCGCCATACCGCCAGTTGCGGCGGCAGAAGTTGCGGCTCGGCAACTTCCAAATCGATCATTTCCCCCGACCACTTCGGCGCGCCCAGCGCCGCGGCGATCGCGTAGTAAAGATTGGCCTGATGGATCTTCCACGCCGCTTGTTTTGGTCGCCGGGGCAGGGGCAGCGCGCCGCGCAACAGCCAACCGCGGCACCGGGCGGCGTAACCGAAAAGATTCGGCACTCCGGAGCGCCGCAACGACCACGCGTCGCGGAAAGAATTATTGAAAAGCACCCCGACTCCCAAGCGGTACCGGAATATCTGGTGGCGCAACTTTTGATCCCACGCGGCGTGGGGGATCAGCGGCAGAAAGCTATTTACGAGTTTCGGCACGGCGGCGTAGAGATCGCGTTGACCCGCCGGAGCCGTCACCACGAGGGCGCAGCTCTCGGGAACGAGGCTTCGCAACGCCGCCAACGCCGGCAGTGCCATGACCGCATCGCCCAGATGATTGGGCATCCGCACGATCATGCCGTTGCGCCAGGCGGCTTCCGGCAAGGGGGCAAACGGGGGATGTGCCGGAGCGGGGAAACGCGTGGCGACATTCAGCTGGCGGATGATTTCCGGAGTCATCGTATTGCCGAAAAATCAGAGCCCCGGCTCCGAAAACACCAACGCACAGTTGGAACCGCCGAAAGCGAAGCTGTTGGAAAGCGCATGGCGGATTTCCGTAGTACCGGTGCGGCAGGAGCGGACGATATCCGCCCAGCTGAATTCCGGATCGGGATTTTCGCAGTTGATCGACGGCGAAAGAAAATGTTTATCCAGCATGATCGAGGTGAAGATCGCCTCGGCGGCGCCGGTGGCGCCGATCATGTGCCCGGTCTGGGACTTGGTGCTGTTGATGGCGACCTTGCTGCCGAAAACGTCTTTGATCGCCGCCATTTCCACCGGGTCGCCGACCGGAGTGGCGGTGCCGTGGGTGTTGATGTAACCGATATCCGAGGGTTTCAGTTGAGCATCCGCCAACGCCATGCGCATCACCGCCGCGCTGGAACCGGCATCCGGCACCACCATATCGAGCGCGTTGCTGTTGGCGCCGATGCCGCTTACCCGGCAGATCGGGCGAACTCCCCGCGCTTTGACGCTCCGTTCCGATTCCAAGAGGATATAGGCGGCTCCGGAAGCCATGACGAAACCGTCGCGGTCGCGGTCAAAGGGGCGACTGGCGCGCTCCGGGGTGTCGTTGAAGTTTTTGCTCAAAGCGTGGCAGGCGCAAAAGCCGATGGTAAGGCACCAGTCGATCTCCTCGGCGCCGCCGACCAATACCTGATCGTAAAGGCCGCTGCGGATCAGCCGAACTCCGTTCATAATGGCGACGGAACTGCTGGAGCAGGCGGCGGAAATATCGTAGGATTCACCCACCGTGCCAAAGGTCATGGAAAGCAACGAGACCGCGCTCGAGGGCATGATCCGCGAGACCGCGCAGGGGGAAATGGTGCGGATCCGGTAACCGCTGCGCTCATAGGTGATCGAGTTGTCGTGGATCTCCTGCGAGTTGCTGTCGGGGACGCCGCTGATCATGGCGATGTTTTTGCCGCGGGTGTCTTCGGGGGTGAGACCTGCCTCGGCAAAAGCCTCTTTGGCGGCGGCGATCGACATGATCGAAGTGGCGGTGCAGAAGCGCAACTTCTTGCGGTCGATCAACTCCGGATCGGGTTCGATCGAAGCCACCCCGCCGACGGTGCTATACAACTGGCGCTCAACAAAATCCGGCACGCTGGTCGTGCCGCTTTTTCCACTGCGAAGTGCCGCCTCGTTGACCGCCACGGTATTGCCCAATGGCGATACGATTCCCCGCCCCGTGATGTAAACTTCGTTCATTGTCAACTCCCCGATATTTGACCCTAACCCCTTATGACGAAGCTAATATACACTCTTATTTTGATAATTTCCACGGCTCCTCTGGAAAATTTTCACTTAAAGTGCTATATTCAAGCAACGAATAGGTAAACAAGGTGGAGATCCCTCGGTTATGGATAGCGATATATTGTTGTCGGTAAAGAAACTCGCGGTGAGTTTCGCGCACCGCCCGGTGATCCGGGAAGTGAGTTTCGACCTCGCGCCCGGGGAGATCTTGGCGCTGGTCGGGGAATCCGGTTGCGGCAAGAGCGCCAGTTGTCTGGCGCTGGGCGGATTGTTGCCGCCGCATCTATCCGAAGTTTCCGCCGAAGCGGTGAAGTTCCGCTGTAAAAACGGCGAAGTCGTCGATCTGCTCAACTTGCCGCCCCGGAGGTTGCGCCGAATTCGCGGCGGCGAGATCGCCTACATCTTTCAGGAACCGGCGGCGGCGCTCAATCCGGTCTTTCGCATCGGCGACCAGATCGCCGAAGTCTTGACGTTGCACCGCCCGGAGATCGTCGATCAGCAAAAGGAGATCATCCGGTTGCTCGCCGACGTCGGCATCCCGGCTCCGGAAAGCCGAATCAAGGCCTTTCCGCACGAACTATCCGGCGGCATGCAGCAACGGGTGATGATCGCCATGGCGTTGGCGGGCAATCCGTCGCTGTTGATCGCCGACGAGCCGACCACGGCGCTGGATGTTACGATCCAGCGGCAGATATTGAATCTGATCGCCGATCTGCGGGAAAAGCGCCACATGGCGATCTTGCTGGTCACCCACAATCTCGGCATCGTCGCCAATCTGGCGGATAAAGTTGCGGTAATGTATGCCGGCGACGTGGTGGAGTTGTCTCCTTGTCGGAATTTGATCGATAATCCCCGGCATCCCTATACCCGCGCCTTGCTTCGGGCGGTGCCGCACCTGGGCGGTACCGACGGTAAACTGGAAACGATCCCCGGCATGGTGCCGTCGCCGGAAAACTTCCCCGCCGGTTGTCGCTTTTTCGGCCGTTGCTCCGAGGTGATCGCGGCGGAAAAATGCCGCACCGAAGTTCCCGAACTTTGCCGCATGGACCAACAATGGGTGCGCTGTTTCAACTGCGGAGAAAAAAAATGAGCAAGATCCGGGTGATGAGCCGCGAGTTGAGCACCGGGACCGCCGCCGGCGAGGTGGTCGAGCGCCCGGCTTCGGTGGTAAAGGAGTTGGTGGAAAATTCTATCGACGCCGGCGCCACTCAGATCGACGTGGCGGTGGAACGGGCGGGCTTGCGCCTGATCCGGGTGCAGGATAACGGTTGCGGCATGGATGGCGAAGACGCCTTGCTCGCTTTGGAGCCGCACGGCACGAGCAAACTCATCAACGAGAGCGACATCGAGCATATTTCCACCATGGGCTTCCGGGGAGAAGCGATCCCGTCGATCGCGGCGGTGAGCAAGTTGACGATCCGTACCCGCACCGCCGACGAGCAGATCGGTACCGAGGTGAAAGTGCTCGGCGGAGTGCTGCAACAGACTCAACCGTGCGGCGGCTCGGTCGGCACGACGCTAGAGATCGAAGACCTGTTTTTCAATACTCCCGCCCGAAAGAAATTTCTCAAGTCCAATCCGACCGAAGAGCGCCACATCGAGGAGGCGTTGATCGCCCTGGCGCTGGGCAATCCCGAATTGGGCTTTACCTTGACGATCGATCGGCGCAAGGTTTTGGATTGCGCCGCCAAATCCAGCTTGGAATTGCGGGTGAGGGAGTTTTTCGGGCGGAGTTACGCCGCCAATATGCGTCCGGTGGAGCATCGGGAAAACTCCATGCGCATTTTCGGATTGATCGCCGCGCCGGGGTTTGACCGCCCGGGGCGCAAGGAACAGCGTTTTTATCTCAATCGGCGACCGATCGAATCCCCGGTGCTTTACCGGGCGGTGAAAAGCGGTTACGGCACGATCGCCGATGAATCCGGTCGCTTCCCCCCGGTGATTATTTTTATTGAACAGCCGCCGGAAGATTTCGACATCAATGTTCACCCCGCCAAACGCGAGGTGCGCTTCAAATCCGAGTATATCGTCGCGCAGGCGGTAAGTACGGCGATCAGTAATGCGCTCCGCAATGCCGACGGCAAGATCGAGATCGCGTTGCCGGCGGCGGCGGCGACTCCGGCGGTGCCCGGCTCCATTCCGGTCGAGCAGATCCTGCAGGCGGCGCAAATCCGCTACGAGGTCGATAGTGCCGAGCAGTTGCCGTTGCAACCGGCAGCGGAACCGGCTCCGGAAGTTCCCGCCGAACCGGAAAAAGAGTCCTCGCGATTGAGCGATCTATCCGAGGAAGTGCCGGAAACCGAACCGGTGGTGAAGATTCGGGCGAAACTGCCGGAAGAAGCGACCTTTGCCGGAAATTGGCCGACACAGGTGTTGGGGGTGTATGACAACACTTACATTTTAGCTTCCGGCGGCGGCGAACTGGTGGTCGTCGATCAACACGCCGCCCATGAACGGATCCTGTTTGAGGAAATTTCCGAAAATCTCGCTCGCGGCACCGAGTTTTCCCAGATGTTGCTGATCGGTCAGGTGGTGGAACTCTCGCCGGTAAAGACCGGCTTGCTGTTGCGCAACCGGGAAATTTTTGACCGCCTGGGCTTCGCTTTTGAGGGAGTGGGGCGGAACGAAATTTTAGTCAGCGCCCTGCCGGGCAACTTTCGCAATCCGCCGGAAACCATTCCGGAACTTTTCGACGCTATGCTCGACGAGTTGTTGGAAAACGCCAAGGCGCAGATGCCGATCAACTGGGAATTCGCCGCCCGCGCCGCCTGCAAAGCGGCGGTCAAGGCGCACGACACGCTGACAATTTCCGAGGCGGAGGAATTGCTCGCCAAACTTCGGAAGTGCCGGCAGGGAACGCTGTGCCCGCACGGTCGGCCGACCATGATCACGATCACGCGCCGAGAGTTGGAACGCCGATTCTGGCGACGTTAGAACAATGCCGGATCTTCGCCCCATTGAATTGCTGGCTCCCGCCGGAAACGCCGAAGTCGCCCTGGCGGCATTCGACGGCGGCGCCGATGCCGTATATTGCGGATTGGGGCGCTTCAACGCCCGGCTTCGGGCGGAAAACTTCACCCCGGACACCTTGCACCGGGTGATCGATTTTGCTCATACGCAAGGTAAAAAAGTTTACGTCACGCTCAATACGCTGATTTTCGATTCGGAGTTGCGCGCGCTGGGCGAGCAACTGGAAACCTTGACGGAGTTGGAGCCGGATGCGCTCATCATTCAGGATATCGGCGTTGCGGAGATCGTCCGCCGCTATTTCCCGCACTTCCGCTTGCACGCTTCCACCCAAATGGGCATCCATAATTCCGCCGGGGTGGAGTATGCGGCGCGCCACGACTTTGCCCGGGTGATCTTGGAGCGCCAACTGGAGTTGGCGGAGATCCGCGCCATTGCCGAACGCGCTCCGATCGAGTTGGAAGTTTTTATCCACGGTTCGCTCTGCTGTTCGCTTTCCGGTCAGTGTCAGTGGTCGCAACAGCTTTACGGCGCCAGCGGCAATCGCGGAGTCTGCAAACAACCCTGCCGCAAACGCTTCAACGGCAAGTTTTTCTTTTCCCCCGCCGATCTGTGCGGGATCGATTATGTCGACGAGTTGCGCAAGTGGGGGATCGCTTCGCTCAAGATCGAGGGGCGACTGCGCGGTCCGGAATATGTGTGGAAAGTTTCCCGCGCCTACCGTTTAATTTGCGACGCCACGCCGAGCGATGCGGCGGAACGCCGCCGGGAAGCGGAAGTTTTGCTCGGTTCCGCCGCCGGGCGGAGCGCCGGTAGCGGATTCTTTGACCCGCACTCGCGCCAAAAATTGATCGATCCCGACGTTTCCGGCAATTTCGGCAAACGCTGTGCCAAAATTCGGCGCGTCACCCCCGAAAAATTGGTGATGACCTTGGTGGATCGCCTGCACTTGGGCGACCGGGTGCGGTTGGTTTCCGCTTCCGGCGGCGAGATCGAGGGGGCGGAAAGTTTTTCCGTCACCCGGATGCTCCGCAACGATCGGGAAATTTTGTGCGGCAAGCGGGGCGACGAGGTCGATATCCCCGGAAGTTTCCCCGCGCAAGCGGTCGCCGGGTATCTCTTTAAAATCGGTGAAAACGGTTTTGATTTTTCCCGGCGGGTGCGGCAACTGCCGCCGCCGCGAATTCCGGTCGATCTGCAGGTGAAAGTAACCCCGCAGGGCATCGCCGTAACTTCGCCGCAACTGCCCGATTGGCAGTGGCGGGCGGAGCTTGAATTTGCCGCCGCGCAAAATCGGGCGTTGACTCCCGAAGCCTTGCGGGAAATTTTTGCTTTCGGGGCAGGGGAAAAGTACCGGGTGCGCCACTGTACTTGCCAAGTTGAGGGCAACATCTTCGCCCCGGTAAGTACGCTGAAACAACTGCGCCGGGAGTTTTGGGCGGCGGCTGCCGAGCATTGGCAACCGGATAAAGTGCCCCACCGCGCCGCCGAGTTTTACGCGATGCTGGATGCCCCCGCAAGTGCTGACGAAGCGCCGGAATTATCGGCGGCGATCGAGTTGCCGACTTGCTTGCCGGAGCCGGAGTTGTCGGCGGCGGAACGCCGCCTTGCCGAACTCTTGGCAGCTTGCCCGGGTCAAACGGTGGCGGCGACTCATTTTCACCACTTGGAAATGATGAAAAAATTCCCCGGCCACCCGATGATCGCCCGCTTCCCCTTGGTGGTCGCCAATCGCTTTGCCGCGGCCGCACTGCAAAAAGACGGCGTGGTCGCCGCCGAGATCGCCCCGGAAGTCCCGGAACGCGTCGCGACGGACTTGCGCCAAACTTCCCCGATCGCGCTGTTGGTCGGCGCCGAGCCCCCGGCAATGGCGACTCGCATACCCTTGCAGTTGGGCAAGTATCGCGACGATGCCGGCAACGTTTATTCGGTAAGTCGCGCCGCCGACGGAAAGCGATTTTTTTTGCGCCGTGAGCCTTGATTTCGGCATCGAACCGCCTATAGGTGAATTGGGTTGCGGCAACGGGGATAGAGGAGTTACCCGCCGCAAAAAAGTCAACACTTATAGAGGAGTGCCAAAATGAATTTGTCCGAAAGCAAGACCTTCGCCAATCTCGCCTACGCCTTTGCCGGGGAATCCCAGGCGCGCAACCGCTACACCTACTACGCCAGCCGGGCAAAAAAAGACGGCTACGAGCAGATCGCCGCGCTCTTTGAAAAGACCGCCGCCAACGAAAAAGAACACGCCGAATTGTGGTTCAAGGCGTTGGAGGGGATCAGCGACACTCACACCAATTTACTGCGCGCCGCCGCGCTCGAGCGCGAGGAGTGGACCGAAATGTATAAGCAGTTTGCCGCCGTGGCGCAGGAAGAGGGGTTTGCAGAACTTGCCGCCCAATTCGCCGGAGTGGCGAAAATCGAAAAGCGTCACGAGGAGCGATTCCGCAAATTGGCGGAAAACATCGGCACCGGCGCCGTCTGGAAGCGCGTGGGGGAAAGACGGTGGGAGTGTCGCAACTGCGGTCATATCCACGTCGGCGATTCCGCGCCGGAAATCTGTCCGGTCTGTCAGCACGCCCGGGCGTATTTCGAGTTGGAAAAAGTCAATTACTGATTTTGGATCAGCAAATAGTATTTGACGGCAAAGTAGATCAACCCCGCCGCTAACGCCACGATCGCCACCCAAAGCCGGTTGCGCAGGAAAAACAATCCGAGCTTCCGCAACCGGGTGGCGTTTTCCGCCCGCAGCGCGTAGCCGGAATTGAACGCCCGAATTTCCGCTTTGATTTCCTCCACACTGGCGTAGCGTTGCGTCGGATCGGGCGAGAGCGCTTTCATCGCCACCGCTTCCAACGCCGCCGGCACATGCCACGATTCCGGCGCCACTTTTGACGGCGGCGGGATCTGCCCGCGACTGGTGCGGCGGAAAATTTCCGGCGCGGAAAGTTCCGACAGCGGGGTTTTCAATGCCAACATCGAATAGAGCAATCCGCCCAGAGCAAAGATATCCGCGCGCAACCCCACCGGGGCGTCGTGATTCAAACATTCGGGGGCGACGAATCCCGGCGTACCGTGGGTGTGACGGAAACTCGGGACTTGCCCCGATCGATCCATGACCTGCGCCAACCCCCAATCCAAGACATGGACCTCGCCGAAATCCCCGATGTTGACGTTGGCAGGTTTGAGATCGAGGTGGCAAATTTGCCGGGAGTGGGCGAAGTCCACCGCGTTGCAGACCCGCAGGAAAACCAGCAGAAGTCGATCGAGCGAGTATTTTTCCGCCGCGGGATCGCGGGCGGCGATCCGGCGCAACAACGCATCCAGCGGCATGCCGCGCAAGTACTTCATCGTGAAATAGGGCGAGCCGGAAGCGTCGATGCCGATGTCGTGTACCGGCACGATGTTGGGGTGTTCCAGTTTGGCGGTGAGTTTGGCTTCGTGGACGAAAAGTTCCAGATCCTGCTTGGGGCGCTCACGAAAATCCGGCATCAGCGCCATGGCGACTTCGCGGTCGGTTTCCGCATCGTGGACGAGCAAGACCGCCTTCATGCCGCCGAATCCAATCGAACGGATAAAGGTGTAACGCTTCTGCGGCTTGACCGACAGCGCATCCAACTCCGGAGTAGGGCTGTCGTTGTTGCCGACGGTTTGGACGATCGGGACCGTCACTTCAGTGTCGGCGGAATTGCTCATTTTCTGCGGGCAGTGATTTTCCCGGCTTTTCCGGAATTGACCGCCTTGAGGTCGATCACGCACTTGCCCGGTTTACCGAAGGAAGGCGCTTCGTACATCAGATCGGTCATGAGGTTTTCCATGATCGAGCGCAAACCGCGGGCGCCGGTGCCCCGGGCGACCGATTTTTCCGCGATCGCCCGCAGTGCTTCGCCGGTGAATTCCAGCTGAATATCTTCCATTGCCAACAGCCGTTGGTATTGTTTGACCAGCGCATTTTTCGGCTCTTGCAAAACCCGCACCAAATCGTCGGCGGAAAGTTTTTCCAAGGCGGTGATCACCGGGAGTCGCCCCACCAGTTCGGGGATCAAGCCGAAGCGGATGATGTCTTCCGGTTCGCATCCGGAAAAGATATTCTGGGGATCGGTACTTTTTTCTTCCGGAGCGGATCCCGTTTCCGAAGTTTCCGAAAATCCGACGACCTGATGATTGGTGCGCCGCTGAATGATCTTTTCCAACCCGACGAACGCGCCGCCGCAGATGAAAAGGATATTCTTGGTGTCGATGTGCAGAAACTCCTGATTGGGGTGCTTGCGCCCGCCCTGCGGCGGCACATTGGCGACGGTGCCTTCCAAAATTTTCAGCAGCGCCTGCTGGACCCCTTCGCCGGAAACGTCGCGGGTGATCGAGGGGTTTTCGCTCTTGCGGCCGATCTTATCCAACTCGTCGATATAGATAATGCCGATCTGGGTTTTTTCCAAATCGCCGCCCGCCGCCTGATAGAGCCGGAGCAGGATGTTTTCCACGTCTTCGCCGACGTAGCCGGCTTCGGTCAAGGTGGTGGCGTCGCTGATCGCCAGCGGCACATCCAGCATCTTCGCCAAGGTTTGCGCGAGCAAGGTCTTGCCGCTGCCGGTGGGACCGATGAGCAAAATGTTGCTCTTATCCAACTCGACTTCCGCAAATTCATCCGGCGAGTCGGGATTTTCCAACCGGGATTTCAACCGCTTGTAGTGGTTGTGCACCGCGACGGAAAGCACTTTTTTCGCCTCGTCCTGACCGATGACGTAGCGGTCGAGTTCCGCCCGGATCTCCTTGGGGGCGGGGACGCGAAGTTTCGCCACCGCCTGCGTGGCGGCCTGACCCTTGAGCCGGGCCAATTCCTTGTCGAGCAACTGATTGCCGTTGCGCAGACAGGAACCGCAGATCGCCATGCCCTCGATCCGCGAGGGGAAGAATATCTCGTTGGGCGTTTTATCGACACTGCGTCCGCAGAAAACGCACGCCACTTGCGTATCGTCGTGACGATGATCGTTCGCCATAAGCGCCTCTATTTCCGGCTTTTTTGGATGACTTTATCGACCAGACCGTAGGCGACCGCTTCTTCAGCGCCCATGAAGAAATCCCGTTCGGTATCCTTTTCCACTTTTTTAAGCGGCTGACCGCTGTGAGAAGCGAGAATGGAATTGAGCGTCTTCTTGAGCCGCAGGATCTCCCGGGTGTGGATCTCAATGTCGGTCGCCTGACCTTCGGCGCCGCCCAAAACCTGGTGGATCATGATCCGGCTGTTGGGCAACGCGAAGCGTTTGCCGGGGGCTCCGGCGGCGAGCAGCACCGCCCCCATCGAGGCGCACTGACCGATGCAGTAGGTCTTGACGTCGCAGGAGATCATCTGCATAGTGTCGTAGATCGCCAATCCGGCGGTAACACTGCCGCCGGGGCTTTGAATGTAGAGGTCGATATCCTTTTTGGGGTCTTCCGCCTGCAAAAAGAGCAACTGGGCGACCACCAAGTTGGCAACGGTGTCGTCGATCGGGGTGCCGAGCAGGATGATCCGATCCTTGAGCAACCGGGTGAAAATGTCGTAAGAACGCTCACCCGCGCCGCTTTGCTCCACCACCATGGGGACGAGGAAAGAGTTGGTTTTTCCCATTTTGGATTTCTCCTTTGGCAATCGGCTCACTTCAACGCCGCTTCCGCCAGACTGTGGAGCACTTTGGCGTTGACCATATCCTGCCGCAACTCATCCAGCGCGCCGTTTTTGCTGAGCAAATTGCGCACATCCTGCAACTTCATGCCGTAGTAGCGGCTCATGGTTTCCATCTGATAAGCGACTTCGGTATCGCTGACCGAAACTTTTTCCGCCTTGGCGAGGGCGCGCAGGATCAACGTCCGGCGCAACGCCTTTTTGGCGGCTTCGGCGGCAGTTTTCTTGTGCGTTTCGATGTCGGCCTTGAACTTGTCGGCATCTTCCTGCGTCTGGATCGACTGCGCCAGTTTCTGCAATTCCTTGTTGGTCTCGTTGTCGAGCAGGGCGGGGGGCAACTCAAAATCGCCGACCGCCTGCGAAAGCTGATCGTAATAAGCCGTCTGCGCGCTTTCCAGGCGCTTGCTTTCATTTTCCCGCTCCAACGCCTGACGGAGCGTCGATTTGAACTCGTCCATCGACGGCGCCTTGACCCGCTCGACCAGTTCCGCATCGGTCAATTTGGTGCGGCTCTGAATGGCGGAAACGCTGACTTTGTAGTTGACCGTCTTGCCGGCGAGCGCGGCTTCGCGGTAATCAGCGGGATAAGTGGAAGCAAAGGTGTACTCCTTGCCTTTTTCCGCCCCGGTGAGCGCGGCGATGCACCCGGGGAGCATTTCCGGCTCACTCAACCACAAATAGGTGTCGGTGGCGCTGACTTGGCGCTTGAGCGAAGCCGAAGCGTCTT
>JAZTWK010000032.1:0-9458 GCA_045635865.1 Victivallaceae bacterium
GCACCATCGACGACCGCACGGCGAGATTGACGCTCAAAGGCAAGGCGCATGGTTTTGCCCGCAGTGAGTTTGAATATGCCATTCCCTTGGCGGATGCGCTGGCAATGCTGCAGGAGTTTTGCGGCGAATCCCGGGTGGAAAAGACCCGCTATTTCGTGCCGGCGCCCGATGGCTTGGTCTGGGATATCGACGAATTTGCCGGCGCCAATGCCGGACTTACCGTGGCGGAAATCGAATTGCCGACCGCCGAGACCCCGGTGCCGGAAAGTTCGTGGCGGGGAAAAGAAGTGACCGGCGATCCCCGCTACGGCAACGGCGGGCTGTGCCGCCACCCCTACTCCCAATGGGAACAACCAGAGGAACCAGTATGAGTTTCGAGGAAGATTCGCTCTTTGCCGATCAGGTTTCCCGCCCCCTCGCCGACCGGATGCGCCCGCAGGAGATCGACGGCATCTACGGTCAGGAGGAGCTGTTGGGGCAAGGCGCGCCTTTGCGCCGGATGATCGATTCCGGGAAACTTTCCAGCTTCATTCTGTGGGGTCCGCCGGGATGCGGCAAGACGACGCTGGCGAAGATCCTCGCCAACTGCTGCAACATGCACTTTGTGGCGCTTTCGGCGGTGTTTTCCGGCGTAGCGGAACTTCGCAAGGCATTTGACGAGGCGAAACGTCGCCGGGCAAGTGGCGAGGGAACGTTGCTTTTTGTCGACGAGATCCACCGCTTCAACCGCGCCCAGCAGGATGGCTTCCTGCCCTATGTGGAAAACGGCACGGTCGTACTGGTCGGGGCGACGACGGAAAATCCCTCTTTTGAACTCAACGGCGCGTTGCTTTCCCGGTGCAAGGTCTATGTGATGAAAGCGCTCGACGAAGCGGCGCTGGAAAAACTCATTTCCAAAGCCGAAAAGCTGTTGGAGCGCCCCCTTCCCCTCGATGACGAAGCCCGCCGGACACTGATCGAACTGGCGGATGGCGACGGTCGATACTTCATCAATTTGCTCGAATCGGTTTACGATCTTACCGCGGTCAACGAGACGTTGGATCGGGCGGCGCTGCTCAAAATCGTCCAGCAAAAGGCACCCGCCTACGACAAGGACCGCGAGGGGCACTACAACCTCATCAGCGCTTTGCACAAATCCCTGCGCGGTTCGGATACCGACGCGGCGATGTATTACGCGGCGCGGATGCTTCAGGGCGGCGAGGACCCGCTCTACATTTTGCGGCGACTCACCCGCTTTGCCATGGAAGACGTCGGATTGGCGGATCCGCTGGCGCTGACGACGGCGATCGCCGCTTGGGATGCCTACGAGCGACTGGGCTCGCCGGAAGGCGAGATCGCCATTTTTGAGTTGATCGCCTTTTTGGGCACCGCGCCGAAATCCAACTCCGCGGAAGTGGCGCAGGTGTCGGCGATGCGCGCCGCCAAGCAGTATGCCGCCCTGATGCCGCCCAAACACATTCTCAACGCCCCGACCAAGCTGATGAAAGAGCTGGGTTACAGCGACGGTTACTGCTACGATCACGACACTCCGGAAGGCTTTTCCGGGCAGGACTATTTCCCGGAAAAGATGCCGCGGCAGAAATTCTATCGCCCGGTGGAGCGGGGCTTTGAGCGAGAGATCCGCAAGCGCTTGGAGTACTGGGAAAAGTTGCGCGCGGAAAAGCAAGCGAAAAAATCCTAAAGATATGGTAGCTGGAGCGGGAGTCGAACCCGCACTGGGTTGATTTTAAGTCAACTGCCTCTGCCATTGGGCTATCCAGCCGCCGCATATATAAAATATCGCCGCCGCATAGCTTTTTCAAGTTTGATTTTATTTGCCAAAACACTTGATTTTTGCTTTCAAACCCATTATAGTAGTTGACAGGGAAAGGAGGTGCGCTATGGCTTGTTGCAAGAGTAAATGCTCCGCCGACAAAAAAGCGGAAGAAAAAAAGGAAGCTCCGAAAAAAAGCGGTTGCTGCAAAAAATCCAAATAACTGAATCGATCCATTTTCGGGGGCGTCGGCAACGGCGCCCCCCGATTTTTAGCGAAAAATTGCAAATCCGCCCAATCGGTGATATATTAAGCGTTGACTTTCGGGATTTTTCAATTCGGGAGCGAAACATTATGGCGTTTTTCGGCGGAGCAAAATACTCGATCCTCAAAAAGAAATTCGGCGGTGAACCGCATCACATGGTCATCCCCGACGGTTCGTGGGTAAAATGCAAAAAATGCGGTCAGACCCTCTATACCGATCGGCTTTCGGATAACCTCAATGTCTGTTGGAACTGCAACTGCCATTTGCCCATGACCGCCGACGCCCGGATCAAGATGCTCACCGACGAAGGCAGTTTTTCCGAACTCGACGCCGATCTGCATTCGGTGGATATCCTCAACTTCAAAGATTCCAAGCAATACTCCGCCCGGATCGCCGAAAACGAGAAAAAGACCGGACTCAACGAGGCGGTCGTCTGCGGGAGCGCCACGCTTGAAAAGATCCCCTATTTGCTCGGCGTCATGGACTTCCGTTTCCTCGGCGCCTCCATGGGGTCGGTCGTCGGCGAAAAGATCACCCGCCTTTTTGAGTTGGGCACGGGAAAGAAACTTCCGGTGGTCATCGTGACCGCCAGCGGCGGCGCCCGGATGCAGGAAGGCATCATCAGTTTGATGCAAATGGCGAAAACCTGCGGCGCGGTCAACCGTTTTGCCAAGTCGGGCATGCCCTACATCGCCATTTTGACCGATCCGACTTACGGCGGCGTGACGGCGAGTTTCGCCACCGTCGCCGACATCATTCTCGCCGAGCCGGGCGCCATGATCGGCTTCGCCGGGCCGCGGGTGATCCAGGAAACGACCAATGCCAAACTTCCGCCCGGATTCCAGACGGCGGAATTCCTCTCGCAACGCGGCTTGATCGACCGGGTGGTCGACCGCAAAAATCTTCGCAAAGAATTGTCGCTGTTGCTTGATTTTTCCCGCAAATAGTGTTATCTTTAGACTGTCGCCGGGGCGGACCCCGTGTGTTGTCGAAATTGCCAACCGGGTCAGGTGGGGAACCAAGCAGCCCTACGCAACTTTTGACAGGCCACTGGCAATCTGCTCCGGCGATCTTTTTCTGTGCATCCGCTAACTTGCCGCTAGGAGGGGAATATGCGTAGGATAGCTGTCGCTTTTGTCTCGGTGATCTTTTCCGTGCTGCTGAGCGCAGCGGAGATCGTCGTTTCGTCTGATCCGCAAAGCCAACTGCATAGCGTCAAGGCGGCGCTTGAAACCGCGACCCAAATCCGAAAAGAAACCCCAAATGAACCGATCGACATCGTTTTTCGGCGCGGAGTTTATTTTTTGGATGAACCGATCGTTTTGCGTCCCCAGTTGAGCCGACTTACCCTAAAGGCGTATCCGGGCGAGGAAGTCGTTTTCGACGGCGGCGTCTCGATTTCCAACTGGCAAAAGCGCCAACTCAACGGCAAAGAAGTTTTGGTCGCACCGATACCGGAAAAGGTTTCCGGCAAGGTCGATCAGCTTTTCGTCAATGGTCAACGCGCCGCGATCGCCAGTATTCCCAAGGCGCCCCAAGACAGCATCAAGATCACGCAGCCCCAGATCGCCAACGCCGACGACCCGGATGCCAAGCGCATCGGTTTTGTTCCCGCCAAGGAAGTATTCGATTTCAACTGCTACAATTTGGCGGGCATCGATTTTCACTTGATTTCCCACTGGGTCGACACTTATTTTACCATCGACCGTTTCGACCCCAAGACCGGGATCCTCTGGCTGAATGGTAAACTTGGCAAGCTCCATCAAGAAAATTTTGGCCTCCATGCAGCTTATATTTTGCACAACGTCCGCGAAGCCCTGACTGAGCCGGGCGAATTCTATTGCGACACGTTGACGCGGGAAATTTATTACCTCCCGCGCGAGGGGGAATCCGCCGAAAACATCCAAGCCGCAATTCCCCGGCGCTCCGCCATGTTCATCGCCTACGGCGACAACACCTACGGAAAACTGGATAAAGTCCGCGATGTCGTCATTGACGGCATCACCTTCCGGCACGGCGGCTATGGAAAATATTCCAACGACAGCGGCGAAAAATACGATTTCGTCGGCGCGGCACGCATCAACAATCCGCGCATAGTCAATGATTTTTGTTTGCACACCAGCCCAGGTCAGGCGGCAGCCGCATGTTTCGCCCAAGTGGTCTTTTATCTGGCGGAAAATTGCGCGATAAGAAACTGTACGGTTGAAAATGGCGGCATGTACGGCATCGGCATCCTTTCCGGCTGTCGAAATATGACTGTTTCCGGCAATACGCTCCGCGAACTCGGCGGCGGCGGCATCATCGTCAACGGCGTCAATGCCGCGGCGTCCCCCGAATCCGCTTCGCGGATCACCGAGTCGGTTTCGGTGATCAACAACCATATTTACGACATCGGCAAAATCTATATGCAGTCGGTCGGGGTATTCATCGGCTTCGCTCGCGGCAATTTGGTGGAACACAACGAGATCCACGACACCTATTACACCGGCATATCCGCCGGGTGGAACTGGGGCTTTGCCCCCACAACTGGGTGCGAAAATCGCATCGGCTACAACCACATCTACAATATCGGTCAGGGCGTGTTGTGCGACATGGGCGGTATATATTTGATGGGCATCCAGCCCGGAACGCGAGTCTACAACAACTTGATCCATAATGTTAAGCACCGGGTCTACGGCGGTTGGGGTATCTACTCCGACGCCGGCTCCTCGCATCAGGTGATCGAAAAGAATGTCTGCTACGACTGCTCCAGTCACGGTTGGCATCAGAATTACGGTCGGGAAAATATTGTGCGCAACAATCTTTTCGCTTTCAACGCCGAGGGCGGTTTTAAGTTTTCGCTCGGCAAAAATTTCACCAGGGGCTATCAGTGGAAAGGGGAAAACTACTCGGTCAACGGCAATGTTTTTCGCAATATCATCGTGACTGACAATATACCGTTTGCACACTCTTCAATTCATTTCGATGACGAAAAGAACGGGGGGCTTTTCTGCGATTTGAACTGGTACTTTGACCTTTCCGGCAACAACACGGCGGAGCGCGGCTTCGTCGCCACCAAACCATGCTACAAGACGAGCTATTCGCTCGCCCAATGGCGGGATTTCGGCTTCGACCAAAACACGGTGGTCGCCGATCCCGGTTTTGTGGATGCGGCGAAGCGGGATTTTCACTACCGCCCCGACAGCGCCGCCCGCGCCGCCGGATTCTATGATTTCGCCGAAACACTGGATAAGGCGGGCTTGCTCAAACCATAAAGAATTATTAACATAAAGCAGGTGAATTATGAATCGAATTGACGGTCGGAAACCAGATGAATTGCGTCCTTGGGCAATTACTTTGGATTGTTTGCGCCACCCTGCCGGTTCGGCACTGCTCGCGTGCGGCAACACCAAAGTGATCGGCGCCGCCACGGTCGAGGACAAGGTGCCCAGTTGGATGCGCGCCCAAAATGTTCCGGGCGGCTGGCTCACCTGCGAATACGGTATGTTGCCGGCTTCGACCGGCGAACGGATGAAGCGGGAAGCCGCCCAAGGCAAACAGGGCGGCCGGACGGTCGAGATCCAGCGGCTCATCGGTCGCTCCTTGCGTATGAGCGCCGACTTGCTCAAGCTGGGCGAGCGCACCGTGCACATCGACTGCGACGTGATCGACGCCGACGGTGGCACCCGGTGTGCGGGCATCACCGCCGGTTGCGTCGCCTTTGCCCGCGCCTGCTCCCGTGTTTTTACCCCGGCGGAAACGCCGTTCCGCGAACTGGTGGCGGCGGTGAGCGTCGGGATCGTCGACGGAGTGCCGATGCTCGACCTCGCCTATGAGGAAGATTGTCGCGCCGACGTGGATATGAATGTGGTGATGACCGAGTCCGGCAAGATCATCGAGATTCAAGGCACCGCCGAGCATGATCCCTTTGACCGGGCGAAACTGGGCACCTTGCTCGACCTCGCCGAAAGCGGTTTGCGGCAGATATTTGAAATTCAGCGCGCGGCGCTCAAAGCCGGGGAGTGATCATGAGCGACTATCAGGTAATCGCCAGAAAGTACCGTCCCCAACGCTTCGCCGATGTGGTGGGGCAGGAACACGTCTTACGGACCTTGCAGAATGCGATCATTTCCGGGCGCACCGCCCACGCTTATTTATTCGTCGGTTCCCGCGGGATCGGCAAAACCACCTTGTCGCGGATCTTCGCCAAGGCGATGAATTGTCAAAATCCGCAAAATGGCGAACCCTGCTGTCAGTGTCCCAGTTGTCAGGCGATCGCGGAAAACCGCAGTTTGGATATCATCGAGATCGACGCCGCCAGTCGCAACACGGTCGGCGAAATGCGGATCCTGACCGAGGAAGTCCTCACCCGCCCGGTCGGCGGCAAGTATAAGATCTACATCATCGACGAAGTCCACATGCTTTCCAACGCCGCGTGGAACGTCTTGCTCAAGACGGTGGAAGAACCCCCGGCGCACGTCAAATTCATCTTTGCCACCACCGAGGTCCACAAGGTGTTGCCGACGATCATTTCGCGCTGTCAGCGCTTTGATCTGCAACCGATCCCCACCCGGCTGATCGCCGAACGGCTGAAACTGATTTGCGACACGGAAAAAATCGCCATCGAGCCGGATGCGCTGTTGGCGATCGCCCGCAGTGCCGAGGGCGGCATGCGCGATGCGCAATCGTTGCTCGACCAGATGATCGCCTTCTTTGCCGACGACCGGGGCAAAGTCATTTCCGCCGCCGAAGTGTGGTCGCTGTTCGGTCTCACCGATCGCCGGGATCTGGAAAAGCTGTTGTTCGCCTTGATCGGCAACGACGCTTCGACCGTGGTGCGGCAGATCAACGAACAGAGCCGCCGGGGCAAGAACTTGGAAACCTTATTTGAGAGCCTGCTGGAAGCGCTCCGGGCGGTGGAACTCTGCCAGATATTGCGCGACCCGGCGGAATTGATCGACGAGACCGCTGAAATGATCGAGCGCTATCGACAGATCGCCGCCCGTGCTCCGGCGGAGACCATTCGGATATTGCTGGAAATGCTGACTCCGGCGGGGCGGATCCTGCGGGAAGCGCTCAACAAGCAAATCTATTTGGAAACTATTTTGCTCAAAGCCATGCACGAAGCGCATGCGGTGAAACTGAGCGACATTTTGGCGCGGCTCAATCAGCTGCGCGCCGCCGGAGAATTGAATTTTTTGGATCAGATCCCCGGCAAGATGCCCCAACGCGATTTGCCGGAGTTGCCTCCCCTGCCCGAAGCGCCGGCTCCGGTAAAAACCGCACCCGAACCGGTGAAAGTTGCGCCCGCACCGATTCCGGAAACCCCGGTGGAAATTTTGGAGCCGGAACCTTCCGCCACGGTCGAGGAGCCGACGGTGCCGTTCACTCCGGAAGCGGTGATCACCGCAGCGGAAAATCCGCCGCCGCCCGCCTATGAGGCAGCAGCCGAGAGTGTTGACGAGGAATCCGCCGAAGCGGCGGCGATCGATCCGGCGGATACCGGTGCCCCCGCGGAACCGCTTGCTCCGCCGGAGCATCGGCGGCGGGAAAGCATCCTCCACTTGGATCCGCAGGCACTGGATAAGGCAATGAAAAACCCGGAGGTCGCCGAGATCGCCGATCTCTTTGACGCCCGGGCAATCGACGTGCATCAGGTCGTCGACAAGTAAGGCAAAGCGCCTACTTCACCTCGCTCGCCATCGTGCCGCGAATTTCCGCCTTGAGCAAGCCCTCGCGGTCGGCGAGGAACTCCTGCAAGTACGGTTGCGCCATGTGAAAATCCAACGCCGCGTCGTCGCGCCACTGCTCGTAGATCATAAAGAAATCCGGCCGATCGTTGACGCGGTGCAGACGGTAGCAGATGTTGCCGCTTTCCCGGCGGGTAGCTTCCGCCAGTTTTTGCAGGGCGGCAAAGAGCGCTTCCGCTTTGCCGGGCGCGGCGTAGATCGGGCAGAAATTGGTGATTTCCTTGCTCATTTTTACTCCTCCGCTTGTTCGCCGGCAAAACCGCTTTCATCCACCAGCAGGCGTTTGAGTTTGGTCAACGCCTGATTTTGGATCTGCCGCACCCGTTCCCGGGTGCGCCCGATCTCCTGACTGACTTCCTCGAGCGTGAGGGCGCGACCGCCGTGGAGCCCGAAGCGCATTTCCAAAATTTTGCGCTCGCGCTCTTCCAATTTATCCAACAGATCCTTGAGTCGGGAAACCGACTCGACGTCGCCGATGATCTGATCCGGAGTCATCGCGTGACGGTCGGGGATGATGTCCTGAAATTCCCCTTCCTCGCCCTGTTGGATCGGGTCGTGCAGACTGATCGTGCGCAGATCGGCGAGCCGCAGACCGGCGACGGTGCGTTCGCTGAATTCCAGATGTTCGGCGATCTCGGCATCGCTGGGATCGCGCCCCAATTCCTCGGTAAGTTTCATCCGCACGGTCTTGATCTTGGTGATCTTGCCCGCGCTCTGCACCGGGATCCGGATGGTGCGGCTCTGGTTGGCGAGCGCCCGGCGCATCGACTGCTTGATCCACCACGCAGCGTAACTGGAAAATTTCGCGCCCTTGGCGGGGTCGAACTTTTCCACCGCCCGCATCAAACCGATGTTGCCCTCGCTGATCAAGTCGAGCAACGGCAACCCCAACCCCTTGAAGTCGTGGGCGATCTTGACCACCAAGCGCAAGTTGGCTTTGATCAACGTCGTCCGGGCGTCTTCGTGGCGGTCGTCATCGCCGCCGTGGATGGCGTCGGCGAGTTCCGCTTCTTCCTTTTTGTTGACCAAAGGGATCCGGGCGATCTCGCTCATATAGACTTTCATCGTGTCGTTTTTCGCCCCCGGCACCGCCCGATTTTCCAAGGCGTTTTTGCGGGCGGAATCCTTTTCCCGCTTGGTGCGGATCTGGGTCACCGGGGCGGCTTCGCCGCGCTTGCGTTCTTCCGGAGGCGTCGGTTTGGGGGCAAATTTGCCGGAAACCGCACTGACTTTTTTGATCACCAGTTTGCGGGTCAGGGTCGGCGCCGGACTGACGCTCAAATCCTCGGTGCCGGCATCGGCTTTGCGCTTGATGACGTCCGCCAGCCGTTTCGGCTTGTTTTCCGCGGCGGGAGTCGCTTCTTCCGCCACTGGGGCGAGCACGTCGACGACCGCCTTGACCGGAGTCGCCTTGGTTGAACTCTTTTTCGTCGTTTTGGGAGCGGGTTTTGCCGCCGGTTTAGTGGCGGGTTTGACAGCCGTTTTAGCCGCCGGTTCGGCTTTTACCGGAGCCGGTTTTTTCGCTTTGGGGGCGGCAACTTTGGGCGCGGTCGGCGCTTTTTCCGCCTTGACCGGCGCCTTTTTTACCGGAGTTTTCGCCGCGACTTTTTCCGCTTTTTTCGGAGTTTTGGCGGGCGCTTCGGCTTTTTTCGCCGGAGCCTTGGGCGCGGCGGGCGCTTTCACCGCCTTGGCGACCGGAGCTTTTTCCACT
>JAZTWK010000033.1:0-3909 GCA_045635865.1 Victivallaceae bacterium
GGCACTGCTATACTACTGAAAAGCAGTTTTAATGCCGACAAGAGTCATATTTCATAGGAGGTTTTATCTATGGGCACGCAATCCGGCATCCGCAACTTCGTCATCGGCGGTCACTCCAACAGCGGCAAGACCACGCTCTGCGAGCTGATCCTGCAAAAGGCGGGCGCGATCACCCGCTGCGGTTCGGTCGACGCCAAAAACACCGTCAGCGACTTCATGCCCGAAGAGCAGGAAAAGCAGTCCAGCATCTACTCGAGCGTGATGAACTGCAAGTGGAAAGATTCCCACTACTTTTTCGTCGACACTCCCGGATACGGCGAATTCGTCGGCGAATACATCGCCGCCGTCCGCGCCTGTGACGCGGCGCTCGTCGCCGTCGACGCGGTCGAAGGTCCGCAGATCGGTACGGCGCGCGCCTGGAAGATCGCCAAGGGCCGCAACATCCCCCGTTACGGCGTCATCACCCGGCTCGACCGCGAGCGGGCGGACTTCAAGGCGACGCTCGAAATCATGCGCAAAAACCACGGCCGCAACGTCATCATCCCGCTTTTCTGGCCGGTCGGCGCCGAAAACAACTTGAGCCGGGTGGTCAGCGTCTTTGACGAGGACATCCCCGCCGAGATCGCCGACGACGTGGAAGAGTGCCGTTCGCTCTGGATGGACGCGATCGCCGAGACCGACGACGAACTGATGATGCGCTACCTCGACGGGGAAAAACTTTCCGCCGATGAGATCAAGCAGGGCTTGCGCAAGAGCGTCATCGCCGGCAAGACGATCCCGGTTTTCGCCTGCAGTACCGCCAAGGATATCGGCGTCACCGAGCTTTTGGATTCGATCGCCGAGCTTTTCCCCACTCCGCTGGAATACAAGGCGCTCCCCGGCGGTCCCACCGAAGTCAAGGCCGACGGCGACGCCTTTGGCGTGATCTTCAAGGTCATCAACGATCCTTTCAGCGGTCAGCTCACTTTCCTGCGTACCGTGAGCGGCACCATCAAATCCGACAGCGAACTTTACAACCCGGCGACCTCCACCAAGGAGCGCATCGGTCAGTTGCTCTACATGAACGGCCGCACCCAGACCATCGTGCAGAGCGCCGAGCCCGGCGTGATCTTCGCCGTCGCCAAACTCAAGGATTCGCACATCGGCGATACCCTTTCCAGCAACTCGTCGATGAAGCCGTTGCCGGGCATCCAGTTGCCCAACCCGGTCATGTCTTACGCGATCAGCGCCGCCAAGAGCGGTGAAGACGAAAAGATCATCAGCGGTTTGAATAAGATCGCCGAGTGCTCGCCGACCATCCGCATCGACCGCGACCCGGAAACCCACGAAATGCTGCTTTCCGGTATGGGCGACCAGCAGTTGGCGATCGCCGCGCGGCGGCTCAAAGAGCAGTACAAGGTCGAGGTGGTGCTCTCCACCCCCAAGACTCCCTACCGCGAAACGATCACCGCTTCGGGCGAAGGTCACTACCGCCACAAGAAGCAGACCGGCGGCGCCGGGCAGTTCGCGGAAGTTTTCCTGCGCATTTCCTACAACGAGGCCGGTTATGAATTCGCCAACGAAGTCGTCGGCGGCACCATTCCCAAAAACTTCATCCCCGCGGTGGAAAAGGGCGTGCTCGAAGTGATGAATTCCGGCCCGCTGGTCGGCTGCACCGTCGAGCGCGTGCGCGTCGCCGTTTACGATGGCAAATATCACCCGGTCGATTCCAACGAAATGGCGTTCAAGATCGCCGGTCGTATGGCGTTGCGCGATGCGATGAGCAAGGCGAAGCCCGTGCTCATGGAGCCGGTGATGAAAGTTTCGATCCACATCCCCGACAACTTCCTCGGCGATATCACCGGCGATCTCAACCACAAGCGCGGCCGGGTGATCGGTATGGCGATGGACGACGGCTTGCAGGTCGTGCAGGCGGAAGTTCCGCTGGCGGAAATGCGCAAGTACGCCACCGAGTTGCGGAGCATGACGCAGGGGCGCGGTTCCTTTGATATGGAATTCGCCCGCTACGAGCAGGTGCCCGCCAACGTCGCCAACGAGATCATTTCCAAGCACGTCAAGGAAGAGGACAAGGATCTGTGATCCGGGCGGAAATTCCGCCTCTATCCCGGCACCGGAACCCCCGGTGCCGGTCTTGTAAAAAAGGAGTTTCGACCATGAAATTATCCACGCTGACGGCTTTTTTGGATGATTATCTGCATATCCGCGACTTCGCCAACGACATTTCCAACAACGGTCTGCAGGTCGAGGGCAAGGCGGAGATCCACCGGGCGGTCTTCGGCGTCGACGCCTGTCAACTCCTTTTCGACCGGGCGGCGGAAATCGACGCCGACTTCATCTTTGTCCACCACGGTTTGAGTTGGGGCGCCAACCCCAAGGTGCTGACCGGGATCGAGGCGTTGCGCTTCGGTTCGCTCTTTCGCCAGCGGCAGAGCCTCTACGCGGCGCATTTGCCGCTTGACGCCCACGCTGAAGTCGGCAACAATGCCCAACTGGCAAAATTGTTGAAGCTGCACAAACTGGAAGAATTTTTCCGCTACGACGGCTACTTCATCGGCTGGCGCGGCAAATTATCGAGCGAGCGCGAAGCGGCGGAGATCGCGGCGGAGTTGGAAAGTGCCTTCCCCGGCGCGCCGGTGCGTCTCCTCGGCTCCGGCAAAGTGAAAAAGGTGGCGATCGTTTCCGGCGGCGGCGGCTTGAGTTCGGTGATCCAGGCGCACGAGTGCGGCGCCGACTTGCTCATCACCGGCGAGCTGGAGCACATCATGTACCACGCGGCGCTTGAATACGATCTCCCCCTCATCTCGTTGGGACATTACGCCAGCGAGACCGTCGGTCCGCGGGCGATGCTGGAAGTAGTCCGCGCCAAATTCGACCTCGACTGCCGCTTCATCGACTTGCCGACCGGGCTGTAAGCCGTCTATGGGGATATTTAAACTTCACGCGCCCTTCCCGCCCGCCGGGGATCAGCCCGAGGCGATCGCCAAACTCAAGGCGAATTTCAGCGATCACGTGCCGTTTCAGACCCTTTTGGGCGTCACCGGGAGCGGCAAAACCTACACCCTCGCCTGCGCGATCGCCGAGTGCGACCGCCCGGTGCTGGTGTTGTCGCACAACAAGACGCTCGCCGCCCAGCTTTACAGCGAATTCAAGAGTTTCTT
This sequence comes from Victivallaceae bacterium, assembly GCA_045635865.1. Lineage (GTDB taxonomy): Bacteria > Verrucomicrobiota > Lentisphaeria > Victivallales > Victivallaceae > UBA1784. Next base: position 3,159 of record JAZTWK010000033.1, read on the forward strand.
CCCGGAAAACGCGGTCGAGTACTTCGTAAGCTACTACGACTACTATTTGCCGGAATCCTACATTCCCCAGACCGACACCTACATCGCCAAAGACGCTTCGATCAATGAAGATATTGAGCGATTGCGGCTTTCCGCCACCACCAGTTTGGTCGAGCGGCGCGATGTGATCGTGGTCGCCAGCGTTTCCTGCATTTACAGCTTGGGCGCGCCCGAGGAATTCAGCGAAATGTGCGTCCGCATCGCCGTCGGCGACACCCTCGGGCGCAAGGAGTTGCTCCGGCGCCTGGTGGATATCCAGTATCAGCGCAACGACACCGCGCCCGACCGCGGCGAATTCCGGGTGCGGGGCGACATCGTCGATGTTTTTGAACCGCAACGCAACGACTTCGTGCGGGTCGGCTTTTTCGGAGACGAGATCGAATTCATCGAGCGGCGCGACGCGCTCACCGGCAAGGTGGCGCAAAAGTTGGAACTCGCCACGCTCTTTCCCTGCAAGCAGTTCGTGCTGCCCCCCGACCGCATCCAGCACGCCGCCGCCGCGATCAAAGCCGAAATGGCGCAGCAGGTGGCGGAATTTGAAAAGAAAAATCTTTTGGTCGAGGCACAGCGACTCTATCAGCGCGTAACCTACGATTTGGAAATGATGCAGGAAGTCGGCTACTGCAGCGGCATCGAAAACTACTCGATGCATTTATCCAACCGCACTCCCGGTCGCCGCCCCTACTGCCTTTTCGACTTCTTCCCGGATGAT
>JAZTWK010000034.1:0-21677 GCA_045635865.1 Victivallaceae bacterium
ACCACCGGCGTACTCAACCGGGTGTTGGGCGACGCGGTCGAGCGCCACGCCCCGCCGGTGATCGGTACTGCCGCGCTCAAAATTTTCTACGCGTCGATCGTGGGTATGCGGCCGCCCAAAGTGCGGATTTTCGTCAACCGCACCGAACTTGCCGCCGACAATTATATCGCCTTTTTGAAAAAGGAATTGCGGCAAGCCTTTGGGCTTACCGGGATCCCGGTGGAGATCGAATTGCGGGCGCGCCCCAAAAAAGTGGCGAGTTTCCACCGGGAAACTCCCCCGCGGAAACGGCATGTCAAAAAGCAAAGTTCGAGGTGAAAATATGGATAAAAACAGCGAAAACGAGATCAAGGCATTTATGGCGCAGAAACTTGCCGAGGGCGAGAAACTCAGCGATCTGCAGGACGCGGTCAACGCCAAATTCAATACGCAGTTGACCTACATGGATATTCGCATTCTCGCTTCGACGCTGGATGTGGATTGGCACGCCCGCGAGCCGCAACCGCCCGCTGCTCCGGAACCGGAAAAAGCCGAAGCTCCGGCGGAAGCGGAAAGCGCCCCCGCCGACTCCGGTACGGTCGTTGAAGTCAACAAGATCGCCCGCCCCGGCATGGCGATCTCCGGTACGGTCAAGTTTGCCAACGGCGCCACTGCCGACTGGTACGTCGATCAAATGGGGCGTCTGGGGCTGGACAACCTCAAGGGCGATCAACCCGGCCCGGCGGATATTCAGGCGTTTCAGCAGGAACTGCAGAAAATTTTTCAACGCTGACAGGTAAATCCATGAGCGACACCCCCCGCATTCTGATCGCCGACGACGAATACAACACCCGCGAAGCGCTGGTGCGGTTTTTCCGCCGCAAATACGCGGTCGAAGCCGCCCCGGACGGGCAGGCGGCGATCCGCGCTTTGCAGGAAACGCCCTTTGACTTGGTCCTGACCGATCTGCGGATGCCCGGAGCCGACGGCATGGAAGTTTTGGCGGCGGCGCAGGCAAAGGGCGTGCCGACGATCGTCCTGACCGCCTACGGCAGTATCGGCGATGCGGTCAAGGCGGTTAAGCAGGGGGCATTCGATTTCGTTTCCAAGCCGATCAAACTGGAGGCTTTGGAGCAGGTGATCCAGGCGGCGCTCGGTCATCGGGAGCGCACCGCCGCCGCGCCGATCAAAACGGCAAAAGCGGCGGATAGCGAGGAACGGGTCTTGCCGAGTTCACCCGCCGATCCGATGAAAAAAGTTTACGATACGGCGCTGACGGTCGCCCCCAGTCGGGCATCGGTGCTGCTTGCCGGCGAAAGCGGTACCGGCAAGGAGATCATCGCCCGGATCATTCACGAAAACAGCCGCCGCTCGGGGGAATTCGTGCCGGTGCATTGTGCGGCATTGACTTCCACCTTGCTGGAAAGCGAACTTTTCGGCTACGAAAAAGGCGCGTTTACCGGGGCGAACGAGCGGCGGATCGGTAAATTTGAGCAGGCCGACGGCGGCACGATCTTTTTGGATGAGATCGGCGAGATCGACGCCGCCACGCAGGTCAAACTGCTCCGGGTGCTGGAAATGCATCGCTTTGAACGCGTCGGCGGCATTGCGGCGGTGGAGAGCGATTTTCGGCTGATCTGCGCCACCAACCGCGACTTGCGGCAAATGGTGGCGGAAGGCAAATTCCGCGAAGACCTCTACTACCGGATCTCGGTGGTCAATTTGGAGCTGCCCCCCTTGCGGGAACGGCGGATGATCATTCCCGCCTTGTTGGACTTCTTTGCCGCCCGTTTTGCGGCGGAAAACGGCCGCCCCAAGCCGGAATTTACCAGTGAGGCGCTGGCGGTGTTGCAGAATTTGCCGTGGCCGGGTAATATCCGGCAGTTGCGCAACTGCGTGGAATCCATGGTGGTGCTCTCGGTGGATGGCAAACTCGACGTCGGCGATATTCCGGAACGGGTGCGGGAAAATCCCGCGCCGAGCGCCCCGGAAACAACTTCGCTGGATATCCGCACTTCCGAGCGGGAATTGATCGAGCGGGCGCTCGCCGAGTGCGGCGGCAACCGGACCCGCGCCGCCGAAAAGTTGGGCATCAGTCGCCGCACTTTACTGCGGAAACTCGCCGCCAAAGAGTAGGGCGGGGGAAACTATTTTTCCATGAGGATCAGGGCGTCCCGACCGGACATCCCCGGTCGTACCCCGGCGGTCGCGGCGGCGGCGGATACAGTCTTAACTTGAGCGTTGAGCATATCATCGTAACTGCCGACCCCGGTCACCACCGCGAGTTTGGATTCCAACTTGTCGGCGGTCGCCACGTTGAAGTAGCCGCACCCGAGCATGCCCTTTTGCCCTTGGATGAGCAACAGCTTGCCGCGCACCAATTCGATCGTGTGCCCCTGAAAAACTTGCTCGCCAATTTGAACTTTATCCATGATCTATTCTCTTTCCGTCGCCTTTAGCGGCTTTTGGTTCCGATGATTCGCCCCTGCGCGTCGCGGTAGGTGGTCCGCCCGCCGAACTCGCTGGAAGTGCCGGTGAGCCGCCCGTTGGCATCCCGATATGTGGTTTGCCCGCCGAACTCGGTGCGGGTGCCCATTATCCTGCCGTTGGCGTCGCGGTAGATGGTCTGACCGCCGAATTCACTGGCGGTACCGACTCGCCGCCCCTGCGCATCCCAATAGGTGGTCTGACCGCCGAAATCGGTGGACGAGCCGACCATTCGACCTTGGGAATCCCGGTAGGTGGTGCGTCCGGCAAACTCGCTGGATGAGCCGACTCGTCTGCCTTGCGCATCCCAATACTGCTCCTGCGCCGCCAGTGGCAAGGCGAGGGAAAGCAAACTTAATGCGATCAATGATTTCATAACTTCCTCCGTCAATGATTACCATACTATCAACGCGGCAATAATGCAAATTATTTTATCGCCCGGTGCAAAAAAAAAAAAGCCCCGGAAAATTCCGGGGCGCGGGAGGATCCGTTATGAAGCGGATCACTTTTGTTCAAGTTTGCGGCAAACCAATTCGCAGGCGCTCTGGAGCGTTTCCAACTCCTGCGGGGTGCAATCGGTAAAGAAGTGATAGATGAAACGGTTGAGCCGATCATCCAGACTTGCCATCGCCGCCGCCGCGCGCGGGGTGAACTTGATGACGACGTTGCGGCGATCCTGCGGATCGGCTTCGCGCTCGAAGATCCGCCCCTTGACCATTTTTTCCACGAAAATCGACGCCCCGGCGGAGGTCATGCCGGTAATTTTCATGATCCGGGTCAAGTTGCAGGGGAGCGAAAAGCGCACGTTGATCAGGTGGATGAATTGCTGCTGCGGGATCAGTTTGGAGTAGTGACGCCAGTCATTATCCAAAAAGTTCCGCCGTTCCACCTCCAACAACCGGCACATCTTTTTCAAGATGTCCACCCGGTCGCGCGAAGCGACCGGGGCAGGAGTGTCGGATTTTTTCGCCGCTTTGGTCACGGTATCGCCCTTAACGGATTTCCTTGTACTCGTCATTGATCTTTTCGCCGATATCATCCAGACGATCTTTCCGCGCCTGACGATCGTAGTCCAGGCCGTACTGCTGGAAGAACATATTGCCGACGCGCGACTTCATGCCTTCGTTGACACCGTTGGCGATCTTGCCCAAGTTTTCGCGGATATCCGCCCCCGCAAAACTGTCGGGATTGGAGTATTCCACGTGGGCGACCAGCACCAACTGCGACTGCTTGATCGACTCGGATTCCGTCGAAACCAACCGGCCGATGACCGGCAGATCCTTGAGGAACGGCAACCCGGCGGTACTGCGGACGGCTTCGGATTTGCGCAACCCGCCGATGACGAAGTCCTGCGCGCCATAGCCGATCTGCACCGTGGTGGAGCTGTTGGAGTTACTCATACGGGCGGAGCCGTCGGAGTTCCAGCCGAGCAGCGACGCGCTTTTCATGTCGAACTTGAGCTGGGCGGCGTTACCGGTGACGATCGGGGTCACCCGCAAGTCGAACTGGAAGCCCTCGACCACCATCGGGTACTGCAGCCAGCCGTGGATCACGCCGGGCGCGGCGTTGTGCTTGTTCCAATCGACGTTGGTGTAGTCGGCGCCGACCGGAGTGCCGTCGGCTTTGACGTAGCCGGTGAAGTACTTGGAAAAGGCGCTGGTGAGCGAGTTGTAGTAGTCGTCGGGCAAATGCTGCCCCTGCGCTTCCATCCGGGTCTTGGTCGCTTTGGCGATGGCGTCGTAATAGACGTTGGTGCCGGTTTGAGTACCCATCATCCGCATGGTGTAGCCAGCCTCGGTGATCGCCGAGTTGATGCCCAGCTCATTGTAGATATCCTGCAGATATTTCACCGGGAACATTTTCGCCATGGACTCCCGCAGAATGGTGTCCGGATTCGGCTCGGTGTAGGTGAATTCCTGGAAAGCTTCGGATAACGAAGTCGCTCCCGGGGTGTAGTAGGTGCGGTCGTAGAAGAAACCGCTGTTGACCTGAATGGTACTGGTCTTGCGGTTCTGGGCGACGAGACTGCCCTGCGCCAGACATTTTGCCTTGCCGATACTGGTCATGAAGTCGAGGTAACGGCTGTTCCACTTGGGGTTGAAGTTCCAGTAGGAAGTCCGGTTGTTCTTGGTGTGCTGTACGCCGCTGGTGAAGAAAGTACCCCAGTTGCGGCTGACGGTGGTGCCCGCCGAAAAGAAATCGACGCCCTCGTTGTTTTTCCAGCTCTGGAAGTCGACGCCGATCCGGTCGTCATTTTCCGCGTAGATTTCCAAGATCCGATAGGAAATTTTTACTTCCGGGGTGGCGCGGTCGTACTGCTTGAGCATCTTGAGCATTTCGGCGTAGTTCCACTCGGACGCCTTGATGATGAGCGCATTGAGTTCGCCGTCGACCAGCACGGTGCTGGGCGAAACTTCAAACTGCGGGTCAAGCTCCGACGAGCCGACGCGCAAGAGCATACTCCGCAAGTTGGAAGCTCGGCTGATCACCGGGAAGTAAACATAGGTATCTTCCGCCGGCAGATAGTTGAGCCCCTTGCGGTCCAGCGCGGCGACGATCTTGTCGATGCCGCGACCGGCTTCGGAATCCGCGAAACGATACTCTTCGGCGGAAACCAACACTACGCCGGTGCCGTCGGTATATTTGACCGCGGTCACTTGCGCGGGGGAGGAACTGACGCTCTTGGCGCCGACGGCGGCATCCAGATAACTCCTGACCGCGTAGGGATCGGCGTTTTTGAGCACATAGGGCTTGGTGATGACGTAAGGATCGGTATTGTCGCGGATCACGCGAACCTGCCGGGTGCCCTCCGCCACATCGATCTTAAGTTGCGCCTGCACGTTGCTGGGGGCGTAACCGCCGGAGGGGTTGTGGCTCGCGGACTTCGGCGAACCGGGAATGGCTTCCGGAGTGATGATCAGCCGCTTGGGCTGATTATCCGTGGTGGGTCGGACGTTGACGTTGATCGGGCGATCTTCTCCCTGATCCATGCCCGCACAGCCGTAGAGAGCCAACGCCAAAACCGCGGGCAACCAAAGGGTAGTGGAAATAGATTTTTTCATGATTGTCACCCGCATTATTTAGTTTCACTTTCAGTTGGTTTTTTGCTTTCATCCGACCGCAAGGGATTTTCGATCCGGCGTTCAATTCCGGTGGATACACTCTTATCCTGCGGGATCCAGCCGCCTTCGGGGGCGACCAGCGACGCTTCGGCGGAAACGACGATGTAGGTACGCTCCTTGATCGTGGTGGTGGTGCTGACCAGATATTTGAGGATGGGGATCCGGCAGAGGATCGGCAAGCCGATGGTCTGCTCGACATCGTTTTCCTTTTCATAGATCGCCAGGATCTTTTCATCGCCAAAGGCGAGGGTGGCGGCGCCGGAAATCAGCGAGGAGTTGTTCAACTCCGCCCCGGTGTTGCCGCGCTCGACGATGTGCTTGAAGTACATCGAGTAGTCAAAGATCACCCCGCCTTTGGAGTTGAGCTCGTTCTGCGCTTTGTAGAATTCCGGGGTGCTGGGGATGAAGCCCTGCTTGTCGGCATCCGCTTTGCCGAAGCAGATGAAAGGATTGACGATCTGCGCCTCGATCACCGGCGGGTTGGAGTATTTGTTGCCGTCGTCATCTTCGTAGTAGCTTTTGCCGATGAACGAGCGGCCGAGGATGTTTTTGGCGATATTCTGATATTCCGGCTCCACGGAAATCCGGTAGATGAACGGCGCGGTTTCCGGGCGGTAGTTCTGCAGGCTCAGCAGCGCGAGGTAATCGCCCTCGTTGCTGACCGGGGTGTTGACCATAACCAAATTCGCATGCGCGACCGCGTTGGAGTTGCCCGACTGATCCAGACAGCGGACGAAACTCATGTCAAACTGCGGAGCGGTGAAAAAACCCCCGATGCCCCACGAAGTCGAGAAATTGAGCGCGGTATCCGCCAGCGCCGAGAGCGCCTGATCGAATGCCAGATGACCGGCGTTGTAACCGGCGCTGAAAAGATTCACGCCGGGACCGTTTTTCCACGCCAGATAATCAATGCCGAGGTCGCGCAGATCGCTGTCGCGCAATTCATAGTAATTGATCCGGATCTGCACCTGCGGCAGCGGACGGTCGAGCTTTTCGACCAGTTCCAAAGTCCGCTTGGCGGCGGCGGTCTGATCCCGCCAGAAAATGGTGTTGGTCTCGGTGTTGACGTAGCTCGCGCCGACGTTGGTGGCGATCGTCGCGTCGATGAGATCCGAGAGTTCCTGCGCCGCCCGGTATTTCGGGGAGTAGGCGACCCGGGCGACCCCGGTGCCGTCGATCATCCCCGGCCGGTCGAGCGCCGAAACGATCTCGTCGACGTAGGGCAGAAAGTCCTTGCCGGTCGAGACGAGGATCGCGCCCTTGCTGTTGTCGTTTTCCGAACTGATCGCCCGGATGGTGGAGTTGGTGTCGTAGCGCAATATCGCCGAGTTGATAAAGGGCAAAAGCTCGGTCGCGCTGATGTTTTTAAGTTCATAGATTTTGCTGGCGAAACGGACTTGCCCGTCATCCTGAAGCAGATGAATGGTGCGGGTGTCCGCGGGTTCCGCTCCGCAAATCACGGCTCCGGCACAAAGGATTGCACCGACGGCGGCGCGTCGCAAACTGCAACAGCTGAATTTAAACATAAAAACTCCCGGTATTTACGTTTGGTTTGAGGAGATAAATCAGAGAAAGTTGAAAGCGGTAATGACCGTGGTGTTGTCATCAGTCTTGCCGGTGATCACCCGAAACAGCGCTTCGCTGTGAAAGGTCTCATCCTTTTTGCGTACGCCGGTGCGCTCGAAACGCACTTTCCAGATCTGCGGCGAAAAGGCATCCATTTCCAGCGTGGTCACGTATTTAAAGGATATCGGAGTGCCCATGGTTTCGACCACCGCTTTGCGGGTGGTGGCGAAATCCTTTTCCGTGAAGCGTTTCTGACCCTCGGGGGGCAACAGACCGACAAAAGTCTTGGCATCGTCTTTGAGGAAAGCGGTCAGCAGTTTGTGCGACAGCGCATAGGATTCGGTCTGCTTATCCACCGGATGTTCATAGCTCGGCAATTCCCGTACCACGGTGCAACCGACGGTCAGCAGGGAAACGACCAGACTCGAAAGTAGGAAAGACTTTTTCATTTTACTCCTTGGATTTAAGTTTTCTCGTTATCGGGAAACTCACAACAACACTTAAAACTGAAAGCATCTTTTGCGCAAAGCATCTTTTGACAAAAGAATCTTTCACTGAAAGATAATATAATGCGGCTTATCCGGCTTGTCAAGCGGGGACGAGAACTTTTTTGCGGAAAATTAAGCCTGGGGCAACGCCCGACGCGCGGCGGCAAAGCGTTCGCGCAGTTGCGGATCGTCGAGCAGGGTCAACGCCTCAAAGCGCTGGATCAGCTCTTGGGTACGCCGGGAGTTCGCCGGGGCGGCGCCGAAACCGGAGTTGCCGATGATCGCCGCCTGCAGTTCGGCGGCGAGATCGCGCGGCTGATCGGTGATGCCGGCGAGTTTTTCCAACTCCGTCACGATTTTTTCCGCCTCGGTGGTGGCGGCGGCGACTTGAGCGTCGGCTTTGGCGAGCGCGGCGGTATCGCCCTGCGCGGCGGCGGTGAGCAACGCGGCGAAAGTTTGCAGTTTGCCGGGGGCGTCGGCGAGTTCCGGCAACGCCAACTCCGTCTGCCCCGCTTTGAGCTGACGATAAGCGGTGAGCAAAGCGGGGAGCAACTCCGCCTGCCGGGCCTGCCGTGCCTGATTGAGTTTTTCCCGTCCCGCGTCGCGGCGGCGGTGAAAATCGCGGATCGCCGCCTGGATCTGATCGGAGTGGTGGCGGAATTGCGGTTCCCGCAACTGGGCGATCAGTGCTTCCGCCGCTTGGGGATCGCCGAGCGGGAGCGCTTTAAGCTGATCGAGCAACTGGCGACACTCGGCGTCCTGCCGGTCGAATTGTTCGCGGCGGCGGCTGAAAAACGCCGACATCGCCGCATTGAATTGCCGATAAAGCTCCGCATCCTGCCGCCCCGCCGAGGGCGCGTTGTTGAAACTTTCCCGCAGTTCCTTGGCGCGCACAAATTCGTGGGTCTGCAAGTTTTGGGCGGCGGTGATCAACTCGCTTTTCGCCTTGACTCCGGCGGAGTATTTTTGCTCCAACGCCTGATAAAACGCGCTCCGGGCGGTGAAAAACTTATCCGCCGCCTGCCGGAACCGCTGATACAATTCGCCTTCCGGTTTGCCGCAGGGGGGTAGGGATTTCCACTGCGCCTGCATGGCTTTGAATTTTTCCCCGGTCGCCTTGAATTCGGTGGAATCGGCGAGCGCTTCCGCTGCTTCGCACAGCGCCGCCTTGGCGACGGCGGAATCCTTTTGCGTCTGCCGCCGGGCGGAGTAGTAGTCGTCGATCCGGTGCTGCAACGCCCGGGTGGACTCCAGATAACGCGGGTTGATCTCGTCGCTCTTTTCCTTGGGGACCGCGCCGAGCGCTTTCCACTTATCCCGCAACTTGCGCAAGGTTTCCGCCGCCTGCGGCAGTTCGGACTCGGGGCAGTCGAGCAGTTTTTCCACCGCCGTGCAGATGTCGAGCTTGAGCGTGTAGCTTTCCCATCGGGCAAGGTCGAGGGTCTCGAAATGCCGGGCGAGCGCGATCGACGCTTTGCGGTGGATATTCTGATAGAGACGGTCGAGTTTGGCGGGGAGTTGCCCTAACGCCTGATAGGCGGCTTCGATTTCCGGCTTGGCGGTCTTGAGTTCATCCATATTGTCGGCGTCGATCAGCGCGGTGAGGCGATCGACCAGAGATTGCACTTGCGTTTGCAGTTCCGCCTGATGCTTTGCTTCGGCGAGGAGTTTTTCCCGCAAGGGGGCGCTCATTTCCTGATAACGGCTCAATGAGGTGTCATCTCCGGCAAGTTCCCCCAGTCGGGCATCCAAGGCTTCCAGTTCCGGGAGCGTCGCCAGTTCCCCGGCGGAGATCAGAGTTTCCAAATCGGCGAGCAATTTTTCCCCGGAAGTTTTTTCCGCAGTCACGTCAGCCATCTTCTTGTACCTTAAATTATTATGCAATTCCCTGACAAAATATCAACCCAAACGAAAAATAACCTCTTTTGACGCTTTTTGCAATAGCGTCCGACCGTTGCATCTTGATTTTTCGGTAAAAAACAGTATATTTTATCGTTGCAAAAACAGAAACAGGAGAACTGAAATGGCTCAAAAACGTAAATTCAAGACCGAAGTCCGGCAGTTGCTCAATCTGATGATCAACTCGCTTTATTCCAACCGGGATATTTTCCTGCGCGAACTCATCGCCAATGCCGCCGATGCGATCGACAAGGCGCGCTTTGAGAGCCTGACTCGCCCCGAACTGGCGGCGAAGTGGGAGATCCGGATCGAGCCGAATGCCGACGCCAAGACGCTGAAAATCACCGACAACGGTATCGGTATGAACGAAACCGAAGTCGTCGAAAATATCGGCACGATCGCCAAAAGCGGCACCCGCGCCTTTTTGCAGGCGCTCGCCGAAAAGGGCGAAAATACCCATGACCTGCCGGAATTGATCGGGCAGTTCGGGGTGGGGTTTTACTCGGCATTTATGGTTGCCGACCGCGTCGAGTTGCGCACCCGCAAAGCCGGTTCCGACGACCCGGCGGTGCTGTGGTCGAGCAAGGGGGAAGGGGAGTTCAGTCTGGATTCCTGCGACAAGACGACTGCCGGCACCGAGATCACCCTCTTTTTGAAAGACGACGCCGCCAAGTACCTCGACACTTGGAACCTCAAATCGATCATCCGCAAGTACTCGGACTACATTGAGTACCCGATCGTCCTGCCCGAAACTCATACCAAAGAGGATAAGACGACCGAAGTGGTCGATGAAGTGGTCAACTCGCAAAAGGCGATCTGGCTCCGCAAGGCTTCGGAAGTTACCGACGACGAGTACAAGAGTTTTTATTCGCACCTTTCCAACTTCGGCGGCACCGAGTACTTAAAGGCGATCCACATGGCGGCGGAGGGCGCGACCGAGTTCAAGGCGTTGCTCTTTTTGCCCAAAGAAGCGCCATTTAATCTGCTGATGCCGGAAATCCAGAAAAAAGGTCTGCAACTTTACATCAAGCGGGTATTCATCACCGATGAGTGCAAGGCATTGCTGCCGGATTACTTGCGGTTTGTCTGCGGCGTGGTCGATTCCAGCGATCTGCCGCTCAACGTTTCCCGCGAAATTTTGCAGGATAATCCGCTTTTGGCAAAAATCGAAAAAGCGGTGACTGCCAAGATTTTGAGCGAATTGAAAAAACTGCTCGAAACCGACCGCGAAAGCTACGCGAAGTTTTTCACCGAGTTCGGCCGGGTGCTCAAAGAGGGCATCCACACCGACTTTGCCAACGCCGACAAGATCAAGGATCTGGCGCTTTACGAGTCGATGAATACCGAGCCGGGCAAGCGGATCACGCTGGCGGAATACGTCGCCGCCATGCCGGAAAAACAGCAGGAGATATACTTCATCACCGGGGAAAAGCGCGCTTCGGTCGAAACCAGCCCGGCACTGGAATATTTCCGGAGCCAAGGGTATGACGTGCTCTTTATGACCGACCCGATCGACGATTGGATCATGCAGAGTATGTTCCAGTACCAGAAAAAGAACTTCAAGTCGGTGGATAAGGGCGATTTTGCCGTCGACGGCGCGGAAGAGAAAGTGAAAGCGGCGCAGGAAAAGTACGCCGCACTGCCGGCGGCGTTGCAGACGATCTTTGCCGACCAGGTGAGCGAAGTGCGCTTCTCGGCGCGGCTGACCGACAGCCCCTGCTGCCTCATCACCGCCGGAAACGCTTTGAGCCCGCACTTGGAGCGACTCTTTAAGGCAATGCACCAGGAAGTGCCGGAAAGCAAGCGGATATTGGAACTCAACACCGACCACCCGGTGATCGCCAAACTCAACGAGTTTGCCGCCGCCGATCCGGCGTCGCCGGAGCTGAAAAAATACGCGCAACTGCTTTACGATCAGGCGCTTTTGGCGGAGGGCAGTCCGTTGCCCGATCCGGCGGAATTCATCCGCCGCGTCAACGAGATGCTGACCAAGTCGTTGAGTTGAAATAAGCCGGAGAGATGGCTGAGTGGTTTAAGGCAGCGGTCTTGAAAACCGCCGAGGCGTAAGCCTCCGTGGGTTCAAATCCCACTCTCTCCGCCATTTCTTGACTCGGGAATAGGCGTATAGTGATGAGTCCGATCCTCTTTTATCTTTACCTTGCCGCCGCCGCCATTATCGGCGGGTTGTGCGCGCGGCGCATCCATTCGCCCGACGATTATTATGTGGCGGGTCGCCGTACCGGAGTGATTTATCTCACCGGTTCTCTGCTGGCTACGATTTTAGGCAGTTCGGCGATCTTGGGCAGCATCGATATGGCGTTCGACCAAGGCTGGGCGGGGGCGTGGCTGCTGTTGTGCGGAGCTTTCGGCTTGCTGACCTTGCTCCCGCTGGTCAAGGTCGTCGCCGGATTTCGGGGCTACAACCTCTCTATGCTGATCGGCGAATTTTACGGCGATACCGTTAAGAAACTGTCGGGAGCCGTCATCGCTATCGCGTGGTTGGGGGTGATCGGCGCGCAGATCATCGGCGCGGCAAAAATCACGGCGGGGATGTATGGGATACCATACTTTTGGGGCGTGGTCGCCATTGGGCTTACGCTGACTTTTTATACCGCGGCGGGCGGACAGTTTTCCATCATCCGCACCGACGTACTGCAAATTTTGCTGATCTTTTTGGGATTGCTGCCGGTGGCGCTCATCCTTTATTTCCGCTCGCCCTCGCTGGAAGCCGCCCCGATGTTTTCGACTTCGTTCCGCGGTTTTGATCTGGTCGCCATGCTCTTTTCCTACTCCAGTACCTTTTTGGTCGGCCCGGACATCTACTCGCGGCTTTTCTGCGCCAAAGATACCGCGACCGCCCGCAAGGCGGTCATCATCACCGCGCTGATCTTGGCAGTGGTCGCTTTGGTTTTGGCGTTTGTCGGGATCTACGGCGCCCGTTTTTACCCCAAATCCAATGGTTCGATCCTCTTTGTCATCGCCAAAAGCGAGTTGCCGCCGGGTATGACTTTGGTGCTCTATTTTGCCATGCTTTCCGCCATCATGTCCTCGGCGGACACCACTTTGTTCACCGCCGGGGGATTGCTCTCGCAATTTTTCCGTAGCCAAATGGACTCCCTCGAGAGTGTGAAAACCACGAAGTTCTGCATCGCCGGGCTCGGAGTTGCGGCGATGGTGATCGCCCTCTGCTTTCACTCCATTTTGACGGTGCTGATGTTCGCCCTCGGCGTCTATGCCGGGGCGTTTGTGGTGCCGGTATTATTCGGGTTGCTCGGAGTGGCCGTCCACCGCCGCTACGCCTTGGCGGCGATCATTGCCGGCGGCGCGCTCGCCTTGGCGGGGAAGATCCTCGGCGGAGCGGTCGGCAATTATTGGCTGATTTCGGCTTTCGTCGTCAATTTCATCATTTTGATTTGCGGTCGATCCCCGCGGAAAGTTTGATATGGATACCAAAGCACATTTCGACGGCAAATCCGGAGTGGAAAAGAACCGGGAGCTTTTTTATCGGCAGAAAAAACTGCTGGCGACCTTTCTCGCCACCGGCGCGATCACTCAAGCCCAGCACGACCAAAGCCTCAACGCCCTCATCGCCAAAATGGGCATCCGCGAGGAGCAATAATTTACATCTTGAGCAAGTAGGTGGCGGATATGCCTTGCTGCTCCAGGAGTTCCGCTCCGGATAGACCATTGATCTGACCTAACGCCAGGCAGTGACTGCACTCCGCGCCGCACTTGATGATGATGTTGCGCGCCGCCAACAGCGAACCGCCGGTGGCGATGATGTCGTCGATCAGCAACACCCGGTCGGCGGCATTGAAGGCGGTCTTTTGCCCCTCAAGGCAATTTTCGGAATACTCGGTCAAGTAGGTGTCGGAGACCACTTCACCCGGCAGTTTGCCCTTTTTGCGCAACGGCACGAACGGCACATCCAGCATTTTCGCCAGCGCGTAGCCGAAAATGAAGCCGCGCGATTCCACCCCCGCGACCTTGGTGATTCGCACATCCGGGTTTTCCCGGAAAAACGCATCGTACATCAAATGGCAGGCGGTGGCAAAAATTTCGTGGTTGGAAATGATCCCCCAAATGTCCTTGAACTGCACCCCCGGCGCCGGGAAATCGGCGAAATTTTGGATCGCCCCGGTAACTTGCTCGATGTCGGTGTGGCACCTCGCCAACAAGTTTTCCCGCAACTTATAAAGCTGGGTATTCATTTCCGCAAAGGATTGCAAAAAGGCGGAAAAATCTCCGCCGGCGTGGTGGTCGGCGTGGTCGGATACCACCCGGATGATCCCCACGCGGATATGGGGATCGATCTTGTGGCAAAAGTGTACCACCGCCGCCGATTCCATATCGACGACGTCGGAAACCGCTTCCACCCGGTTCCACTCGTCGCCGGGGTGGTGCTCGACGAATTGATCCCCGGTGCAGACCGCGCCCTCTTTCACTTGGCGGTCGGGGAAAAGTTTTTGCAGTTCCTGTACCAGCATACCGCGAAGTTCAGCATCGAGTTCAACGAAAATGTTTTCCGCAAAGACCGGCACGAAGCCCACGCCGGTGGAGTTGCACAGCGGCGCAATGTTGAAGTCCCGATAGGCGACGCGAGAGCCGACCACGATGTCGTTGATGTCGACCTTGGGCGAGATCCCCCCCGCCAGACCCCAAAGCAAAATAGTGTCGCAGTGCTTACTGAAAACCAATTTGGCGGCGGCGGCGCACGCCGATGCCTTGCCGGAGCCGTAACCGGCACAGCAAATATGCTGATTTTCCACCGGCAGTCGTTGGGATTCCAGATCGGTCGGAACGATGAAACCAATACGCATAAGTCAATTCCTCGGCGATTAGAGTTGGGAAAGATCGTAAGTTTGCCCCGGCGTGAGCGCAAAGGATTTCACCCCCTGCAGCCCGCACCCGAAAACGAAAGGTTCCGGATTGGCGGTGTTTTCGGCAAAGAGACCGATGTGCATCGGCAGGGCGACTTTGGGGCGGAGTTCGCCCACGCTGATCAACGCCTGACAGCAATCCATATTGCCGAGTTGACCGTTGATGCAAATGAGTAGCAGATCGGCGTTTTTCGTCGCGCTCGAAAAGAGCTTCCGGCTGAACAGCGTATCGCCGGTCAGGTAGATTTTGAAACCCTCGCAGTTGAGCACGTAGCCGACGGCGGTCGGTTCGCTGTGCTGGGCGAAAACCGGGGTGACGGCAAACGGGCCGAAGTGATAAGGCGCGGTCGCCTCAAGTTTGACCAGTTCCACTCGGTCGGCGGGGATGCCCAGCGCCAGCAGGTGGTCAAAGCTGTTCTGCGTCCCCGCAAAGCGGCACTTCGGGTACGCCGCCGCCAGTTGCGGAATGCCCTCGGGGTCGAGGTGATCGAGGTGGTCGTGAGTGATCAGCACTTGATCGGGAGCCAATTTTTCCAGCGGCACCGGAAAAGGAATAGTCCGCCGAAAGCGCGGCACACAGTCGCTGATAAAGGGATCGACGACCAAACGATAGTCGCCGCTGATAAATTCAAAACCGCCTTGCCCTAACCACACCATTTGCATAATCTTTCCTCCTTGGCTGTCGTTTTAAGATAGCGCGAAAAGCCGGTAAAAGCAACCCCGTTTGCTTGACAAATATTGCAAACCGGTGTTATTTTATACTAAAGACAGCTGATGTTTTTTGCGAAACGCGAATTGAAGGGGCGTTGGTAAATTGAGCGGAAAAATTCTGGTCACCGGCGGCGCCGGTTTTATCGGTTCGGCGCTGGTGCGGCATATCATC
The DNA here is from genome assembly GCA_045635865.1 of Victivallaceae bacterium. Taxonomy (GTDB): domain Bacteria; phylum Verrucomicrobiota; class Lentisphaeria; order Victivallales; family Victivallaceae; genus UBA1784. The sequence continues at coordinate 15,305 of JAZTWK010000034.1, forward strand.
AACGCCACCGATGACGCGGTCTGCGTGGTGGATAAACTTACTTACGCGGGCAATCTCTCGACCTTGAAGCCGGTGGCGGATTCGCCGCGTTACCGCTTTGAGCGCGCCGACATCGGCGACGGTGCGGCGATGAGCGAAATATTGCGGGATTTTCGGCCCGATAAGATCATCAACCTCGCCGCCGAGACCCACGTCGATCGCTCGATCGACAGCCCGCGGGAATTCATTTTTACCAATATCGTCGGCACCTATACGCTTTTGGAAGCGGCGCGTCACTACTACGCCGGTCTGGGGGAAGCGGAGCAGAAAAAATTCCGCTTTCACCAGGTTTCGACCGACGAGGTTTACGGCGAACTGACGAATTCCGAGGATAAGTTTGCCGAAACGACGCCCTATGCGCCGTCGTCGCCTTACTCGGCGTCCAAAGCCTCCGCCGACCATTTGGTGCGCGCTTGGCACCGGACTTTCGGCGTGCCGACGCTGGTCACCAACTGCTCCAACAACTACGGCCCGTATCAATTTCCGGAAAAGCTCATCCCGCTGGTGACGCTCCGCGCCGTGGCGGGGCAGCCGCTCCCGGTGTACGGGCAGGGGTTGCAGATCCGCGACTGGTTGCACGTCGAGGATCACGCCCGGGCGCTCTATCTCGTTGCCACGCAAGGAACTCCCGGCGAAACTTACAATATCGGCGGCAACTGCGAAAAACCCAATATCGAAGTGGTTCGCGCCATTTGCGCCGCGCTTGACTTGTTGCGTCCGCTTGGCGGCGGGAAAAGTTACGCCGAGCAGATCACCTTTGTACCGGATCGCCCCGGCCACGACTTCCGCTATGCGATCAATGCGGATAAAATTCGCCGCGAATTGAATTGGCAACCGCAGGAAAATTTTGCGACGGCGTTGCCCGGCACCGTGAAGTGGTTTCTCGATAATGAAAAGTGGTGCGCGGAAATTCTATCCGGCAAATACAATATGCAACGACTGGGCAGGGGAGACAAGGCATGAGAAAAGGAATCGTTCTCGCCGGCGGCGCCGGCACCCGGCTGTATCCGATCACTTACGGGGTATCCAAGCAGTTGCTGGCGGTCTATGACAAGCCGATGATCTACTACCCGATCTCGGTGCTGATGCTCGCCGGAATTCGGGACATCCTCATCATCACCACGCCCGAGGATCAGAGTGGTTTTGTGCGGTTGCTGGGCGACGGCTCCCGCTTCGGGGTGAAGTTCACCTACGCGGTGCAACCGAAGCCGGAGGGGTTGGCGCAGGCATTCATCATCGGCAAGGAATTCATCGGCGACGCCCCGGTCGCGTTGGTGTTGGGCGACAACATCTTTTACGGTGCGCATTTGTCGGCGCAGTTGCGGTCGGCTTCGGAGCAAACCAGCGGCGCCACGGTTTTCGGCTACTACGTCCGCCACCCGGAGCGTTTCGGCGTGCTCGGATTCGACGCCGACAAAAAGGTGGTTTCCATTGAGGAAAAACCGGCTGTGCCCGCCTCCAACTATGCCGTGACCGGGCTTTATTTTTACGACAACGAGGTGGTGAAGATCGCCGAGAGCATCCGCCCGTCGGCGCGCGGCGAACTGGAGATCACCACCGTCAACAACGAATACCTACGCCGCGGGGCGTTGCGGGTCGAACTTCTGGGGCGCGGTTACGCTTGGTTGGATACCGGCACGCACGAAAGTATGCTTTCCGCCGCCAATTTCATCCACGACATCGAGACCCGGCAGGGATTGCAGATCGCCTGTCTGGAGGAGATCGCTTTTGAGCAGAAGTGGCTCACCGCGGCGGATTTGCGCCGCGCCGGGCAAAGTCTTCACTCCACCGACTACGGGCGCTATTTGTTGAGCATCGCCGATCAGGAGTAAACGGGCATGAAAGTCACTCCGACCGCCATCGCGGACGTCAAAATTTTGGAGCCGAAAGTTTTCGGCGACGAGCGCGGCTATTTTCTGGAAACGTGGAACGCCGCTCAATACGCCGCCGCCGGGATCGACTGCCACTGGGTGCAGGACAACGAATCCAAATCCACTTTCGGCGTGTTGCGGGGATTGCATTTTCAAGCGCCGCCCTACACGCAGGCGAAATTGGTGCACGTCATATTCGGCGCGGTGCTGGATGTGGCGGTGGATATCCGGCGCGGTTCGCCGACTTTCGGTCAGCATGTGGCGGTGGAGCTCTCGGCGGAAAATCATCGCGAGCTTTTCGTGCCGCGGGGCTTCGCCCACGGCTTTGTGGTGCTCACTCCGACCGTAATCTTTGCCTACAAGTGCGACAACTCCTACATGCCGTCGCACGAACGGGGGATCGCCTTTGACGATCCGGATTTGGGGATCGACTGGCGGGTGAAGCTCGACCACTATATCCTGTCGGAAAAAGACCGGCGCAATCCCCGGTTCGCCGAGGCGGAACTGCTGGATTTTGCCACTAAAGATTATTTGCTCGACGCAAAGATCTGATATTTGCGTTTGGAAAAGGCGCGCCGCCGGAAGTTGACCAGCGAGTCAAAGAGCGCATCCGCGCCGCCGGGGTAAGAGCCGCGCCGGCGGCAGGAAAGATAGAATCCGACCAGTTCCCGCACCGTTTCCTGATCAAAGTGCATATCGCGGAAAAAGGTGTGCAAGTCCACCGTCGCCGCCCGATTGAGGTAGCAGGGCAATATCCGCCGACAGCGGGCGACATCGATCCAAAAAATTTCCATTTCCCCGGCGGGATTATCGCGGAAAAGCAGGTTTCTGGGGTGAAACGCCTTGTGCAGGATCAACGCGTCGTGCAGTTGCGCCAACCGGGCGAAGTGGCGGCGACAGTATTCCAACTTCTTTTCCTGATCGTCATGTAATTTGCCGCCCTCCATAAACACCCTGCCGTCGAGCGAATCGGCGATGAACATGGTGGCGATAAAGGTCTCTTTAAGGCAGAAATTCCGCCGCACGTCGCCCACCGCCAGCACTTCCGGGCAGGGGATGCCGACCGACTGGATCCGCAGGTAGTTGCGGGCTTCCCGCATCGGCAGCGAGGGTTTGACGAGATAGCGAAACGGCGATTTCGCCGGTTGAACTTTGTAGGCGAAGTCGAAACCGTCGCGCTGCAAGTGCCAGACCCGCTTGCCGAAAGATTCGTTGATGAGTCCGGCTTCGGGGGTGGCGGCGGGCGGATCTCGGCGCAGTTCCGCCAAGATCGGAGCAAATTCCGGCTTTGCCCAACTCCAGGAATGGCGGCGGCTTTGCGCCTTTTCGATTGCGTTGATGAAATTGCCCATAACTTTGATCGCCCTCGTCTTAATATAACCCGCCGGAATAAAATCGCCAAGGGCAAGGAAGAAAAAATTTGATTTATTCGCATTGGGCGGGTATAATATAGCAAGAAAACGCAAATTTTGAGGATAATAACCATGGAAAATACTTCGCCGCATATTTTTGTTTCCGGCCACAAGAGTCCGGATATGGATAGCCTCGCCGCCGCGGTCGCGCTGACGGAATTGCGGCGCCGGCAGGGGTGGAAAGATATTTCCGCCGTCTGCCCCGGGGTGGTGCCGGAGCGGGCGAAGCACCTCTTTGCCAAATTCAAAGTCCCGCTGCCCGAGGTGAAAAACGATCTCTATGTCCGGGTCAAGGATGTGATGCAGACTCCCGCCCCGGTGATCGACGGCGGCACCTCGCTGCTCAACGCGGTGCGCAAGTTGCACGATTCCCGGTTGCCGCGACTGCCGGTGGTGGATGCCGGGGGCAAATTTCTCGGTATGCTCAGCCCCTTGGCGTTGCTCTCGCAACTGCTCAACGTCGGGGCGGGCAAAGGGCTGGCGGGGCGCGACGTGCGCACCACTTTGCAACTGATCGCCGAAGTCATCAACGCGCCGTTGCCGCCCGAAGCGCGGGAAGCGGAAGTGGAGCGTACCTTTTCCGTTTATGTGGGCGCCATGGGCGCCGACAGCTTTGACGAACACTTGCCCCGGCGCGGCGACTTGGTGGTGATCGTCGGCGACCGCCCGGAGATCCACTTGCGCGCCCTGCAGCGGCAGATCCGGGTGCTGATCGTCACCGGCGGCAAGCCGGTGGAGCCGCTGATCCTCGCCGAGGCGAAGCGCAAGCAGGTGACGGTTTTGCCGACCGATTTCGACTCGGCGACGGTGATCCGCCGACTCAAATTTAGTATGCCGGTGGAAAATTGTGTTTCCGCCGAGGGGGCGTTTGCCGTTTCTTCCAACGCCCGGCTCAAAGTGGTCGCCGCGGGGGTGGTCAATCAGCCCGAAGACGTCATCCCGGTCATCGACGGAAATCAAGTTGTGGGGATATTGCTCAAGCGTCATGTGAATGCCGCGCCGCCCTTTGCCATGATCTTGGTCGATCACAACGAGATCAGCCAAAGTCTGCCGGGAGTTGAGGATCTGCCGGTGACCGAAGTCGTCGATCCCCACCGGATCGGGATGCCGCCCACGGCGGCGCCGATCAAATTTACCGGCGACGTGGTCGGCAGTACCTGCACGCTCGTGGCGTCGATGTTCAAGGGGGCGGGGGAGAGCCTCACTCCGGAACTGGCGGGGCTCCTCTTGGGCGGGATCGTTTCGGATACGCTCAATCTGCTTTCGCCGACCACCGCGGCGTTGGATCGCCGCATGGTGGAGTGGTTGGAAAAACTTGCGGGGGTAAAAGCGGATGAATTGATGCGGGAACTGGCGCAGATCGCTTCGCCGCTGGTTTCCCGGAGTGCCGACGAAGTGATCGCCGGTGACCGCAAGAGTTATGTGGATGGCAAGTTCAGCTTTTCGCTCTCGCAGGTCGAGGAAAGCGATTTGGAGTTGCTCAATCAGCGCGCCGCCGAGTTGGAGATCGCCTTGCGCGGTTTGGCGGAACGGGAAAAACTTGATTTCGTCGGCTTGATGGTGACCGATGCGGTGCGGGGCTGTTCGCGGCTGATGATTTTGGGCAATTCCGCCGTGATCGAGGCGTTGCCCGGTGATCGGATTTCCCCCGGGATCATCCAGTTGCCCGGCGTGGTCAGCCGCAAAAAGCAGTTGTTGCCGCAGATTTTGGCGGTGACGGCGGCGTTGAGCCGAAACTGAAATTCCGCTTGAAAACCGGTGGTGGCGGCAGTATATTATAAGCGAAAGAGATAGTTCTGCGCCGGTGGCGGTCCCGCGGTCGGCAAAGAGTGAAAAATCGTCGTTTCCTGCCCCGAAAGCTCGTCTGACGGTCAAGGTGACGGTGGGGAAAGTAGCTTACGGCGCATGGTCGGCTTTTTTCGGCTGACGATGCGCCGATTTTTTTGAGGAGAGATTTCTATGGCGGAAAAACGGATCGCCGTGGTCGGGATCATCATCGAGGACCCCGCGGCAGTGGCGCAGGTCAACGAAAAACTGCATGAGTTTGCCGAGTTCATCATCGGGCGATTGGGGTTGCCCTGCCGCCAGTATCACTTGAGCATCATCAGCATCGTGCTGGCGGCGCCGGCGGACGTGGTGAGCAGTCTTTCCGGCAAGCTGGGCATGATCCCCGGAGTAAGCGTCAAATCCCTGCAATCCAAAACGGTAGAAGAGGAGTGCTGAATATGTACGATGTCAAATCACCCAAAGCGGAAGATTTTATTGCCGACAGTGAAGTTCAAGCGACGCTCGCTTTTGCCGACGCCAATCGCAACAACCGCGAACTGATTTCTCAAATCATCGCCAAGGCACGGCTCTGCAAAGGCATTTCGCACCGGGAAGCGCTACTGTTGCTGGATTGCTCCTTGCCGGATCTCAACGCGGAAATTTTTGCGCTTGCCCGCGAGATAAAGGAAAAGTTTTACGGTCGGCGCATCGTGCTTTTTGCGCCGCTGTATCTATCCAACTACTGCGTCAACGGGTGCGTTTATTGCCCCTACCACGGTCAGAATCGGCACATCCGGCGGTGCAAGTTGACGCAGGAAGAGATCCGCAAGGAAGTCATCGCGTTGCAGGATATGGGGCACAAGCGCTTGGCGATCGAGCTGGGCGAACACCCGACGATGAATCCTATTGAGTATGTGTTGGAAAGCATCCAGACCATTTATTCGATCAAGCACAAAAATGGCGCCATTCGCCGGGTCAACGTCAATATCGCCGCGACCACGGTGGAAAATTACCGCAAACTCAAGGATGCCGGCATCGGCACTTACATCCTTTTTCAGGAAACCTACAACAAGGCGGAGTACGAAAGGCTCCACCCCACCGGGCCCAAGAGCGATTACGCCTACCACACCGAGGCGATGGATCGCGCCATGGATGGCGGCATCGACGACGTCGGTTGCGGCGTGCTTTTCGGCTTGAGCCTCTACCGTTATGACTTTGTCGGTATGCTCATGCACGCCGAGCATCTGGAAGCCGCCAAGGGAGTCGGTCCGCACACGATCAGCG
>JAZTWK010000035.1:0-15259 GCA_045635865.1 Victivallaceae bacterium
GGCCACCGGCGCGGTCGAGGCGACGGTGATCATCGCCCGGCATCTCGTGCCGGATAATCTGATTTTGGTGGGGATTTTCCTCGTCGCCAGTTTCATTTCGCTCGCCATCGGCACCAGTTGCGGCACGATCGCCGCGCTGACTCCGATCGCGATCGGGTTGATCGAGGGCACGGGAGTTTCCCCGGCGGTGACGATCGGAGCCGTGGTGGGTGGGGCGATGTTCGGCGACAATATGTCGATGATCTCGGATACGACGATCGCCGCCACCCGGACTCAAAATGTCCCCATGCGCGACAAGTTTCTGATGAACCTCAAGATGATCCTGCCGGCGGCGGTGGCGGCGTTGGTGATCTATTTGATCTTGGGACGCCACGGTCGCCCCGGCGGCGATCTGCCGGAAATGACGTGGAAACACGCCTTGGCGATGTTGCCTTATCTGGGGATATTGATCGGGGCGCTGTCGGGCTTAAATGTAATGGCACTGCTCTTTTGCGGTACGGTTTTGTCGCTGGTCATCGGTTTGACGACCACCGGCGGTTCGTTTTACGCGCTTTTGTCGGAAGTCGGCAAGGGGGCGCTCAACATGTCCGAAACGCTGGTGGTGGCGTTGCTCGCCGGCGGGTTGCTCAGCGTCATCCGCCACAACGGCGGCATCAGCTACTTGCTCGGCGGGATCGAAAAGGCGGCGAACAGTCGCAAAAAGAGTGAATTCGGCATCGCGTTGCTGGTCGGGGTGGTCAATCTCTTTACCGCCAACAACACCGTGGCGATCGTCATCGCCGGGCCGATCGCCAAGGCGATGGGCAAGCGTTATCGCTGTGATCCGCGCCGGATCGCGAGCATCTTGGATACCGCTTCGTGCGCGGTGCAGGGGGTGATCCCCTATGGAGCGCAGGTGCTGATCGCGGTCGGTATCGCGCACGCTTCCAGCTTGGAGTTGTCGCCGCTGGCGCTGATGCTTTCACTCTACTATCCCGCGCTGCTCGGCTTGGCGCTGATAATTTCGATTTTGTTGCCCGGTTTCCGCCGCGACGATTGAAGAATTACGGCTCGAAGGTCAATATGCCGGATGCGGTGATCCGCACTTTTTTCCACAGATCCAACATGTGATTGCGCGGGGTGTGGCTGTAGGGGAAGCCGCTGAAAGTCGGGACCGCGATGCTTTGGGCAAATTGCCGAATTACCGCTTCTTCCTCGTCTTGGCAACCGTCGAGTCGACCGAAAACGACGGCGGCGCAATGGTCGAAAAAGCCCGCTTGGCGCAGACTTTCCCACGCTTCGGTCGTTTCCGCTACCCCGATGCGGGGGCACTCGGTAAAGACGACTTTGCCGCGCACATCGACCCGGAAGCGCGTTTTATTCATGAGCGAGAGCCGCTGTAGATGTCCGGCAAAAATTTGCCCGGCGGCGTCGCCCGCGCGCAGGACATTGAGTTGACGCGGCGGGGGAAGTTCGCCGGCGAGCACCGTGCGAAAGGCTTCCAAACTATTTTGATCGGCGACCGCCAAGCCGCGCAGGGAAGGGCCGCAGATCGGGTGCCCCGCCTTTTCGTGCAGCATCGCCACGTGGATCGTGGTGACGTCGCTGAAGCCGATGACGCGCATATCGGGGCGGCGGCGCAACTTTTCCCAGTCCAGATTTTCGATCAGATCGATGCCGCCCCAGCCGCCGCGCAGGCAGAGAACCACATCCACTTCCGGGTCGAGCCACGCCTGCTCAAAGTCCGCCGCGCGCAGTTTGACGTCGACGATATCCGCTCGGGTCAACCCCGGCTCGTTGTCCCGCGCATGCGGCATTACTTTGACATTCAATCCGGCTTGGCGGAGCAAGTCGAGGCACTCCTCGACTTTTTCCGGCGAATCGCCCGGCATCGACGGCGTGGTGACGGCGACGGTTTTTATTCCCGGCGGGAAAAGCCCGACGAAACATTTTTTTTCGGTTGCCGAACCGGCGGAAAGTTTTTCAGCCATAATTTACCTGATGTTAAATAGAGTGGTTTTTACTATAAGATAGCTCGCCGGGAAAAATATCGCAAGTTTTTGTGTTGCGCCGTCCGGGAAAAGTAAGTTGTTAGGATAGTTGCAGAAATTCGCCCGCTTGGATTTCCGGGAGCGTGAAGTCGATTTTTTCGCCCCGCCGCGTGACGGGGAGAGCTTTGCCGGTGGATAGCGAAACAACTTGCGACACTCCGGGAATATTCAGGGTGAATTTTACCTGATGCAGAGGTATGGGGGGAAGTTCATCCTGCAGATTGACTACCGTCAGAAATTTGCGTTTGCCCTGCGCGTCGGCGAGCAAAGTGATCTCCGCCGAGCCGGGCAGATTTTCCGCCGTGACCGGCGGCGCGGGCAGAAATTCGGCAAAGAGCTTTTTGGCAAATTCGCGCTGCGTGTACTGGCAAGATTTGAGTATCGGCGGAGCAAGATAAACGACCGTACCCTTGCCGTAGCGATTGACGACCAGCCCGGGAAATTCGCTCAACTTGCCCGGCGGGTCGGAGTGGATCGCGGCGTAATGCTCGGCATTCTGCACCGGAAAGTCGGGGAAGGCGAGGCGTGCCCGGACTTCCGCCCCGCCGCGGGAAACGACGAGCGGCGTTTTGCCGCGCGCGAGAATTTGCTCTTCCCCCAAAAAACTTACGGTATCGGAGTATTTCCCGGTGAAGTCCGCGCCGAAAAGTTCCGCCAACTGGAAATTGCCGTTGGAAAAACCGTCGATGTTTTGCAGTGAAGTAATGCCGGTGGCGATGAGGGTGCCGCCCCGGCGCACGAATTCCGCAATTTTTGCGCAGTCGGATTCCGCGAGAAATTCGGCGTTGTTGATGATCAGCGCCGACAAATCCCCCAACTGGGTCTCGATATCGGTGACCACCCGGTAGGGCAAGTGCAACTGATTGAGCGTTTCCGCAGTGGCGAGCGCCTCATCCAACACCGCGTTTTGGCGGATCGCCATATTGTTGGCGCCGCCGCCGCCGAAGCCGCGCAACGCTTTGCCGTTGAGTTCCCGGTCAATACAGCCGGAAATGGAAAAGAATATGCCGACGTCGGCACTCAACTGCAAGTGATTTTCCGCCACGACGCTGCGAAACGGCGCCAGTTTCGCATTGATTTTGTGCAGTCGGCGATAGAAATTTTCCTGCAAGGTGCCGTCGGGATTTATCGCGTCGATGAAAAGATAGGCTCCGCCGTTGGCGAGGGTACTGAGCGCGCTCAAAAACATCTCGTCGTCGCTCTTGGTCGAGGTGTGATCCTGCAGGGAAACACAGCGCGAAGTCATGAACTCAAAGGGCGGCCGCTGAGTGAACGCCGAAAACGCCTTGACCGCGAAACGCTGTTGGCGCTTGTTGCCGTAAAAGTCGCCCGAGGCGTAGTCCGAAGCCGCCGCGATGCCGGCGGATTGCCCCAGATACCAACCGTGCAGGACCGGGGAAAACTGATGAGTGACGGCAAGATCGGGCTTTTGCTCTCTCGCCGTGGCGGTGAGGAGCGCGGCGAATTCCGCGAGCGTCTGTTCCCGGAAGCGCTGAAAGGCGATCCATTCCGGATCGTCCCAGTCGATCTTTGCGGGGAACTCCCCGCCGAACTTTTTTTGGCAGGCGTCGCAGAGGCAGATCGACGGCCAAAAGGTCATGTCGATAAAGAGTCCGGCGATCGGATAGCGGACGATCTCCCGGATCTGCTCGCAATAAAACTGCCGAATTTGGTCGTTATTGGGGCAGGAGACCCGGTAGCGCCCGTAATGGGTGTTGCCGCAGTTGTCGCGGATCACCGAGTCGGGGAAACGCTCGGTGCCGTCGCCGTGATAGATCACGGTGTAATAGGCTACCGGCGTGATGTCGGCTTGGCGCAGACCGGAAATCGTTTCACCGAAAATATCCCGCCCGTCGAGGTTGCCGTGCATCTTGCCGACGCGGGTGGGGTAGTAGCAGTTGCCGAGGTGGTCGCAGGCGTAGACCATTGCCGATTCCGCGCCGGATAGTTGCACCATGCGGATATACTCCGCCGGGGAAAAGCTCCGCATGTACTCCGGCTTCTGATCGGAAATGTGATTGTCGATCAGCAGTCGCGAGTAGCAATCGGATAGCTTTTTCATCGCCACAAAAAATTACTCCAGTTTCAGGGCTTCGACTTTAACTGCCTTCATCTGGTAGGGATAGGCGGCATTGGCTTGGTCGGCGGAAATTTTTCCGGTCAAGCGCACCACGCCTTCCGGGAGTTTCCCGTCGGGAAGCGTGACCCGGATCTTGCCGCCTTTGCGACCGACGAGATAAGTGCCGTCGGCTTCCGCTTTAACCGTGCCGATCAATTCGGCGTCGAAAACTTCGGCGTGGGGGATATAGCCGGAATCCGCGGCGAGTTTTTCAAAGGTGATGTGGTGATCCGCCATTTTGGGCTCCAGCATAAGCAACGCGCCCACCGCGATCGCCCCGGAGATCACCGTGCAGAGCAGACCGATCTTGAGCCACTGGAAAAAGCCCACCTGATGCCCGCCGTGCTTTTCCAGCATGCCGAGCGCCACGATGTTGGCGGTACTGCCGATCATGGTGATGTTGCCGCCGAAACAGGCGCCGAAAAGCAATGCCCACCACAGCGGCAAATCTTTGACCGTGACCGAGAGCTGTTCGATCACCGGGCTGAACGCCGCGACGAAAATTACATTGTCGACAAATGCCGAACCGACCGCCGACACCGAGAAAATGAACGGCACCAGCGTTTCCGGAGTCTTGCCGGCGATCTTGGAAAAGCCGTGGGCGAGCAGTTGATCGACGTGCGTATGCTCAAGAGTTCCGGCGACGGCAAAGAGCAACATGAAAAAGATGAGGGTCCACCAATCGACTTCCTTTTCGATGTAGTGCCGGGCGCGGTCGGGCTTGAGGATCATCACGATCCCGGCGCAGATGAGCGGCATGACGAGCAGTACGCTGTTTTTTTCCAAGCCGAGCAGGGTCTCGGTCTGGTGGTGCGAGGCGATCGCCACCACGGTCAGCACCAGCAACAGCAACCCCTTGCCGTAGGGCACATCCACCACCGGCGCGATGGATAGCCCGCGCGCCAACCTTTCCTTGAGGCTGACGTCGAATTTATCCAAGTCTTTGCGGTAGCACCACAGGAGGATGAAGATCGTCACCAGCAACGCCACGAGCATCAGCGGGAACGCCCCGGTCATGAAGTCGCCAAAGGTCAACTGCCCCTTGGTGCCGATGAAAATGCCCACCGGGTTGCCCATCATCGTACCGGAACTGCCGATATTGGTCGCCAGTACCGCGATGAGAATATAGGGCGTCGGATTGAGTTTAAGTCGATCGCAGACCTGAAAGATCAGTGTGGAAATGAAAATTATGGAGGTGACTTCGTCCACCGCGCAGGCGAGCAGCGCGCTCGCGGCGGCGGTGACGAAAATGAACTTGCGCCCGCTCAATTTCGGCATGGAAACGATCAGCTGGACGATCCAGGTGAAAAAGCCCAAGTCGCGCAGCGCGCCCACGATCACCATCATCCCGACCAAAAACATGATGACTTCGAGCGAGGAGGAACTCACAAAAGTCGGGATATCCAAGGACTTGCTGAAAATCAGCACCGCCAGCCCGAGGAACGCCACCGCGAGCCGGAATTCCCAGAAAAAGAGCGTGCCGAAAATAATGGAAATGAAGACCGCGCAGGCGGTCGATTGCGCGGGGATCATCCCGACGAACTGCCCGCCGAAGCCGACCAACGCGGCGGCGGCGAGCAAAATGGCAAAGCGCGGAAGCATACTTTTAAGCGACATGGCGCCGGAAGCGGAAGTTTCACTCATGATTCATCAATCCCAGAAAAGTTTAGCCGAAAAGTTTTTGAGCGTGACCACGCCCGCCGGTTTGCCCGCGGCGTCAACGATGATAAGTTGCGGTACCTTGTCGATCAGAAAGGTCTTTGCCAACTCCACCGCCGGAGCATCGACGCCGATCTGGATGAATTCTTCGCGCATAATGTCCGCGACCTTGGTCTCATCGGCGGTCTTGAGCATGTCGGAAAAGGGTTGGAGCTGATAAATCGGGGTGAGGTCCTCAAGCCAGAGCAGGTGCTCGGGCAAACTGTATTTGAGCAGATCGGCGAGCGAAAGCACCCCGCGCAGATCGCCGGTATTATCCACCACCGGCAGTTCGTCGGTGCGGGAAACGGCAAACTTTTTGATCGCGTCGCGGAGCGAATCGGTTTCCTGCAGGACTTCGGAAAAGGGTTCGAGCAAGTCGGCTGCCTTGAGGTAGTCGGGAATTTCGCTCACCGCGACAAAGTGCTCGTAAACTTCCTGCGCACTGCTCATCGCCGCGACCAATTCGGTGTTTCCGGGGGTGCCGAATTCCACCGCCAGCGCCGAGAGCAACTGCATGTGCAAATTGGGGTTGTCCACCGGGGTCAAAAGCAGGATCATCACTTTCGCCGGAGTGTCGCCGCCGAAATCGCAACCGCCGGGGATACACCCGATCGCGGTAAGCGGCTCGGAAAGTCCGGGGATCCGGGCGTGGGGCAACGCGAAGCCCGGCGCCACCATGGTGGGAAAGAGCGCTTCGCGGCTCTCGATTTCCCGGCGGACGAATTCGATATCCAACGCCGGGTAGTGCTGTTGCAAAGTGGAGATCAATTTTCCCAACACAACCTTACCGTCGGTGTCGGTTATGCCGCACAGAATATTGTCGGTATGGAGAAAATTGCCGAAGATATTGGGCTGATTTTTCATCGTCTTCCTCCGGTACATAAAACCGTAATAAATCGGCTCTTAATATAGCACCGGAAACGCCGTTTTTCAATCGAAAAACGGTAAATGAACGAGGTTTTCAGCTGATTCAGCGCGACGGGGAGAGCCGGCAGGAATCCAACGACTGCCGCCCGGCTTCGCGCATCAGTTGATCCCAGTTGGCGGGCAACTCGATCCTGATCGACACCGGGGCGCCGCCGGGGAGCCACATCGCCTTGTTGCGACTGGGGTCGCCGGTGACCAAAATGGCGGTGCGTCCCGCTTTCATCACCGGGATCGTTTCGACTTCGGTCAATTTGGTCCACTGCAGCCACGCGGGCGTCGGGGTAAGCTGCGCATTTTCCTGGCGGCTGATTCGCCGGGTGTGGTAGATGATCGGATACTTTTTCGGATCAAAGCCACTGCCGGGATTTGCCCAGTAGTTGGCAAAGACGCGCTCCGCCACGGGTTGCCGCGCAGTGGCGACCAGCGCCGCTTCCAACTCCGCCGGAGTGCGGAAGCACTCGGCGAGATTTTTCGCTACCGGGGCGGTCAGCAGCAAGGTGCGGTAAACCTGCGGCATACCGCTGCCGAGGGCGAACTGCTGTTTCTGGGTCGCGTCAAAGGCGAGAAGTTCCACGACCTTTTGCGGGTCGGAAGCCGCCGGGGCGAGGTTGTTGCCCCATGCCAGCGCCGAGGCGGCGGTGAGGACGTTGTCGTCGAGGGCAAAGCCCTTTTGCACATGATAGGGTTGCCACTTCATCTGCAGGATCGCTTCTTCATCTTCGGCGAGGCACCAGGGCATCAAATAACCGAACGTCCCCATGCGGTTTTCCTTGATGCGGTAGCCGCCGAGATTGAGCATCGCCAAATTGATGAATCGACCGATGCGGAGATTATTCTGCGCGGAAATTTCGCCCGCCCCGCCGTCGATATCCAGTTGGCGGGCAAGCGGCCCATTGATCCAGCAAAAGGGAGTCCAAGCGTGGGTGCTGGATAGGGGACGGCGGAAATTGCCGTCGGCGAGCGCCCGGGAAAAGGCGATCAATATCGGCATCATTTCCGGCTGACAACCCGCCATGACGCCGTTGACGGCGACGAGTCGCGGCGTGATCTGCCGCTGGGCGGGGGGCAACACGGCGATGATCTTATCCGGATCGAGATCGGTGTAGCGCAAAAATTGCGCCACTCGCTCTTGAGTCGGCGGGATGATCGGCAGACCGTCGGTCCACTGGTTTTCCGCAAAGACGCGGTTGACTTCGGCGTCGTTGCCGTCAATGGCGAGCGTGGGCGGCAATTCCTGGCGACTTGCCGCCAGTTCTTGAGCCGAGAGCGGGGTGGTCAGCGCCGCGATGATCTGCGGATAGAGGACTTTTTCGGTGTTGGCGAGGAGTTCCTCGCGGGGGTGGGCGGCGAACGCGCCGGGATATTCCGCCACTCGCGCCGCCGGTACCCCGGCAAACTGCGCGACCAGCTTCGCCTGCTTGACGAAACCCGGGGCGGCGATCATCACCGCCGGGATCTTTTCGTACTCGGCAGCGAGGCAGGAGCCCATTTCCTTGGGCGTGCACAGCCCGCAACCGCCGTTGCCGGAAATGACCGCATCGACATCCAGATCGTGCAGTTTGCGGACAAATTCATCCTTTTGGCGGCGGACGACTCCCGGTCGGGGGAAAACTCCGGCGGAGCCGATTTCCGATAAGACCAGCACTTTCGCTTGCGGATAGTCGCGGAGGATCAGCCGTTTGAGTTCGGGGTGGGTGATGGACGCCCGGAAACTCCCGCCGACGATGGCGATGGTTTTGCCGTTTAAGGTGTCAAGTCGCGGCGCGGGGGTGATCATTTTGATCGCCGCCTTGCCGACGGGCACGCAGATCAGTTGGGGCGCGTCGCCGGAAGCATCGGGTAGAGGGCAAACTCCGGTGTCGCATTCAGCTCCGGTCAAAATGGCGGCGGCAAAGCAAAGCAAAAACAATGGGCTTTTCATTTGTTTTTCCCCGGGGGTTGAAATGAACTTGCCCAAATAACGCCGGGAACGGCAATTTTATTGCCTCGGGATACGAGGTCGATAAATTGCCTGGAAAAAGTCAATAATTTTCGCCGGTAAGCGCCGCGCCCGCGTCACTTGGTTTCGGCGGCGGGCTTCTGCTCGGTTTCCGCTTTTGGTTTCAGCCGCAATCCGATGTCGGAAATTTCCAGCGTGTTGAGCATTTCCGGGGTGCGGTCGGGCGTGTTGGCGAGCCGCCCCGCCTGATGCTCCACCGCCTTTTCAAAAAGGTTGCGCACAAAGCGGCCGTTGCCGAAGTTCCGGTCGCGGTCGCGGGTGAGATACGCCATGCAACCGACCAGATTCTGATCGAATTCCGGCGCGAGTTTGTACTGATTCCGCTTGGCGTACAGACGGAAAATATCCGCGAGTTCGCGCGTGTTGTAGTCGGGGAAGTCGATGTAGCGGGTGAAGCGGGAACTCAACCCCGGATTGGCGTCGATGAATTTTTTCATTTCATCGGGATAACCCGCCACGATCACGATCAGGCGGTCGCGGTCGTCTTCCATGCGCTTGAGGAGCGTGGCGATCGCTTCCTGACCGTAGTCGGACTTGCCCCCGTTTACCAGCGTGTAGGCTTCGTCGATGAAAAGCACCCCGCCCAACGCGCTGTCGATGATTGCGTTGGTCTTGGCGGCGGTCTGACCGACGTATTCCGCCACCAGTCCGGAACGGTCGGTTTCGACGAGGTGACCCTTATCCAAAATGCCGAGCGCCTTGAAAATTTTTGCCATGATCCGGGCGACCGTGGTCTTGCCGGTGCCGGGATTGCCGATGAATACGCAATGGTAACTCAAATTGGCGTTTTTCATCCCCGCCTTTTCGCGCTCTTGGGAAATCTGGCAGAACTCCGCCATTTTCCGCACTTCGGCTTTGACCGATTTCATGCCGATCAGCTGATCGAGTTCCGCCAACACCTCTTGCAAGGTGGGTTCTTTTTCCGCCGCTTGGTTGGCATTGGGGTCGAGATCGGCGAGGGTGAGCGTCATCAGCTGCTCTTTGGATAGATCCGTTTCCGAACCGAGCCGGAGCGCCTGACGCTCGACCGCGGTCTCAAAGACGTTGCGCACGAAGCGGCCGTTGCCGAACTGGGGATCGGGGTGGCGCGTCGCTTTTTTCATGTAGGGCACAAGCGCCGCATCCAACTCGGGAGAAAGAATGAACTGATTCTTTTTTGCCCGCATCCGGAACATTTCCGCCAACTCTTCGGCGGAGTAATCGGGGAAGTTGATGTAGCGGTTGAAGCGCGAGCGCATCCCGCTGTTGGCGTCGAGGAAAGCGCGCATTTCCTTGGAGTACCCGGCTACCACGACGACCAGTTTGTCGCGGTCGTCCTCCATGCGCTTGAGGAGCGTGGCGATCGCCTCGGCGCCGTAGTCGGACTTGCCGCCGCCGGCGAGCGCGTAGGCTTCGTCGATGAAAAGTACGCCGTCGAGGGCGGAGTCGATCAGTTTATTGGTCTTGATCGCGGTTTCGCCGACGTAACTCCCCACCAGTCCGGAACGGTCGGTTTCGACCAAGTGCCCGGATTTGAGGATGCCGAGTTCGCGGTAGATATCGCCGAGGATCCGGGCGACCGTGGTTTTGCCGGTGCCGGGATTGCCGGTGAAGACGCAGTGGTAGGAGATCGACGGGACTTTCAAACCCTGTTGTTTGCGCGCCTGCACGACTTTGGTGTAGTTGACCAGTTTGTGGATCTCTGCCTTGACTTCCTTAAGACCGACCAGGGAGTCCAACTCGGCAAGCGCTTCATCCAGCGTGCGGCGCGGTGCGGCGGGCGGTTGCGGGGCAGGGGAGTCGGTGACCGCGCCGGATTCCGCCGGTTTGGCAGCTTCGGTGGTGGACTTTTCGGGAGTTTCGGCGGGGTTGGCGCCGCTTCGGATCGGGGCGAAAACGCCCAGCAGGATGCTGACCGCCCAAATCGCGCCCCAAACGTACCACTTGATGCGAGAAAACTTATCCCAAACTAAAGAAATAATGGAAACGGGGAACGCGAAAACCAGTGCGTAAGCGGCAATGCTCGCCCCCAACTCATTCGGCAACGCGATCGCCACGACGATGGAAATCAAAATGAACAATCCGCAACCGAGACCGAGATTTTCGATTTTTTTCATACCGGAAACTCCTAACCACAATGAGCAAATCAATTCGGTTATAAGATAATCCCGCCCCGGCGGATTTGCAAATGGGGAATGTCGGGCGCGTCAGTAGATGTTGCCGCCTTTTTCCTGATAGAGTCGGAACGGGGCGAAGGCGGCTTCGCCCAACAGCGGACCGACGACTTGAATGCCGCGCTTGGCAAATTCTTCGCGCCAATGCTCGCCCTTGTACCCCTCGTCGAAGCCGACTTTTTCCGCCATGTTTCGGGTCGCGCCGTAAACCATCTTTTCGACGCCGCTCCACGGAGTCGCCCCGCTGCACATCGCGCACGGTTCGCAACTGGTCACCAACATACAGCCGTGCAACGAGTGGCGGTCGAGCAAATTTTGCGCGTGGGCAAAGGCGGTCATTTCCGCGTGCGCCCACGACTGCCGAGCCGGAACTACGGCGTTGATCCCGAGTGCGATCAGTTTATCCGTCGCCAACTCAAAGATCGCTGCCGAGAATGGTCCGCCGGTTTCGTGCCGGACATTTTCCACGGCAACTTCGATCACGAAGCGCAGCTTTTCCTCGTCGCCCGGGATAATTCTTCCCCGGTTGACCGATTCCAGTTCCTTTAGCCATGGCGGCATTGCTATCGCGCGCGTCAACATAAATTCATTCACTTTCGGCATTGTTGTCTTTGTACCAGACTTAAACCCGTTTTACCTCAAAAAAACTCCGGATTCTGCGAGTGTAATCGAATTGAAAACGCTACACTCGGTTACTGATCGTCTGCGGAAGAACTCGCCGGACGGCTCGCGGAAGTCCCGGCCCGGCTACGCGAACTCGTCGCCCCGCTATCCGAGGGGCGTCTTACCCGGCTCGGCCGTTTGACCGAGTCGCGACCCGCCGCCGGACTGTCGGAAGCACTGCCGGACGGGCGATACACCGCATCGGGATTCGGGGTGCTGCTCGCGCCGGTCGATTTGGAACTGCTCGAATGCACCACCGACTCATAATGACGCGGTTCCAGCCCCGGCGACTCCGTACCGAAATCCGGTAAACTCGGCGTCGTTTTGACCGGTTCAAATTTATAGGTCGGCCCGCTCGACGAACTTGACGAACTCGATGAACTTGACGAACTTGACGATGTTTTCGTCGTGCTCGCCGGTTTACTGTAATCGTATGGATGCGATGACGAAATTGACGAGGTTTTCGTCGTACTCGTCGGTTTGCTGTAATCGTACGGATGTGATGATGAGCTTGAGGACGTTCGCGTTGAACTCACCGGTTTACTGTAATCGTATGGGTGCGACGACGAGCTTGAGGAGGTTCTCGTCGAACTGCCGGAGGTGGACGAAGATGGCGAAGAAGAAGCAAAGGATTGCTCCACCGTCGGCGCGATGACCTGATCGAAAAATCCGTCATCGCCAAAGATAACATCTTCCACCTCCTCACAGCCGGACATCAGCAGGACCAGCGGAACCGACATCAACCACCAACGCATACGAAACCTCCTAAAAGCAAGAAAACGGTGTGAACCTGCCGTTTTCGTCGCCACCGGCGAAAATGACTGGGTGCTGACTGTTTGGTCTCCGTTCTTTTTTTTTGAGCAGGAACACCGGCAGTGCATTAAAATAGCATCTTTCATCAGTTTTTCAAATTCGTCTTAAGTGAACGGCTGGATCTGTGCAGAGTGAAATTAAGCAAAATAAAAAGCGGCGGGCAAAATTATTTGCGCCGCCGCTTGTCTTTTCGCGGTGATTTTTGGGACAAAAAATGGCGGTCCGTTTTCAAAACCAACACCCACAGTCTGAAACCCGGTTTTCGCCTAAAAAAGCTCAGAATTTTCGTGTGAAATCAAGTTTAAAAACTGCTGGATCACCATTGACAAACGCGTTCAATTCTCGGATTCTGAGAGCTAAATGGACATGCTGATTAACGGCGAGGCCCAGAACGTGACCGATTTGTCAAAGCAGCTCGGCAGGAACAACGACTACATCACCCGGCTCCTTTCCCTGAACAGCCTCGCCCCGGACATCGTCGAGGCGATCCTCGCCGGGACCGAACCCGAAGGGCTGTCCATCGCGAAGCTGACCGATCAGCCGATTCCCGAAGACTGGAACGAGCAGCGGCGGCTTTACGGCTTCCCGACACGGTGATAGCGGGAACCTTTTGGCGGCAGGAGAAATCCTGCCGCCTTTTTACGTCTCTGGGGCCCCGTGGCGCGAGTTCGCATCAGGGCAGCAAATATTCCCGAAAAGTAGAAAACTTGCCACAAAACGGGAATTGCAGAAAATGAGAATAACTCGCGACATTTATCTGGAGAAACTCAAGCGGGGGGATCGGCAGCGGCATAATCAAGATCATTATCGGCATTACGCCGAGGCGGCAAATCCTATTTGCTGTTCGAGGATCGACAAATACGGAAAGGGAACTTCATTTTTTCGGCACGGTGTCTGCGGTCGTTTTCTTTGCCGGCCAGGATCCGTTGAGAAACGGCATCCACGGAATCAACGCATTTGAATTGTAATTGATCAACCCGATCTGCAAACCGCTTTCCGCCCGATTGACCAAACCGATCTGCAAACCGCTTCCTTCAGTGTCGCCCATCGGTCCGATGTTGACCAATCCCAGCATGATGCCGGAATTATCAGCGACCATATTGGCAGGTGCAATGGAGATACCGTAATTTTTGCCCATCACCGCCCATACTCCGGATACCGATATCCCGCAATGATATTCCCAGACGAAAGCGGCGATACCGGAAAAACTCAAGCCGCAAACTCTTTGAGGAAGCACCCCAAGCCACAGCGCTATATTGATCCCATAAACATCGGCTTTGTCATGAAACAGGGAAACCGGGAAGCAGGAAAGCTGCACAGGCGTCCATGATGTTGAAAAAGCATACAGAAAAGATGCTTCTTCCCACGACCCGGCAGGTGCTTTCGCTTCGCTTGCGGAAACGTTCAAAGATAAAACGAACAAAATCGCCGCCAGTATCGTTTTGAATCGGGTCATATCGCATCCCTTTCAATGAGCCTTCAAGAATGTCCCCGCCATCCTTCCCCATAATCTTTTCTCCGCCAGCAAGCAGCAGGAGTAACACAAAAACAAGCCGGTTTGTTGTCAAGGACCATCAAACATCGAATATGTTTCTTGAGAAATAACAGTGTTTTTTTCATCAAGAGTAACTTGATAATAATCCCACCCGGCCGTAACCGCACAACGCCGCGCTGTTCTGTATCCGCTTAGAGCCGGAGCTTTTTTCAACGGTTCATCCGCCAGCGCTTCTTCAAGCGTCTTGAAATACCGGTTGTTAGTACAGATATAAGGCTGTTTTTCGTTCAGCGGGGTACAGATGTTTATATGCGTTCCCCAGGCTTTTTCCGGATTCTGCGCAAATATTCGGATCACTTCTTCCCGGCTTTTCCCGATAAAATCAATTTTCGGCAGTCTCGAATAACCGGAACAGCCAGTCATAAACAAAAGGCACAAAGATAAAAAGGGCAAATTGAAAATTTTCATGTCACATCGCCCTTTGCCGTATTGATCGATTTGATGAGCATGACCCGGATTTGCGAACAGGCATTGTCCAATTCTTGATACCGGACTGGATCGATATAATTGGTTTTCAGGAGGAGTTCCAGCCAGTACCCGGTCTCGTTGGCTTCTTTCAAAGCGATTTGCAGTTTTGCAATGAAATCCGACTTCCCATGTGCATATTGCGCTTCGTGGATATTGGCACCGATACTGGTCCCCGCTCTGCCGATTTGGTTGGAAACAATTGTTTCGTGTCTGTCTTTCAGCTGTTTTACCAATTTGAGAATTTCTACGGCAAATTCGATTGACAAGGTCCGCAAACGGCTTTCAGGCATGGTCAGCATCTCCTTTTACGGGAAATATAATGCTTCAACGGGGATATGTCAAGAGATTCTATTGTCTCTAAGCGGCGGAGTCGCGCCGTAAAAGGCAACACAATCCTTACTCGCAAAGCGAGAAAACTTCACGGGCCGCAAAGCGGACCTCTTCACAAGCAACCGGAGGGAGCGACTTAACAAGCAAGGCTTCACTGGGATGGGGGTGAAGATGTGAAGAAAAGCCTGCGGCTTCGTGTTTTTTGCCCGGGCAAAAAAATGGCGGGTCGTGAAGATTTTTTGCGGAATTTTCGCATCAGGCATTTGAAAAACATCCATCATTATGTTATATTACTAAATAACGAGGTGTTGTGATGTTGGTGTATGTGAAAGACTGCTGCAAGCGTGAAGCTGAGGTGTCCAAGGCTCTTGGACACCCTACACGGCTTTGGATCGTCAAGCAGCTCGCTGACGGTGCGGAACATTGTGTTTGTGAATTCGTCGATGCGGTCGGTGTGAAGTTCGCCACCATCAGCCAGCATCTGACCGTCTTGAAAAACGC
>JAZTWK010000036.1:0-47106 GCA_045635865.1 Victivallaceae bacterium
TCACCTCGGAGGCGGCGACCGCCATCCAGGATGCAATCGGCCTTGTGGACGTGTTCGATGGCGTGAAGCGCATGGATTTCGACGAGGCGCTTGCCAGTGGCATCGTCTCCTGGATAGGGGAGGACACCCTCGATCGCTTCATCGATGCAGTGGCGGCCCGGTCGCTCGACGCCGACGGCGCCGCGCTCGACAGCTACCTCATCAACGACGCCGCGCAGGCGGTGCTCGCCGAAGGCGGCGACCCGGTGCAGGTGCTCTGCTCGCCCGGGCAGGCGCGGGTCATTTCCAACGAGTATAAGGATCGGCTGCAGATCATGCGTTCCGACGACCGCCGCGGCGCCTACGTCGCCACGATCGTCAACGAGATCAACGGCCGGGGCCTCACCGTGCTCGCCGATCCCGACGTGCCGGATCCCGATGCGTGGATCATCGATCCCGCCGGTCTGGGCATGGTCAGTTTGACCGGGCGGTCGATCTCCGACATCGACGCCACTCCGCAAGGCTTTGACGGCATCCGCCGGGTCGCGCTGGGCGAACTCACTTTCGAGTTCAAAAACATCCGCCAGCGCGCCTGCCGGATCTCCGGTCTGCAAGGTTCGGCGGCGGCGATCGCCGCGTTGCGCGCCGACGCCTGAGGATAAAAGCGCCGGATTTTGACCGGGGCGGGGCTTCCCGCCCCGGTCATCACCACAGAGGAGAAATTAGGAATGTTGAGCGACAGTACGATCGAAACTTTTTTAACCGGACACTTGTTGGCGGATAAATTGACCGACTTCACTGCAGATCAGCAGAGCGCCGCGATCGCCATGGCGAATCGGGATATCAGCGGGGAACTGGGGCGCCCGGTGACCGACGCCGATCCGGAAGATTTGCACGCCGCCGTCGCCGAGCAGGCGATCTATCTGCTTTTGAATCAGGCGGAACTGCTTTCCGGCGGCGGTCGGGAAGTTGCCGCCGAGCGCATCGAGGGGTTGGGTAGTCGCACTTACCGCCCCAGCCGGAAGTGCTCCGGGAGCGTTTTATCTCCCCGCGCCCAAGCGCTGATCGCCGGTCATCTCGCCGGCATCACCCCGATTTTCCGGGGATGACGATGATGGAAAAGCTGTTGCCCTGTTACGGTCGAGATCCGGGGCGACGCGATGATTGCGGAAGTTGCGAATTTCACGAATCCTGCCGCTACTACGCCGTCAGCGCGCCCAAAATGGAAAGCCGCCTCGATATGATCAGTTTTGAACGCATCCAGAATTGGAGCGAACTGGCGGCGGACTACCAGCACATCCCCGGCGCCGAAACCACGGAACCGGAAATCGCCGCCGTCGTCGAGCCGGAGATCCCCGGCATGGCGCAATTTTTGCGCTTTTTGCTTTCCATCGACGACTACACGCTCGGATTGCTGGCGGAATTGATCGGCGGCACGCCGGAACGCCGGCGGTGCTTTTCCATTTCCGAACTGGCGCAGTTGCATCACTGCACCCGGCAGGCGATGCACCGCAAGATCTTGCGCTCCGCCCGGAGCAATCCCGAACTGGCGCAACTGCTCCAGTTGGCGTTTTGCAAAGTGCGCCGCAGTCGGTTGAGCTTCCGCCGCAAAGCTCCCGAAGTCTGGCGGAGGGAACGGTGTTGAGCGACTTTTCCTACACTCCCGCCCAAAAGGCGGCGTTGCGGCTGATCTCCGGCTCGGCGTTGCGGATCATGCTTTTCGGCGGCAGTCGAAGCGGCAAGACCTTTGTCCTCTGCTCGGCGCTGGTGATCCGGGCGCTCAAGGCGCCGGGCAGTCGCCACGCGGTCATCCGCCGCCACCTCAACGGGGTCCGCACCGCGATCGGCATGGATACCCTGCCCAAGGTGCTGGCGTGCCGCTTCCCCGAACTCCACGCCGAGTACAACCGCACCGAGGGCTTTTTCCGGCTGGAAAACGGTTCGGAGATCTGGCTCGTCGGTTTGGACGACGATCGCCGCGCCGAAAAGATCCTCGGCAAGGAGTTCGCCACCTTGTACTTCAACGAGTGCAGTGAACTGGATTATCCGAGCGTCCTCACCGCGCTGACCCGGCTGGCGCAAAAACTGCCGCCGTTGCGCAACAAGGCGCTCTTTGACTGCAACCCGCCGGGAAAAAGCCACTGGACCTATCGGCTCTTTATGGAAAAGGTCAACCCGATCGACCGCACTCCGCTCGCCGATCCCGACCACTACGCGGCGTTGCAGATCAACCCGGCGGACAACGCCGCCAACCTGCCGCCGGACTACCTCGATTTCACCCTCGCCCAACTGCCCGAGCGCCAGAAGCGCCGCTTCCTCTACGGCAGGTTTCTCGACGACGATCCCGACGCCCTCTGGCGCCAGGAGGAGATCGACGCCAGCCGGGTGGCGGAGGCCCCGGAGCTGCTCCGGGTGGTGATCGGGGTCGACCCGGCGGTGAGCAGCAATTCCGGCAGCGACCACACCGGGATCGTCGCCGCGGCGCAGGGCGAAGACGGCGATTATTACGTGCTCGCCGACCGCAGTTGCCGATTGCCGGTACTGCGCTGGACGGATGAAGTCGTCCGGCTCTACTACGAACTCAACGCCGACCGGGTGATCGGCGAAGTCAACAACGGCGGCGATCTGATCGAGGCGATGCTCCGCAAGGTCGATCCGGACTTGAGTTTCCGCGCCGTCAGCGCCTCGTGCGGCAAGTTCGCCCGCGCCGAACCGGTGGCGGCGCTCTACGAAAAGGGCAAAGTCCACCACGTCGGGGTCTTTTCGGAACTGGAAACGGAAATGATCTCCTGCACCCGCACCCCCGCCGATCACTCCCCCGATCGGCTCGACGCGCTGGTCTGGGCGCTCACGGAATTGAGCCGGGAAAGTCGGCGGCGATTCGTTTTGGCGTAAGTTTTATTGCTCGCCGAGTTTGGCATGGATCGCCGCGGCGACCACTTCCGGCACGTAGCCGGCATAATCCCCGCCCAGCCGGGCGACTTCTTTCACCAAGCTGGAGGAAACGAAGGAGTTTTTGAGCGTCGGCGTCATAAAAATCGTTTCGCAACCGCGCAACAAGCGGCGGTTCATCAACGCCATCTGCAACTCGTACTCGTAGTCGCTGAACGCCCGCAAACCCCGGAGCAATGCCTGCGCACCGTACTCGGAAATCGAATTGACGATCAGCCCCTCGGTGGCGATCACTTTTACCTGATCCTGCAGTGCGGCACAGCTTTTTTCGATCAGATCGCGGCGTTCTTCCAACGAAAAGAGGGGATTCTTCCCCGGATTGACCGCCACGGCGACGATCACCCGGTCAAAGAGCCGGCAGGCGCGCTGAACCAAATCCAAGTGCCCGTTGGTGAACGGGTCGAACGAGCCGGGATAGATGACGGTTTTCATAAGCTGTACCTCGGGTTTTTATCCGCGCATCGGTTGACTTGCGCCGGATCTCCGTGTATTTTATATACATAATATACTCGGCGACACTCACAAATGCAAAAAAAACCTCCGGCGATGATCGAATTTTCCCAACTTGCCAGTTTGCCCGCGCCCCGGCGCCTCGTGCTGGCACTGGGGGTTTTCGACGCCGTCCACCTCGGTCACCGGGAGATCCTCGCCGCGACCGTCAAATTGGCGCGGGAAAAAGCCGCCACCCCGGCGGCGGTAACCTTTTATCCGCACCCCCGGGAAGTCATCGGCGGGGCGGCGCCGGAATTGCTCCTGCCCCCGGAGATCCGCGAGCGCGAACTCCGTTGCGCCGGGGCGGAACTCGTCGGCGCCATTCGTTTCGACGCGGAATTTGCCCGGATGCCGCCGGAAATCTTCGTCGCCCGGTTGATCGACGAAGCGGATTTTGAATTAGCGGGTGTCGTCGTCGGTTCCCGGTGGCGCTTCGGCCGCCACGGCGACGGTTCGGCGGAACTTCTGGCGCGCGAACTTTCCCGGCGGGGCATCGACTTCATCCCCTGCCCGGAAAAAACCCGCGGCGGAGTGATCATCAGCGCCAGCGCGATCCGGCAATCGATCCGCGAGGGCGACTTATCCGGCGCGCGGGAAATGTTGGGGCGGCGGGTCGCCCTCTACGGCAAAGTCGTCCACGGCTTCGCCCAAGCCGGCGGCATTTTGCACACCCCGACCGCCAATCTCGAACTTTCCGCCGGAGTCCTGCCGCCCCGGGGAGTTTACTCCGGCAGGGTGCGGATAGACGGGCAACTCTTTCCGGCGGCGGTCAATATCGGCGTGGCGCCCTCTTTCGGTCGCCGCCCGGAGCGGATCGAAGTGCACGTGCTGGATTTTTCCGGCGATCTCTACGATAAGACTTTGGAGTTGGAACTTGATCGCCAGCTCCGGGCGGAGCGCAAATTTTCCGACCTGACCAAGCTCAAGGCGCAGATCGATGCCGACTTGGCGAGCGTGCGCGCCGACTTCGTCGAATAAAGTCGGCAAAAAGTCGTTTTCCGCCCCTTGATTTTGCCGAACTAAACAGTATATTACCATTGCCAACGTATGGTTATCGGCAAAATACTGTTACAGGGAGCAGAAAGTTATGAAAAAAGCCTTTTTCGCGACGGCGGCGGCGCTCTTGCTCGCCGGATGTACCACGGTCGAATCCACCCAAAAGTTCAATGCGGTCGCCCTCGGCACCGACAAGGACAAGGCCGTCTGCCAGAGCTTCGTCAAACTTTCCGGATTTTTCTTCTGCGGTCTGCCGGTGATCGTCGGCAGTACCAAGGGTGACGGCAGCTGTACGGCGTTCCGCTACAATCTGACCACCGAAAACGCGGTATTTCTGCTCACCAAAGAGGCAAAGAGCAAGGGCGCGACCAAGCTGAACAACGTCCAAGTCAACTACACCACCGACAACATTCTGCTGCCGATTTTCACCTATGAGACCGTCCAGGCTTCCGGCACCGGGATCCGCAATCGGGAAGCGGCAATGCAGCAGGCGGCGGAAAACTATGACAGCCTCCCGTAAGAAGTCGATCCCGGAAATCAAAACTTTCGTCCTCGACACCAACGTACTGCTCCACAGCGCCCAGAGCGTGGAGTCGTTTCGGGAAAACGACGTCGTCATCCCCATGGCGGTGGTCGAGGAGTTGGACAAGTTTAAAAAAGGCTCCGACGAGTTGGGGCGCAACACCCGCAAGGTCATCCGGTTGCTCGACCGGCTCCGGCAGGCGGTGCAGGATCTGGGCCCCGGTCAACTGGAAAAGGGCATCCCCCTCTCGCTGGTTTCCCCGGTGGCGAGCGGCAAACTCTACGTCTTGTGCGCCCCCACCGGCAGTGACGGCGTCGGCAAACAGGTCGATCGGGTCTTCGGCTCGGAACTCAATCTCGGTTCGCCCGACAACCGCATCCTGCGGGTCGCCTGCCAACTTAAGGAAGCGGGCAAAAACGTCGTTTTCATCAGCAAAGACATCAATCTGCGCCTCAAAGCCGACGCCCTCGGCTTGCCGGTGATGGATTTCGAGCGGGGCAAGGTCGACAGCGACACGCTCTACACCGGCTATCGCGCCATTCAGCGCTCCGGGGCGGAGATCGACCGCCTCTACCGGGATACCGAGTTGCCCGGCGATCCGCAGGAATTGCTGACCAATGAATTCGCCGTTTTGACCGATCGCGTCAACCCCAAAAAGTCGGCGCTGGCGCGTTTGCGGCCCGACGGCAAGCTCCACCTGATCGAACCGGTGCGGGAAAGCGTCTGGAACGTCTTGCCCCGCAACAAGGAGCAACGCATGGCGCTCGACATCTTGCTCGACCCGGATATCCGGTTGGTGACGCTGGTCGGCGGCGCCGGTACCGGCAAGACGCTGCTGGCGCTGGCGGCGGCGATGCAGAGCGTTATTTCCGATGAGATCTACGACAAAATACTGGTTTCCCGCCCGATCATCCCGCTCGGCAACGACATCGGCTTTTTGCCCGGCGACAAGGGGACGAAACTCGCCAGTTGGATGCAGCCGATTTTCGACAATCTCGATTTTCTCATCGGCGGCGATTCCGAGCGGCGCCCCAAGAGCAGTTCCCGCTACTCGGTGGATTCGCTCCTCAACAGCCACAAGTTGGAACTCGAGGCGCTCACTTACATCCGGGGGCGGAGCATTTCCCGCCAGTTCATCGTGGTCGATGAGGCGCAAAATCTCACTCCGCACGAGGTCAAGACCATTATCAGCCGGTGCGGCGAGGGTACCAAAATGGTGCTGACCGGCGACCCGCAACAGATCGACAACCCCTACTTGGATTCCGCCAGCAACGGCTTGAGCTACACGGTGGAGCACCTCAAGGGCAAGCCGCTTTTCGGCCACGTCACCTTGGCGAAAAGCGAGCGGAGCGATCTGGCGGCGATCGCCGCGGAACTGCTTTAAAGTTGATTTGCGGATTTTTCTCCCTTCGGATCGGTCGATCCGGAGGGTTTTTACTTGATTTTTCCGGCGGCGGGGCGTATATTTCAAAAAGGTTATTTTGGGGCAACGCGTAAATCCATGTCAACTTGGGGTCGTAAATTTTTCGTCGGGCTGTGGCTCGGCGCCATAATTTTCTCGCTGACGGCGGCGGAACGCACTTATCGGGACGTCGAACTGCGGTTGATCGCCCGTACCATGTACCAGCAGATCAACGAAAAGCACTACCGGGACAACGTCCAACCGCTGACGCTGTCGCAACAACTTTTCGATCAATACTTTGACACGCTGGACCCCGCCCGGATCTTTTTCACGCAGGAAGACCGCGAGGCGTTCGCCGATCGCCGCGATCGGTTGATCAGCGCGTTGCAGATCGGCGACGCCGATTTCGGCTTCATCCTCTATCGGCGCTACCAGCAACGCTTTGAGGAATTTCAGAAGTTCGCGACCGAGATGCTGAAAGAACCGATCGACTTTTCCGTTGACGAGGAGTTCA
Source organism: Victivallaceae bacterium (assembly GCA_045635865.1). Lineage (GTDB taxonomy): Bacteria > Verrucomicrobiota > Lentisphaeria > Victivallales > Victivallaceae > UBA1784. Next base: position 6,859 of record JAZTWK010000036.1, read on the forward strand.
ACATTGACCGCACCAAGTCGCCGTGGCCGCAAAATTCTGCCGAACAGCGCGACCTCTGGCGGCGCAAGGTAAAAAACGATCTGCTCTACTACCGGTTGCTCGAGCGCACCCTCGCCGAACACCCGGAAAACGCCGCCAAAACCGCTTGGGACAGCGGCTCACCCCAAGAGCGACTGCTCGCCAAATTGCGCGACTTGGTCAACGCCGTCAATCAGCGCACGCCGATCGACATCCTGTCGCTTTATTTGGATACCCTCGCCCGGGTGTACGGGCCGCACTCCGGCTACGCCTCGCCGGTCGGCGAAGAGGACTTCGATATCCGGATGCGGCTGTCGCTCATCGGCATCGGCGCCACGCTCACTTCCGACGGCGGACTCATCAAGGTCGTGTCGATCGTGCCCGGCGGCCCCGCCGACCGCGACGGCAAGCTCAAAGTCGGCGATCGGATCATTTCCGTCGTGCAGGAAAACGGCGAGACGGTCGATCTTATCGATATGCCGGTGGATAAGGCGGTGCGCCACATCCGCGGCGAACTCGGCAGCAAGGTGACGCTGGTGGTGCTTTCCGGCGAAGCCGGGCGCAACTCCGTGCCCAAATCGATCACCATCGTCCGCGAAAAAGTCGATCTCGTCGAGAGCATGGCAAAGGGGGAAGTCCGCGAGATCCGCCGCGAGGACGGTGCGATCTTCCGGGTCGGCGTGATCATTCTGCCCAGTTTCTACATCGACTTCGACGCTTATCGCCGGCAGGAGCCGAATGCCCGCCGATGCAGTACCGACGTGATCAGGATCGTCGAGGACTTCAAAAAGCAAGCGGTGGATGCGATCGTCATCGACCTGCGGAAAAACGGCGGCGGCAGTCTGCAGGAAGCGATCCGGCTGGCGGGATTGTTTTTCAAACAGGGCCCGGTGGTCCAGCTCCGCGACCGGAACCGGCAAATATCCATTCTCAACGATCCCGACCCCGGGGTGCTCTACACCGGGCCGCTGGTGGTCTTGACCAGTAAACTTTCCGCCTCGGCGAGTGAAATTTTCGCCTCGGCGCTGCAGGATTGCCAGCGGGCGCTGGTCGTCGGCGACAGCCGCACTTTCGGCAAGGGCACGGTGCTGGAAATTTCCGAACTCAACCCGTTGCCGGTTTACTTGGGGTTGTCGTTCCCCGCCGGGATGCTCACCTGCGAAAACGCGATGTTCTTCCGCACTTCCGGCTCCTCGGTCCAGCAGTTGGGGATCGAGCCGGATATCCAACTGCCCTCGATCACCGAAGAATTGGAGATCGGGGAAATGTTTCTGCCGCACCATTTGCCGTGGGATTCGATAACTCCCGCCAACCGCCCGGGGTGCAACCCCGAACTGGCGAGTCTTGTGCCGGTATTGACCGCGCGTTCGGCGGGGCGCATCGCCGCCGATCCGGAGTACGTCAAGCTCAAAAAAGAGATTGCGCTCCTCCGCGACCGCCGCGAGCGCAAGACCGTCTCGCTCAACGAAAAAAAGCGCTGGGCGGAGTATCAGGAGGAAAAGTTGGTCGCCGACCATACCGACCAGATGATGGACGAGGAAAAGCGCGACGCGATCGACCCGGTTTTGGGCGAAGCGGTCAACATTGCCGCCGACCTGGCGGAGCTTTCGGGGAAAAACCCTTAACTTTTTTGAAAATTTTTACATCCGGGACTTGTATTTTTGCATTCCGGTTGCTATATTTGCTTATGTATAGTGTCAGAGTGTAGATTTAAGAGTTCAACTCAACAATGAGGATATCGCTATGAAGTTTGGTAAAATGTTTTTTGCGTTCGGAATTCTCGCCGTGCTTTTCCTGGGCAGCGCCAACTTGTCCGCCGAGGATAAACCCTGGCCGATGTACCCGGTGGAAAAGCTCAGCCGCGGCATCGCCAATGCGGCGTTCGGCGTGCTGGAAATTCCGATGAAGTGGCACGACGTCACCACCGAAAAGGGCGGGATCGCCGGGCTTACTTACGGTTCGCTCAAGGGCATCTGCTATTTCATCGCCCGCGAAGTGGTCGGGGTGGTGGATGTCGCCACTTTCCTCTTCCCGTTGCCGGGTTGCCCCAACAATATCAACGAAGTCGGTTGGGGTTACGGTCCGATCATGACTCCGGCGTGGGTAGTCGACGTCGAGCACGATTGGAACAATACCGTTTACAGCGAGGAAACGATGGCGAGTCCGGTCTATTGATCCGGAGACAGGTAAATTTTGACCAGTGCGCCGTAACCTCGTCGGGTTGCGGCGCTTTTTTGATTTGAGCGACCGATCATGCGACTTTCCCGACTTCTGACCGTCACGGTAGCGGCGGCGGCGGTATGCTGGCTCGCCGGCATCATGCTGCTCGCCGCCTACTATGGCGAGGAAGACCTGATCCGCATCTGGCAGGTGTTCAGCGACAGCAGTGCCTACACCCGTCAGGAGCGATTGATCTACCGGGCGCCGCTATTTATCCTTTTCTTTATGGTATTGGGGTTGGCGGGGACGATCACTTTCGCGGTGTTGTGCGTCCGCCAGTTCCTGTTGCCGCTTCGGCGGGCGGAAAAATTCGCCGCCGCCTTTGCCCGGGGCGAAAAGGTGGCTCCCCTGCCGCAGACGGAAGACTACGGGGTGGAGTTGCAGAACCTCTGCCGTTCGCTCAACCGCCTCTACGACCGCCAGCAGAATCTGGTGACCAAGTTGCGCCGCCAGACCGCCAGCGATCTGGATCAGCGGCGGCAGCGGGAAAGTTTCGACGCCCGCAAATTGCGCTTTTTCGGCGAGTTGTTGCCGGAATCCCGTCGCTCCATCGGCATCCTCAAGGGTCAGCGGCTCATCCAGCTTTTCCGCCTGGATTCGCAGTACTCGGCGGAAGCCGAAGCCGCCCGGGAGTTGCTCCACAAAAGCATCGCCCGACTGGAAGAGATCGGCGGCGACTTGGAAATGGTTTTGGATATCAGCAGTCTGGACTGGGATCGGTGGAATAACTTGCACGACGACATATTCGACTCCGCCGAGCTGGTGCACGAGCTGTTGGAAAACAACCGGCTCAGCTCCCGCACCCGGCAGGTTCACCTCGCCTGCCAGATATCCAGCGAACTGCCCGGTCAGCTGAAGATCGACCGCGAGTTGCTCCTGCAACTCTTGAGCATCCTCATCCGCAACGCCTGCCGGGCGGCGAAAAAGGGCAGCGACATCATTTTGGAGTGCGCCCGCGACGAGCGCGGCGAAGCCTGTTTCCAAATTTCCTTCCCGCTTTATAAACTCGACCCGGTCGGCATCGTCGGGGAATTCGGCGCGCCCCGCGACGACCGCCACTGGGAATACCGCGTCGGCGACGCGCTGGTGCTGGCTTTGGAGATCGTCCGCAATACCGCGCAGTTGATCGGGGTGTCGCTCACCGTGGATGCGCCCCGCGAAGACACGCTGCGCTTCGCGCTGTCGTTGCCCGGCGGCGCCTCGCTCTACAACGCCGGGGGCTTTTCCGCCTTGCCCAATCATCCTTTCTACCCCCCGACCGCGCCGCGCCGCACGACTTCGCCGATCCTTTTGTGGGACGATGATGCCGAGAGCATCGAGGTCCTGGTGGAGCTGATGAAATTTTACGATCTGCCCCTCGTGCCCGCCGAAACGTTGGAAAATTGCCGCAAGTTGTTGGCGGAGCAGACTTTTTCCGCAGCGTTGATCAGCAATTCACTGCTCGACGACGACGCGGCGGAGTTGGTCGAAAAACTGCGGCAGATCCCCGGCGGCAATCTGCCGACGGTTTTCGCTTCGCCGGTGGTCGCGGAAAAGATCCGCAACCAGTTGGCGGCGTTCGACGATATCTGGTGTCTGCCGATGCCGATCAATTTTGATCTCTTGGCGGAGTTGTTGCGGAGAGTGAGGCGGTAAATGAATCGGACCCGTACCCTTTGGCTCTTTATCCTGCTCGGCGTGTGGGCGCTGGCGACCATCGCCAAAAGTTTCTATCTCGCCGGCCCCGCCCGTCCGGAGTTGATGCGCAAGGCTTACGCCATCGCCGCCACCACCGGCGATATTCCGGTGCATCGGGGCACGATTTTCGATTGTCAGCACATTCCCCTGGCGTGGGACGAATTCCGGTTGGAGTTGCGCAGTACCGCCGAGATCACCCCCGCCGGGCGCGAACAGCTGGACCGGGCGCTGGGCTTCCGGGTGGCGCCGCCCGATGACCGGAATCTGATCCTCAGCGATCTCTCGCCCGATGACGTGCAGGCGTTGCAACGGCTGATCCGGTCGGGTTTCCCGGTGCGGATCGTCGCCCGCCGCGAGCGGATCTACGCCGTCACCGGCGCCGCCCGCCAAAAGGTGGAAGCCATGGAAAGCCATTACGACAACATCCTCGCCGGCAAACCGGGCACTTTTCAGGTGATGCTTGACCGCTTCCGCAACTGGATACCGGAAAGCTGGCACCTGATCGACGAACCGGTGCCGGGGCAGGATATAACCTTGCCGATCTCCCTTTCGGAGCTGGAAAACTTATGAAAAATTCCCGACTTTACTTTTGGGCGGAAATCTGGGTCCCCTGCTCGGCGTTTTTGTTGGCGCTGAGCGGTATCTTGACCATCACCAGCGGTTCCGGCACCTGGGCGTACCAGTTGGAACCGGCGTTGCGCCAACTCTTTGCGCTGGCGGTGGCGGTGGTGGTGATCTTCGGCGCCAGTTTCCTGTCGTTTCGCACGCTCACCCGGCGCTCGGTGCCGATCGTGCTGGGGGTCGGCGCGTGGTTGCTGCTCGGCGGCGTTCTGCTGTGGGGCAGTCGGATCAACCGCATGTGCGGCTGGTATCGCTTCGGCTCGTGGAGCATCCAGCCGGCGGAAACGGTCAAGGCGATCTATTTGTTGTTGCTCTGCGCCGTCCTCACCCGGACCCCGGAAAAGTGGCGCTTCCCGGCGGCGTTGACGTTGGCGGCGGCGTGGATATTGCCGATCGCCCTGCAACCGGATTTCGGCACGGCGGCGATCTACGCCGGGAGTTTCCTGCTCTTGGCGTTCTGCGCCGGGGTGCGGATCTCGCAACTTCTGGGCGCCGGGGTGCTCGTCGGCGGCGCCTTTGCCTTGGGCGCGTGGCACTTGCCCTATATCCTCAAGCGGTTGAATTCTTTCTTTTTCGCTTCGGGCGACCAGTGGCATTTGTTGCAGTTTGAGTTGACCGTCAGCCGGGGCGGCTTCCTCGGCTCCAACTTGGGCAAGGCGATCTGGAGCAACGCCTATTTGCCGTTGGCGTACAACGACTCGGCGTTTGCCACCATGTCGGAAACCCTCGGCTTCGCCGGGGCAGTGGTGATCGTCGCCCTCCTGGCGTCGCTGGTGCTGGCGTTGCTGATCGTCGCCAACCAGCCGGACTTGGATACTTTGCCGCGCCTTTTCATCGTCGCGGCGGCGAACTTGATCGCGTTGCAGAGTTTGGTGCACATCAGCGTCAACTTGGCACTGATCCCCCCCACCGGGTTGAATCTGCCCTTTATCAGCTACGGCGGGAGTTCGCTCACCGGTTTGGCGTTGCTGTTGGGTCTGGCGCTGTCAGCGGCACAGAGCAAGCCGCCAGCTCCCGACGCAACCGCCCCAACGGCAGACCGATAACGGTATCGCGGTCGCCGGAAAGCTCGGAAATCACCATTTCGCCGTGTTCCTGAATGGCGTAGGCGCCGGCTTTATCCAAAACCTTGACCGCCGCCAAATAAGCGGAAATATCGGCGTCGCTCAAGGAGCGAAAACGCACCGCCGCCGTCTCGCTCCACGCCGAGATCACCCGACCCGCGCGCGCGAGCGCCAAAGCAGTGATGACTTGATGCGTTTGCCCGGAAAAGGTGCGGAGCATAGCGCGGGCGGCGGCAAGATCCGCGGGCTTGCCCCACAGTTTGCCCGCCAACACGATCGCGGTATCCGCGCCCAACACCAGTGCGTCGGGGTGAAGTTGAGAGACCGCCAACGCCTTGGCTTCGGCGTTGCGTTGCGGCAAAGTTTCCGGTGCGGCGCCGGCGTGTTGCTCCGCGACTTGCGCGGCTTCGACGGTAAAATCAATCGTCAGCTTGCGGAGCAGTTCCCGCCGCCGGGGACTTTCCGATGCCAGGATCAGCCGGGGATTCATCTTGACTCCGCGGGGCTTCCGCCGAACCGGCGGCGGAAAATTTTTCCAGAGTGAAATCGGTCTTTTCCACCCGTTCGATACCGAAATTGCCTTGCAGACTTTCCCGGATCGCCGCCTTGAGAGAGGTCAAACCGTCATCGACTTCGCCGCCCGTCATCGCGGCGTAAATTTTGAAGCTGTACTTGCCGCGGCGCAACGCATAGATATCCAACTTGCGCACCGCCAGTCCGCCCCGGTCGCGGCACACCGCCGCGATCGCCGAAACGACCGCCGCTTTGGCGACCACCACGTCGCCATCCGGGTGCCGGGCGACGACTTCTTTGGCGCCGCCGCGCCGCAAGCCCAAGTAGAGGATGATCTGCAACAGCAACAGCGCCACAAAGATCGCGCCGACGATCGCCAAGGCGCACAGGAAGCCCAGCCGGAACTCCGAACCGACGATTTCGACCCAATGCGAATAAGAAAGCAACCGGGAAAGATCCATTATCGCTCCTCCTGCGGCAAATTATTTTTCGCGGGAACCTTTGCCCTTTTCCCGCCCCTTGAGCAGACTTTCCACAAAGCCGGTGTTGTATTTGCCGTCGATGAACTGCTTGTTGCTGATGATGGTCTTCAAAAACGGCAAGGTCGTCGGGATGCCCTCGACCATCATTTCATCCAACGCGCGCCGACACCGGGCGAGCGCCTCCTTGCGGTCGGCGCCCCAGACGATCAGCTTGCCAACCAAACTGTCGTAGTAAGCGGGGATCGTGTAGCCCGAATAGACGTGGCTGTCGATCCGCACATGCGGACCGCCCGCGGCGGAGAAAAGTTCGACTTTACCCGGCGTCGGGATGAAGTTGCGATTCGGGTCCTCGGCGTTGATGCGGCACTCGATCGCGTGGCCGACGATCCGCACGTCGCGCTGACCGAACGACAAGCGCTCGCCGGCGGCGATCCGGATCTGGGTCTGGATCAGATCGACCCCGGAAACCGCTTCGGTGATCGGGTGTTCGACTTGGATCCGGGTATTCATTTCCATAAAGTAGAAATTGTTTTTGTCGTCGACCAGAAATTCGATCGTGCCGGCGCTGGTGTAATTGGCGGCCTTGGCGGCGCGCACCGCCGCCGCGCCGATCCGGCTCCGGAGCCGGGGCGAGAGCGCCGGGCTGGGCGACTCCTCGACCAGCTTCTGGTTGCGCCGCTGGACACTGCAGTCACGCTCCCCGAGCTGGACCACGTTGCCGAAGTTGTCGCCGAGGATCTGCACCTCGATATGGCGGGGATTGACCAAAAATTTTTCCATATAGAGCGTACCGTCGCCGAAGGCGCTTTCCGCCTCGCTTTTGGCGGCGTGATAGCCTTGGATCAAACTGGCGTCGTTGTGGGCGATCCGCATGCCGCGCCCGCCGCCGCCGGCACTCGCCTTGACGATGACCGGGTACTTGAGCTGATGCGCCATTTTGAGCGCCGCCTTTTCGCTGTCGATCGTGCCCTCGCAACCGGGGATGACCGGCACGCCCGCCTTTTGCATGGTCTCTTTGGCGACCGCCTTGTCGCCGAGCGCCCGCATGGCAGCGGGGTTCGGACCGATGAAAACGATCCCGTGCTTGATGCACGCTTCGGCGAAGTAGGCGTTTTCCGCCAAAAAGCCGTAGCCCGGATGGATCGCCTCGACGTCGCAAATGGCGGCGACCGAGAGGATGCGATCGATCAAAAGGTAACTTAAATTCGACTGCCCGGGCCCGATGCAGACGGCTTCGTCGGCGAGGCGCACCCCCAAGCTGTCAACGTCCGCCTGCGAGTAAACGAGCACGGTTTTGATGCCCATTTCCCGGCAGGCGCGGATGATGCGTACGGCGATCTCGCCGCGATTGGCAATGAGAATTTTATTGAACATGGCGTCACTCCGGGCGCAGTTTTTAACCGATGACGACCAACGGCTGACCGTATTCGACCGGCTGGCCGTTTTCGACCAGAATCTCTTTGACCACGCCGCTCTTTTCCGCCTTGACCTCGTTCATCACTTTCATCGCTTCGATGATGCCGATCGTGGTGTCGGGGGTGACCCGATCGCCGATCGAGATGTAGGGCTGGGCGTCCGGACTGCTGGCGCGGTGGAAAGTGCCGACCAACGGCGAGTCGATCGTTTCGGGCGCGACTTCCGCCGGAGCGGGAGCCGGAGCATCGGCGGCTTCCGGAACACTCGGGACCGCCGGCAAAGCCACCGGGGCTGCCACCGCCACCGGCGCGGCGGAACTGCCCCGCCGCATGCAGAGGTTGCAGCCATCCGCCTCAATGCTGAACTCACTCAGTTCGTACTCGCGCATGATCTCCGCGACTTCTTTGATTTCGTCGATGTTCATAACTTTACCATATTTGGGATTTACTCCCCCTGCCGCCGCCACCCGGCCACGGCAGACGAAGGATTGCCAGTTTTTAATATAGCATTATTCAGCGCTTTTGTCCAGTTTTGACCGGGGAAGCGGCGGGCAACTCGTACACCTTGAGCGCCGGTTTCTGCAGCTTGAGCAGGTCTTCCTCGGTGAGTCTGGCGCCGGATTCAAACCCGCCGCCGCGCGCCACCAGCATCACCAGCCAGACGACGCCCGCCACCACCGCCGCCACCACGATAACGGAAACCGCCAACAGTATCAGCGCCAACTGATTGCGGCGGCGCACCTGCGTTTCGTCTTCCGCCCTGCCGACGATGATTTTGTTGACGTCTTCGGGCATTTCCACCCCGCTTCCGGAAGCGCGCAACTCGTCGAAAAGTCCTTCCAATGTCGCCACATCGACCCGGTAGAGCTGGGCGAGTTTGCGAATGTAGGCGATCACAAACACCGGCGGCAACGCGCCGGCGTCGCCGGCTTCGATCGCCGCGATATACCGCGCCTTGATCCGGGTTTCCGCGGAAACCTGATCGATACTGCGGCGCTGTTTTTCCCGGAGCGTGCGAAAGTAGTCGCCCAGATCCGCCAAGGTGGAAAATTCCAACGGCAAACTCAATACCTCTTCGGCCGGAGCCGCCGCCGGTTTTTCCCGCGATGGCGCCGTTTCGATCGGCGGCGCTTCTTCCGCGATGGCGGCGGCGAGATTCTGCCGATCGTCGGCAAACAGGTCGTCTTCCGTATAGTCGCCCGCGCCGAAGAGCCCGGGGGCCGCGTCGTCTTTATTCATCGAGTCCATCCTCCTGATTATTCAAATTGATCAAATCATCCCAAATCAATATTTCGCGGGTCTTGCCGCTGCCGGAAGGCGGGCCGATCACCCGGCGCTCCTGCAAAATGTCGATGATGTTGGCGGCGCGATTGTAGCCGATGCCCAGCCGCCGCTGAAGTTTGCTGGTGCTGACTTCCTGCTCGGAAACGATCACTTCCAACGCCCGGCGGACGTCGTCGCTGTCGGTGGCTTTCAAGTACTTGCGCACGATCGGGTTGAGATCGACCGGATTTTCCACGTAACCCTCGTCCTCGTCGTCGATATCCCCGGCGCCGCCATCCGGGGCTTCCTCGGAGATCACCCGGTCGTCGAACTCCTGCTCGCGCTGCTGCGAAACGAATTTGACGACTTCGCGGATATTTTCGTCGCTCACCAACGCGCCCTGCAACCGCTCCAGACTCGCCTGATATTTAAAGAGCATGTCGCCCTTGCCGAGCAACTTTTCCGCACCGTTGATGTCGAGCACCACCCGGCTGTCGGTCATCGAACCGACCAGACAGCAGATGCGGCTGGGCAAGTTGGACTTGATGTTGCCGGTGATGATCTTGGCGTCGGGGCGCTGAGTGGCGAGCACCAGATGGATGCCGGCGGCGCGCCCCTTTTGCGCGATGCGGATGATCGAATTTTCCACGTCTTTGCGCGCCTCGGTCATCATCACGTCGCCATACTCGTCGACGATGATGACGATATAGGGCAGTTTTTCCGGCAGCGGATCGCCGTTTTCGGCGACGCATTCGCGGTTCTTCTCGGGCTGACGGTTGTAACCGGCGAGGTTGCGCACGCCCGCGTCGGCGAGGTAGCGATAACGCCGCTCCATTTCCCCGACCGCCCAGCGGAGCGCGGCGGGCGCCTTGTTGGAGTCGTTGATGATCGGGGTGAGCAAGTGCGGCAACGGCCGGTAGTCCCGGAACTCCACCACCTTGGGATCGACCATGATGAGTTTGAGTTCATCGGGATTGAAGTGAAAGAGCAGACTCATCACCAACGTGTTGATGCAGACGCTCTTGCCGGTGCCGGTGGCGCCGGCGATCAAAAGATGCGGCGCTTTCGCCAAGTCCATGACCACCGCCTTGCCGGAAACGTCGCGCCCCAACGCCAGGGGGATTTCCTTGCCGCCGCTTTCCCACACGTCGGATTCGAGCAGCGAGCGCAACGGCACGGCGCTGGGCTTGCGGTTGGGGACTTCCACCCCGACCACCGGGCGGCCGGGGATCGGCGCCAAGATGCGAACGCTCTGGGCGGAAAGGTTCATCGCGATATTGTCGGCCAATTCCTCGACTTTATTTACCTTGATGCCGGGTTCCAGCGTAATTTCAAAGCGGGTGATCCGCGGACCGGAAACGTAGCCGCTCACCCGCCCGGGAACTTTGAAATCTTCCAAAAGCTGCTGCAAAATCTCCTTGGCGCGGGTGATCTCGGCGGCGGCTTCGCCCTGACTTTCCTCGCTCTGATCCAACATACTCACCAAGGGGAGCGTATAGGTCTTGCTCTTGATCTCCGCCGCCTTTTCTCCGGCGGAAATCTGCCGCGACGCAAGTTCCGGAGCCGCCGCCGGCTTGGCGGCGGCGCGCCGCACCGGTTTTTCCTCCGGCTCGACGATCTCGGGATACTCGACTTCCACTTCCGGCTTCGGCGCCGGTTTCGGCTCGGCGGTCGGCTCGACGATCTCGGGATATTCCGGATCGCTGATCGGCACCCGGCGCGGAGCGGGCTCATCGGCGGGAATTTCCGCTTCCGGAGTTGCTTCAATATCGCCGCCGCGCTTGGGCATCCGGAGCTTTTTCCACGGGAAGCCGAGGAAGTCGCTGACGAAGATCAGCCCCGCGCCGCAAATGGTCAACCCCCACCCGACGATCAGCACGCCGCCGGTGCCGATCAGCTGGCGCAACACCCCCGCGGGGATATCGCCGACCGCAGGCGCGGCGAGAAACTGCCCGACCACGCCGCCGGGGATCGCCAAGTCGGGGAGCTCGGCGCGACCGAGATTATGAGTGGCGCAAAAATCGGCGAAGACGGCGGGGCTGAGCGCGCAAAAGATCATCGCCCCCAAGGTGAGGAGCAGCGCGCCGCCCCAGAAATACTTCCCGCCGGAACGTCCGGAAAAACCGAGCCGGATGATGTGCAGCGTGATCAACAGCATCAGAACGTAAGCGCCAAGACCGCAACTGAAAAGCAAGGCGTTGCTGACCAGCGCGCCCAAGTAGCCGATATAGTTTAAGTAAGCGCCGCCGCGGCCGCCCCGCAACAGGGCGACATCTTCGGGCTGATAACTGAGCAACGCCAGCCAACCGAGCAGAAACAACGCCGACAATCCGACCACCCGAAGCCAGCGCAAGGGCGTGGCGACCGACTCGACGGAATCGCGTGCAGAAGCTATTTTAGGCATAAAAAATCCGAAACTCCCAAGTTACTACCCGGTAATATATGCCGAAAATGCGGAAAATACAACCGCTTTTTCCCTTTAGGGGAAAAAAAACGACGGGGAAAACGCTTTCCCCGTCGCGATCGGCGTTATTTTTACCGGACTTGGAAGTCGAGCGCGCCGTCTTTCACCGCCACTTTGACGGTGCTTTCGGGCGGGATCTTGCCGGCAATGATCTCCCGCGCCAAGGGCGTTTCCAACTGCGAGATCACCGCCCGCTTCAGCGGCCGCGCCCCGAAGTCGGGATCGTAGCCGACGTCGGCGATGAACTCCTTGGCGGGGGCGGTCAGCTCCAAGCGGATATTTTCCGCCGCCAGGCGTTGGGCGAGCTTGTCGACCTGAATGTCGACGATCTGCAAGATCTCCGCCTTGCCGAGCTTGTGGAAGATCAGCGTTTCGTCGATCCGGTTGAGAAACTCCGGCCGGAAGTGGCGCCGCAACTCGGTCAGCAATTCGGTGCGCAACGACTCCACATCCTCGCCGCTGTGGTTGAGGATCAGGTCGCTCCCGAGGTTGCTGGTCAGGATGATGATGGTGTTTTTGAAACTCACCGTCCGACCTTGAGAATCGGTGACGATGCCGTCTTCCAAAATCTGCAGCAGGATGTTGAAGACATCCGGATGCGCCTTTTCGATCTCGTCAAAGAGCACCACCGAGTAGGGCCGGCGCCGCACCGCTTCGGTGAGCTGGCCGCCTTCCTCGTAGCCGACGTATCCCGGAGGAGCGCCGACCAGCCGCGACACGGAAAACTTTTCCATGTACTCGGACATGTCGATCCGCACCATCGCCCGTTCGTCGTCGAAAAGATCGCCAGCGAGCGCCCGCGCCAATTCGGTTTTGCCCACCCCGGTCGGGCCGAGGAAAATGAAACTGGCGATCGGGCGGTTGGGGTCCTGCAAGTTGGCGCGCGAGCGCAGCACGGCGTCGGCGACCGCCTTGACCGCCTCGTCCTGACCGATGACCCGATGATGCAGACGCTCTTCCAGCGCCAGAAGTTTTTCGCGCTCGCTCTGCACCAGTTTCGCCACCGGGATCTTCGTCCAACGGCTGATGATCTCGGCGATATCGTCGGCATCGACCTCCTCTTTGAGGAGTCGGCCGCCCGGCGTTGCCTTGATCTTTTCCTCGGCTTCGCGGATCTTTTCCTCGATGCCGGGGATGGTGCCGTGGCGCAACTCCGCCGCCTTTTCCAGATCGTAACTGCGTTCGGCGCGCTCCAGTTGAGCTTTCGCGAGATCCCGCGCCTCACGCAGTTCCCGCAGTTCGGAGATCGCGCGCTTTTCGTTTTCGTAACGGGCGCGCAACGCCTTGCCGGTCTCCTTGAGTTCGGCGACTTCGGCTTCCAGCTCCTCGCGGCGCTTGACCGAAGCCGGGTCCTGCTCGTTGCGCAGACCGGTGATCTCGATTTCCAACTGCATGACGTGCCGTTCGTTTTCATCCAACTCCTCGGGGGAGCTGTCGATTTCGGTGCGCAACGCGGCGGCTGCCTCGTCGACGAGGTCGATCGCCTTGTCGGGCAGGAAGCGGTCGGAAATGTACTTATCCGAGAGCGTCGCGGCGGCGACCAAGGCGGCGTCCCGCAGTTTCACCCCGTGGTGCAACTCGTAACGCTCCTTGAGTCCGCGCAGGATGCTGATCGTTTCCTCGACTCCGGGCGGATTGACCAACACCGCCTGGAAACGGCGCTCCAAGGCGGCGTCTTTTTCGATGTACTTGCGATACTCGTCGAGGGTGGTCGCGCCGATGCAGTGAAGTTCGCCCCGCGCGAACATCGGCTTGAGCAAATTTCCCGCATCCATGGCGCCGTCGCCGGCGCCCGCGCCGACCACGGTGTGGAGTTCGTCGATAAAGAGGATCACCTGCCCGGCGGCGGAAGTTACTTCCTTTAACACCGCTTTGAGCCGTTCCTCAAATTCGCCGCGGTACTTCGCACCGGCGATCAGCGCGCCCATATCCAAGGCGACGAGCTGGCGGTTTTTGAGGTTTTCCGGCACGTCGCCGCGGACGATCCGGCGGGCGAGCCCCTCGACGATGGCAGTTTTGCCGACGCCGGGTTCGCCGATCAGCACCGGGTTGTTTTTGGTGCGCCGCGACAAGATCTGGATCATGCGGCGGATCTCCTCGTCTCTGCCGATGACCGGGTCGAGCTTATCCTGCATCGCCAAAAGCGTGAGGTCGCGGGAGTACTTTTTGAGCGCCTCGAAAGTCGATTCCGGATCGGCGGAAGTGACCCGCTGATTGCCCCGGATGCTCTGGAGCGCCTGCAAAAGTTTATCCACGGTGATGCCGGAGCGGTTGAGCAGTTCCGCCGCCCGCCCGGAGGTGCGGAGCATCGCCAGCAGAAGATGCTCGACGCTGATGAAATCGTCGTGCATTTCCGCGGCGCACTTTTCCGCCTGATTGAGGATCTCCGAAAACTCGCCCGACGAGTAGAATTGGTCGTGGTTGTTGCCGCCGACTTTGGGCAACTGCGCCAACTCCTCATCCAGAGAGTTCTGGAACAATTTTACCTGAATTCCGCATTGGTTCAAAATCGAGGGCACGAGCCCGTCTTCCTGGCGGAGCAATGCCGCCAAGAGATGCAGTCCCCGCAATTCGTTGTTGCCGAATTCCCGCGCCACCTGCTGGGCGCCGAGCAGAGCCTCACGGCTCTTGGTGGTGAATTTTTCGACATTCATAGTTTCTTTCTCCTTTTCGTTGCTGATTGCACTCGCCCTGAAATAGAGCATAATCCGTGCCAAGCGCCTTAAAACTTGACAAACCCGGGGCGGGGAGTGTATATTTAGCGCGCCGGGATTGCCGGCGTGTGACAAAAGTTATCACATTTGTGACAAAAAGGCATAGCCGATATGGATTACCCACTCATAACCAGCGCGCACAACGAGGCGGTCAAGCACTTGGTCAAACTCCGCGACCGCCGCACCCGCGAAAAGGAACAGCTGACGTTACTGGAGGGCTATCGGGAACTCACCCGGGGGCAGGAGTACGGCATGGAACTGGTCGAGGTCTATTTTTCGCCGGAGCACTTCCTCGGCGTCAACGAGTATCCGCTGTTGGAAAGTTTCGTAAAAAGCGGGATCCCGGTGCGGCAACTCGCGCCCCAGCTGCTGGAAAAAGTTACCTACCGCGACCGGCCGGAAGGTCTGCTCGCCGTCGCCAGAATGCGCCGGCACGGCTTGGAAAGTCTGCCCGCCGACCCCCGCGGGCTCTATTTGGTGGCGGAAACGGTGGAAAAACCGGGCAATCTGGGGTCGATGCTCCGCAGTGCCGACGCGGTGGGGGTGACCGGGTTCATCCTCTGCGAAAAGGGTACGGATATTTACAATCCCAACGTGATCCGCGCCAGCACCGGGGCGCTCTTTTCGGTGCCGCTGGCGGAGTGCGACAACGCTTCGGCGCTCCAATTTTTGCGAAAACTCGGGATAAAAATTCTGGCGGCGACCCCCCACACGGATATGAACTACACCGACGTCGATCTGACCGGCGGCGTGGCGATCGTGGTCGGTTCGGAGCAGAATGGATTGACCGACTTCTGGCTGAACGAAGCGGATCTCCCGGTGGTGATCCCGATGCGGGGCAAGATCGACTCGCTCAACGTCTCGACCGCGACGACGGTACTGCTTTACGAAGCGGCGCGCCAGCGGGGCTTCCCCCTCGCCCCGTGGGCATAAAAAATCGCCGTCCGGAAGCTCCGGGCGGCGTTTTTTTTACGCAAAAATGAATCACTTGGCGCGTTTCAGTTCCCGGCGGATCTGCTCGATCGAGGTGCGGAGCATCGCGTCGCGGCGGCACAAGTCGGGCAACCGGTTGGTCGCGCTGATGATGGTGGCGTGGGTCTTGCCAAAGGCGGCGCCGATCTCGGTGGTGGAGCAACCGGTCAACTCCCGGCAGAGCGCCATGGCGGCGATCCGGGGCACGGCGAACTTGCTGGCGCGGCAACTGCCGACCAACTCGGGCAGGGTGAGCGAAAAGTGCGCGGCGACCTTTTGCTGGATCTCCTCGAGCGAGAGGGCGTGCACCGCCATTTCATCGCCGAGCTGCCGCTGCAGGATCTCTTCGGCGCGCTCGCGGGTGAGCCGATCCTGGCCGCCGAAATCGCCCATCGCCGCCAACTGCACGAAGCACCCCCGCAACCGCCGGACGCTGGAAGTGATGCGGCTGGCGAGGAAGTCGAGGATGTCGTCGGAAAGCGGATTGGTGGTGACGATATCCTGCCGCCACAGGCGCAGGATCGCCAACCGAGCCTCGTACTCGGGCATATAGATCTCGGAAAGCATACCGGATTCAAAGCGGGTGGTCAAACGCTTGCTGACGTCCGCCATTTCGCACGGCTGCCGGTCGCTGGTGAGGATGATCTGCTTGCCCTGATCGTAGAGCGTATTGAAAAGATTGAAAAATTCTTCCTGAATTTGCGGTTTCTTTTCCAGGCGGTGGATATCGTCGACGAGGAGCAGATCGACGTCGCGGACGCTGGAACGGAATTCGACCATACTCTTTTTCTGATAGAGCAATTCATAAAACTGGTTGAGCAATTCGTCGCAAGTTATGGCGCGCACCACCATTTGGGGGTGGAGCTGATGTACGGCGTGCTCGACGGCGTGGAGCAGATGGGTCTTGCCGACGCCGTTGGTGCCGTAGATGAAAAGCGGGTTGTAGATCCCGGGGGATTCGGCGACGCTCTTGGCGGCGGCGAAAGCGTGGCGATTTTCCTCGCCGACGATGAAGTTGGTAAAGGTAAATTCCACACTGCGGCCGGCGACCGGCGCGGCGGGCGCGACGGGTTTTGCCGGAGCGGGGACGGAAGTTTCCGAAGTTATGGCGGAGATCTCCGCGGCGGAAAGGGTCGGTTCAGCGGGGGCGGAGTAGCCGGAAACGAAGGAGTAGTTGTAGGTGACTCCGGAAAGATCCCGCAATGAATTTTCCAAAAGATCCTGATAGAAACGGATGATCATGTCGGCGAAGAAGTTGTCGCTCACTCCGAGGGTCAGGGTAAAATCGACGCAGGCAAGGGGGCGGATGTGGGCAAAATACTGCTGATATATCGCCAGATTTTCCCGCGCCAGTCGCAGGGCGGCTGACCGCCACACCTGCCGAGCTTGCTGTTCTTCGTTAATCATGATCCTACCATCAAATCGGGGCGACCTCGCCCCACCAAAATTCCGCAACCAAATGTACCGCTACTCAAACCTGGGGACCGGCCACCTTTGGTGCCCGCCCCCCGCCGGGCTCAAACCTCGGCAAATCACGGTGCTCAACCACCGCAATTTACCGCACTCAAACCTCGGCAAATCGCCGCGCCAACCACCGCAACTTACCGCGCCCAAACCTCGGCAAATCACTGTACTCAACGCAACCAACTTACTGCGCCCAACCCACGTAAATCACCGGGCTTAACGCTGGCAAAACCGAGCTTTTTTACGGCCAACCCGGGTGAGTTATTAACAAATTGGGGAAAATGCGCAGATTCTGACGATCAGGGGGCGCAAAAGATCGGCTCAACGCCAGTCGAAACTCCGACCGGTCGAACCGGGAAAAATAAGTATTTCCTTACTTAACGCCCCCCTTTCCCTCGCCGCCGCCGGGGCGGGATCAGGATCGTTGAGGCGGGAATCGCCGCCGAAAAAGCGCAAATGCCGGGGAAAACCACCGAAACAAGTTCAAACGCCAACTTATTAACAACTTATTAACAACCCGTGCCCCTTTGCCTGGGGCGCAACGTTATTCAAAATATCGCCGGTTCGTCAATATGTCAATGAAAAAAACGGAAAAAATCCGAAAATTTTTTTGACAAAAAATCGAAAAACCGACTTGCAAAATTTTGGATGTGGTGCCTGTTACGGGGGACGCCAAAATCCGATAAACCTAATATAGCCGCCCATCGTCGCCTTGACAAGCGAAAGGGGAAATGCTACTTTATGTGAGGGGAGAGAGAGGTACCCCGCACGCAAGCGGGCGACCACAGCAGGGAGAGACGCTAAAATGAGAGATTTTTACCGGGTGGCGGCGGCGACGCCGCAAATCAAACTGGCCGATTGCGAAGCCAACGCCGAAGCGATAATCGAACTTTACGAAGCGGCGGCGCGGGAAAACGCCGCGGTGGTGATCTTTCCCCAGCTGGCGGTGACGGGAGCCAGTTGCGGGAGTCTGTTCGCCCAGCGCCAACTGCAGGAAGCGGCGGAAGCGGCGACGGAAAAAATTGCGCGCGCGACTTCGGGCAAAACCACGCTGGCGATCTTCGGTGCGCCGCTCTCGTTGCGCGGCAAGACCTACGATGCGGCACTGGTCGCCGGCAACGGCGAGATCCGGGGGGCGGTGGTGAATCCGCGACCCACGTCGCCGCTCTATTCGGGGGCGGACTTCGGCAGTGATTACGCCGAGGGGGAGAGCGGGCGCTGGGTAATCGGCGAAAAAGTCCTTTTCGACGACGGCAACGCGTTTCGCTTCGGGATCACTTTCGGCGGCGATCCGCGGCTGGAAGCCGGGGCGGAGTCCGAACTGGTCAAGGCGGGCGCCAAGCTGTGGATCAATCTGGATGCGGCGCCGACGGTGGCGGGCAGTGCCGCCCGAAAACGGCAGAGCTTGCTGGATCGCGCCGCCGCCCGGCAGGTGGCGGTGGCGGCGATCGGCGCGGCGGCGGGCGAATCCGACAGCGATCAAATTTACGCGCCGCTGGCGCTCCTTTCCGACGACGGCGACGACTGCCGGAGCCAAGCGGCGCCGGGGATCGTGTATCTGGATATGGATCTGGGCAAGTTCCCGACTCCGGGGGAAATCGACGCCGCCGAGACGACGGTGATCGAGCTCGACCCGGTACCGGAAAGCCCGGATCTGGCGTGGGCGATCCTGCGGGAAATGCCCTATCTGCCCGCCGACGCGGAAAAACGCGCGGAAGTGGCGGCGGAAATTTTTGGACTTCAGGTGGCGGGACTGGCGCAACGGGCGCGGCAAGTCCGCGCCAAAGCGCTGGTTTTGGGGGTTTCCGGCGGCTTGGATTCGACCTTGGCGCTACTGGTGGCGCATCAGGCGGCGAAGCAACTCGGCGGTGACTGCCAAGTGGTGGCGCTGACCTTGCCGGGCTTCGGCACCAGCGGCCGGACCCACAACAACGCGCTGACGCTGGGGGCGGAGCTGGGGATCGCGGTGACGGAGATCGACATCAAGCCGGCGACCTTGCAGCACTTTGCCGACATCGGGCACGACCCGCAGAAATTCGACAGCACTTACGAGAACGCGCAGGCGCGCGAGCGCACGCAAATACTTATGGATATCGCCAATGCGCGGCAGGGTTTGGTGATCGGCACCGGCGATTTGTCGGAAGGGGCGTTGGGGTGGTGCACGTTCAACGGCGACCACATGTCGATGTACGCGGTGAATGCGTCGATCCCCAAGAGCGTGATCCCGGAAATTCTGCGGTCGCGCAAGGCGTTTTACTCGCCGGCGGCGCAGCGGGTGCTCGAAGACGTGATCGCGACTCCGGTGAGTCCGGAATTGCTGCCGCCGAGCGACGGCGAGATCGCCCAAAAGACCGAAGAGCTGGTCGGAGCGTACATTTTGCACGACTTTTTCCTCTACTATTTGCGGCGTTACGGCGCGCCGGTGGAAAAGATCCGGGGTCTGGCGCAGCAGGTTTTTGCGGAAAAATTTGCCGCGGCGGAGATCGACCGGGTGCTCAAAATCTTTTTCCGGAGATTTTTCACTCAGCAATTCAAGCGCAACTGCGTGCCGGACGGTCCGGATTGCCTTGGTTGGGGGCTGTCGCCCCGCACCGCGTGGCAGATGCCGGCGGAAGCCTCGCCGGAAATTTGGCTCCGGGCGCTTGACAAATAGGAAAAGGCAACTACATTAGGGTAGTCAAAAAAATCAGGAAAGTAAAAAGAAAATGAAACTTCATCGACTGGGACTGGTCGCGGCGGCGTTGGCTTTGCTCCTGCCGCTGACCGGCTGTGAGGAATTTGCGGAGGCGCTGGAAGAAACCAGCGACAACCCCAACGAGGAAAACTACGAGCCGCACTTCATCGTCGGCGTCTTTTCCATCGTGGACTACCCGCGGGGCAACAGCAGTTTGGAGCAGGAGATCGAGTCGCTGGATGGGCGGAAGATCTGGATCAACACCAATCAGGCATTCAGCAGCAAGAACTTGCGGGATGCCCGCGTGGTGGCGCGGCCGGGCGATCCCGATCTCTGCGACATCCAGCTGAAGCTGGATCGGCGGGGCAAGGTGCAGTGGGAAATGCTGGCGGGGCGCTTCCGGGATACCCCGGTGGTGCTGGCGGTCGACGGCCGCTACGTGGCGAAATTCATTCCCGATCTGCCGGAAGACGGCGACCGGGTGCAGTGGATCACTTTGCGGGTGGGGATCGACTCCTACACCGCCAAGGGCATTGCCAAGTATGCCCAGAAAAATTACTACTACTACAATCCCGACTCGAAACATTGGTGGAATTTCTGATTTCGCCCGGAGTTGAAAAGCGGGGCGCGCCGGGGGAAGCCGACGCGCCTTTTTAATTGGGGCAAAAGAGGCGAAGCAAGTGAAAAAATCCCAAAAAAAACTATCCGCGCTCAAGCGGTCGGCGGGCTACCGACCCCGGGATCTATCCTGGCTGGATTTCAACTCCCGGGTGCTGGCGGAAAGCGCCGCGCCGGAAGTTCCGCTACTGGAGCGGGGCAAATTTCTCGCCATCGCCGCCGACAATCGGGATGAGTTTTTTATGGTGCGGGTGGCGACCTTGCGCAAACTGGCGAAATTGGGCGCGCCGGCAGCGCCCTCGGATCCCGCCGACGAACTGCCGGAGATCCGCCGCCAAGTCAAGCGCCAACTGCGCGAAGAGTGCGAATTTACCGCGCAATTTTGCCGGGATTTGAGTGCGGAATTGGGGGTGGATCTCCTTGCCCGCTCGGCGCTGCGCGGGGAGATAAAAAAGTACGCCGACCGCTACTTTGACCGCGAGATCGCCCCGGCGCTCACGCCGTTGGCGGCGCCGGAAAATCGCCCCTTCCCCCTGCTCAACGCGACCGCGCTCCACTTGGCGGTGGAACTCAAACCCGGGCCGGATTTTGTGTTTGTGGAGATCCCCGGCGACCTGCCCCGGTGCGTGGAACTGCCCGCGCCGCCGGGAAGACGGAATTTCATCTGGCTGGAAGATTTGATCCAAGCGGAACTGTGCCGGTGGTTTTCCCGGCGCAAGGTGGGCAAAAGTTTTGTCTTCACGCTGGTGCGGGATATGGATGAAAACTTCCCCGACGAGACCGCGCCCGAGTTGATCCGGAGCATTTCCAAGTACCTCAAGGAAAGCCGGCGGCGGGAAGTGGTGAAACTGGAAGTCGCCGCCGACGCCGGCGGCAAACTGCTCAAAGTTCTGCAAAAAGGCACCCGCGCCGACGATGATCGGCTCTACCGCAATCACCACCGGCTCGGCGGGCACGGCTGGTTTGACGTGGTGGAACTCCTCGCCGACCCCAAATTTTTGGAGCCGGAGTGGAAACCGGCGCTCCCCCCGGCGTTTCGGGGGCGGAGCGACCTCTTTGCGGCGATCCGCGCCGCGGGCGAAGTGTTGGTGGCGTTTCCCTTTCAGCAGTTCGCCCCGCTGGTGAAACTGCTCGAGGCGGCGGCGGACGATCCGCAGGTGCGGGCGATCAAAATGACCCTCTACCGGGTGAGCGGCAACAGTCCGGTGGTGGCGGCGCTGCAGCGCGCCGCCAGTCGCGGCAAGCAGGTGACGGTGGTGGTGGAACTGAAGGCGCGCTTCGACGAATCCAACAACCTCGGCTGGGCGCGCAAACTCGATCGCTCCGGAGCCCACGTGATCTACGGGATCTCCGGACTCAAGGTCCACTGCAAAATGCTGATGATCGTCCGCAAAGAAGCCGGGGGGATCGTCAATTATCTGCATCTGGGCACCGGCAACTACAACGACCGCACCGCGCGGCAGTACACCGACTGCGGCATTTTCACCACTTCCCCCCCGCTGGCGGCGGACTGCGCGGAGCTTTTCAACCGCCTGACCGGCAACTACCGGGGCACTGCCGATTTTGCGCAAGTGGCCGCCGCCCCCTTTGATCTGCGCAAAAAGTTGGAAAAATCGATCAAGCGCGAGACGAAGTTGGCGCGCGCCGGGCGGCGGGGGCGCATCATCGCCCAGATGAATAGCTTATCCGATCCCCGGATCATCAAATTTTTGCATCAGGCGGCGCAGGCGGGGGTGGAGATCGACCTGATCGTGCGGGGCATCTGTTGCTATCGGCCGCTCCCCGGGGAAGCGACTATCCGCATCCACAGCATCGTCGACCGCTACTTGGAGCACTGCCGGATCTTCTTTTTCGGCAACGACGGCGACGATCAATACTTTTTGAGCAGTGCCGACTGGATGACCCGCAACTTGGACTACCGGGTGGAGTTGCTCTTTCCGGTCGCGAGCGCCGCGGTCAAGCGCCAACTGCGACGCATCCTGGAGTTGGAGTTGCAGGATAAGTGCAAGCGCTACACGCTCGACGCCGACGGCGTCTATCGCAAATCCGCCGAGATCGACCCGGCGACCCGAAGTCAATATCGGCGGTGGCGCTACTTTTCCCGCCTCGCCGCCGACTAAAGCCAGTCGCCGCGCAAGATTTCAGCAAAAACTTCCGGCACCGCCGCCAACAAGTCGTCGGCAATCGGGTAACCGGCAAGGCGCTCGGCGGCGCGGCCGTGGATAAAAGTCGCCAAGCGGGCGCCGGCATAAGACTCCACCCCCGTCGCCAAGATCCCGGCGAGCAATCCGGCGAGCACGTCGCCGCTGCCCGCGGTCGCCAGCCGCCAGTCGCCGCTGGTATTGAGCGAGCAACGCCCCTCGGGATCGGCGACCACACTATCCTTGCCCTTGAAAATGACCACGGCGTGGAGCTTTTTCGCCAGCGCGGTCGCCCGGAGCTGCCGGTCTTCCTCGACGGTGGATAAGCCAAACGCCGCTTCCAAGCGGCGCGCTTCGCCGGGGTGGGGAGTGAGTACCAAACCTTCCCGGCGGCGCCACAAGTCGGGATGTTGCGCCAAAAGATTCAGCGCGTCGGCATCCAGAACCACCTTGCCGGGGAAAGTGAAAATATCCGCCAAAACTTCAGGGGCGACCTCCGCCCCCCAACCCGGTCCGGCGAGGAGCACGTCGGTGTCATTGAGCGCCGCCACTTTGCCCGCCGGGGCAGTCGCGGGGATATGGATGACCGCCCGCGCCAAACCGGGGGGGCGAAGCGGAGCAAAGAGCCGCACCAATCCGGCGCCGCCGCGCAACGCCGCTTCGCTCGCCAGCGCCGCCGCCCCGGGATAAGCCGCGCTTCCGGCAAAAACCGCCGCCACGCCCCGGGATTTTTTGTGGGCAAAGGCATCCGGAGTCGGCAGGTCGGCAACGGCGTCGAGCGCGGTGTAAACTTCCGGATCTGCGGCGTCGGCAGTTCCGCCGGGCAACCCGATATCCGCCAGATGAAATTCGCCGCGATGCGCGACGCCCGCACCGGTAAACAAGCCGACTTTGGGCGCGCCCAACGCCAAGGTCCAAGTCGCCCGGATCGCCCCGGTGGCGGCGGCGACGCCGGTATCGCCGGAAATGCCGCTGGGGATATCCAGCGCCAGCACCGGCAGACGCGAAGCGTTGACGACCGCGATGTACTCCGCCAGAGTGCCCCGCAACGCGGCGCCGTCATAGCCGATGCCGAGCAACGCATCGACGACGAGATCGCCGGGATGCAGATCCGCCGCCGTCAACTGATGCGCCGGGGAAATTTCCAGTCGGTCGCGGTAACGGCGCAACGCCTGCGCCGCTTCGCCGGAAAAATTCGCCAAGTGTCCGGTCGTGTAGATCCTACCGGGCAAATCGATTTGGGCGGCGGCGACAAAAGCATCCCCGGCGTTGTTGCCTTTTCCGCCGAGAAAGACGACCCGCCGGAAGTGATCGCGCCGGCGGTTGATAAAAGCGGCGATCGCCGAGCCGGCGCGCTCCATGAGTTCAAAACCGGGTACTCCGCACCGGGCCTCCCGCTCACGAACTTCCCGAGTGGTGAGGGCTCTCATTTTTTTGCCGGGGAGCGGCGCAACAGCGACGACAGGAGGAAGATCCCCACCCCGACGCAGATGCAGATATCCGCCACGTTAAAGACCGGGTAATAATAGACGTCGCGGTAGTGCAGACTGAAAAAATCCACCACTTCCCCGCGCCACCAGCGGTCGATCGAGTTGCCGACGATCCCGCTCAAGACCAAGGCGAGCGCCCAATAACGCTCCGGACAGTTTTCCGCGAGTTGGCGAAAGTAGATGATGATCCCCGCCAAGGCGACGAACGCCACCAGCAGCAACAAGATCCGCTGACCGGAAAACATACTCCACGCCGCCCCCTGATTGCGGACATGGGTGAGGTCGAAAAAGCCGGAGATCATCGGGATTTTTTCCCCCACCCGCAGGGCGTGTTCGCAGGCGAGCTTGCTCATCTGATCGACCAACAGCATCGCTCCGCCCAGCAGCAATCCGACGAACCACAGCCGTTTCTCGCGGGCGTCGCCCGGCGTGATGCGATCCCAGATCGACATGATCAGTTAGCTTGCTCCGCCTCGTGGCGGCTCTTGCACTTGACGCAATAGACCGCGTAGGGGCGCACTTTGAGCCGCCCCTCGGGGATCTCCGCGCCGCACTCCTGACACTTGCCGTACTCGCCGTTGGCGAGCCGGTCGAGCGCATCGGAGATCAGCCGGATGACGTCGCCGTCTTCCGAAAGCATCCGCAACTCCATTTCGTGCCGGGCGTTGTCGCCGGAATCCGCCATGTGCGTGGTAACGCCGCGCTTGTCGAGATTGTTGCAGTCGAGCGCTTCGGCGGCGCGGTAATCCATCTGGGAGCGCACCATTTCCATACAGCGCATCAGCGCCTGGTAATGCTCCAAGTCCTTGCCCTCAAAGTGGCACTCGGAAACCTGACGTCTCTTACCTTTTTTGACCATTTTCACCCTCCGTTACGGGGCAATTAAGCGTTGGTCGAAGTTTCCTCCGCCGCGGTTTCTTCCGCTTCCGCGGGGTTTTCGTCGCCGAATTCGTAACTCAGCAACCCTTCGGCGATCTCCTGCAAGGCGATGTCCAAATAATTGGTGCTGTCGCTTTTGACCATCGGGCGACCGCCCATGGCGAGCTGTTTCGCCCGGCGGGAAGCGACGATCGTCAACACTTGCGGATCGGTAATGACTCTGCGCGCCTGGTTCAAATAATTGTTGTTCATCTTGTGCGCCTCCTCAATAATCGATGATATCGCGTTTATTCTGCATCAGTTTGGCGTCGCCGCTGGTGACCTTGCGGAAGCGGCTGTCGAATTCCCAGACGGAATCGAGGACATACCGTTCGGCGATCGCGGCGCGACTGCCGTCTTTGGCGGCGTCGCGGAGCAGCAACAGCGAAACGAAGATCATGGTCTCCATTTCGACCAGCGCCCGGGCGACGAGATCGTGGTACTCGGGGTCCTTCTTTTCCGCCACGAACTGGACCGCTTCCAACTGCTTGGCGTGCAACTGCATGACCTTTTCGCGCAGCGCCGCCAGTTCCGCCGGCAACTCCAGCGCGGCGAGTTCGGCGATGCGCTTATCCAGATCGCGCTGGATCACGCCGCCGATCGCGGCGACCACCTGAAGCTGGGTGGTGCCTTCGTAAATGTTGGTGATGCGGGCGTCGCGGTAGAACCGCTCGGCGTTGAAGTCGCGCATGTAACCGGTGCCGCCGTGGATCTGCAACGCATCGTAAGCGATCTGGTTGGCGGTTTCGGTCGCCAGCGCCTTGCACATCGGGGTAAGCAACGCGGCGAGTTTGTTGTAATACTTTTGCAACGCCCGATCTTCGTCGTTGGCGGTGCCGATGTCGCACTTGTGCGTGTAGGCACTGCGAAGATCGACCACCCGGGTGGTTTCATAGAGCAACGCGCGGGCGGCGGTGAGTTTGACCTTCATCGAGCTGAGCATCGAGTAGATCGCCGGGAAGTTGTCGATGCTCTTTTTGAATTGTTCGCGCTCGGCGGCGTACTTGCGCGCTTCGCGGAACGCGGCTTCGGCGATGCCGACCGCCTGGGCGCTGATCGCCACGCGGGCGCCATTCATCAGGCTCATCACATAGCGGATCAACCCCAGCCGACGCTTGCCGCACAGCTGGGCGGGCACGTCGTTGAACTGCAGTTCGCAAGTGGCGACGCCGTGGATACCCATTTTGTTTTCGATCCGGCGCACGACCAACTGCGGGCACTTTTCGGCGATGAACATCGAAAGCCCCCGGCCGTCGCTGGTGCCTTCCTCACTGCGGGCGAGCACCAGATGCACCTGGGCGCAACCGTTGGTGATGAAACGCTTCATACCGTTGAGGTACCACTGACCGTTTTCATCCTGCCACGCCTTGAGCCGCACCGCCTGCAGATCGCTGCCGAAATCCGGTTCGGTCAAATCCATGGCGCCGTCGTATTCGCCGGTGGCGAATTTGGGCAGGTACTTGGCTTTCTGCTCCTCGTTGCCGAAAAGGCTGATGGTCTCGGCGATATCCTGCAAGCCGAAAATGTTTTGCAGCGAGGCATCGGCGCGGGAAACCATTTCGGTCATCATCGTATAGACCGAAACCGGGAAGTTCAAGCCGCCGAAGCGATGTTCGAGCATGACGCCCATCACGCCGGCATCGGCGAGATCCTTGAGATTCTGCACGGTAAAGGGGTGATAGGTCACCACGCCGTCGGAAAAATGCGGTCCTTCGGCATCGACGGTGCGGGCGCGCGGCTCGATGCGGTCGCCGGCGATCCCGCCGACCACTTCCAGCACCCGGCGATAATTGTCGCGGGCGTCGGCGGCGTCGACCGGGGCGTCGGGATAGACTTCCGCATCGTGGAAGTCGTTTTCGATCATCGTGCTGATCGGATCCAGCTCCAGCTCTTTGAGCGTGAAGACCAGATCCGGATTATCGGAAAAGAAGTTTGCCATAATTGCTGCTCCTTTGCTGTCAGTGTTTGGCCTTGAACGCCTTGATCATCTGGGGGATGACCTGATTGAGGTCGCCGACGATCCCGTAGTGGGCGCAGGAAAAGATCGGCGCGCCCGGATCGGTGTTGATCGCGATGATCTTTTTGGATTTATCCATGCCGGCGCGATGCTGGATCGAGCCGGAAATACCGCAGGCGATGTAGAGCCGGGGACGCACGGTAACTCCGGTCTGCCCAACCTGATAATCGTGGCTGATCCACCCGGCATCGACGGCGGCGCGGCTGGCGCCGACTTCCCCGCCGAGGGTTTTCGCCAGATCGCGGATGAGTTGGAAGTTCGCCTTGGAGCCGACTCCGTAACCGCCGGCGACGATGATCTGCGCCCCCTGCAAGTCCACTTCCTTGTCGGCGCGGACGCGCTCCAACACCTCGACCACGGTATCGACGTCGCAGAGCGAAACCGGAATTTTTTCCACTTCGCCGGTGCGGCCGAAGTCGGGTTCGCCGAGTTTCATCACGCCGGGGCGCACGGTCACCATCTGCGGATCGTCCCAAGTATTGACGATCGTGGCGATGATGTTGCCGCCGAAAGCGGGACGGATCTGCATCAGTTTGTCGGTGTAGGACTTGCCGTTTTTCTTATCCTCGAAATCGTCGATCTGCAGATCGGTGCAGTCGGCGGTCAGACCGGCGAGTTTGCCGGAAGCGACCCGGGGGGCGAGTTCCCGCCCCTTGAGCGTGGCGCCAAAGAGCAGGATATTGGGATGCCGCTCGTTGATCAACTGCAAAATGATTTTGGCAAACGGCAACACGGTAAAGGGCTCCAGCCGGGGATCCTCGGCGAGCAACACCCGATCGCAACCGTAGGCAAAAAGTTGCGGACAAATTTTTTCGACTTCGTTGCCCAACAGCACCGCTTCCAGTTTGACCTGCAGGCGATCCGCCAGTTCGCGGCCCTTGGAGATCAGTTCCAGACTGACTCCGGCGGGGACGCCGGCTTCCTGTTCGACAAAAACCCAAACATTTCCTCGTTTTTCGGACATCTTTTCACCCCAGCGTATGATCGGTGATTAGTTCGTGAATAAGCTCGTTGATACCCGCCTCGGTCGGCGCGATCTCCCGGACTTCGCCGGCGGTGAGCACCACGCTCATCACCTGCTTGACCTTGGTGGGCGAACCGGGGAAACCGATGCGATCCGGACTGGCATTCAAACTGGCGGCGTTGCGCTCCTCGATGAGCAACCCCTTATCCGCCAGAGCTTGGATCCGGGCGGCGATCTCCGCCTCGTCGGTGATATTTTCCTGCTTGGCGGCGGAGCGAATTTCACTCGGGGTGGCGGCGCGTTTGAAGCTCATGATTTTGTGCGCATTCATCGGCCGCGGATCGTTGGCGTCGATCACGGTGAGCAACGCCGGAAGCGGGCAACTCAACACTTCATAGCCGCCCTCGATCGCCCGCCGGACGGTGATCTTGGCGTCGGTGAGCTCCTGAACTTTTTCCACATAGCAAAGTTGCGGCCAGTTGAGTTTTTCCGCGATCTGCGGACCGACCTGCGCAGTGTCGCCGTCGATCGCCTGCCGACCGCAGAGCACCAAGTCGAAGTTGCCCAACGCTTTGACCGCACAGCAGAGGGTGTAGCTGGTCGCCAGCGTATCCGCCCCGGCGAGCGCGCGATCGGTGATCAGCACCGCGCGATCCGCGCCCCGGTAGAGCGACTGACGCAGCACTTCCGCCGCCGCGGGCATACCCATCGTGGCGACGGTAACTTCCGCACCGTAGCGATCCTTGAGTTCCAGCGCCAGTTCCAGCGCGTTGAGGTCCTCGGGGTTGAAAATTGCCGGCAACGCCGCCCGGTTCACCGTACCTTCGGGCGTCATCGCTTCGCCGGAAATATTTTGCGTATCCGGCACCTGCTTGACGAACACCAGGATTTGCTTGCTCACTGTTTCGCCTCCTTAACTGTTTTAGTTTATCGCGAAAATTTTTTAGTCTTGATCGTCTGCCCCCTATGGGGGCAATTTCTTAATATAGCACCGGTAACACCTTAAAGCAAGTTAAGTTTACCGCTTCTGCCAAACGATTTCCAGCAATTCCCGCGCCAATTCCGGCTTGGGGGCGGGACCGAGGCGGCGAAGTTGACCCGCCCGGTCGAAAACCAGAAGCGTGTCGGTGTCGGTGCCGAAGCCCTCGGAAGCCAAATTGGCGGCGATGAGATCCAAGTTTTTGCCCGTCAATTTTTCTTTTGCGTACTCGGCAAGATTTTCGGTCTCGGCGGCGAAGCCGACCAGCAGTTGCCCGGGGCGCTTGCGCTCACCCATGGTCTTGAGGATGTCGGTGGTGCGCTCCAACTCGAGCACCAGATTTCCGGGAGTTTTTTTGAGTTTGTCCGCCACGGGGTGCGCCGGGCGGTAATCCGCCACCGCCGCCGCCATGATGAGCGCGTCGCAGGCGGGGAATTCCGCGGCGACGGCATCAAACATTTCCGCCGCCGACTCGACCCGGGTCAGTTTCACCCCCGCCGGGGCGCTCAACGCCACCGGCCCGGAGATCAGGGTGACTTCCGCACCTTTTTCCCGCGCGGCAAGCGCGAGCGCGTAGCCCATTTTGCCGCTGGAAGCATTGGTGAGAAACCGGACCGCATCCACCCGTTCCCGGGTCGGCCCGGCGGTGATCAGAATTTTCATTCAGCGCCGCCGCCCGAAGAGCCGCAAGAGGTAGAGGAAAATGTTGACGAAATCCAAATAGAGCTGCAACGCCCCGATGATCGCAATTTTTTTGGCGATCTCTTCGGTAAATGCGCCCTCGCCGACCGCGACGGCAAGGCGCTTGATCTTTTGCACGTCATAGGCGGTCAGCCCGACGAAGATCAGCACGCCGAGGATCGAAATGACCAGGTCCGCCGTCGAATTGTACCAAAAGAGATTGATCACCGAAGCGACGATGATCCCCAACAACCCCATGATGCAGAGCGAACCGATGCCGCTCAAGTCGCGCTTGGTCACATAGCCGTACAGCCCCATGCCGCCGAAAGTCGCCGCCGCTGCGAAAAACGCCTGCACCACCGAGCCGATCTGATAGACGAGCAACACCGAGCTGAGCATCACCCCGTTGAGCGCGGCGTAAGCGATAAATGCCGCCGTCGCCGCCGCGCTGGAAATTTTGTTGATCGCGGCGGAAAGAATGATCACCAACAGCAAGGTGGCGATGAGCACTCCGATCATGACGCCGGGGGTTTTATACAACGCCTCGGCATAGCGCGTCGCCACCAGATAGGCGACCACGCCGGAGATCCCCAACCCGGCGAACATCCAGCCGAAGATCCGATTGAAAAACGCGCTCTGCACCGCCGCCGAATCGACGGCGGAATCGATAAAGTTGAAAGTCTGATTAGCCATGATTTCCGCCTCCTTTGCCTGCGTGGGGGTTATCCCGAGTTAATATAATGCTTTTTCTCGCTTTTTCCACCGGCAAATCACAAAAAAACGCTCCCCGTCGCGCATTTCGCGCCCCCCGGCGGACAAAAAAAACGGAGCGGGTTTTCCCGCTCCGTATTGCGAACTGGTCGGATCCCTTACAGGGTCTCGAAGCTGCCGGTCTTGGCATCCATACGCTTGTTGGGGTTCGTCGAACGCGGATTGGCGCTCGACCAGCTGGGATCCGTCCAACCGGAGTTTTCCGGGCTGAACCAACCCTTGCCGGTGAAGCC
This sequence comes from Victivallaceae bacterium, assembly GCA_045635865.1. GTDB lineage: Bacteria > Verrucomicrobiota > Lentisphaeria > Victivallales > Victivallaceae > UBA1784. Next base: position 37,232 of record JAZTWK010000036.1, read on the forward strand.
CTGCACGTGGGTATCCAGATAGAGGACGTTGCCGAACTCGGTGTGGTTGGGCTGGATCGTGTTGCCGGAGTTGCCGTTGAGGTCAGCGGCGACGCAGGAAGCGGCGCGACCGAATCTCTGGCTGTCGCCATTGACCAAGCCGGAAGTGTAGGCGTAGGAAAGCGTCGGGTTGGTCGCATCGGCGGAAGCATACTTCAGCGTGTTGCGGCTGCTGTCGCTATCCTTACCCTCGGAAATGCTGCTCGAGGGGCAGACGAAAACCTTGAAGTCGAGGTTGTTCTGGATGCGGAGCAATTCCAACGGGGTGTTGGTCTCTTCGTCTGCATAGCCGGAACCCCAAGCCGCACCGCTGGCATCCAAGCCCGGGGTGATCGGCAGGCAGGAGTTGTAATTTTCGGAATACTGCACCAGACCCTGACCGATCTGACGCAAGTTTCCGGCGCACTGAATGCGGAGAGCCCGCTCTCTGGCGCTTTGCAGCGACGGCATGAGCATGCCCGCCAAAATCGCGATGATGGCGATCACCACCAGAAGCTCGATAAGGGTGAAACTACTTTTCTTCATACTGCTTTTTCTCCATTTGTTGCCCGCTTTCGGCGGAACTTTATTGGGTGAATTTTGAGCCTATAATCTTATAATATCGCCAATTTTCCACTTTTGGAAGTTTTTTTCACTGCCAAAAACTTTATTTTTTCGTTATTTTTGCGCAATCGCCTACTTTTTCAGCACGATGATGCTCCCCGGGGCGACCTCGGTCGGCAACTTGCCGTCGAGCATTTTGATCTCCCGACTGCCCTCGTTGGTGAGGCTGTAAGCCTTCATCCCTTCGGGGAGATCGACCGACAGATTCTTCACCCCGTGGAAGAAGAAGAGCGCGCCGCCCTTTTCGCCGATCCAGCTGGTGCCGAAGGGCGTTTCCCGCACAAAGGGCATCCCGGTGCTGTCGAGCGCCAGATTCCACGTCGGCACGTAGTTCAGCACCCGTTTCAACTCTTTCTGCTCGTTGGGGATGGTGTCAAAGTTGAACGCCACCGGATCGAGGTTCAAATTGATGAAAGCTCCGTACATCGCCACCCGGAAGTTGTCGAGGAAAACCGCCGCCAAAGCGTCATGCGCGGTGGGGCAGGCGCCGACAAAGGCGAACTCGTTGCCGAAAGCGTAAGGATAGACATTCGGGCGGTAGAGATAACCGTCGAGCGTGAGCGGGTTCTGCCCCTCGGTAACCACCCAGCCGCCTTTTTGATAAAAGTAGCGATAGAGGTCGACCTGCGGGTAGAAGCCGCACCGGGATTCCGGCAGCGCGAAGTCGGTCATGCCGGTATAGGCGCCGCCCATATCGTACCAGACCGTCCGCACGCCGTGCGCAAACATCCGGTCGACCAGACCGTAGTGCCACTTGCGGAATTCGGGATTATCCAAGTTGGCGACGTAGAAGTGGCCGAAATACTGCACCAGTTTGCCGTTTTCATCCTTGAAGTACCACTCCGGATGCTCTTGCACAGTACGAGTCTTGTCGGGTGAGTGGGCGCAGGGGAACCACGGGTAAGCCATGAAGCCGTCGCCCGACACCGCGTCAAAGCCGCGGTCGGAGTCTTCTGTTTCATACGATTCCATCGGGCTGGGACAACGGTCGATCTTGTGGATGCGGAAGTCGTATTCCTTGGCCAGCTTCCGCACCTTGGCCGCCTGCTCTCCGCTGCAGGTGTTGTAGTTGCCGGAAATCGGGTAAGCCGGGATTTCCGGGAAGTCCGCGACTTTGCGCAAGTACTTGCGGACGAATTGATAAGCCGCCAGCCAGTCGTTGGAAGTGTTGTACTCCGGCGCGCCGACCAGCTGATAGTAGAAAGCGGTGCTCTGCGGCGCTTTGACCCGGCCGAAATTGAAAGTCGTATGGACATTCACCGCATCCTGCCCTTGGGCGACACCGTAACGCTCGCCAGTGGGGGTAAGACCGGAAATGAAGCTAAACGATACGCCGTCGCTGCCCTCAATCCAGCCGAATGGCTGACCGGTGGCGAAAAATCCCCACGCCGCAATATCGACCTTGCTCTTGCCGGAAACGTCAAATTCCGCGTAACCGCGGGGCGGGTTGTAGCAGGCGAAGCGCCGGATGCGCTTATTTCCCAATTTGACCTGATAGTCCAGCGCGATCTGCGCCAGCAAGTGCCCCGGCAACTCCGCAAGTTCAACCCGGTGAGCGATACCGGTGAATTTGCGGCCGTCGAGGTCGAGATCGGCGCCCTTGATGGTCCACTCGAAAACGCCGCCCTCGTCGGATTTGACGGTCAAAACGGCGGTATTGCCCTCGGCGCGGATAGCGTCGATGCTCCACTTCGCCTTGGACTTGTTGACCGAAGTTTTGACATTGACCGCTTCGGCGGTCTCGCGGGAATCGACTTTATCCGCCTTGGCGGGATAGTTGATTTGCGGCAGGGCGAGGTTGACGAGATAAGGCTTCGCGGCGCCGGGGCGATAGACGTCGATCGCGCTCCGATCCTTGACCACGACCTTGACGCCGTTGCCGAAAACGATCGTCTCGCCGTCAATGGCCACTTTATCGGCATCGGCAAGCGCCAGCACCGGATCGCGCAATTCGACTTTGGCGGACTCCAAAACCTGACTGGGAATCCGTTTTAACGGCGCAGGCAGCACCTTGGCGGGATCGACTTTGGCGGTGTCGGGGTTGGTAAGATCCGCCAGCAACGCGCTCCACAATACCCCCTGATAAGCCCAAGTCATCAACTGCGTGGCGTTCTGCCGCCGCTCGTGATCGGCGTTGACAAAGAGCACTTCGCCCTTGCCGTAGGGCCACTTGACCGCGTAGGCGGTGGCAAAATCATTGTCATTGTAGATGCCGCAAACGATCTTCGCGCCCGCTTTGGGTTTGGCGATGCGGAAATCGCGGAGCACCGTCCAAGTTTCCGGCAACGCCGCAAACCAGGGGTTGTTTTCCGGGCGGCGGACGACGAAACTCTCGTCTTCATAGCTCTGCTCAAGTTCGACCGGGAGCAGATCGGCGAGTTCCGCGGGCGCGTTGATCGTCAGCATCAACTTGCCGCCGTCGGCAACGTATTTTTTCAGCTGCTCCACCCGCGCCGGGGTGAAGATCTCTTTCTGGAATTTTTCCGGGATGCCGGCGACGACGACCGCGGCAAACTTATCCAACTTGGCGAAGTTGGGGGTGATGCCGTCCAGCGCCTTGGGTTCGACCGGGTCGGTCGGAGTCTGCTTGATCGAAGCGCCGCTCTTGCCGTCGAGGTAAACGCCGTTGAGCAACTCCACCCGGAATCCGGCGTTGATGAACGATTTGCCCAGACCGTTGCCCACCCACGGGCGGCCGCCGACCAGCGCGAGCACTTCCGGCCCGTTGCCGGTGGATTTGGGCCGCCCGAAAATGCCTTCCAACTCCTCGCCGGAAAGCGTACGCTCCTTGGTGCTCTGCGCCGGAACTTTCGGCTCGGCGTCCTCGGTGGTAAAGACGATGCAGTCCAGCCGGGTGTAGTCGCTGTTGCCGACGAGTTTTATCCGGTTTTCGCCCGCTTTGAGCGGCACCGGGATGGCGCATTTGCCCCAGCCGAAGCCGTTGGGCTTATCCTTTTCATCGCCGAACTTGCCGTATTTCATGCCGTTGATGCTGACGGTGACGCAGCGGAAACCGCCGCCGTGGTTGGAAGTGCGCACGTACATATTGTACTTGCCCGCTTCCGGCACGTTGAAAGTGCCCTCGGCGACGCCGCCGATCTTGCCGCACTTGAGGACGGTGCAGTTGGCGTATTTGGCAGTATTCCAGTCACCCGGAGTCTGAATATCCTCGGCGTGAAATACCACTTCCGCCGCCCCCAACACTCCGATCGCCAGAGCGATCATCGCCGCCAACAATTTTTTCATTTATCGTTCCCTTTCCACTATATGGTTTGAATTGCGTTTACTTCGGCAGTGCCGAAAAAATCATCTTTTTTACCCTTTTATACATTAGCACCACTCCCGCCGTTTTTCAATGGCGGCGAGGGAAAAATCCCGCAAATCCCCGCGTCAGGACTGGAAAAATCCGCCGCGCGGTGATAAGTTAGATGCCAAAACACATCACGAGTAAGCGACCAGGGGCGATGAAAAAACTTTTCACGGCGGAATCCGGATTCACCGGGGCGATTATTATCGCGGCGGCACTGGTACACCCGCTGGTCTGGGTGGCGGCGGTGCGCCCGACCGCCTTTTATGGCGATTTCCAACTCTTTGCCGCACCGGTATTTACGTGGTTAATGCTGATGGCGGCAGTGGGGTGCGGTGGGCGGATCAACGCCGCGTTCCGCGAGGGCGTTTGGCGGGATCGGGTGCCGCTGGTTTTGGCGGTTCTGCTACTTTTGACGGAGGTCATCCGGCAACTTTTCGGTTGCCCGGCGGAGTTTTACCCCGGCAACTTCATCCCGGCGGCGTACCTCGCCGGAGTCGCGATCGCCCCGGCGTGGAAAAAACTCTCGCCGATCATTTTGGGCGGCGCGGGCGTAATACTGGTGATCTTCACCGCGCTCACCGCCCACAACTACGGCTTTTTCGGCAACTGGAATTGGAGCGCGACCTTGACGGTCGCCGCGCTCCCCGCCACCGTGGCGCTTTTTTATCGGGGGCGACACCGCCTGCTCATTTCCGGCGCGGCGATCGGGCTCTTTCTCATTCTTATCACTTTTCGTGATGCGGAAACGCTCCCCCGCGGCACGATTTTGGCGCTGCTCGTAACTTTGCCCTTGGCGTGGAAACTCACGCAGGAAAAACCCGACCGGCGGTACATCATGGCGATCGGAGTCCCGGCGCTACTCATTATTCTGGTGGCGGCGGCGATCTTCCTCGGCGGCGCGGCGATCCTCGATTACCGCATCCAGTTGTACCGGGGCACTTGCCGACTTATCGGCGACCACTGGCTTTTTGGGTGCGGCGCCGAACGCTACGAGGAGTTGATCGGCGTCTATCTCCCCCGGCTCTATCACTTCGTCCGCTTCACCGCCGAGCGCCACACGCACCCGCACAACGAAGTGCTTTATATGCTCATTTCCTACGGGGTGCTCGGGGCGGTTTTCCTCTTTGCCGCGCTCGGGCGGGCGGCGAAAAATTTTGCCGCCGAAAAATCCGCCGAAGCCTACTTGCTCTGGGTGGTGCTGCTGCTCTTTTTCCACGGTCAACTCGACGTATTGCTCGCCGAACCGGCGATCGGGGCGCTCTTTTGGGTGACGCTCGGCGCGCTCGGCACCCCCGATGAAGTTGCCGCGCCCACCCCCAAACCGGCAAAAATCGTCGCGGTGTTTCTCGCTTTATTTTTCTACATTGCGGCATTTCGCACCGGATTTGCCACTTGGCACTTCCGGGCGGCGAAACTTACCCCCACCGAAGCCGAGACCCGCTTGGAAATCTCGCTCAAAACGCAAGTCCGCCGGGAAAGCCTCTACCTGCTGGCGGTGGAAAAATTCAATCGCGGTGATCTCGCCGGAGCGGAAGCGGAGCTCAAAAGACTGCACCGGATCTCCCCCTTGGGGTACGTCCACAGTTACGGTCTTTTGGCGCGGATCCTCGCCGCCCGGGGCGAGCGGGGCGAAGCCGCCTTTGCCTTTGGCGTCGAGGATCGCCGCTTCCCTTACAGCGCGCTCAACGCCTATTATTATTGGATCTTCTGCCGGGAAATCGGCGCGGTGCCGGAACAGCAGGAAGCGGCGAAACAGCACTTGCTCAACTGCTTGAAATTGCGGAAGTTAAGTGAAGCAGACCTGCCGGAGTTTATCCTTCGCCACAGCGAGTGGGACGATCTGCCGTTAGAGTTGCAACAGCTCGCGCCCGGGGGAAGCGCTCCCGGAAAGCTCGACTGAATCGAGCAAATTTTCCAACTGGCGAAAGGTCGTCAAGCCGGATGCCTGCGCCCGGAAACCGGCGGCGAAGCCCCGCCCGCGCAAATAGTCGTGGCAGATTTTGCGCGCGAGTTTCATCGCGGTCGCCTCGCCGTAGAGCTCGACCATTTCCGCCACGTGGGTATGCACCATGCTCTTCCACTCGCCAAGGGTCGGCGGCGCGCCGCCGGAAAGGATCGAAAAGAGCCACGGATTGCCCATCGCCCCCTGGGCGAGCATCAGCCGGGAACAGCCGCTTTGCTCCCGCGCGACTTGCGCGCTGACCGGATCGTGGATCCCGCCGTTGGCGATCACCGGCACTTTTACGCTTTCCGCCACCGCGCGGATAATTTCATAATGCACCTGCCCGGCGTAGAAACGGTCGCGGGTGCGGCCGTGGACGGTCAAAGCCTGCGCCCCGGCATCGACCAGACGCCGCGCCAGTTCGACGCTGGGGGCGGGGTCGGAATCACTTAAAATGCGGAACTTCGCCGTCACCGGCAGCTTGACGTTGCGGACGATCGTTTCCAACGCGCGCGGCGCGCGTTCAATATCCATACCCAACGCCGCGCCCGCGCCTTTCTTGACCACCTTGGGCACCGGGCACCCCAAGTTGAGATCGACGAGGTCGAAATCCCGCCCGGCGAGGAAGCGGGAAGCGATCTCCAGCAATCGGAGATCCGCCCCGACCAGTTGCACGCCGAGGAACTCCTCGTCGGCGCCGCGCAACAGCAGATTTTCCGCCCGCGCCGGACTGTAAGCGATACTGGCGGCATCGACCATTTCGGTAAAGGCGAAGCGGCAAGCGCACCGCCGGGCGGCGCGGCGATAGGGCAGATCGGTGAAGCCCGACAACGGGGCAAGAATGAGGGCGTTTTCCGGATAGAGCTCCATACTGCGCCGATCAGTTGCGGATGCGTCCGGCGCTTTCCCGCTCCCGGAAGCCGAAATTAGCCCAAAACGCCACCAATACGAGGTAGAGCGCGCTGTACGCCGCCGTCTGCGCCAGATAGAATAGCGGGATCTCCCGCTGAAGCGCCAACGCGTCGGCGAGATAGTAGAGTTGCCACGCCGGGAGCAACGCGTAAAGCAGTTCGCTCCACAGGGCGTCGCTCCGCCCGAAAAGATAATCCGAGAGCATCCCGAGCAGGAAGATCGCCCCCATGACCCAGAGCAACGGCACGGTATCCAAGGTGGTCGCCAACGCCGTCGCCAGCGCCGCCGCCACCGGGATCGACAGCAACAGCAAGATCAACGCTTTGACCGTTTCCGCCACGGCAAATTCCCACTCGCCGCCGCCGAGGATGAGTACGCCCAGTTCCGCCGCCACCGCCACCGGCAGTAGCAGCGCAAACGTCTGCCCGAAAGGTGCGCCTTTGAGATAGTTCGCCGCCAAACCCGCCAGCGCCGTCGCCGCCACCACCGCCAGACTGCCGAGATAGATCGGCACGTCGAAGCGGAATTGATCGGTGGCGATGCGCAGGGAAATCACCGTCGCCACGGCGAGCGTGAGGGCAAACAGCTCGGATGCGAGGATGACCCCCGCCATTTTTCCAAAGAGAAAACTCTTTCTGCCCAAGGGTTTGGAAAGCAACAGCAACACCGTGCCGTTGCGCATTTCCCGCGCCAGCACCGCGCCGGCGCTCAGCGTCGCCACCAAAAAGGAAAAGAGCAAAATGGTCGCCAACGCACTGTCGGTGACCATTTTGAATTGTTCATAAAAGACGTAGAGCGCCGCCGCCGGATAGTGGTAGATCAGCACCACCGCCGAGGCGAGCATGAGCGAGTACACCGGCTCCCGCAACGCATCCAAAAACGTGTGGCGGCAGATCCGGAAAAAGTTGCTCATGCCGGAAGTTCCTGGGCGGAATTACTCCGCGCTTTCCATCGGGGCGACCGCTTCCGGAGCCTTGGCGGCTTCCGGAGCCTGCGGCCGGCTGATCGGGCGATAGACGCCGCCCTGCTCCATCATTTCCTGCGCCAGACGCCGGAAATCGCCGGGCAGATTGCTCAAGTTGAGCATGTAGTTCAACTCGTCGGCGACCCGCGCCCAGCTGGTGCCCTCGATCCGGACGACCGGGATCGTCTTGTCGAGCAGATCGGAATACTTTTGCGGCACGTAGTCATAGTTGCCGAGGATGATGATCCGCTTGGGGGCGAGATAGCGCACGAAGTCGTTGAGATCCGCTTCGGTAACTTCCAACGCGCCGTTTTTCTTGGCGGGGCAGAAAATGATCTTGCTGTTTTCCTGCTCGGCGGCGGGGATCAGCAAGTAGGGCTGACGGGATTCCGACTGGATCAATTCCGCCAACAGCCGCGGGCTCTTGTAATTGGCGGTGATGACCAAGGTCACCGGTTTACGGTGCGGGCCCAAGGTCGTCCACGGCATGGCGAACGTCGCCAGCGACAACAGCGACAACAGCGCGACAACAAAAAATTTCGACTTGAACATAATAAAAACCTCCGTGTTGAATTATCTTCACCGCCCGATCGCGATCGGGGCAAACCTCACACTTCTAAATATAATCGCCTTTCCCCGCAACTACAAATCAAAAACCGGATTTTTTACGCTTTTCCTCCACTTTGCAGCAGCGAAAACGCCGTCCGCAAGCCGTCGCAGGCGCCGGAAACGATCCCCCCCGCGCCGCCGACGCCCTCGCCGGCAACGTACAAGCCGGGGAGCGAGCTCTCGCCCCGCTCGTTGCGCACCACCCGCACCGGCGATGAGACGCAACTTTCCATGCCGATCAGCTTGCCGAAGCGGATGAAACCGGGCATCTTGCGGTCGAAATCGACCAGCGCCCGGCCGAGCGCCTCGCGCAAGAAAGGCTCGATCAGCTGATCGAGCCGCCCCGGCACCACCCCGGTTTCGCAGGAAGTCGCCTCGCCGGTCAGCCCGGTGCGCCCCGCTAAAAACGCCGCCGCATCCTGCGCCGGAAAGGCGTAATCCCCGCCCCCGGCGGAAAAGATCGCCCGCTCGTAAGTTTCGATGCGCTCCCACGCCGCCGCGATCGAGCCGTAGTGGTCCGGGAGCAAGGTGCAGATGAGACAACTGTTGGCGAAATCCCCACTGCGGGCGCGGTCACTCACGCCGTTGGTGGCGCTCTGGTGTTTCCACGCCGAAGCGTTGACGATCCGCCCCCCGGGGCACATGCAGAAACTGCTCACCTGCGCCACGTTTCCGCCGGGGCGATCGACCAAGTGGTACTCCGCCGCCTCCAGCGCCGCCGGGCGACTGCCGTGATACTGGCGCACGTCCACCCACTCCTGCGGATGCTCGATGCGGCAACCGATCTGAAACGGCTTGGGCAGGCACTCGATCTTGCTCGCCAAGCGCCGCAACAGTTGGCGCCCGCCCAGACCGGGGGCGAGCAAGACCGCCGGCGCCGTCAGGATCCTGCCGTCGGCGAGGACCACCCCGGTACAGCGCCCGGACGAGGTGGCAATATCAACGACTTCCGTATGAAAAAGGAACGTGCCGCCCAACGCCTCGATGCGGCGACGCAAGTTGATCCCGATCTGCGGCAGGCGATCCGAACCGACGTGGGGGCGGGCGCGATAACGCAATTCCGGGGCGTCGCCGGCTTCCGCCAGCGTGGCGAGCACCAATCTGCCCCACTGATCCCGGGTGCCGGTGTAGAGTTTGCCGTCGGAAAACGCCCCGGCGCCCCCCTCGCCGATGAGGAGATTATCCGCTTCATCCAGTTCCCGGGTCGCGAGAAAGCGTTTCTGCCCGGCGATCCGCTCGGGCCACGCCGCGCCGCGCTCGACGATCACCGGCTTCACCCCGGCGACGGCGAGCATGTAGGCGGCAAAAATCCCGGCAGGGCCGGTGCCGACGACGATCGGGTGGTCGGGCAAGGTGATCTCAACGGGCAAGGGCATTTCGACCGGAGTCATCGCGGCGAGTTCGGCGGCGGCGGCGGGGGCGCCGCCATTCAGCACTTCGGCCGCTTCGGCCCCCAGCTTGTAATCCAAAAACGGCTCCCCCGCGCGGGGACCCCC
>JAZTWK010000037.1:0-49544 GCA_045635865.1 Victivallaceae bacterium
CTTTTGCCGCCGATGACCGCCGCGGAAACGCTGGAAACCAGTCGCATCCACAGCGTGTTGGGTCTGCTCGCCGGTGATCGGCCGATCGTTTCGGCGCGGCCGTTTCGAGCTCCGCACCACACCATTTCCGACGCCGGGCTGATCGGCGGCGGGCGCGATCCCCGCCCCGGCGAGATCAGTCTGGCGCACAACGGCGTGCTCTTTCTCGACGAACTGCCGGAATTCAAGCGCAACGTGTTGGAAGTGCTCCGCCAGCCTTTGGAAAGCGGCGAGATCACCGTTTCCCGCGCCTCGGGCAGTTGCGTTTTTCCCGCCAAGATCATGCTGTGCGCGGCGATGAATCCCTGTCCCTGCGGGCGGGGCGAATATGAGTTGGGGTGCAAATGCACCGTCGAGGAAAAGCGGCGCTATCTGCGGAAAATTTCCGGGCCGCTGCTCGACCGCATCGACTTGAAAATTCCGGTGCGGCAACTATCCGACGCGGAATTGCTCCGCGCTCCGCAAGCCGAGAGCAGCGCCGAGATCCGGCGCCGGGTGATGGCGGCGCGGGAGTTGCAGTTGCGGCGTTATCGCGGACTTAATTTCACCTGCAACACTCAACTTTCCGGCAAGTATCTGCAGAAGTTTTGCGCGCTTTCCCCGGAAGGACTGGCGCTGTTGCGGCAGGCGATCAACGGTTTCCGCTTGAGTCCGCGCTCCTTTGACCGCATCCTCAAAACCGCCCGCACCATCGCCGATTTGGCGGGGGGCGGGGCGATCGAACCGGGGCACATTTCCGAGGCGATCACTTACAATCGGGCGTTTCCGGAAACATTTTAAGGCGAAAAAGGCGGCGGCGGCTTGTATTTTTGCCGGGATAGGGTTATAGTACGGAACAGGTGTAATATACCAGAACTTGCGGAAACAGGAGTCCCTGCGGTGAAAAAACGCTTTACCTTGATCGAGCTTATGGTCGTCATCGGCTTGGCGGCGATGCTCATGGCGCTGGCGGTACCGGCGTACAACAAGATTATGAAAAGCACCAGCGTCGACCGCGATGCCGCCGCCTTTAAGCTGGCGATCGAGCAGGCGCAGGCCAAGGCGGTCACCAGCCGCCGCGACGTCGCGCTCATCATTCCCAACGGTGCCGAAGGCAAGTTTTACGGTAAACCGACCGATGCCGCCGCGGACGATGCCACGGAATTCAACGCCAACACTTACACCAAGTATTACTTGGGCAGCGCCCGCATGGCGTTTGTGGAAAAAAACAACAGCGGCGACTGGAAGTTTGTCCGCTGGGTGCCCGGTTCGCGGTGGCTGGAGCCGATGCCGGCGTCGAAGATCGTCCTCGTCACCGATGATTACGACGATCTGCCGGCAAAATCCGACGACGAATTCAAGTCGGGCAAGTTCGTGACCAAGATAACGGGGAGCAATTTGTACGCCGGCTCCAATTCCGGGGCGTTCGTCAAGATCACCGGTCTTCCCGGCAGTCCGTCGGTTGAGAGCGGGATCATCTTTTCCCCGCACGGCAACTTGCGCAGTCGCCGGGATCTGTACGTCGCGCTCGCCGAGTGTTCCTTGAGCGGCACCGATATTCTCTATCCCGAGGGCAGTTCCAAGCCGGTCAATTTTATCGTGTTGGACATCAACCGGATCAACGGTAAGGTTTCGTATCATGCGTATGAGGGCGAAAGTGAAGAATAAGCGTCGGCGCCGGGTTTTCGGCTTCAATATGGTGGAAGTCGCTTTGGCGATGCTGGTCATTTCGTTGGGGCTTTCCACGGTGCTGGTGCTTTTCCCCACCGGCTTGAAAGCGTCGCACCAGGCGGAAGAGGAACTCAATCTCGCCGACGCGGTCGACGCCATGGAAACCTATATCCGGCTCAAGGCCGACAAGTTGGGCGGCACCGAGGCAAAGGTTTTGACCCACGACAGCACCGACGGGATCACCGACGGAGGCGCCGACGTGGTGGAATCCAGCTTTTCCCCGTCGACCAACGCCAACAAATACAAGGCGATCCTCCAACAAGGCAACGCTTATCTCTATCGCAAACTGGTCGAGATGAATGGCGAAGTCATCACCGAATTCAGCTGCGTGGTCCGTTTGCTTCAGGCCGACGTGGGCAAGGGCATCGCCGCGGCGCACTCGGGGAGCAACGTGATCGGCTATTTCCTCAAGTACGGCGGCGATCGCGTCAATCTGACCGCTTCATCGCAAACTGGCGCGGCGAGCGCGGATGATTCGCAACTTGCCTACTTCAAGGTGATCGATATGGAAGTGAGCTACCCCGCCGATCTACCTTATGCGGAACGCAAAAAGCGGGTCTACCGTTTGGAAATTTTTGATGGAAACTACGCAGCGAGGGAGTGATAGCATGACCGGGATCCGCAAAAAAGTCCGACATCTGCCGTTTACGCTGGTGGAATTGATCGTTTCCATGGCGGTATTCGCGCTGTTGGCGACGGTGGTGGTGCAACTCTTTGCCGCCAGTCAGAAACTGTGGTCGAGCACGACCGGCAAAAACGAGCTTTACCGGGATGCCCGGATGACCCTCGATCTGATGAGCGATCTGCTTACCAACGTCGTCTTTGTGCCGACGTCGGAGGAGGGCACGCGGTTTTTCCGGATCTACAACAACGACGTCATCGACAAAGACGACAACAACAAATCCTACAACAATTTCAGCCGGATCTGTTTCGCCACCAGCAGCAACAACGACGCGCTCACGCAACACGACATCTATCGGAACTCGCTCCGGTTCGTGAGTTTTCAGGTGGTGAAAATAACCGCTTCCACCGACCCGGATAAAAATCGCAACTGTCTGGTGATGCAGGTGCTTTCCGACGAGGACGAGAAAAAGTTCATCAAGTATTTCCCGCCGTATGACGCCGCGACTGAAGGCTTGGCGGGCGATGATCTCGCCGCGTTGCTGGGCGATACGACCAAGGCGAAGACCAAACCCGCGGCGCAGGATGAAAATGTGATCCGGCTGCTCAACAACGTGGTCGCCTTTCGGGTGCGGCGGGTGCAGGGCAACACCCCCAACGCCAGCGCGGAGGCGATCTACAAGCAGACCAACACCACCGAGTACAGCGGCACGATGGATTCGGGCACCGGGCTCCACCAGAGCGTCTTGCCGGACTACTTGGAGATCACGCTCGAAGTTATGGAAACCCAAAAATATGACGAGTATATGGCGCTTTACGAGGGCAGCTTCGGCAGTGCCGACGCCCAGAAGTTTCGCGCCCAACATGCGCAGATTTTCCGCCGTTACATTTACTTTGGCGAGAATCGCACCAATGCATTTTGAGGTTTAGGCGATGAAGCAGGCAGTTTACAGAAATCCGGATTCCGGCGAGCAGGGCGTTGCGTTGCTCTTTGCGTTGGGGATATTGTCGGCGCTGATGATCATGGGCGTCGCCTTTGTCAGCAGTTCGCTCTTTTATCAAAATATCGCGGTCAACCGCCGGTCGCAACACGAGGCGGCGATCCTCGCCCGTTCCGCCGCCAACCGCATCGCCGCCGCCGTGATGTACTATCAGTTGCAGTTGGATAAAGAGATCATCGACACCTTGAAAAACGAGTCCGACCCCGACGTCGACTACTTTGACAAACCGCTGTCGGCGGATTACTCCGCGTTGTACTCGATTTCCGACCCGGGCGAGATCGGCAAAACTACGCAAAACGCGGCGCGGGAATTCCTCGCCCCGTGGGATAACAACAACCGGGAATCCCGACTCAATGTCGCCGCCCGGCCGGGTTATCAGGGGAAAGAAAGTTCCGCCCAGTGGATCTATATCCGCAAGCCCGCCGACATCGCCGGCGAGATCATCGGGCGCTTCGCCTATCAGGTGTTGCCGCCGGCGAATCACAGCCGGATGGTTTATCACAACGTCTTGGGCGGCGGCATCGACAAGAGCAGTTTTCACAAGCTCAAATATCCCGGCAGTGAGACTGACCGCTACAGCAAGCCTGCGTGGAAGTTGCGGTGGGGGCAGGATATCGCCGAGTTGAATCTCGATTTTGACGGCGGAATTTTTCACGAGTGGCCCGGCGGGATCGACGTGATCGCCGCTCACTACACCGATTTTTACGCCAGCGATGAAGATGAGGACGGTTTCATCTTTAACGTCGAAGGTGTTTCCGGCGACGACAAAAAGCGCCGCAGGATCGCCCAAAACAAGGCGTGGTTTGAATACTGGTTCGGCGAGGGCACCAAGGTGGTCGATCCCGAGGCGGCGCCCGGCAACTACTGCCGCTTCTACCTGGGGCCGTGGAAAAACGACCAAGATCCGTGGTACGTCCGCTTCGGCAGCGGCATTTCCGGCAACAACGACAAGACCAACGACGACAACATCGTCGAGCAACTGACCGAACTGCCGGGGCTTTTTGACTATTACGACGAATCCGACAAGTTGTTTTACGACAAAGACGAGGATATCAAGCATCGGGGCCTGCCGTTTTTCCGCCGCATCGCCGACGACAAGGCGGCTTTCAACGAGTTGAAGGATCGGCGCAAGCAGATCACCGCCAACTTCAACGACTACTGCGACCTCGACAGCGTGCCGACTTCGGATAAGAAGGCGTTTAACTGGGACCTCACCGCCACGATCCCGACCTATACCGGCAACGAAAAGACCCTTTACATCAACGAGTTGGCGCTCGCTTTGCAGGTCGACGGCAGGATCGGGCAATCCAATTTGATGCTCAATATCACCCCGACGGTGATCGGCGAGATGATCAATATGTACGGCAGCGATGCCGTCGGCTCGGATTACCAGTTTTCCACTATAATCAGAGACATGTTGGCCAAGTTGAAGTGTAAGTTCAGCGTCGACGTCACCATTACCGGCAAAGACGGCGACAGTACGCCGACGATGAGTAAGAGCGTTTCCGGGATCACCTTGAGCAAAACCATGAGCGCCTATACCAGTTCGGAAATAATTTCGGAGGTGGGAAAGCTGACCGTCGGTACCGATAAGTATCTTGCCGTGGCGACCACTTCGCCGACTTTCGCCTCGACGACGATCTCGGATAGCGAGATCGAGCAGAGCAGTGAGATCCAAGCCGAGGTGGACGCTTTCAAAGACGCCCACCCCGGCGCCACCGATATCGAAGTCAGTTGCAAGGTTACCGACATTGCCGAGATCGAGGTGTCGGACATCAGCTTCAAACTTGACAATATGTTGCTCAAAGCGACGATCGGCGGCACCGGACACGAACAGGAAGTGCCCGATCAATCGCAAAAGGTCTGCGGCGTGGATTATGTGCGAACTCCCGCTGCCACCGCGTTGACGGTAAAGGGCACCAGCAGCCCGGCCTTGGGTACCGTCACCACTTCGCTCGGCACTTTGCGGCGCGGCTACTGCTTCGTCGGCGGCATCGAAGCCAAGGACCCCCGGCAAAATCTTAATTTGACCAATAGTAGTGGCGCCGGCGACAGCGACGACTGGGAGATCGACGCCCAGCTGGACGATACGCTCGCGGGCGCCAAGGCGACGATCACCGGGACGGCGCCGTCGGCATCCTCCAGCAATTTGGATACGTTGCTCAGCCTGACCGGGGGCGCCAACAGCAAATCCAGCCCGTTGAATAGCAGTAATAGCAAAAAGGATCCGGAATCCACCAGCGACATCACCGAGGTTTCCACGGCGGTCATCCGCAACGCGCCGATGCTCAGCCCGTGGGAATTGGGGTGGATCCACCGGGGCGCGCCCTTTGAAACCATCAATCTCAAGCGCGCCGGCGGTTTCGGAAAGGCGGAGATCAGCTTTGAAGATCAGCGCGATATCGGCGAATCGTGGGATGCCGCCGGTACCGCTTACAGCGACGGCGACGGCGGTATCCTCGACTGGATCAAGTTTACCCAAGACGCCCGCAGTTTCGGCAAGATCGATCTCAACTGCTTCAACGATCAGGCGTTGAAAGATGCCGACAAACTCACCTATGACGGCGAAGAGGATCTGGACCTTTACGCCGACGGCTTGCAGTACGAGATCGCCACGGCGCTTTTCAACGGGCTCCGCGTCGACGAGAAGCCGGAAAAATTCATCAGCGACACTGCCGCCGGGAATACGCCCAGTTCCGGAAGCACCGCCGACAGCGACGGGAGTTCGCCCCTCAACATCGACAGATACGGCGAACGACTGGTCGAGGAGTTGAAAAAGGGAAAAACCGGCACCGGCAAAAATGTTTACCGGATGCGCTCGGAGGCGTTGAATATCGGTAAAGACCCCGGCGCGGGGGAGACCGACTCGACCAAATTTTCCTGGTTCCGGGGCAACGACGACGCCGCCCAGGAGGAGTTGATCGGCAAGACTATCGCTTTGCTCGGTGTTTCGACCACTCCGGAAAATATCTTCCGGGCGGTGATCATCGCCCAGACCATTTCCGATGTGGGCGGCGACAGTATCGACGACGGGGTCTCGGTGCGGTCGTCGGATCACCCCGACGACAATACGAACCACGACGCCAAACTCGGCGATTTCGACATGGGCAGTTCCCACGCCGACCCGCGGGACAATCTCCACTTTGACGTCATCACCGGCGAGTGCAAGATCTTGGTCACCTATGAGCGCGATCGACTCTCCGGCAAGATCCGGATCCGCCGGATCGAAAATATCGACTGACGCCGTTATCCGGTTTTGACCGCGCCCCGGAAGTTCGGGGCGCGTTTTTTCTGGAGTCGTTCCCGTGGTGCCGACGATCGATAAACCTTGACAATGACCGCTTGAAGTGGTACATTACACAAATAGTATTTCAGTTTACAACCCCGGCAGGGAGTGCCAAATGACCGAACAAATTGCCAATCACATCGCGGATTTCGCCGCTTACGCCCACCTTTGGGGACCGCTGATCATTTTTGTCTTTATGACCATTGAGAGTTCTTTCATTCCCTTTCCCAGCGAAGTGGTGATGATCCCCGCCGGATTTCTGGCGGCGCGCGGCGAATTGCTCTGCGGCAATCTCTACGCCGACTGCGCCATTTCCATAATTTCCGGCTTGATCGGCAGTTTGGCGGGGGCGTACATCAACTACTATCTCGCCCGCAGTGTCGGGCGCAAGTTCCTCTACGCCTACGGCAAGTATTTCTTCCTTTCCCCCGAGACCTTGGAGCGTGCCGAGGAAATTTTCCGCCGCTACGGCGACTGGGCGACCTTTGTCTGCCGGTTGCTCCCGGCGATCCGCCAGTTGATCTCCATTCCGGCGGGGTTGGCGAATATGAGTTTTAAGCGCTTCACCTTTTTTACCGGTCTCGGCGCGGGCATCTGGATCGTCATTTTGACCGCGATCGGCGCGTTTTTAGGGGTGAAGTCCGGGGATTTGAGTTACGTCGAGCTGGTGGAAAAGGGCAAGGCGCTCATTTCCGAAAATTACTTGTGGATCATCGTTTTCTTGGTCGCGGTGAGCGCGGTTTACCTCTACATCCACCGCTTGGTGATGAAAAAGCAACTGTCGTAAAGCATGCCCAAAAGAGCTTTTAATAATCCGCTTTCCGGCATTTTGCTGGTGGATAAGCCCGCCGAGTGGACGAGTTTCGACGTGGTCAACTGCGTGCGCAGTCGCTTTCAGCTTGCCAAGGTCGGTCACTGCGGCACGCTCGACCCGGCGGCGACCGGTTTGCTGGTGCTGGTGCTGGGCAAGTGCACGGCGTTGAGCACCGAGTTGAGCGGAAAGAGCAAAAGTTATCAAGCGGTGATGAAGCTCGGGGTGGAGACCGCTTCCGGCGATCTCGACGGCGAAGTGGTGCGCGAGTGCGACGCTTCCGGGGTTTCGGAGGCGGAGTTTCGCACGGCGATCACCAGTTTCGTCGGCGACATTTGGCAGAAGCCGCCGATGGTTTCGGCGCTCAAGGTCGGCGGCAAGCGGCTTTACGAGTTGGCGCGGCAGGGGATCGAGGTCGAGCGCGAAGCGCGCCCGGTGACGATCTCGGATATCCGCATCTTGCGCTGTGCCGGGAGCGAGGCGGAGTTTGAAGTGGATTGCTCCAAGGGTACGTACATTCGCACCCTCGTTACCGACATCGGGGCGAAGCTCGGCGTCGGCGCCGTGTTGTGCGCGTTGCGCCGCACCCGAAGCGGCGACTTCGCGTTGGAAAACGCCCACTCGATGGCGGAGATCAAGACGTGGGAAGTCGCGGATCTGGAAAAGTATATTTTGCCGCCCCCGGCGGCGGGAGAATTTTAGATGAAGCAAACGGATATTCAAATTGACGCGATCGAAGCGGCGATCGGGCGGTGCGGCGCCAAGTTCACCCTCGCGCAACTGCAGAAAGTGCTCGGCAATCCCAGCGCGGCGTTGCGGAGCCGGCTCTACCGGTTGCTCGACGGCGACGAGCGCTTTTTCAACTCCGGCGACCGCTATTTCCGCCGGGCGGAGTTTTTCACCGGTCGCAAGTTTCTCATCACCCCCGACGACTGGGAGATATCGCAGGGCGTGCTCTTCCCCGGGCACCGCTTTTTGCCGATGCTCTCGCCGGAAGTTTTCCCCAGCGAAGTGAAATTCGGCGCGGCGCCGGAACGGGAAATTTCCCTGCCGTTGGGGCAGGCGTTTCACTACCATTTGCTGCTCGGTTCGGAGCAGATATTCGACTTTTTCGTCGCCGACGATCCCGCCAACAATCACCTGCGCAGTCATCGCTCCGGCAACGAAAACGTCACGCTGCACGTATTTGACCTGCAGGAATTCTACCGCGAGCACGACTTCGCCTTTGGCGACGCCTTGCTCTGCACCGTGCGCGACTACGCTTCCGGAGTGGTGGAGTTTCAGTACCTTTCCGGCGAGCAACGCTCCGCCCGCCAGTTGCGGGAAAATGTGGCGATCTTCGACCGGGCGCTGATCGAGGTCTGCGACCGCTTCGAGCGTTACCCGGACATCCCGGAGCAGTTGGCGTGGGGCGTCTTTTTCGGCGCGGAAAAGGAGTTGGACACCACCGCCTTTTCGCTTGACGAGTACATCCACAACGCGGTGCGCATTTCCATCGACAGCGAGGGCGACCACGCCGTGCTGGTCGAGGTGAAGCTCCCGACGGAAGCCGAAACCGAAATTCCCGAGGATATCTCGATTTCCCGCGGCGACGTTTCCGGCTTGGGGGCGATCCTGCGCAGTATCGGTTCGACCTACACCGAGACGGAAATGGAGGGCTTTTTGCGCGACGCGATCTACAGCCGCGCCGCCGACTTCGAGGTGCTTTTCAACCGCTTTTTCGGCGGGGCGGAGTTCGCCGACGAGGCGCAGGAAGCGGTGCTTTACAATCTCCTGGCGGATAAGTTTGAGGTCTTGCAGGAAAACTACAACCGCGCCGACGACGAAAACAAGGCGCCGTTGCGCGCCGACATACTGGAAGCGGCGGAAAACCGTCAGGAGTTTTTTACCGCGCTGGCGGAATCGGGGCACGACCCCGCCAAAATCGAGCACGACTTGTTTCACCAGTGCGCCGCCGTCGCCTTGCGCTTGGATCAGGCGCTCAAGCAACTCAACGACGAGCATTACACCCCCGAGGGGGCGGAACTGGAAGCCTTTGCCAGCGACCTCGACAACGATTTGGATCAAATGGATATGGTTTTGGAAAAACTTAATCAAGCTATGGAAAGGATGGATAAATGACCAAACTTCTGCTCAGCGGCAACGAAGCCGTGGCGCTCGCGGCTTACGACTGCGGCGTCAATTTCGGGTGCGGCTACCCCGGCACCCCGTCTTCGGAAATTTTGGATGAGTTCAACCGGCTCGGCGGTCAGGCGGAATGGGAGCCCAACGAAAAGTGCGCCCTCGAAACCGCGATCGGCGTCGCCCTCGCCGGCGGACGCGCACTGGTGACCATGAAGCACGTCGGACTCAATGTCGCCGCCGATCCCTTTTTCACGATCGCTTACAGCGGTACCCCGGGCGGGCTGATCGTGATCAGCGCCGACGATCCCGGCATGGCGTCGAGCCAGAACGAGCAGGACAATCGCCGCTACGCGATCTCCGCCGGCGTGCCGATGTTTGAACCCGCCGATTCGCAGGAGTGCTACGATTTTCTTTTCGCCGCCTTTGAGTTGGCGGATAAGTTCCGCAGTCCGGTGCTGTTCCGTCTCACCACCCGGGTGTGCCACTCCAAGTGCGTCGTCGTGCGCCGGAAGGCGGAGCCGGAGGCGTTGCGCACCGGGCATTACGAGATCGACCCCAAGAGCAACGTCATGGTGCCCGCTTTCGCCAAACTCGCGCACCGGCGGCTGCGGAGCGACCTCGCCCAGATGCAAAAGCTCAACGAGGAAAATCACTACAACCGGATCGAGATGAATTCGACCGAACTGGGCATCGTCGCTTCCGGCGTCGCCTATCAGCACGCCCGCGAAGCCGCCCCCAACGCTTCGTTTTTCAAACTCGGCTTCACCTATCCGTTGCCGGAAAAGGCGCTTCTGGAGTTTGCAAAGCAGGTCAAGCGCGTCGTCGTCGTGGAAGAGGGCGACCCGATCCTGACCGAAGCGCTCCGCGCCCTCGGTATCGCCGTCGAAGTGCGCGAGGAAGTTTTCCGCTTCGGCGAACTCAACGTCGAACGGGTGCGCAAGCAGCTTGCCCACGACGTTTCGCCCGACCCGGTGCCCCCGGTGGCGGGCAAGCCCCCGCAACTTTGCCCCGGTTGTCCGCACCGCAAGACCTTTGAGGCGTTGCGCGACTTGGGGTGCATCGTTTCCGGCGACATCGGCTGTTACACCCTCGGCGTGATGCCGCCCTTTGGCGCGATCCACAGTTGCGTCTGCATGGGCGCCAGCGTCACCGTCGGCATCGGCTTGCGCAAAATGCTCCCCGAGAGCGAGGCGCGCAAGGTGGTGAGCGTCATCGGCGACAGCACCTTTTTCCACACCGGGGTCAACGGCATCGTCGAATTGGTCTACAACCCGCCCGCCACCGGGCACGTGGTGATCATCCTCGACAACCGCACTACCGCGATGACCGGGATGCAGGAAAATCCCGGCACCGGCTATCACCTCGACCACGTCACCCCCGCCAAACAGCTTTCCCCCGAGGATATCGTCAAGGGCATCGGGGTCGATTTCGTCGCGGTGGTCGATTCCACCGCCGAGACCGAAAAGTTCAAGGCGCTGGTCACCGAGTGTTGTAATGCCAACCGCACCAGCGTCATCGTCGTCCGCCGCCCCTGCGTGCTCGCGGCGGTCCGCAAACATCAATCCAACTGAGCAGGAGTAACCATTATGGCTTGCAGTTGCAATAAAGTTACCAACATCATCGTTTCCGGCCTCGGCGGGCAGGGCGTATTGAAAGTTACCGACATCTTGGCGGAAGTGCTGTTCCGCGCCGGATTCGACCTCAAAAAGAGCGAGGTCCACGGCATGAGTCAGCGCGGCGGCTCGGTGTCGAGCGAAGTCCGCTTCGGGTGCAAGGTCGACAGCCCCATGGTGCCCTACGGCGAATGCGACATTCTGGCGGTGCTGGAAGCCGATCAGGTCGAAGTCGTTTTGGGCAAGCTCAAAGCCGGCGGCGTGCTCATCACCCCCGACGACATCCCGACCGATAAACTCTTTTCCCCCAAGGCACTCAATATCATGATGCTCGGGGCGATCTCCAAGTATCTGGATTTCGTGCCCGCCGAGCATTGGCAGGAGGCGATCAAGGCGGCGTTGCCGGAAAAACTCCACGCGGGCAATCTGGCGATGTTCGAGCTGGGTAGACAAAGCGGAAAATAAAAAAGAGGAGATTTTATGCACTACACTCAAATCAAGGAAATCACCGGAAACGGCGCCATCCGCGCTGCCGCCGCGGAGTCGTTGCGGGGGCGTTGGGGACGCGCCATCGGGGCGTCGCTCATTCTCTTTCTGGTGACCGTCGGGTTGCAGTGGCTGATCAGCAGCGCATTCCTGATCCCGGTGATCGGCGTCATTGTGTTCGCAGTGGGCAGAATGATTTTCATGTCGATATCGTTTCTTTCCCCGGAAAGTTATTTCTACAACTTTTCCCGCGAGGATAAACCGGATATCGGCGGAGCGTTGAGCTATGGGTTTTTCCGTACCGGAAGTTTTTATTTTGCCAATCTGCTGACTTGGCTTATCGTGTTCGGCAAGTATCTCTTGCTCATCGTGCCGGGAATCATGGCAAGTTTCGACTACGCGCTGGTTTCGGTTTGTCTCGCCGCCGACCCGGAGTTGGGGGCGCGGGACGCCTTGCGCCGCAGTCGCGCCATCATGCACGGTCACCGCTGGCAGTATTTCCGGATGATGTTTTTCTTTATGTTGCTTTCGCTGCTGGGGGTCTTCACTTTCGGCATTGCCTACATCTGGATAATTCCCTATTTCCGCTGTGCGAAGATCCAGTTTTATCGGGCGGTCATGCCCGATCCCGACTCCGAGACCGACGAGTTTGCCGCGTTGCCGCCGGTGCGGAACTCCTTCACCGTCAATCATCCGGTCGGCTCGGTGGTGCTAGCGGGATTTCTGGAGTTATTGGTGGCGCTGGTGCTCTTCCTGCTCTACTTGGCGGGGCTTTTCCTGTTGGTCTGGATTCAAGGCAAAGCCGAGGGGCAATAAAAAAAGCGGCGAAAAACTTGACTTTTCCCAAAACCGGAGTACATTATATTAAGTGATGGGCGTGAACGTTGTGGAAATAGCGCCTGGGAAAAGAACTTCATCAACCAACTAAAACAGAGGTTTGAAATGTCCACGATTGCTGAAAGAGTTAAGAAAATTGTTGTCGAGCAGCTCCAGGTTTCCGAAGAGCAAGTGACCGACGAAGCCAAGTTCATCGAGGATCTCGGTGCGGATTCGCTTGACCAGGTTGAATTGGTCATGGCGTTGGAAGAAGAGTTCGGCGCGGACATCAAAGACGAAGATGCCGAAAAGCTGACCACCGTCGGCGACGCGATCAAGTATATCGAATCCCAGCAGGAGTAAGATCGCAAGATCTTGACCCCGCGGGGTATGGGGCTCCCGAAAAGGGGAGCCGGTGGCGAACCGCCGGAGCAGTTTTAGGGCAGACGCTTGCGTAAAACTCCTTCTGGTGGTTCGTTCGTTTATGCAGCGCAAAACAGCGGAATCAGTCGATGAGTGAAAGACGAGTTGTAGTAACCGGTTACGGGGTGCTTTCCTGCGTGGGCAACCAGGTCGCGGACTTTTGGGACGCGTTGGTCGCCGGGCGATGCGGGTTGGGGCGGATCACCCGGTTCGACCCCACGGACTATAAGACCCAGATCGCCGGGGAGATCAAAAATTTGAATCTGGAAGATTTCCTGCCCCCCAAGGACATCAAGCGGCTCGACCTTTTCTGCTGTTACGCCACCATCGCCGCCGATCAGGCGCTCGTGAGCGCCGGATTGCCGATCGACTTGCGCACCTGCCCCGAGGTGGACGCCACCCGGGTCGGCGTGCTGGTATCCAGCGGCGTCGGCGGTCTGGAAACCACCTGTGAGCAGGTCCAGCGGCTCTACGAGCAGGGTCCCGGCCGAGTCTCGCCCTTTACGATCCCGATGATGATCGGCGATATGGCTTCGGGCAATATCTCGATCCAGACCGGGGCGGGCGGGCCCAACTACGGCATCGTCACCGCCTGCAGCACCGCCTGCCACTCGATCGGCGAATCGCTCTGGGCGATCAAGCGCGACGATGCGGACATCATGATCTGCGGCGGCGCGGAAGCTCCGATCGTGCCGATCGGCATCGCCGGTTTCTGCTCGATGAAAGCGATGAGCACCCGCAACGATGAACCGTTGCGCGCCAGCCGCCCCTTCGACCGCGACCGCGACGGCTTCGTGATGAGCGAGGGCGCCGGGGTGCTGATCCTCGAAGAACTCGAACACGCCAAACGGCGCGGCGCCAAGATCCTCGCCGAAGTCGTCGGCTTCGGCGCCACCGGCGACGCTTATCATATCACCAGCCCCGCGCCGGATGGTTCGGGCGCCGCCCGCGCCATGCAGATGGCGCTGCGGCACGCCGAACTCGCCCCGGGCGAAGTGGACTACATCAACGCCCACGGCACCAGCACCGGGCTGAACGACAAATTTGAGACCCTCGCCATCAAGAGCGTTTTCGGGACGAAACCGACTTGCGCGATCAGCAGTACCAAAGGCACCACCGGTCACGCTTTGGGCGCCGCCGGCGGTCTGGAATCCATCGCCTGCATCAAGGCGATCGAAACCGGGATCGTGCCGCCGACGATCAACTACGAAAATCCCGACCCCGAATGCGATCTGGATGTTACCCCCAACGTCGCCGTCAAGCGCGATATCCGGGTGGCGCTCAACTGCAATTTGGGTTTCGGCGGGCACAACGGCGCACTGCTGTTTAAGCGTTACGAAGAATAGAATTTTCAACCAATAAAGGAGTAGGGGTAAATGACGAAAAGCACAATGAGCATGAGTTTTCTCGGCGCGGCGCTCGTGGCGCTCTGCGGATGCGGTCCGGAACTGGATCAGGTGACTCCGGGCGCCAAGGAAGCCACTTGGGAAAAGAATATCAGCGAAAGCTATGACGGCTACCGCCGCCCCCGTACCGCGCCCCCGGCGATCGTGGACAGCATGTCGCCGCGGCTGGTCGAATCCGAGCGTGCCGCCACTTCCGGGGTCCCCAGCGACGTCAAGGTTGACGAAGTGAACGCCCCGGCTCCGATCGATGATGTGGCGCCCGCCCCGGTCGACGAAGTCAAACCCGAAGCCGCCGCTACTCCGGTCGAGGAAGTCAAGAGCGATGCTCCGGCTCCCAAGTCCGCGGAAAAAAGCGATGCCACCCCGGAAAAGACCGGCTCCGTCGTCTGGCACGAAGTCAAGGCGGGCGAGACGCTGGGCGCGATCGCCAAGCAATACTACGGCGACGCCCGCAAGTATGATCTGATCCTCCGCGCCAACGAGATCAAAGACGCCCGGAAGATCCAGATCGGCACCAAACTGGCGATCCCGCAACTCTAAAACGACGTTTCGGCTCCGCACCCCCGATCGACGGGCGCGGAGCCGATCCATACCGTCGGGGAGCGGAATATGGGGAATTTCTTTAACCGTTGGCGGCCTAAACGGCGCACCGACAGCTCCGCGTGGAATATCGACCGTTTCGTGGCGCTGACCAATCAGAGCGTGGTGCCGTCGGTGACGGTCATCGTGCTGATCTGGCTGTTGGGCGCCACCTTTCTCACCTTGTCGATGAAAAATCGGCAGGAGCTTTCGCAACTTCCCGTCGGTCGGGTCGCCCCCTTTACCTTTTACTCCCGTTGCTCCTTTGTCTACACCGACGGCGAGGAGACCGCCCGGTTGCGCGCCGAAGCGGAAAAGCAGATCCCGGTCTATCTGGTTCGCCTGCGCGACCGCAGTGAAAACATTTCCCGGCGGGTCGAGGAATTCTTTCAGCGCATCGATCAGCGCAACCGCAGTCAGCAGGGGCAGTTGAACGCCACTTCGGCGCTGGTGGAGATCGCCAACCGGGTGTCGCGGGACCTGCTCACCGAACTTGCCAAACTGGATCGCGGCAGTTTCAATCAGCAGTTGAATCAACTGGTTTCCGTGGGCATCGCCAGTCGGCGCGACAAGGATTTTGAATTGCCGGTCACCCCGGCGAAGATCGACCGCGACGGTCGGCGCGACCTCGAAACCCGGAGTTTCGCCGATATTCCGGATTCCCGGCAGTGCGCGGCGCTCTTGGCGCAAAACTTGCCCGCGCCCGAGTTGCGTCAGGAATTTGCCGAGGTGCTCGCCGAGGTGCTCGGCGACGACGGCAATTTGCAGATATCCACCGAAATTCGCCGTCAGGAATTGGGAAATCTCGCGGTCGAACCGGTGCGTCACCACTTCCCCCGCGGCAAAATCATCGTCGAAAAGGGCGAGAAGATCACCCCGCTGATCCACGAGCAGATTCAGGCGGAAAGATCCGCCATTTCGCACCGCTTCGATCTGGTCAAGGGCGTGCGCAATTTAATTTGCAGTCTGGTACTGCTGTTTATCACGATCTTTTATCTGGTGGTATTGCGGCCGTCGCTGATCCGCGACACCCGGGGCGTGGTGGTCATCGGCGCGGTCATCGCCATTTCGCTCTGGATCAATTACGCTTCGATCGGATTATTCAATCAGCTGATCAACCAAAGCGTGTTGTCGATCCCCGAGTTGCTCCCGGTGGCGATCCCGGTGGAGTTGCCGTTTGTGCTTTTGGCGGTGATGTTCGGCATGCGCTGTGCCTTGAGCGCGGGATTTTTGGTGGTGACCATTTCGGTTTTGATGACCATGCCGGAGCAGGGCATCCAGTTTCAACTCGCCTTTCGCTGGCTGGCGCTGGGGGGGATCTGTTCGCTCTTTGTGGTGCGGGTGGTGAGTTACCGCACCTTTTTCCTGCGGGTCTTTTTCAGCTCGGTCATCATCAATTTGCTGGTCAACTTTGATCAGGCGCAGCTGGTGTGGGAAGCGGGAGCCGGGGTGTGGCTCCAAACCCTTTACGTCTTGGGCGCCAGCAGTTTCGTCGGCGCGGTGGCGGCGCTGGTGCTGATCTTTCTGTTTGAGATCGTATTCAATTTGGATACCAATATGGCGTTGAGCGTGCTGTGCAACTTCAACCACCCGCTGTTGGAAAAGTTGCGCCGCCAGGCTCCCGGCACGATGAACCACTCGCTCAACGTCGCCACGCTGGCGGAAGACGCCGCCCGGGCGATCAACGCCAATCCGCTCCGCGCCAAGGCGGGGGCGCTCTTTCACGACATCGGCAAGATCAATAACTCCGAGTACTACACGGAAAATAACGCCGAAAGCAATCTCTTGCACGACCGCAATTCGCCGGAAATGAGCAGTATGATCATCCGCGATCACGTTAAAAACGGCTTGGAGTTGGCGCGCCGCCATCGGCTGTATCGCTATATCCGGGCGGCGATCGGAATGCATCACGGCAACGACATCGTGCGATTTTTCTATGACAAGGCGGTGCGGATCGCCGCCGCGAAAAATCAGCCCGCCAGTTCCGTGTCGGAAGAAAATTTCCGCTACGCCGGCAACCCGCCGGATGAAAAGGAGTTGGTGATCCTCAGCCTCGCCGACGCCTGTGAGGCGGCGGCGCGGAGTTTGAAAAATCCTTCCGAGGGGCGGATCGAAAAACTGGTCGACGACATCATCGTTTCCCGCTACTTGGGGAAGCAGTTGGTCAACGGCAAGTTGACGTTGCGCGAATTGGCGGCGGTGCGCGCCAGTTTCATCAAAACGCTCCTGGGCATGTATCACGGGCGCATCGCCTATCCGGAGAAGCCGGAAAATGAAACACCTGATCTATTCCTGGCGGAACCGCCGGAAGCCCCGGCCGAGCAAAAGTGAGCTCGCCGCCTTTTGCCGCGCGGCGGCAAAAGTGATCGGCCTGCCGGATTCCGACTGGGATCTCGCGGTACTCTTTACCGACGACGAGCACATGAAACGCTTTAACGCCGACATCGTCGGGCACGTCGGCACCACCGACGTCATCACGCTCTGTTACTTTGAAGCCGACGAGGCGGTGCTGCCGGGCGAGGTGGCGATCGAACTCTACATCAATCCGGATGCGGCGGCGCGGGAGGGGCAAAAACGCCGCAATTCCGATTACGCCACCGAGTTGGCGCGCTATGTGGTGCACGGGTTGTTGCACTGTGCCGGATCCAACGATCTCGTTCCCGCGGATCGGGCGAAAATGCGCCGCCGGGAACTCGTGGTGTTGCGCCGTCTGGCGGCGCAGGGATTTCAAGTGAGATCACTTTTCCGCGTCGATTAACACGACGGCGGTGGCGGCGATCCCCTCGCCGCGCCCGGTGAAGCCGAGTTTTTCCGTAGTGGTGAACTTCACCGAAACTCGCTCCAAATCCAAGTTCAACGCTTGGGCAAGGTTTTGCCGCATCTTTTCCCGAAACGGCGACAGTTTGGGCGCTTGGGCGACGATGGTGAGGTCGCAGTTGAGGAGCTTTCCGGCGGCGATCCGCGGCAGTGCGAGCACGCGTTTGAGCAGTTCCCGGCTGTCGGCGCCGCGCCACTTTTCGTCGCGGTCGCTGAAGTGTTCGCCGATGTCGCCGAGGGCGAGCGCCCCGAGAATGGCATCCATCACGGCGTGGAGCGCGACGTCGGCGTCGCTGTGCCCCGCCAGCCCCAGCGGGGCGGGGATCTTTTCGCCGCAGAGGATGAGATCCCGTTGCGGCGCAAATGCGTGAACATCAAAACCTTGACCGATGCGCAGATCCATGAGTTATTTCCTCCCCAGTATCGTGCGGGTCGCCCAACTGAGCGCCACCGCCAGAAGTATTAACGCGTAAAACCCGCCGTTGCGCGCGAGATCGCAGTGCTCAAAGTTGACGAGCAAGCCGACGGCGAGGGCGATCGCGGCGATCGCCGGGGCGCCGATCAAACTGCGGCAGGTCAAGGTTTGACGGGCGTCGGCGAGGGTCGGCAACGCCGAGAGGGCGAATCCCCACAAAATCAGTTGAAGCAATGCCCGGGTGGCGAAAAGCCGCCCCGCCCACGCGATCCCGATCATGGCGAGTATCCCGATTCCGCCGATCCCGAGGCGGCGGCGGATTTTTTTGGTCGCTCCGCACCCCGCCAGAGTGCCGACGGCGGCGACGGCTTCCAGTTCCGCCCAAAAGAGGAGTTCGGCGTCACTGCGGAGCAAAAGAGCCGCCGCCGCCAATATCCAAATATCGACGATGACGACCCACCGGATCAGCGCAGGAAAGTTGAGCTTGGCCATAAACAATAAAAAACCCGCCGCAAAACGGCGGGTCGATCGGCGTTATTTGCTCTTTTTTCCGGCGATGGCGGCTGCCACCCGCGCTTTTTGGCGCTCCAGATAAGCCTTGCGGCGCTGACGCTTCTCGATTTTGTTGATTTGCTGACCCATGATAAATCCTCTACGTTTTTGGGAATGTACCAATTACATAAATAGAATATACCCCGCTTTTGCGGAAAAATCAAATTTTTCCTGGATCGGGGAGTTTAATTTTGCCTAAAGTGGTATATATTATAACTGAATTTCGATACTCCCGGGGCGAAAAAATCCGGGGCTAACGCAAGGGGTAAACGGATGAGTAAACGGTTTTTCCGGTGGGTGATCATCGGATGCTTGCTTTGGGGGGCGCTCGCCCCGGTGTCGGCGGCGGGATCCGCCGGCTCCCTGCCGCCGGAAATTAGTCAGCAACTGGTAAACACCGATCCCGGCAACTTCCCCAACGCCAACTTGATCCAACTCTGGGACGAGGAAACTATCCGCTACGAGCGCGACGGGTGCGGCACCGACAGCGAAAGTTCGTGGATCTACATCTGCAACGAAAAGGGGCGCAAGGATATGCGGGTACAGCGGTGGCATTTCAACCGCTTTTACGCCGAATTGACCGTGGAGGAAATTACCGTCTACCGCCGCACCCCCGACGGCGCTTGGCAACCAATCGCCGTCGAGCTTGAGCATGCCCTCACCGAGGGCGCGAGCAACTCCAGCTTGAAATCCAACATCGTCGATCCCGATAAGCGGGTGGTCACGGCAACTTTGCCCGAACTGCGCATCGGGGATATTGTTCACACTCGCTACACCCGCCGCACGATCCGCCCCCGGATCTCCGGCGTCTGGTGCGGCATATTCACCTTTCAGGACGATGATCCGATCCGGTTCAGCCGGGTGACGATCGACGCCCCGGCGGAACTGCCGTTGCGCAACTGGCGCATCCGCGACGAGGTGCCCGGTACGATGAAGATCCTGCCGCCGGAAAAGCGCGACGGGCGGATCGTTTACCGCTTCGAGGCCGCCAACGTGCCGATGATGATCCCGGAACCGAATATGCCGCCGGTTTATCTGTGCTGTCAGCGGCTGTGCGCCAGCAGTGCCGCCGACTGGCGGGAAATTTCCCGCTGGTACTGGCAGTTGTGCCAGCCGCATCTGGAGCGCGTCACCCCGGAAATGACCGCGCTGGTGGCGAAGCTGACCGAAAAAACTTCCGGCGACGAGGAAAAGGTCCGCGAGATTTTCCGCTTCGTGTCGCAGAATATCCGCTACATGGGGCTGACCGCCGAGCAGGTTTCGCCGGGGTACGAGCCGCACGACGTCGATATGACCTTTGACAAGCGCTACGGCGTTTGCCGCGACAAGGCGGCGCTCTTGGTGGCGTTGCTCCGGAGCGCCGGATTGTCGGCCTATCCGGTGCTTTTCATGTCCGGGGCGATCAAA
Source organism: Victivallaceae bacterium (assembly GCA_045635865.1). Lineage (GTDB taxonomy): Bacteria > Verrucomicrobiota > Lentisphaeria > Victivallales > Victivallaceae > UBA1784. Next base: position 20,107 of record JAZTWK010000037.1, read on the forward strand.
GACGCCGAAGTGCCGGATATTTACTTCAACCACGCGGTCGCCGCTTGGGAAAAATCCCCCGGGCAGTACGTGCTGATGGATCCCACCGCCGAGTCGACCCGCGACTTCATGCCGGCGTACAACTCCGAGAGCAGTTATCTGGTCGCCCGGAGCGAGGGGGAAATTTTGCAGTGCAGTGCGGTGACCGCCGCCGAAGCCAATCGCGCCGATTTCCAAATCGACGCCCAACTGGAATTCACCGGGGCGTTGCGCGGCGAGTGCCGACTCTCGCTCGAGGGTTACTACGACAATATCTTTCGCCATAGCCTGCTCCGGATGTCGGAAGCGGAACGGCGCAAACTCTTTGCCCGGATGTTGTCGCAGGCGATCCCCCGCGCCCAGCTGCGCGAACTGGTCGTGACCCCCAAGGACTTGCAGAATACCGGGGAAAAAATGGTGCTGAAGTTGCGCTTTGAGTTGGATAATTTCCTGCCCGATTCCGGGGGCGAGTGGGCGCTCGCGCTACCGGAATTTGCCGAAAACTTTTCGCTGATCACGGCGCTTGCCGGCAACTTGGATCTGGAGCGTCGGCACTATCCGTTGCGCAACCACGCCACCTTTTCGGTGGTGGAAAAATTGAATATCCAACTGCCCGACGGCGGCGAGATCGCGGCGTTGCCGCCGAAACTCGATATCCGCAACCGTCAATGGGAATATCGTCGCCAGTTTGAAGTGGAAAAATCGACTTTGCGCCGGGAACGGGAACTGGCGGTGCGCCAAATCACCATTCCGGCGGATGGCTACGCGGATTTCAAGGCGTTCATCGGCCGCTTCCGCACCGACGGCAGTGCGATGCCGGTTTTCCGCTTGAAACTGCCGGAAAAGCCCCGATCGGCGGCGGTCGGCGCCGGCGAGATCACCCGGCTCGACGAGGTGGAATTTGAATTCATCCCCAACGGCGTCGTTTCCCGGCAGCAGTTGCGCCGCCGGATCTTGAATTACTCCGGCGTCAAGCGCAATTCGGAATTCATTTACGGCTTTTACCCCGACTTCCAGACCGTCAAGGTGACCGGCGCCGTGACCCCCCCCAGCGGGAAAAAGCAGGAGCTGTCGGAGCGCGAATGCAATATCGTTGACGACAGCCGGAGTTTGACCGCGCCCCGCTATCCCCGGCGGCAACTGCTGGTGGTCAATCTGCCCGGGGTCCAACCCGGGTCGGAGATCGAATTGCAGGTGGAGCGGCACTACAACGATTTGGCGATCCCCTCGATCACCGCCGGTCTCACCGATCCCGGCGTGGGGAACTTCCGCTACCTCGTGCGGCTGCCCAAGACCGGATTTTTCCACAATACCGAAATTCCCGACGGAGTCGACTTCCGCCGCCGGTCGGTCGAAGCGGGCGAGGAATTGTTTCTGCAACGCGAATCGCTGGTCGCCCGGAAAAAAGAGGAAAATCTGGTGCCGAGTTATTTGGAAAAGCGCAATTTCACGGTTTCCGCGAGCAGTTACGCCGAGTTTGCCGCCGCCATTCAGCGCGAAGTCGCGGCGTTGGTGGTCACGCGCGGGGAAAAAATCCGGACGGTGGTGGCGAATTTGGAACTCAACTCCGAATCGCTCGATCGTCCGGAAAAAATCACCCGGATCCGGGATTTCGTCGATCGCAATATCCGCCTCGCCGGGCCGTCATTCAACGAACTGCCGTTCCGCTATCTATCCGAGCCGGAAGTGACGCTCCAAAGCGGTTACGGCAACGGCGCCGACCGGGCGATCCTCATCGCCGCGCTCCTCAAATCCGCCGGCATCGACGCCCAACTGATCCCGGTGAGCTCCTTCGGCTACACCCCGGAAGCGGTGCGGATGTTGAAGCGGACGCCGCTGAATATTTTTAACCACGTTTTGGTGCACATTTCCGACGGCGACATCTATCTCAACAACGCCGGAACTTTTCAGGCGCCGTTGGGCGCGACCACGCATCAGGATAAGATCGCCTTTGACCCTGCCAACGGCAAAATCTTTGCCATTCGCCCGCAACACGGTTTTGAAAATCGGATCGACCGCCGGATCCGGCTGAAATTGGCCGCCGACGGCAGCGCGGTCGCGCGGGTGAAATTCATCTACTGGGGCGGCAAGTACGCGGCGTTTCAGGTGCAGGCGCGGCAACTGGTGCCGGAAACCGCCCGCCGCTTCGTGGAAAAACTCGGCAATCAGATCTTCCCCGGCGCCCAGTTGGTGAAGCATGAGATCGATTTCGACCATTACCCCGGCAAGATCTCGGCGGAATTCTCGTTGCCGATCGGGGCGACGCGCTCGGGCGACTATCTGGTTTGTGCGCTCCCGATGCCGGATCTCCAGACGGCGTTGAGCGGCGTCACCGCCCAGCGTCACCGGGACCTCTATTTCCACGACAGTTTCGTCTGCCAAAACGAGTACGAAGTGATCCCCCCGGCGGGATTTGTCCCGCTCCATCCCCGGAAAGAACGCGGCACCGAGCTGATCGGGCGCTTCAATTTGTACTCCGACATCCGCATCGACTCGGATCGCATCAATTTGCGCTACCGGGTTTCCCACACCCCGGAACTGCTCACGGTGGATCAGGTGAAGGCGTTGCAGAATTTGCGCAACCGCCGGCTCAACCGGGAAAGTTTCCGGCTGCTGCTGGCGCCGGAGAACGAGGAGGGGCGCCCATGACGATCACCCAACTGCCGGTCGGAGTTTTTTCGACCAACTGCTACTTGGTGGATCGCGGGGATCGACTCTACGTCGTCGATCCCGGCGCCGAGCCGGAAAAAATTCGCCTCGCGGCGGCTGATCTCGGCTTCGATCGCGGGGAAATTCTGCTCACCCACGCCCACTTTGACCACATCGGCGCGGTGGAAACTTTGGCGCAAATGTGGCAACTTGACCAAGTGCGGCTGGGCGCGGAAGATCACGGCATTTATCGCAGTCCCCGCAACGCCTATTTGCCTTACTACCCACCGCTGGAAAATCCGCCCCGGGCGCGGGAATACGAAGACACTCCCGATTTCCGGGTACTGCCGCTCCCGGGGCACACTCCCGGGGGGCGGGGGCTGCTCTTTACCGACGGCAACGTTTCGCATCTTTTGGTCGGCGACACCGTCTTTGCCGGTTCGATCGGCCGCACCGATCTGCCCGGCGGCGATTACGAGGCGATCCTCGATTCGATCCGCACCCGGATCGAAACCTTGCCGGACGACGTCGTCCTCTATCCCGGTCACGGCGAAACGACCACCGTCGGCGCCGAACGTCGCAACAACCCCTACTTCAGCAGGAAAGGATAACAGTCATGGCTCCTTGCCGGATCCTCAACAACCAATGTTTGCGCGGCGATTATTTCCGCATCGAATTTCTCGCGCCCGAAATCGCCCGGAGCGCGGTCGCCGGGCAGTTTGTCCACGTCCGGATCGACGAGCGCACCGACCGGATGCTCCGGCGGCCCTTCAGCATTCACGACACCGATCCGGGATCCGGCACGGTTACGCTGGTCTATAAAAAAGTGGGCTTCGGCACCGCGCTTTTGAGCTCCAAGCGGAGCGGCGAAGTTTGCGATATCCTCGGACCGCAGGGGCGGGGCTTCACCCCGGTCGGCGCGGAGTTTACCCCGGTGGCGGTCGCCGGCGGCTACGGTTCGGCGGCGATGTATCTCTTGCACCGCACCTGCGCCAATCCCGGCGTATTGCTCATCGGGGCGCGCACGGAAGCGGAACTGATCCTCGACGACGTCTATCGCGATCGCGGCTTTGACGTGCGGATCGCCACCGACGACGGTTCGGCGGGGCATCGCGGGCGGGTGACCGAGTTGATCTCCCCCTTGTTGCAGGAATTTCCGGAAAAGAAATTTTTCTTTTACGGGTGCGGCCCCTTGCCGATGCTCAAGGCGCTGGCGCGCGAGTTGCACGCGCTCGGTCAGGATGGCGAATTGAGCGTCGACCAGATCATGTGTTGCGGCGTCGGCGCCTGCTTCGGCTGTGTGGTCAAGGTCAACGACCCGACCGCCCCGGAAAAATGGAGTTACGCCCGCAGTTGCGTGGACGGCCCGGTGTTTCCTTTGGCTAAATTTTACTTGGAGCAGTAATCATGGCGGATCTTACTACTAAAATTGCTTCCCTGACGCTCAAAAATCCGGTGATGACCGCCAGCGGCACCTTTGGTTACGGCTTGGAGTACGCCCAGTTTTACGACTTGCGCCGCCTCGGCGCGGTCGTGGTCAAGGGGATCAAAATGGCGCCGTCGCCCGGCAATCCCACCCCGCGGGTGCACGAAACCTGCGGCGGCATGCTCAACGCCATCGGTCTGCAGGGCCCGGGCGTGGATAAGTTTTTGCACGACGACCACTATCTGCCCGGGTTGCGCTCGACCGGCGCCACCGTCATCGTCAACATTTGGGGCACCAGCGTGGCGGAATACTCGCAGGTCGCCGCCGCGCTCGAAGCGGAAAAAACCGGCATCGCCGCGCTCGAAGTCAACATTTCCTGCCCCAACGTCAAGGCGGGCGGCGCCGCTTTCGGCACCGATCCCCGGCTCGCCGCCGAAGTGATCGGCGCGGTGCGAAAAGCGACGACTTTGCCGCTGATCATCAAACTCAGCCCCAACGTCACCGACATCACCGAGTTCGCCCGGATCGCCGAGGCGCAGGGCGCCGACGCCATTTCGCTCGTCAACACCTTTTCCGCCATGGCGATCGACATCGAAAAGCGCCAACCGGTGCTCGCCAACCGCACCGGCGGGCTTTCCGGCCCGGCGATCCGCCCGATCGCCATTCGCATGGTCAATCAGTGCTATAATGCGGTGAAGCTCCCGATCATCGGCATGGGCGGCATCACCTGCGGGCGCGACGCGGTGGAATTCATCCTCGCCGGGGCGACGGCGGTGGCGGTCGGCACCGCCAATTTCGTCGATCCCCATGCGCCGTTGGAGATCATCGACTTCATCGATCAATACCTTGAGCGGCACGGGTTTGCCGCCGTTTCCGAGCTGGTCGGCGCCTTGGAGTAGATCATGCTGGTACAGTTTGATTGCTGTCGCTGTGTGTTGAAACAGGCGGTCGAGTTGTCGGAAAAATATGCCGTCACCGACGACCGCCGCTGGGCGATGTTTGACGAGATCACCCGCTACTTTTTGGATCACCGGGAGCACTCCTCGCCGCCGATGCTCGCCGAGCACGCCTTTGCCACCGTGGCGAAATTCAGCGGCATCGCCGACTGCTACAAGGCGGAAAAAGCGGAATCGACCCGCCTCGCCCAAGAGTTGTGGGCGACCTTGGATCGGGAAAAACTTGATTTCGACCAGCGGTTGTTGCTGTCGATCGGCGGCAACGCGATCGATTTCGGGGTGCATCCGGATTTCGATTTGAGCACGGCGCGCTCGTTGGTTTTGGCGGCGCTGGAGTTGCCCTACGACACCGCGGCGGCGCGCGATCTGGCGCGCCGCATGAGATCCGCCCGCAAGATATTTTACATCTTGGATAATTGCGGCGAAGCGGTGCTCGACCGGCTGCTGTTGGAATTGTACCCCCCAAAGATCACCCTCGGGGTGCGGGGGAGCGCGATCCTCAACGACGTGACCCGCGCCGAACTGGCGGAATCGGGCTTGGACGATTTTCCGGTCTATGACACCGGGCGCGCCGCCCCCGGCGTGCCTTATCCGGATATTTCCCCGGATTTCCGGCGCGAAATGGAAACCAGCGATCTCGTCATCGCCAAGGGGCAGGGCAATTTCGAGTCGCTCAGCGGTGCCGGGTTCGCCGCCGCGCCGATTTATTATCTGTTTAAAGCCAAATGTCCGACCATTGCCAAACTTTTGGATAAAAAATTGAATTCGGTTGTGATAATTGGCGAAAATTTGGAGTAAAATTATGAAAAACTCGGCTTTTTTTACTCTTTTTGGAAAAATCAACGCCAACGGCAAGCTGAAGATCGTCGATCAGCCCTTGCTCCGGTTGCTCGCCGGATTTTTCACTCCGGATGCCGCTGATCGGGTGAATCTAATCAACGCCGTGGGGCGGGAGTTGGCGGGGGAGTCGCTCGCCACCGCGCTCTACCGGGAATTTTTTGATCTGCTCATCGCCGGAAATGCCGATCCCGCCGCGCTCGCTTCCGGAGCCGAGCCGGAAAAGTTTTATCTCGACAAATTTATGTCAGTGGCGTTAACTTTGGGGCAGGAGATCCGCGCCGGGATCGAACGCTCCGCCGAAGATATTTTCCCCCAAGCGCGCCAACTGGCGGCGGGTTTGCCCGCCGTGGACACCCCGAAAACCCGCGCCGAACTGGCGGCGGCGGTGGTGGCGGCGGATCGCTTTTCCGACGGCAGTTGCTTTGCCTTTACCGGGGAAAAGCTGGTGCCGGCGAAGCCGGATTCCCGCAAGCCGACGAGCAAGTTTTTCGGCTTTCCCGGCGTGCGGGCGATCCTCGCCGACCACTTTCGCGACTTTGCCGCCGGCATTTCGCATGTGCCGCTACTGATCCACAGCTTGCCGGGGTACGGCAAGACCAGCATGACGATCTCGTTTGCCTTGGAAACGCCCGGCAATATCGTGGTGCTGGCGCCGCCGGAGGCGCTGTGCGGCGCGGAGTGGAAACAGCTTACCGCGTTGCTCGCCGCCCGCAAAGATAAGCGGATCGTCCTCTTTTTTGACGACATCGAGCCGGATCAGGTGGATTGGTACGCGTTTCGCACCCACGTCGGCGGCGCGTTTTCGCTGCCCGAGCATATTTTGCCGGTGCTATCCTCCAACTACGAATTTCCGGCGAACATCCTTTCCCGCGGCCGCGCGGTGACCTTCCCGATCTTCGACGAGTTGCGCTGTGCGGAAATGATCGAGGATTTCCTGCGGGATTTCGGGCTGAAAAATCCGCCGGAGCGCCTGGTCATGTTGCTGGGGGCGGACTACACCGAGGCATTCGGGCAAAAGAAGTACACCGAGTTGTCGCCCCGCACGTTGATGCGCCATTTGACCGTTTACCACCAGAGCCAAAGCAAGCGGCGGCAGTTGGCGGAACTGGCGGAGGGCGAGTTGATCACCAAACCCGATCCCACGCTCTTTTACGAATTCAACATCAACTTGATGCGCCACCTCTACGGCGACGAATACATCGCCCGGCTCCGCGAGGAAAAACTGCGCAACCTGTGAGGCGATTCAGCGGCGCGCCAAGCGCTCCGCCACGCTCTTTTCGTAGGCGTCGAAATCGGTGATCGCCAGTTGGGCGACCCCGGTTTTCATCGCCGCTTCCGCCACCAGTCGCGCGACGTGCGGCACCACCCGGGGATCAAAGGGCTTGGGAATGACCATATCCTGACGCAAGCCGTTGCCGTCGAACATCCCGGCGGCGGCATCCTGCGGATAGGCTTCGGCGAGGATCGCCTTTACTTCGGCGGGCACGGGCATCTGGGCGATCTCCGCCAACGCCCGGCTGGCGGCGAGTTTCATCTCGTCGTTGATGTCGGAGCTTCGGGTGTCGAGCGCACCGCGGAAAATGCCGGGGAAGCCGAGCACGTTGTTGATCTGATTGGGATAATCGCTCCGCCCGGTGCCGACCACCGCGGCGCCCGCCGCGAGCGCTTCATCGGGGAAAATTTCCGGGGTGGGGTTCGCCATGGCGAAGATCACCGGGTTGGGCGCCATGGTGCGGATCATCTCCCCGGTGAGGCAGCCCGGCTTGGAAAAGCCGAGGAAAATATCCGCGCCCCTGACCGCGTCGGCGAGGGTCCGGGCGGGAGTGTCGACGGCGAAGCGCCGCTTCTGCTCGTTGAGATCGCTCCGGCCGGAGTGGATCACCCCTTTGCTGTCGCAGAGCAGGAAGTTTTCGCGTTTCGCCCCCGCCTTGAGGTAAAATTCGCAGCAGGAAATGCCCGCCGCGCCCGCGCCCGAAACGGCGAACTTGCAGTCGGCGAGCTGCTTGCCCAAAAGCCGGAGCGCATTCTGGATCGCCGCCAAACTGATGATCGCCGTGCCGTGCTGATCGTCGTGAAAGACCGGGATATTCATCTTTTGTTTGAGGGTGGTTTCGATCTCAAAGCAGGCGGGGGCGCCGATGTCTTCCAGATTGATGCCGCCAAAGGCGGGTTCGAGGGTCTCCACCGCCGCGATCACCTTGGCGGCGTCGCTTTTGCCTTTTTCGTCGAAGACCTTGGCGAGACAGATCCCGACCGCGTCGATGTCGGCGAAGCGCTTGAAAAGCACTGCTTTACCCTCCATCACCGGGAGTCCGGCTTCGGGGCCGATGTTGCCCAGACCCAGTACGGCGGTGCCGTCGCTCACCACCGCCACCAGATTGCCCTTGGAGGTGTATTCCCAGACCGTTTCCGGTTTCGCCTGGATTTCCAGACAGGGTTTCGCCACGCCGGGGGTGTAGGCGAGCGACAGATCGGTCGCCGTCCGGCAGGGTTTGGTCGGCACCACCGAAATTTTGCCGCAGGGTTTACTCGAGTGGTAGGTCAAAGCATCGATATCCGCCATAATTTTCACCTCAATAATTGTAAGTAAGCGTGGTTCGGCAATAATATACATTTCCCCGCCGGGTAAATCAAGAAGCTGACCCGATAAAAAAACTCCGGCAGGAGCATCCCGCCGGAGTTCCGGAAAAAATCCGTTTTACATCAGCATACCGCCGTCGATATTGATCACCTGACCGGTGACGTAATCGGAATCCGGCGAAGCGAGAAACGCGATGACGTTGGCGACATCGGCGGGTTTCCCGGCGCGTCCGGCGGGGATGACCTTGAGGAACCACTCGCGCGCCGCTTCCGGCAACACGGCGGTCATCTCGGTTTCGATGAAACCGGGGGCGACGGCGTTGGCTTGGATGTTGCGGCTGGCGAATTCCTTGGCGGTGGTCTTGGTGAGCGCGATCACGCCCGCCTTGCTGGCGGAGTAGTTCGCCTGACCGACGTTGCCCATTTTGCCGACGACGGAAGCGAGGTTGATGATCTTGCCGGAACGCTGTTTCATCATCGGGCGCACCGCCGCTTGGGTGAAGTTGAAAGTGCCTTTGAGGTTGACGGCGATCACCGCATCCCACTCGGCTTCGCTCATGCGGAGCATCAGATTGTCTTTGGTGATGCCGGCGTTGTTGACCAAGATATCCAGACTGCCGAAGTCGTTGATCACGGCGGCGACGGTCGCTTTGGCGTCTTCCGCCTTGGCGAGGGGGGCGGCGTAGGCTTGGGCTTCGATGCCCGCGGCGCGGAATTCCGGGGCGGTGGCTTCGGCGGCTTCGATCATCAGGTCAACGATGGCGATTTTGGCGCCATCGGCGGCGAGCCGTTCGCCGATCGCGCGGCCGATGCCGCGAGCTCCGCCGGTAACGATGGCGACTTTGCCTTCCAATTTCTTGCTCATAATGTGCTCCTTTTCAGAGTTCGGCGGCGTCGAGCGAAGCCGCGCTGTTGATGTTGATTAACTTCAAATCGGGCAACGTCCGTTTCGCCAGACCGGTGAGGACGTTGCCGGGACCGAATTCGATCATGGTGTCGGCGCCAAAGCGGGAAACCGCGTGGCGAACGCAATCTTCCCACCGCACCGAGCCGGAAACCTGCGCTGCGAGCGCCTGCCGGATCTCCTCCGGAGTGCCGGCGGTTTCGGCGGTGAAGTTGTGGAAAACCGGGATCTCCGGCGTGGAAATGGCGGCTTTCGCCAGATCGGCTGCCAGCGCCGTACCCGCACTTTTCATCAGCCGCGAGTGGAAACTCCCGGCGACGTTGAGCGGCACGACTTTGCGCGCCCCGGCGTTTTTGAGCGCCTCGGCGGCACGCTCCACTTTAGCCCGCGGCCCGGAAATGACGATCTGCGCCGGGCTGTTGTAATTGGCGACGTCGAGGTCGATCTCGGCGCAGACTTTTTCGATGACTTCGCGCTCGGCGCCGATGACCGACGCCATGGTGCCGGGATTTTCCCGGCAGGCGATATCCATGAGCCCGCCGCGCCGGGCGAGCAACTTTATGCCGGTTTCAAAGTCGAATGCCCGCCCCGCGTAGAGCGCGGCGTACTCGCCCAAACTCAAACCGGCGGTGGCGACCGGAGTAACGGTGAAGCGCTCGTTGAATGCCGCCAGCGCGGCGCAACTTACGGTGTAGATCGCGCACTGGCAGTAGCGGCTGTCGGTGAGCTTTTCGATCGGACCATTGGCGATGACATCGCTCAAAGCGTAACCGAGGGCGGCATCCGCCCGGTCGAAGATCGCCTTTGCCGCCGGACTTGCCGCGACCAGATCGCTCCCCATGCCGACGAACTGCGCGCCCTGACCGGAAAAAGTGAAGAAGGCTTTCATTGGCTAAAAATCCTTTCCTGAAACACTTGACTATACAATATACTCTCGCAACCGGAAATTTTCAACCGTGCCGCGATATTCATCGGGCGCGGACGTCGAGGTGGCGGCGCAACCCCTCGCCGAGGAAGTTAAAGGAAATGGTGGCGACAAAGAGCGCCAAGCCGGGAAACAGCGTGAGGTGCCAGTAAGATAGCGGATTGTCGAATGCCTGCCGGAGCAAGCCGCCCCAACTCGCGGTCGGCGGCCGCACCCCGAAGCCGAGAAAACTCAACGAACTTTCCGCCAGGATCGCCCCGGCGACGGAAAAGGTGAAAGTGATCAGCAGTATCCCGAAAACGTTGGGGAGCAACTCCCGGAATAGTATCCGGTGCAGCGGCACCCCGGAAACGCGGCAGGTCTCGATGTAGGGCAGTTGCTTTTGCTTGAGCACTTCGCTCCGCACCAGAAAGGTCGTGCCGATCCAGCCGGTGCCGCCGATCACCCCCACCAGCAACAGCGCCGACTGCTCAAAGTTGCGGTCGCCCAAGAGCGACATCAAGATCAGCAACAGCAAAAAAGTGGGGAAGCAGAGCAGGATTTCCACCAACCGCATCACCAACAGATCGAATTTGCCGCCGAAAATGCCGCAGAGCAGTCCGATCGGGGTGCCGATCAGCAACGCGATCAGCGCGCCGAACAGTCCGACCGCCAAGCTGACCCGCGCCCCGTAGAGGAGGCGCGCCGCCACGTCTCTGCCGATCTCGTCGGTGCCGCAAAAGTGGCGGGAGTCCGGGGCGGCGTAGGGCGGCGCCACCAGTTCAAAGGGCCCGTAAGGTATCGGGGCGAACAGCGCGTGTCGATAGGGTATCCGCCGGTAGTCGAGCTTATCCACTTTGGGTGAAACGAGCACAAATGGCAGTAACCAGAGGATCGCCAAGAGCGCCAGCAGTTTGCGCCGCCGCCGCAGGATCAGCGCCACGGGGAGCAGCAGCGTGAGGAAGTTGAAAAATTTTTCCACCAGAATTTCCGGGGAGTCCGGGGCGAAAAAACTGCGCCAAAAGGGAAAACTCCACCCCTCGGCGCCGGCTGCCCACAGCGGGCGACCGTTGGCGATAAAGGGGGCGTAGACGGCGCCCAACGTCAGGAGCGCCAAGCCGATCACCCCGACTTTTACCGGGAAACTCCAAGTGCGCCAGCCGTTTGCTTTCATGGTTGCTCCGCCATTTTCAACAAGGGGGGCAGTTCGCGGAGGAAAAATTCCGTCAGCGCCGCCGCTTCCTTGTCAGCGCGCAGGTCTTCGCGGATGAAAGGCGATACCTCGGCGAGCGGCCGCAAGCCGGCGGGGCGGCGCGACTTGAGCAAGAGCAGTACAAAGCATTGGGAATTTTCCATAACTTCGCTGATTTCGCCCACTTCGTGAGAGTCGCTCCACGCCTGAAGTTTTTCCTGCTCTTCCGCGCTCAGATCCGGTCGGGAGTTGCCGGGGTCGACCTCGGCGGCGATCCGGTCGAAACTTTCGCCCTGCAGTAAGCGGGCGCGCGCCCCGACGGCGATCTCGGCGGCGTCGGCGCGTTTTTTGTCGATGGTGATGATGCCGACTTCATTTTCCGCTTCGGTGCGGAACTGGCGCAAGTGCGAGTAGTAGTAGTCGCGGATCTCGGCATCGTCGGGGAGCAGTTTTTCCGGGGGCAGTGTCTGGTTCAACCACGCGGATATGGCGCATTTGCGCTGAAAAGTCGGCTGATCGACATAGGGCAGAAGTTGCGCCTGCACTTCCGCCGGGAGCGTTTGCAAGTATTTCCGCGCCGTTTCGGGGGAAATGGAAATGCCGCACCGCGCCAACTCCTCATCCAGCAATTTTTGCGAAGCGTATTTCGTCACCGCCGCTTCCTGCGCCGCCCGGAAACCCGCCGGGTCGGCGGCAGGATCCAGTTTGCGGACCGCGCCGCCCAGTTGTTCGAGGTAGATCGGCTGATCCCGGAAGTAGGCGATCGGCGGCGCGTCGGCGGCGACCGCCGTCACGATCGTCAAGAGAGCGATTCCGGCGCTCCGGGGGATGCTCATTGTTGCTTATCCGCCTTTTTCGCTTCTTGTGCTTCTTGCGCCGCTTCCTCTTTGGCGGCCTTTTCCCGCTCCTCGATCCGCGCTTCGTACTCGTCGAAGTACTGGCGGAGCTCCGGAGTGATGTTGGCGGCGAGCCCGGTCGAAGCGGTGGTGAGCGCCGCGCTCATGCTTTCGGGGGTGCGGACTTTTTCCATATCCGCGATCAGCCGGGGAGCGTAATTGAGTTGGCGAACCTGATTGCGGGCGCGGAAGAGCGCCCGGTTTTCCGGATATTTTTTCACCGCGGCGGAAAGGATCTCGATCGCCTTGGGAATGTTGCCGGCGTTGATCTCCTTTTGCGCCTGAAAGATCGCGGTGTTGCTCTCTTGGATCTCCACCAGTTGGAGGATGAAGTCATTGGCGGGCTCGAGGGCGATCAGCTTGCGCCCCTGCTGGGCGGCGGCTTCGGCGTTGCCGCTTTCCAAACTCTGGAAGAAGCGGGAAACCAACTCGTTGCGCGCCGCCGGAGTCGGCCGGTGTTCGCGCGAACAGCCGACGACAACCGTGGCGACGAGCAGTGCCGCCCAACCGATTTTGACCTGCATTTTCATGAGTTTCCGCTCCGGATTTTTTCCTGCTCCTAACATAACACCGCAACGCCGGAATTGCAACCCAAATTGCTTGCAAAGCCGCCGATCGTACTATATATTAACTGCCGGAGGATTCAAAATGGCTATCGGTGTTTACACTCGTTATTCCCGCTTGGGGGCTTCCAGCCGGCTCCGGACGATCTCCGCCGCTTCCGGCTTGCCCGGGGCGCAGCTCCACCACTTGTGGAGCGACGACGCGCTGCGGTACTTTTACCGGACGGGGCGCCGGGACCTGGGGGCGATGGCGGCGGGATGGCTCCGCCGCTTCGGCCGCGCCTTTGCCTTGGAGGATAAACTCCTTGTCGAATACGAATTGCTCCCCGGTTTCCCGGCGGCGTGGGAGCGGTTTTTCCTGCGCCGCAAAAGCTATATTTTGGATTTCGACGACGCGGTCTGGAGCAAGTCGCGCCAAGGAAAGAAGTTCCCCCGGCTGATCTCCGGCGCCGCGGGAGTAGTCTGCGCCAATCGGAAGTTGGCGGAGTACGCCCGGCAATTCAACCCCCGCGTCGCGCTCATCCCGACCCCGGTGGAGTGCGCCAAGGCGCCGCGCAACGCCGAGAAATACCCCGAATTCACCATCGCGTGGATCGGTACTCCGGTGACGTGGCGCACTTACATGGTGCCGTTTTTGCCGGTTTTGGAAAAGTTGGCGGAAACGCTCGATCTCACCTTGCTGGTGATTTCCGGTCAGGCGCCGAGCCGGGTGGGCAAACTGCGCATTCGCTATGTGCCGTGGAGCGAGGAGACCGAATTGGCGGAACTGAGCCGCGCCCACGTCGGGATCATGCCGCTGGGCACCGACGATTTTTCTCAAGGCAAATCCGCCTATAAGTTGATCCAGTACGCCGCCTGCGGACTCCCGGCGGTCGCTTCGCCGGTCGGGGAAAACTGCGTCGTGCTCCGCGACGGGGAAACCGGATTTCTCGCCGCCGATCCCGGGGCGTGGTGCGCGGCGCTGACCCGCCTCGCCGCCGATCCGGCGTTGCGCGAGTCGCTCGGCGCCGCCGCCCGGAGCGCCGCCGCTTGCTACGATCTCGGCAACTTTCAAGCGCAATATCAGGATTTCTGCCGGACGATCTGGCAGTAAAACTTTGGGGAAGTACAGATATGGAATTTGCGAAAATTTTGGAAAGCGCCGGTTATCTCTTGGCGTTGCTCAATCCGGTGAGCAAAATCATGTTTCTCGCCTCTTATCAGCCGCAGTTGAGCCGCAAGCAAAACTTTGAATTGACGTGGAAATCGTCGCTGGCGGCGTTGGTGATACTGGTCTTGCTCGCCGCCGCCGGCAAGGTGATCCTGACCGATATTTTCCGGGTGCAGCTTTATTCGTTGCAGATCACCGGCGGATTGATCGTCTTTCTCATCGGCTTCCGCGCGGTGAGCGAGGGGCGCTTCACCAAGGAGCATCAGGGCAATTTGCACAGCATGACCGATGTTTCGCTGGTGCCGTTGGCGGCGCCGCTGATTGCCGGACCGGGCATGATCGCCGCGGTGATCGCCATGTCCGCCGAAATCGGCTTGTTGGCAACGGTTTTTGCGCTTTGTATGGCGTTGGCGGTCAATTTCCTGCTGATGATCGGCGCTTCCGGCATCAACCGGGCGCTGGACCGCACCCATTTGCTCGGGCCGCTGATCCGGTTGACCGGGTTGATCATTGCCGCCGTCGCCATGCAGATGATGATTTCCGGGCTGAAAACCGGGTTCAACTGGTAAAAATGGCAACAAAATCCGCGTTGCGGCTTGACAAAATGCTTCGGCGATGCTATGTTAACTATTCGTCAACTGTGGATTAAGAAAAAGTTCAAGCGATACAGGAGAATTCATCATGGCTCATAAAAAAGGTCAGTCCAGCAGCCATAACGGTCGGGACAGTCAGCCGAAGTTTCTCGGCGTCAAGGCGTTCGGTGGCGAAGTCGTCACCGCCGGTTCGATCATCGTGCGTCAGCGCGGCACTCGTTTCCGCCCCGGCAACAACGTCGGTTGCGGTCGGGATTACACCCTCTTCGCCCTCTGCGACGGTACGGTGGAATTCTGCAAGAGTCAGCGCAAAGTCAGCGTCATCCCCGCTGCCGAGTAAGGCGCGATCGGCGTTTTCAGAACTTTTCCCGGCGAACACGTTCAGTGGTTTACCGGGATTTTTTTGTCTTTTGAGCAAGGAGGTCGGCACATGTTTGCGGATCGGGTCATCATCAGTGTCAAGGGCGGCGACGGCGGCAACGGTTGTTGCAGTTTCCGCCGGGAAAAATTTATCCCCAAGGGCGGTCCCGACGGCGGCGACGGCGGCGACGGCGGCAGCGTCTATTTGGAAAGCACCGACAGCGAGCAGAATCTCGCCCCGCTGGTCTATCAGAGCCGCTATCAGGCGAAAAACGGCCCCGGCGGCAAGGGCGCCGGCTGTCACGGCCGCAACGCCGATCCGATCGTGGTGAAGATCCCGGTCGGCACGGTGGTCACCGACGCCGACACCGGGGAATTGATCGCCGATCTCGCCACCAACGGCGAAAAGGTTTTGGTCGCCGCGGGCGGTCGCGGCGGGCGGGGCAACGCCCGGTTCGCCTCGAGCGTCAACCGGGTGCCGCGCCGCTGGGAACCGGGGTTCCCCGGCGAGGAAAGACGGCTCAAGCTGGAATTGAAAACCATCGCCGACGCCGGCTTGGTCGGCTTCCCCAACGCCGGGAAGTCCACCTTGCTGTCGGCGATCAGTTCGGCGCGCCCCAAAATCGCGCCCTATCCCTTTACCACCTTGCACCCCATGGTCGGGGTGGTCGAGTACCCCGATTTCGCCCGGGTCACGGTGGCGGACATCCCCGGACTCATCGAGGGCGCGCACGACAACGTCGGTCTGGGGCACGACTTTTTGCGCCACATCGAGCGCACCAAACTGCTCGTGTACGTCTTGGATAGCGCCGGGGTGGACGGCCGCTCGCCGTGGGAAGATTATCAGCAACTTCAAAAGGAGTTGGAACTTTACCAGAGCGGACTTTCGCACCGGGCTTCGCTGGTCGTCGCCAACAAGACGGATCGGCCG
Source organism: Victivallaceae bacterium (assembly GCA_045635865.1). Classification (GTDB taxonomy): domain Bacteria; phylum Verrucomicrobiota; class Lentisphaeria; order Victivallales; family Victivallaceae; genus UBA1784. The sequence continues at coordinate 36,069 of JAZTWK010000037.1, forward strand.
GAAAGTGCGGAAAACTTGCGCCAGTTGCGCGAGGAATTTTCCCGGCAATACATTCCTTATTTGGAAATTTCCGCCGCGACCGGGGATCTGACCGAGTTCAAGACCAAGCTCCGGGAGTTGGTCGAGCGCGCCAAGGCGGCGTACTATTGATCCAACTCTCCCGCTTTGGGGGTGCGGGCGGCGCAAAGCACGACGACGCTCCGCGCCCCGGCGCGGGTCAATGCCTGCGCCGCCGCGTTGACGGTGGCTCCGGTAGTGAGCACGTCGTCGACCAGCAATACGGTGCGCCCCCGGATCGCCGAACTATTCACCACTTCAAAGCGGTGGCGGGCGTTGCGAAGTCGCCCCGCCCGGTTGAGTTTCGCCTGCTTGCCCCCGGCGTGGCGGCGGCGGAGCGCCCCGCACACCGGCAAATTCAACTCTTTCCCCAGACACTTGGCGAATAGTTCCGCCTGATTGTAGGTGCGGCGCCAGTAGCGGAAAAAGTGCAGGGGGATCGGCACGATCACTTCGGCGGCAAAGCCGGCTTCGCGATAGACTTGCGCCCCCATTTTTCCCAGACTGCGGGCGAGTTCCGGGGTGCCGCTTTTAAAGGCGAGGATCAGGTCCCGCCCGACTCCGTGGTAATGAAAGATCGCCGCCGCATCCAAATAGGCGCGCCGCTTTTCCGCCAAGCACTTGGAGCAGAGCGCCAGCGCCCCGTCCTTTTCGCCGCCGCAACCGCGGCAACGGCGGGCTGCGGAAATGAAACGAAGTTTACTTCGGCACTCCGGGCAAAGCTCGTTGGCGCCGTCGCCGTCGCCCCGGCGGCAGAGCGGGCAGGGAAGAAAATTGAAAAAGCGGCAAATGGCGCGAAGCGGATTTTTCATGATCCCGGCGGCAGGGGCGGCAGATAGTCGTAATAATGGTGGGCGAAGCGGATGCGCCGCCACTTGTCGTACTCGATCTCGATCAGATCGAAGCGACCGGCAAGCCCGGCACAGCGGAAAACCTTGCGGTAGAATTTCGCCGCGGCAAAGTTGCGCCGCATCTGGCGGTGGGAAAGGTTGCTCGCCCCGTCGAAGCGGGCTCCGGGGGGTTTCACCCGCCGGGATTTCACCTCGACAAAGACCACTTCCTCGCCGTCGAGGGCGACGATGTCGAGTTCACCGGCTTTGACTTTCCAGTTGCGGGCAAGGAGACGATAACCCTGTCGGACAAGGAGGCGCACCGCATCGCGTTCGCCCCGGGCGCCGAGCGAGCGCCGCCGATCGCGGAGTTTCATGCTTTCCACCCGGCTACGAAGCGGTCGCGGCGGCAGAGGTCCTGCCGGATCTCCGCGGTAAAGCCCCGGTCGCGCAAATGTTTGACCGCCGCCGGAGCCTGCGCCGGCGACAGCTCGAAAACGGCAAATCCGCCCGGAGCGAGGTGATGATCCAACTCGTCGATCGCCCGAAAGATCAACTCCAATCCCCGACTTGCGGCGACCAGGGCAAGGCGCGGCTCGAAGTCCCGGACTTCCGCCGGGAGCGTGGCGTATTCGCGCTCCGTGACGTAGGGCAAGTTGGCGGCGATCCCGGCAAAGCGGCGATTTTTCAGCGCCGAAAAGAGGTCGGATTTGCGAATTTCCACCCGGCCGTCGAGCCCCAAATTTTTCCGGTTGCGCCGGGCGACCCGAAGCGCCGAGGGGCTGACGTCAACGGCGGTGACGCGCAAGTCCGGCCGCTCAAAAGCGGCGGATAATGCGATCGCCCCCGAACCGGTGCCGAGGTCGAGCAAAGTGGCGGCTCGGGGGAGCGCGTCGATGAAAAAGCCGGCGAGCAGTTCGGTTTCCGGGCGGGGGATCAATACGGCGGGCGACACCGCCAGTTCGATCTCGCGGAACGGCGCCCGGCGCAGGATGTACTGCAGCGGCACTCCGGTTGCCCGCTTTGCGGCGATGCGGAGCGCGGCGCGTGGCGAAGCGCTTTCCCGCACGATCAGCCGCGCCTCGGCGGCGGCGGAAACCATTCCCGCATCGGTCAGGCGGTCGGCGATCCGGCGTTGCAATTCCAAGAAATCCATAATTTTCCCCTTTGTCGGGGATAAATATAGTGGAAAAGCGCCGAGATTGCAAGCATACTTGCATAAATGCCGCTCGCCGGGCTTGCAAAATCTTTTCAAGTAGGTTATGTTAAAGCAGACAAGCTGAAAAACGGTCACAAAAGCGGATATTTCCGCAACCATAAGAAAGGAAGAGTGAAAAATGCGTTCGTTTTCCAAAATTTCCGCGGATTGGTGGGACTACACGACTTTGGATCGGTCGATCCTCGACGCCGCCGCCAAGATCACCATCGACACCTTGCCGAAACTTGCCCGCCCCGGCTTCAAGATCAACATCTACGACACCTTGCAGGAATTCTACTGCGCCGAGGCTCTTGAGTACATCAAGTGCTGGCAGCAGGCGACCGCCGACAACCCTTGCGGCATCTGCGGTCCGATCGGCCCGACCGAACAGCTCCCCCTCGTGGCGGAGATCGTCAACGCCATCGGTCTTAATTTGAAATACGCCCACTTCTGGGGCATGGACGAGTGGGCGGTCGACGGCAAAGCGGTCGACATCAACTTCCCGCTCGGCTTCGCCAAGGCCGACTGGGATCTGTGCTTCTCGCGCATCCGCCCCGAACTGCGGATGCCCAAGGAAAACATGCACTTCCCCAACGGCGACCTCAAGGAATATGAGGAAAGCTACAAGCAGGCCAAGTGCCTGATCATGCAGGGCGGTCAGGGCGAGACCAAGCACTGGGCGTTCAACGATCCTTTCCGCCGCACCGGCGCCTACAAGGACAACCCGCCGACTCCGGAAGAATACCGCAAGCTCGGCACCCGGCAGGTGGAACTCCACCCGATCACCCTGATCCAGAACGCCCGGACTTCCGGCGGCGGCACGGTGCAGAATGTGCCGTCGAGCGCCTTCACCGTCGGCCCGGTGCAGACCTGGCAGAGCAAGCAGGTGTCGATCTGGCACCCCGGTCACCACGACAATCCCTTTGTGATGCGGCTCTCGACCTTTATGATCTCGCAAAAAATCGCCGACTCGGCGGTGCCGATGTCGTTGCTCGCCGATCACGACGACGTGGTCTTCAACTTCTACCGCGGCGGCTTCGGCGTCTGTGAAGTGGAGATGCATTGATCATGGCTAAAAAACGGGTTTTTGCCGTCTGCGCCCACCCCGACGACATCGAATTCATGATGGCGGGCACGCTGATCCGGCTTCAGGAATTGGGCTATGAAGCGCACTACATGACCATCGCCAACGGGGCGTTGGGCGGCAACATGATGGGCTATGAAGAACTCGCCGCCACCCGGAGCGTGGAAGCGCAGAATTCCTGCAAGATCATCGGCGCGATCTATCACCCGCCGGTCGCCGGCGATGTGGAAATTTTTTACGACTTCCCGACGCTCGCCAAAGTGGTCGAAGTCATGCGCGAAGTTGACCCCGAGATCGTCCTCACCCACGGGCCTTACGACTATATGGAAGACCACGTCAACGCCGGGCGGCTCGCCGTTTCGGCGGCGTTTGCGCGCGGCATGGGCAATTTCCGCACCGTCAGCGCCAAACCGGTGATGACCGACGTGGCGGTCTATCACTCGTTGCCGTTGAGCCTCAAGGATCAACTCAATCGCCCGGTGATCCCCGACTACTTCGTCGACGTCACCTCGACGATCGAAACCAAGCGCAAGATGCTCAACTGCCACCGCACGCAAAAAGAGTGGCTCGATCAGAGTCAGGGCTTGGACGCCTATCTGGATGATATGGAACAACGCGCCGCCGCCATGGGCAAGCTTTCCGGCTTCTGCCGCCTCGCCGAGGGGTGGGTGCGCCACAATCCGATCGGCTTCTGCCCCGAGAATTTCGACCCGCTCCGGGTGATCGCCCGGCCGCAGGTGAAAAACTGATCGTCTGCGATCGACCGCGACTGGCGGCGGATTTCCCGTCGCCAGTTTTTGATTTTTTCGATCGCCAAATGGACAATTTCTTGAAAAATTTGTAACAACGTGGTATATTAAGCTTTACCACCAGTAAAGAAGCGGTTTTTAGGGAGTAAACGCGGATGACAAAAAGATTGGGCAAGTGGATCATCGCCGGGCTCATGCTGACGTTGATCGGCTGTACCAGCGTGGAAAACAACCACCTCAATCCGGAAGATTTCGCCGTTTATCTGAAAAACGCCGGGGTGACGGTGGATAACGTGCGGCCGCTGTCGCCCGATCCTTTCCGCGCCAGTCGCGGGGCGGCGATCTTGGTCGCGGGTTCGGAAATCGGCGTGTATAAGTACGACACCAGCGCCCGCGTCCAGCGGGAACGCTTGGAACGCGTCACCGAAACCGGTCGGCTCTACATCAACGGGATCCCTTATCCGGTCGAAGTGAGCGGTTCGTTCGTCTTTATGGGGTTGGAAAAGAATACCCAAAAACGGAAAATTATTGAGGTGTTGCGCCATTTCGAGTGACGCCTCAAAATTTTTATATCGGTGCTCCCGCGTGATGCAATGAGCTCTGGGAGCGTGAAACGGCAAACAGCGCAGCAAGAAGAAAGTCAAAGGAAAGAAAAGAGAAAATGAGTGCTTGCAAAAAATGCCAGTGCGGCAAAGCGAAAATGACCGAAAAGAAGTATGTCTATACCTTCGGCGGCAACTTCACCGAGGGTGAGGGCGCGATGAAAAATCTGCTCGGCGGCAAGGGCGCCAACTTGGCGGAAATGGCAAAATTGGATCTGCCGGTCCCGCCCGGTTTCACCATCACCACCGAGTGCTGTGTCGATTACTTCAAAAATGGCAACAAGTTGCCCGCCGGCGTCGAAGCGCAGGTGAAAAAAGCGCTCGCCATGGTCGAAAAGGAAATGGGGCGCAAATTCGGCGATCCCAAGAATCCGCTGTTGGTCTCCTGCCGTTCCGGCGCCCGCAGCTCCATGCCCGGCATGATGGAAACCGTCCTCAACGTCGGTCTTTCCACCAAGACCATTCCCGGTTTGATCGCCAAGACCGGCAATGAGCGTTTCGTCTATGACGCCTATCGCCGCTTGATCATGATGTACAGCGACGTGGTGATGGAAAAGGCCGAGGGCATCGAGCCCGCCGACGGCGAAGCGATCCGTCGCCAACTCGACGACATTCTCGACGAACTCAAAGAGAAAAAAGGTTACAAGTCCGACACCGATCTCACCGTCGCCGACTTGAAACTGCTCTGCGACAAGTTCAAAAAGCAGATCAAAAAGACCCTCAAGCGCGAGTTCCCCGACGACGCCATGGCGCAGCTCTGGGGCGGCGTCGGCGCCGTGCTGAAAAGCTGGAACGGCAAAAAGGCGGTTTCCTACCGCCGCATCGAGGGCATTCCGGATGACTGGGGCACCGCCGTCAACGTGCAGACCATGGTCTTCGGCAATATGGGTAACAGCAGCGCCACCGGCGTGGCGTTCACCCGCGACCCCGCCACCGGCGACAACAAGTTCTACGGCGAATGGCTGATCAACGCCCAGGGCGAAGACGTCGTCGCCGGCACCCGGACTCCCAACCCGCTCAACAACGACACCAAGAACGAGCACAACAAAAAGCTCGATTCGATGGAAGATCTCTATCCCCAAATCTACAAGCAGTTGGTGAAGATCCGCACCACGCTCGAAAAGCACTACCACGACATGCTGGACATCGAGTTCACCATTCAGGAAGGCAAGCTTTTTATGTTGCAGTGCCGGGTCGGCAAGCGCACCGGTACCGCCGCGCTCACCATGGCGATGGATATGCTCAAGGAAAAACTCATCGACGAAAAGACTGCGGTCACCCGCGTGGCGCCCACTCAACTCGATGAATTGCTCCACCCGATCCTCGATCCCAAGGCGGAAAAGAGCGCCAAGGTGATCGTTTCCGGTCTGCCCGCCGGTCCCGGCGGCGCGGTCGGTCGGATCGTTTTCAACAGCAACGACGCGGTCGCCGCCGCCGCCAAGGGCGAAAAGGTGATCCTCGTCCGCGAGGAGACCAACCCCGAAGACGTCGAAGGCATGCGCGCTGCCACCGGTATTCTGACCGCCCGCGGCGGTATGACCAGCCATGCGGCGCTCGTCTGCCGCGGTTGGGGCAAGTGCTGCATCGTCGGCGCCGGTTCGATCAAGGTCGATGAGAAAAAGGGCGTCCTCGAGATCGCCGGCAAGACCTACACCGGCAAGGATTACTTGAGCATCAACGGTTTCCGCGGCTACGTCTATGCCGGCAAAGTCGCCACCATGGATTCCAGCGAAAACGTCAAGCTCCAGAAGTTCATGAAGATCGTTGACAAGTATCGCAAACTCGCGGTGCGCGCCAACGCCGACAACCCCGACGACGCCAAAGTGGCGAAAAACTTCGGCGCCGAGGGCATCGGGCTCTTCCGTACCGAGCACATGTTCTACGGCAAGAACAGCGAAAAGCCGCTTTTCGCCCTGCGGAAAATGATCCTTTCCAACACCAAGGAAGAGCGCGAAAAGGCGTTGAAGGAACTCTTCCCCTATGTGAAAAAAGACGTCAAGGACACCATGATCGCCATGGGCGGTCTGCCGGTGACCTTCCGCCTGCTCGATCCGCCGCTGCATGAATTCGTGCCGCAGGAAACCGCCAAGCGCAAGGAACTCGCTGAAGCGTTGGGCATCAAACTCGCCGACGTCGCCAAGCGCGCCGAGCAGATCCATGAATCCAACCCGATGATGGGGCACCGCGGCGTCCGGCTGGGCATCACCTATCCGGAAGTTTCCAAGATGCAGATGCGGGCGATCCTCGAGGCTTCGCTCGAAGTTGCCAACGGTTGCGTGCCGGAGATCATGGTCCCGGTGACCTGCGATATGCGCGAACTGCGCTTCCAAAAGGCGTTGCTGGAAAGCGTCGCCGCGGAAGTCGCCAAAAAGTTCAAGGTCAAGGAAGTCAAGTACATGCTCGGCACCATGATCGAAATTCCGCGCGCCGCGCTCCTGGCGGGCGAAATGGCGCAGGAAGCCGACTTCTTCAGCTTCGGCACCAACGACCTCACCCAGATGACCTTCGGTTTCAGCCGCGATGATATCGGCGCTTTCCTGCCCGATTACCTCGGCAACAAGATCCTCGAAGCCGATCCCTTCCAGACGATCGATGTTTCCGGCGTCGGCAAACTGATCGAAATGGCGGTGAAAGACGGTCGCGCCACCAAGGCGAAACTCAAGATCGGTATCTGCGGTGAGCAGGGCGGCGAAGCCAAATCGGTCGCCTTCTGCAACGCGGTCGGTCTCAACTACGTTTCCTGCAGTCCCTTCCGGGTGCCGATCGCCCGCTTGGCGGCGGCGCAGGCGGCGATCGCCGAAAAATAACCGTTCAGCGGTAAAATTCCCGCCGGAGTGGAGGGTTTCCTCCGCCCCGGCGGTTTTTTATTCCCGGATTTGGTTTGCAAGAAAGCGCTTGGCGGGTTATATTATATTTTCGACTGTCTTTTAATGGTTTGGATAGGTAAAAAAAGAGCGTAACATGCGGATATTGACCGGTATTCAGCCCTCGGGCATCCCCCACTTGGGCAATTATTTCGGCGCGATGCGTCAGGTGATCGATTTGCAGAAAAAGGGCGACAGCTTCCTTTTCATCGCCGACTATCACGCGCTCACCACCACTCCGAAGCCGGAGGAACTGCGGCAGAACATCGTCAATCTCGCGCTGGATTTCATTTCCTGCGGCATCGACATGGATAAGACCGTATTTTTCCGCCAGAGCGAAGTGCCGCAGGTGTGCGAATTGTCGTGGATATTGAGCACCTTCACCCCGGTCGGGCTGTTGGAGCGGGCGCACAGTTACAAGGATAAGATCGCCAAGGGCTTCGCCCCCAACACCGGGCTCTTTACCTATCCGGTATTGATGGCGGCGGATATCTTGCTCTATCAGTCGAACCTCGTGCCGGTCGGCAAGGATCAGAAACAGCATTTGGAGATCACCCGCGACATCGCGATCAAATTCAACAACGAGTACGGCGATATTTTGACCATTCCCGAGGGCTACATCCCGGAAAACGTCGCGATCGTGCCCGGCACCGACGGGCAGAAAATGTCCAAGAGTTACGGCAACACCATTCCGATTTTCGGCACCGAAAAGGAGATCAAAAAAGCGGTGATGAATATCGTCACCGACTGCAAGGGCCTGGAGGAGAAAAAGGACCCCGACCACTGCAATGTCTTTGCCATTTACAAGCTCTTTGCCACGCCGGAAGAAGTGGAAAAAATGCGCGAAAACTACCTCGGCGGCAACTACGGCTACGGCCACGCCAAGCTGGCGCTCTTTGCCAAACTTTGGGAATATTTTGAACCGATGCGACGACGCCGCGCCGAGTTGGCGGCGGATATCCCCGCCGTGATGCGCGCCTTGAGCGCCAATGCCGAAAAGGCGCGCGCCGCCGCCGAAGAGCTGCTCGGCAAAGTGCGGAGCGCCGTTGGTTTACGGTAGAAATTTTTAGCGGAACATTAGTTAAGGAGATTCAAGCAATATGGGAAAGATTTTAGCGGAAACTCAAGCGCGGTTTCAGAAATATGTCTTGCCGACTTATGCCCCCAAACAGCTTTTTGTGCGGGGCAAAGGGGTGAAGTTGTGGGATGACGACGGCGTCGAGTACATCGACCTTGCCGCCGGCATCGCCGTGTGCAGTTTGGGCCACTGTCACCCGCGGGTGACGGCCGCCATCGCCAAGCAGGCGGATACCCTCGTCCACGTTTCCAACTTGTACTACAATGAATTGATGCCGCGCCTCGCCGAGAAATTGATCACCGAATCCTTCCCCGGCAAGGTCTTTTTCTGCAACTCCGGCGCCGAGGCTAACGAGGGGCTGATCAAGCTCGCCCGCAAATACGGCAACGCCCACGGCGGCCGCAATGTCATCATCTCGACGGAAAATTCTTTCCACGGTCGGACTCTCGCCACGTTGGCGGCGACCGGGCGGAGCAAGTATCGCAAGGGTTTCGAGCCCGACGTCGCCGGTTTCGTGCAGGTGCCGTTCAACGATTTTGCCGCGCTGAAAGCGGCGATCACTCCGCAGGTCTGCGCGGTGATGCTCGAAATGGTGCAGGGCGAGGGCGGAGTGTTGCCCGCCGATCCCGAATATCTGCGCCAGGTGCGCCAACTCTGCGATGAAAAGGACATCCTTTTCCTCAGCGACGAGGTGCAGTGCGGCATGGGGCGGCTGGGTACGCGCTTTGCCTTTCAGAGTTTCGGGGTGCGCCCCGACGCCTTTTCCATGGCGAAAGCGCTCGCCAACGGCTTCCCGATGGGTGGCTTTGTGGTGAGCGAAAAATTTGCCGACGTGCTCACCGTGGGAACTCACGCCAGCACCTTCGGCGGGACTCCGCTCGCCTGCGCCGCCGCCTTGGCGGTCCAGGACGCCTTTGATCAGGACGGCGTGTTGGAAAATTGCCGGGAGCAGGGCGAATATCTGCGGAAAAAACTGCGGGAGATCACCGCGGCTTATCCCTTTGTCAAGGAAGTCCGGGGCATGGGTCTCATGATCGGGGTGGTGCTCGACCGCCCCGCCGGAGCGTTGCAGGCGCAGATGCTCAAACAGCGTCTGGTGACCCTCACCGCCGGCGAGAGCGTGCTGCGTCTGGTGCCGCCGCTGGTCATCACCCGCGCCGAAGTCGATCTCGCCGTCGAGCGCATGGCGGCGGCGTTCGCCGCTTACGCCCGGGAACTGGAGGAGGAAAAGTAAATGAAAAAAGATCTCTTGACCTTGCGGGACATCACCCGCGACGATTTGGAAACGATCTTCGAGTTGGCGACCAAACTCAAAAAAGAGCGCGGCACTTCCGATTTCCGCCCGCTCAAAGACAAGAGCATCGGGCTGATCTTCGCCAAGTCTTCGACCCGTACCCGCGTTTCGTTTGAGGTCGGCGTCGGCGAGTTGGGCGGTCGGGCGCTCTATCTCGACCAATCCAAAATGCAGGTCGGTCGGGGCGAGACCGTCGCCGATACCGCCAACGTGTTGAGCCGCTATCTCCACGGGATCGTCATCCGCACCTTTTCGCATCAGGACGTTGAGGAGTTGGCGCGCGTGGCGACCATTCCGGTCATCAACGCCTTGACCGACGAGTATCATCCCTGCCAGATTTTGGCGGACTTGCTGACCATTCGGGAATACAGCGGGCGGAGCGATTCCGCGATCCGCATGGCGTTCTACGGCGACGGCCGGAGCAACATCGCCAACTCTCTCATGCTGGCGGCGCGACTGACCGGCATGGAGTTGGTCATTTCCGCGCCCGCCGAGGAAGCGCCGTTGCCGGAAATTTCCGGCGGCGCGCCCAACATCCACTGGGAAGTCGATCCGCTCAAGGCCGCCGAGGGCGTCGATTATTTCTACACCGACGTCTGGGTGAGCATGGGCTTTGAGGAAGAGCGCGCCCGGCGCATGGCGATCTTCACCCCTTATCAGGTCAACGAAAAACTTTTCGAGCTCGCCAAGCCCAACGCCAAGTTCCTGCACTGTCTGCCCGCGCACCGGGGCGAGGAAGTTTCCGCCGGCGTCATGGACGACCCGAAGCGGTCGATCGTTTTCGACGAGGCGGAAAATCGGCTCCATGTGCAAAAGGCGGTCATGAGTCTGCTCATGGCGTAAGGGGTCGAGGGCGTCCAAGTGCAGCCCGCCGCCGAGGAAAAACTTCAGGGTGAAGTGTTAGGGGTCCGGTTTGAAAATCCGGAAACCGGCTTTCGGGTGCTGAATGTCCGCGTCGACGGCGGCGCCAAAATCACCGTCTGCGGCACGTTGCCGGAGTTCATCCCCGGTCAATGGGCGGAATTCTACGGCAAAACCGAAAAGCACCCGGAATTCGGGCGGCAGTTTCACGCCCTTTCCGGCGAAGTGGCGCTCCCAGGCACCTTGGATGGACTCAAAAGTTTTCTTTCTTCCTGCGTCCCCGGCATCGGCCCCAAAAATGCGGAGCGGATCGTCGACCACTTTCAGGGCGAAACGCTGAAAATTCTGGACGAATCCTCGGCGCGGCTCACCGAAATTCCCGGCATCGGCGCCAAGCGCGCCGCCGAGTTGAGCCGGGTCTGGCGCGAAAATTCCGCCCGGCGCGACGGCATGATCTTTTTGCAGAGCTTGGGGCTGTCGATTTCCGGTTGCGCCAAACTCTACCGCCGCTACGGCGAAGATGCTCCGGAAATCGTCCGGCAAAATCCTTACAAATTGGCGGAAGAGGTCGACGGCATCGGCTTTTCCCGCGCCGACGCGATCGCTTCCCGGTTGGGCGTCCAGCCCGACTCCGCGGTGCGGCTGACTGCCGCGGCGGTCTATCTCGTGCGCCGCGCCGCCACCTTGGGGCAGGTCGCCGTGCCGGAAGGCAAATTGATTTCCGAAGTCGCGGAACTTACCGGCGCCGAAGCGGAAAAGGCGGCGGGCGCGGTCGTCGCCGCCTTGGAGCGTCACCAGTTGCGCCGGGATCTGGGCCTTATCTATTTACCTTATTTATATCAGGCGGAAGCCGAGTTGCCGGTCTGCGTGGGCAAACTTGCGCGGGCGAAAACCTTTTTCGGTCAGAAGATCGTCGCCCGAAACGGGGCGAATTCCTCGCTCGCCGCCGAGCAGGTGGCGGCGGTTCGCGCGGTCGCCGAGCGCCCGCTTTCGATCATCACCGGCGGCCCCGGCGTGGGCAAGACGACCGTGGTGGGTGAGATCGTTTCTCTCGCCAACGCCGCCCGGGTCAAGGTTACTCTCGCCGCCCCCACCGGGCGGGCGGCGAAGCGGCTGACCGAAGCCACCGGCGCTCCGGCGATGACCCTGCACCGCTTGTTGCAGTACGACCCCGGCACCAACAGCTTCACCGCCCGGCCCGGCGCGGAGTTGGATCTGCAGTTGTTGATCGTCGATGAGGTTTCGATGTTGGATATCCAGTTGGCGCACGCGCTATTTGCCGCGCTCCGCCCCGGCGTATCCGTGGTGCTGGTCGGCGATCAGGATCAGCTGCCCTCGGTCGGCCCCGGCGAAGTGTTGCGCGATTTCATCAAAAGCGGACTCTTTGCCGTCACCCGGTTGACCCGGATCTTCCGGCAGGCGGCGGGCAGCGGCATCGTCCGGAGCGCCCACGCGGTCAACGCCGGGCAGTTGCCGCAGCTGGGCAACCGCACCCCCGACTTCTTTTGGATCGAGCAGGATGATCCGCTCGCCTGCCGCGACCTGATCGGCAGGTTGGTGACCGAGCGGATCCCCCGCCGCTTCAATCTGGATAAGAAGCGCGACATCGCCGTATTGACGCCGATGAACCGGGGCGAGTGCGGCACGCTCGCGCTCAACGATTACTTGGGAAATCTGCTCAATCCCGGCGACATGATCCCCGGATTTCAGCACGGCGGGCGGAACTTCCGCCGGGGCGACAAGGTGATGCAGATCGCCAACAACTACGACAAAAATGTTTTCAACGGCGACATCGGCATCTTGCGCGAGATATACAACAGCAAAAAGCAGTTTTTCGTGCGCTTCGACGACGGGCGGGAAGTGGAGTACAGTTTCGACGAGGCAAGTCAACTGGTGCGCGCCTACGCCGTGACCGTCCACAAGGCGCAGGGGTGCGAGTTTCCCGCGGTGGTGATGACGCTGCTCAACGCGCACTATATGATGCTTCAGCGCAACTTGGTCTATACGGCGATGACCCGGGCGAAAAAACTTTTGGTGATGGTCGGCAGTCGCCGGGCGCTGGAATTGGCAGTGGGAAATTTTCGTCACGAAGTGCGGGTTTCCAAGCTGGCGGAACGGCTCAAAAATGAACAAAATCGGCTTTTTTGAAAAAAAGTATCGGCATTTGATTTGCAATTTTTCATTTTGAGGTTATATTAAGACTGTTTCGCTATCCAAAATGGCGAAGCAAATGGCAGTTGATGCCCGATGCTCGGGTGGCGAAATTGGCAGACGCGTATGGTTGAGGTCCATATGGAGCAATCCTTGGGGGTTCAAATCCCCCCCCGAGTACCATTCAAGTTTTAGGTCGGGCCTACATAGCTCAGTTGGTAGAGCGCATCCTTGGTAAGGATGAGGTCTCCAGTTCAAATCTGGATGTAGGCTCCAGTTTTTAGATAGAGTTCGAGAGAAATAAGGCTAAGCGAAGGCAAGGCAACCAAACGGAGGCTAAAAATGGCTAAGAAAAAATTCGAGAGAACCAAACCGCACGTCAACATCGGTACCATCGGTCACGTCGACCACGGCAAAACTACTTTGACCGCCGCGATCACCATGGTGCTCAACAAGAAATTCGGTGGCGAGATCCGTCGTTATGACGAAATCGACAACGCGCCCGAGGAAAAAGAGCGCGGCATCACCATCAACACCGCTCACGTCGAATATCAGACCGAGAAGCGTCACTACGCTCACGTCGACTGCCCCGGACACGCTGACTATGTCAAGAACATGATCACCGGTGCGGCCCAGCTGGACGGCGCGCTCCTCGTGGTCCCCCCCGCCGACGGCCCGATGGCGCAGGCCAACGCGCACGTGCTGCTC